>JBEHWI010000119.1:0-1594 GCA_040217815.1 Syntrophomonadaceae bacterium | reverse complement strand
TTTGCAAAGCGGGCTATGACATTGTAATGCATGTGCACGATGAAGTGGTTATCGAAGCACCTGTCGGCAGCGGCAGCCTGGCAGAAGTGTGCGAAATAATGAGCCAACCGATACCCTGGGCGGAAGGTCTCCCGCTTCGTGCTGATGGCTATGAATGCAGCTATTACCGAAAGGATTAGGTGTTGGGGGTATAAAGAAGTGGAGTTTAGCATTGCTACCGGCAACAGCCGGAAGGAAAAGATGTGGAAGAATAGTGAGATCAGTTGGCCGCAGTTTTTAGATAAAGTTAAAAATACTTTCCGGACCAGTGAAACGGTTGCGGAATACAGGAAACTCTCCAAAGCAGGGCAGGATGAAATTAAAGATGTGGGCGGGTTTGTTGCCGGGCGATTAAAGGAAGGAAAGCGTAAAAGCGGGCATATTGAATACCGCAGTATGCTTACTCTGGACATGGACTATGCCAGGGCAGATATTTGGGAAGCAATAACCCTGTTATATGACTTTACCTGCTGCATATATTCCACCCATAAGCACACACCGGAAAAGCCCAGATTAAGGCTTATCATTCCTATGGTTCGTAGTATTAAGGCTGACGAATATCAGGCCGTGGCTCGCAGGGTTGCAGACGACATCGGCATCGAGCAGTTTGATGACACCACTTATGAACCTGCCCGATTGATGTACTGGCCCAGCACCTCCAGCGATGGGGAGTTTGTATTCGAGCATCAGGAAGGGGAGTGGCTGGATCCCGATAAGGTGTTGGCCAGATATGCAGACTGGCGGGATGTATCCGCGTGGCCGGTATCTTCAAGACAGGCGGCTATCATCAAACGTTCCATCGCCCGGCAAGCCGATCCCCTTGAAAAGCAAGGGATTGTCGGAGCCTTTTGCAGAGCCTATTTAATTCAGGATGCTATTGAAACCTTTCTTCCAGAAGAGTATCAGCCCAGTTTGGTACCCAGCCGGTATGACTATGTACCGGCTGACAGCACGGCTGGTGTTCTCATCTATGATGATAAGTTCGCCTACTCCCATCATGCCACCGATCCGGCTTGCGCAAAGCTCTGTAATGCCTTCGATCTGGTGAGGATTCATAAATTCAGGGACCTTGATGCAAAGGAGGATGAGGACAAAACACCGGCCAAGTTACCCTCTTTCAAGGCCATGCAGGAATTGGCCGCAGCCGATGAAAGAGTTAAAAGACAGCTGGCAGCGGAGAGAATGGCCCAGGTTGAGTGTGATTTTATAAATGAAGATGACTGGCAAGCAAAGCTTATCATTACAAAAAACGGAGAAATTAAGGACACCCTCCCCAACCTTGTTTTAATAATGCGCCACGATCAAAACCTCCAGGTGATAGCGTATAACCAGCATCGGAACGGGATAGACGTTAAAGGGAATTTACCCTGGAAGCAGGTAAAGCCGGGCTGGAACGATTCCGATTCCGCGGGAGCCAAGGTCTATTTTGCCAATACCTATGGCTTGTGGTCGCCAGGAAAATTCAAAGACGCCCTGCTGGCTGTGGCGGCCGAGCGTGCCTACCACCCTGTAAAGGAATACTTCGAGTCCTTACCGGAGTGGGATGGAATTGAGA
>JBEHWI010000118.1:0-1607 GCA_040217815.1 Syntrophomonadaceae bacterium | reverse complement strand
AGATCGAAGACTGAAACTGATGACTATCTAGTGATTTGATTTTAACATTATGATCCAAGTACTTGCAATAACAAATTTATAAATAATAGTGAATTTTATAAAAGGAGTCAATTTTCCGGGTAACAGTTGTTTTAATTAAATAAATACCCGTTGCAGGAATTATAGGTTTTAAGTAGAATATACAAGAATTAATGAAAATGAATATAGTAGTCAATTTTCTCCGAGCCTGATTATCCTACGGGAAAACTATGGTGGTCAGGCCGTTAGGGTTCGATTGGAAACAGTAGGGCCTTCCATTGTGAAAAGGAGATGCTTGCTTCGCATATGAGCGAAGAACTCGATGTAAGAGTTCGAGCTTGTGCGTTAATGCTCAGCATTTCCGGCTGGGCTTTTTTCATGGGTACCATTATTGGCAGCGGGAAAAAAGAATTGTCACTTTAATTGAAACAGGTTTTGTGAAATACTTCTCGAATTATGCAGGAGAATTCACCGGGCTCTCGTTGCTTATCAAGTTTTATACGCGATCATAGGAGTTTAAACAAATAGTATGTTCAGAAACAAGATGCTCAGTTAGGCAAGTGCCAGCGGTTCCATGAAGGAGTCAACTGCTTGGATACTTTTGCATCTAGCTCGGCGCTTGTCCACCGGGCTTTTTGTTTGGGCATAATGGATACCAAAAACACCTAATATTTGCAGTTATAGAGGGATAAGAAATGCATGAGCTATCCATTATGGAAGGCGTCCTGGAAATGGTCCGGGAGAGTGCCAGGCAGAACGATATCAACAAGATCAACAAACTCAAATTAGTCATTGGTAAATTAACCATGATAATGCCGGATAGTCTTGCATTTGCATTTGAAGTGTTGAGCCAGGAGGATATGTTCCGGGGGGCGAGACTGGAGATTGAAGAGGTACCTGCCCTGATTAAATGCAAGACCTGTAATAGCGAAAGTATTCAGGAAGATCCGTACTGTTTTGCCTGTTTAGCCTGCGGATCAAACCAGGTAGACATTGTTAAGGGCCGGGAGATGTATTTGGATTACTATGAAGGGGATCGGGTTTAATGGTTCAGATAAATATGGAAACCCACTTGCTGGGTGCCAACGAATTATTGGCCAAGCGAAATCGCAATGTATTTAACGACAAGAAATTGTTAGTCATAAATCTGATGAGTTCGCCTGGATCCGGCAAGACCACCATCCTGGAACGGACTATCGAAAAACTGGAAGGAAAGCTCAAAATAGGGGTTATTGAAGGGGACCTGTACACCGATCAGGACGCCCAGCGGATTGAGAAGAAAGGCGTGGAGGTTATCCAAATCAATACGGAAGGGGCATGTCACCTGGATGCAGGGATGGTTGGCAGGGCTTTTGCCCAGCTTCCATCGAATGATCTTAACATGATTTTTATTGAAAACGTAGGTAACCTGGTATGCCCGGCAGAATTTTATTTGGGTGAAGATTTTACCACTGTTGTTCTTAGTACCACCGAAGGCAATGACAAAGTGCGCAAGTATCCGCTGATTTTTCGCCAGGCCCGGGTGGTGTTGCTTAATAAGGTCGACCTGCTGCCCTACACTGATTTTAATTTGGACAGGTTTAGGGAGG
>JBEHWI010000117.1:0-1609 GCA_040217815.1 Syntrophomonadaceae bacterium | reverse complement strand
CAATATGTATCTGCGCCCATATTTCAAAGGGCATATGAAACAGTATTTGCTTGCTTATTTCGGACCAACAGCATTATTGTTTTTGAGCGGGGCGTTGTATTTCTTGATTGTCCCGGGTTCGTTTGATCCGGAATTTACGGTCTTGAAGGGAATGGTAGCTGCAAGCGGCAAAACGGGGCTTTCAATTAATAATATGTTGCTTATTCAAATTTTAACGATAGTTATCATCGGTCCGGTTATTAATATTATTCCGACCCTGGGTGAAGAAATCGGCTGGAGAGCATATTTGCTTCCCAAATTACGCATGCTTTTATCTGACCGGGCGGCCCTGGTCATCTCCGGTATTATACATGGCATGTGGCATATACCGGTGGTTGTGATGGGGCATAATTACGGAACCAGCTATACAGGCTATCCATGGCTGGGGATTTTGACGATGATGGTGTTCATTTTTTGGCTGGGAGTCATAGAAGGCTATATATCAATCAAATTGGATAGCGTAATACCCGCCGCCATGATTCATTCGGCGATAAACGCCGGTGCGGGGCTTCCCATTCTTCTGGCGAAAACCGGGTATAATCCTATTCTCGGCCCAGCTGCTACCGGTATTATCGGAGGACTGCCGTTTATTGTATTAGCGGTAATATTATTGGTAAAAGCAGGCAATAAACTTTCTCATGAAAAGACGGCAGTAACAGCGATATACACACCTACCGAAGAGTGAGCGAAACTGACGAAATCAGGGCTAAAAGAGGTAAAGGCTGTTGCGTTATGACAAGAAATACCGGTATTGAAACTAATCGAGCGAGAGAATCAATCCTTTGTCTGCTTTTACTTAAGAAAAATAGGATTTGAGTAGATCCAGGCCCGGTAATCACGGCCGTGTTTGTGGAACACTTCAACCCGGTATACCCCCGGAGTCAGGTCTTGGAAATAGCATTTTCGGTGGTCGCTTTCGAGGTAGCGGCGGCCACCCCGCATAAGATAAACTTTACCGCCGGGATTTTCGACTATCAGTGTTGCCCCTGCCGCCTCAATGACTTCCCCCATCTGCGCAATCTTATCGGATGAATTTCCATAGAAACGAAACCCGGCCGGATCACGAAAGAAATCATAACTAAAAAAACATCTCCCCGCCTGAAGAGCATTATAAATCATGCCTTTGTCTTGCTTCACATCGCCGGTCAGCGGTTGTTCCAGCAAAACATGGGTATTGATACATCTAAAACTGGTGCAGTAATCAGAAATAACAGCTTTTAAAAGCCCCCGCTTTATGATAATAGCATGGGCATCCGAACATCCTATCCCCACGACCATACGCTTCTGTAAAAGCCGATCCCACCTTGCCATCGTCTCGCGATCCGGTCCGTCCTTAGTCGGTTGGTGCGGATTAATGTAGGTAAGGTACAGGGCCTTAAAAATACTGGTAAGTCCGTCGCGCCATTGTGAAAGGTAATTCCAGACGCCCATGCCGGTAAATCCATGCACATCCCAATCAGTCCACGGGTAGGTTTTTCCGTTCTCAATCAATTTTGATCCCAGTTCATAAGGGTGAACGATAAAACCTAAGCCCTCTTGTTCGTTGACGGCATCAATCACCTTTTGGGGA
>JBEHWI010000116.1:0-1696 GCA_040217815.1 Syntrophomonadaceae bacterium | reverse complement strand
AAAAATGAATACCATGGAGTTTCTGTTGAAAAAGCAAACAGAATTTTAGAAGCCTTGGGGGTGACTGTTATAACCAAATTAGGAAGGGTACCAGAAAAAATTGCCTGCTATTAAGGAGAATCGAGAAAAATTCGAGATTGCATATAAAGATGTTAAAAGAGAACCAAAACAGGTTCTCTTTTTTTCTAGCAATAGCTCTAAACTGTATTAGCCAGAATTTCAGTTACCGCCCCATAAAATCGTTCATTCTATCCACAGCCTCACGCTGCATGCTCGGCAGCACGTGCCCATAGATATCCAGGGTAGTCCTTATGCTTTCATGCCCCAGTATCTCCTGAACCTTTTTAGCATCTACTCCAGCCGCCATGAAAAGGGTTGCACAGGTGTGACGCAGATCGTGGAAGCGGATTTCAGGCCGGCCGAACTGTTTCATAATGCGTTTGAAGCGCAGGTTAAGGTTGGATCTATCTATGGGCTTGCCGTTGCTCAGGCAGAAGACCAGGTTCATATCCTCATAGTCTTGTCCCAGCAGAAGTTTATTTTGGGCCTGCTCACGCTTATGCTCTTTAAAGATTTCTACCAGAGCCGTTCCCATAGGTATCTGGCGCCGGCTTTTATCCGTCTTGGGCGGGCTGAAGACATAGCCCTGGCCGGGGATATATTGAAGCTGCTGGTTGACCTTTAGAACCTTCAGGCCGAGATCTTCATCCGACCAGCGCAGGCCCAGGAGCTCACCCTGGCGCATGCCGGTATATATGGCCGTAAATATCAGGCTGTAGTCGCGGTGGTCTTTAATCTGATCCAGCAATTGCAGAGCCTCTTCCCGGCTCAGTATGGCCATCTCCCACTTCTTATAGCGGGGCGGTACCACTGCATCGGCCACATTGCGCAGGACCAACTGCCACTGGACGGCATGTTTCAAAGCCTCGCGGATGATGCGGTGGTGGTAGGTGACGGTCCGCGCAGAAAGCCCACCGGTGCCATCCTTGCGCCCCTTCTTAAGTTTTAAACTGTAGTATTCCTGGAGGTGCATGGGAGTTAGCTTTTCCAGGGGAATGCTTCCCAGGGTGGGGAGCAGGTGGTTATGTATCTGCATTCTGTAGCTGCGGAATGTTTTAGGCCTCAAGTTCTGCTCGCCATGGGTGGCCAGCCAGCGCTCCAGGTATTCGCCCACGGTCAAGTTGCTGGGTTCAATATAGGTTCCGGTCTGCAGCTGGTATAGTATTTCGTTCATAACTTTCTCAGCTGCCCGTTTGGGCCCTTTGACTGATCTGATAATCCGATCCCGTTTCTTGGTTACCGGGTTGTGTCCAACATCAATAATTATTGTCCAGGTGCTTTTGTAGCGCTTTTCCAGGTGTCCTCGCACAAGACTGCCCCCCTATTAAAATAGGGTGCTCCCTCACCATTTAGGCTCTCCTAGACGAAAAATGACCCGCCCTACAATCGTACATTCGGAAGTACTCTTTACCAGGGGCGGGTAATCGGGATTGCGGGAGATGAGCATCAATCGCTCCTGCTCCGGCAAATACTGGACTTTTCTCAAGCAGACCTCTTCGCAGCCGCCGACTATTACAGCGATTTGCCCATCCTCAACCGGCCCCTTTTTCACCAATACTAAATCACCGTCATTTACTACCGGCTCCATAGAATGCCCCTTTACCCGCAGGTAAAAATAGCTGCTAAAGTCTCTCCC
>JBEHWI010000115.1:0-1816 GCA_040217815.1 Syntrophomonadaceae bacterium | reverse complement strand
AATAACGACCTTCACCATGTGATCATCAATGATATTTTTGTTGTTTTGTGCTCCGTAGAGCAAACAATGAGTACAGACCTTGTTCACCATTCTTGCTGCCCCGCTGGAAAACTTGAAGATTTCATCAACAGCATTGTCAGAGAAAATATCATGCTCAGCACCGGCATAAGCCAGATGGTTTTTCACATACTCGCCAACCTGGGCACGGTCCAGGTGCGGTAGTTTGCACTGCAGATCAATCCGTTGCCTGATGGCGGCGTACGATTGAAGCTTAAACCTATCCCACAGTTCGCTCTGTCCCACCAGAATCAAGGTCATTGGACTCTGCGCATCCATTTTGAAGTTTAGAAGGAACCGCACTTCTTCCAGCATTTCCTTGTCCAGAAGATGAGCTTCATCTACGATCACCACCGGCTGCAGGTGATGGATGCCCTGCAAAAGCTCGATTTCCCTGTGCAACTGGCGCTTGGCATCACCCCGATAGAATTTGGCTTCACACCCCAGTTGCTCTAAAAGGCCTTTGTAAAAATGCCTGGGGGTCAATTTGGAATCGGCCAGATACATGACTATGAATTTCGATAAATCCAGGGTATCTTTGAACCGGCGTATGGTTGTGGTTTTCCCGGTACCGCAGTCTCCGGTTACAACTGCAAACAGCTGACGCTTGGCTGCGTATTCAAGCCTTCCCAGGATCTCTTCCAACATGTGTGATTGATAAAGGTGATCCGTTGGAATATCCCGTGAAAATGGAGTCTTTGATAATTCGTAAAATTGCTCAAACATGGTCGCCCTCCTTCCGGACCGTCCGGTAGGAAACGGCGGGGGTCTGTGTTTCTTTCCGCTCCTGATTCTTCTTGACTGCTGCATTTAGCAACCGGGACGATTCAGCCGGCTCCGGCTGCATATGTTCTGGCAGTTTGGGCCTTTTCCCGCTCCATTCTCCAATGATTAGGGGTTTAGCTTTGAATATTTCGTAGTTCTCATATTCAATAGTCAATATACTGGTATCAGCTGGATCATAGGTGACATCCACCTTGCACCCGATGAAGTTCAGGCCCACTTCGTACTTTTTCCCCTCGAAACTGATGCAGCCTGCCTTGTCTACTTTTCGTTCTTCACAGTGTAAGAAGGCACTGGCTATGGTTTCGGGATCAAGAAATTTCAAAGCCTTCCTGTCGCTGCGATAGGCAGTCTCGGGGCTCATATTATCTTGTAAAGCCGAATGAGGCTTTCTTTGGTAGCACTCCTCCAACCAGACCCTAAAAAGCTGGTTTAATTTATCCAGACTTTGCGGCTTCTCCAATGCTGCTTCAGCTAGAAACGAATCAACAACACGGTTGAAGCGCTCTACCTTGCCGGTGGCTTCCGGTGAATAGGGCCTGGCGAACAACAAGCGAATCCCCATTTTAGAACAAGCCCTGCTCATCCATTTATTCCGGTACTGTTTGCCGTTATCAAAGAATACTCTTTCTGGTACTCCGTATTTCATAATAGACTGGCGAAAACAGTCTTCCACAATAATCTGATCAAGCACTGGATAGAATTCACCATGCAGGATAAAACGGGTGGCATCATCTACGAAGGTTGCCAGATAAACCTGCTTCTTTTTCCCGTCCTGGCCTATGGGTAAATAGGGGCCATATTTCAGGTCGGAATGCCACAGTTGATTCCGGTATTTTCTCTGATAACGCCTGGCTGCTACGCCCGTATCCGCATAAAGACGCATATGCCTGGCGCTGTAACCTCGCTCAGATAGTTTTTCCTGCAATGTGCTGCGTTTTATCTGCCCCGGCAGGACCAACCCTTCCCACTCCAG
>JBEHWI010000114.1:0-1881 GCA_040217815.1 Syntrophomonadaceae bacterium | reverse complement strand
AATTCTATCATCTCCGGCTTTCTGTCCCTGGCCAAGGAAAAGGCAGCAGAAGTAGCGGAAGAAAACCTCAACCGGATTATTCAGAGTATTGCTCCCTTGATTCAGGCTGAAGCCATTATCGATAACAAGTTGGTGCAATTGGAGCTGTCTGATATTCCCAATCTGGAATTAAGTCAAAATGACATCCGCCAGCTGATATTAAATCTGGTGCGCAATGCACTGGAGGCTTCAGACCCGGGTCAAAAGATTACTTTACGAACTATCCAGGAAGAAGGCCACGTAATTTTTTCGGTAGAGGACGAAGGCTGCGGCATTGAACCCCATATATTGGAGAAATTGGGCACACCCTTTTTGACCACCAAAGAAAACGGCACCGGTTTGGGCCTGGTCGTTTGTTATAATGCGGCCGAAAAGCACGGGGCCTCTATAAAGGTGGTTTCAAACAACGAAGGGACGAAGTTTTCGGTATGGTTTAAGGTGCCATCGGAACAATCTTTTAGTGATTTACCTTAAGAATTGCTCATGGGGTATTTAACTTGCCTACACCGAGTGATAAATTGTCCCAGAGAATCTCTTCAACCAGCTGCCCCTGGTTTTCTTCGCAGTGAATAATTAAGACTACCTCTGCGGCTTTATTTCCACTTACATTTTTATCTTGCTGCCTGGCCTGCTGTCCTGTACCGGGCAGTTTACCGACATAGTAGTCCAGGAGGAACCCCAGCATTATCCCCAAGCCCAGCCCAATAAGCCCCCATAAAACCGGCCCTAATTTCCAGAAGTAGCCATATACTACTCCCAGCTCCATAAAAACTGCCCCCAGGACCATGGCGCCGTCTATCTGGCTGACTCCATCGGCCCGGTGAATGGTGTCCAGAATTTTTCTCTTTTCCACCTTTTTATCCAGGGGAATGGCTACAATTCTATTTCGGAGTATACCGTTCTGCTCTAATTCGCTTATGGCCAGTTCCAGGAATTCGGAATATTCAAATATTGCGGTAATGAACATAAGATAACTTTCTCTCCTTATACAGGCATTAGAGCATCAGGGCTCTGGTAATTATCCTTCAAGAACCGGGCTTGTTCGTTTTCCGTAAGCTTATTGTATTCCACACAGTTTACGTAGGAGTCATAGATGGCAAAGGTGTACATAGAGGGCAGAAACAAAAGCCATTGCATATCAACTACTGATTTGGCCATGGCAAACTGTCCGGTAAAACTGAGATGGATGGCGGGTAGGATGTTGGAAAAATAGCTTACCGATATCCACCAAATGAGCACAAAAAAGCTGGTGGGAACCCGGTGGGTGTAAAGATGGCCCACGCCGGGTATAATAGCCGACCATACCATGGCCAGCCAGGGATGCTTTTTATCTAAAATATTGATTTCTATGGTATTGATTGTACTGGGCAAAACAGTGGAATCCTCCCGATCGGCCAGGATTGACATTTTGTTCAGGTCAACGGTCCGGCGGTAGGCATCCCAGATAGCAAAGATGTAGACCGGGGCATATAGCAACAGCCACCGGGTGTCAACCACTTGCCGGGCCAGGTCGAATTGACCACCAAAGGAGTATAGGATGCACAGATTAAGTTTGGCCTTTACGTTGATCAACAGCTCCCAAACCACCAATAAGAAGCCTTTAACGTAGCTGCCCAGAATGATGTGACCAAAGCCGGGAAAAGCGGCTGACCACCAGGCGGTAACCCAGGGATTTTTCAGGTGCACCATGTTGGTGGCGACGGAGCTTATGTGGCCTTTGGGCCGGCGCAGGTTTCTTACCGAAACGGGCTGTTTGCTTTCAACCATTTTATACAAGAATTCACCTCTTATTCGAAGCAGATTTTTCTGAATTATAGTATTTCCAAGTGCGGGGTCAGTATC
>JBEHWI010000113.1:0-1892 GCA_040217815.1 Syntrophomonadaceae bacterium | reverse complement strand
GAAATCGAGGAATATGTGTCAATGGATACGAGGTTTTTTAACATGGACGGGTACACCAAGGACGATTTCTTTTTTCTTCGTATTAATGGAGACAGCATGGAGCCCACTATCGGGAACAACGATCTGGTGCTGATACGCAGGCAGCCCACGGTTGATAACAATGAAATAGCCGCCGTACTTTATAATTTTGAGGATGCCACCGTCAAACGGATCATGGTAGCCGAAGATAAGATAATTCTCAGCTCTGATAACAAGGCCTATCAACCCATAATCTACAATGCCTCCGAATGCCGCATAATTGGCAAAGTAATGAAGAAGATCGGGGACGTCAAATAACGACTGCCAGTGTGCCGCATTTGTGCCGGATCAATATCTGGATGCCAAAGGGGTGATATTGTAATGGCCTGGATTGAAGAACATGGCAACAGGTACCGCGTTGTCTGGGATATCGGAGCTCCCGGCAGCCGGGTAAGACGAAAAGAGTCATTTGATTCCTGGGAGGATGCAGACCGGTTTCGGAAGAAAGTTGAATATGAAACCAGCCTTGGCCTCACCTTTGATCCGTCAAAGATGTCCGTGGCCGAGTATTTTGATCACTGGTTAAAACTTCATGCCGATAACCTGGCCCCCAAAACACTGGCCAGTTATGAATGCAAGATAACCAATCACATCAAGCCCAATCTCGGAGCACTCAAGCTTTCAAAACTGTCTCCCATGCATCTGCAGAACTATTATGACTCATTGAAAAAAGAAGGCAGGCTCGCGGTTGAAAAGCGGAATATAGAAAAATTGAAAGCTGCCCAGGCAGAAGGTGATGATTCAAAAAAATTAAAGAAGAATATAGAACGGGCCGAGAAGCGCGTGGAAGAAATGACCAAGCAAAATAAGGGCGGGCTCTCAGCCACTACGATAAATTACCACCATAGGATTATACACAAGGCGCTTAAACAGGCCGTTAAATGGCAAATGGTGAACCGCAACATTGCCGACGCGGTGACTCCTCCCAAACAGGTGAAAAGAGAGATTGAATACCTCCGCCGGGAGGATGTTCATAAATTCATAGCTTGCATAAAGGAATCCACCGATTATCCTGTAATACTGGCGGCTATATACACAGGCATGCGCCAGGGTGAGCTGCTGGGCATCCGCTGGAAGGATGTCGATCTTAAAGCCGGCATCATTCACGTCCGCCAGCAGCTGCAATATATCACCGGCAAGGGATACTTTTTTAAAGAGCCCAAACGTGAATCCCTCCGTGACATCCCCATGCCCCTGCCGCTAAATGCGGTGCTACGAAAAATCGCCAAGGAGCAGGAATCCATTAAAGAGATATACAAAGAATCTAAGTCCGAAGATTATAAGAACCACGATTTGGTTTTCTGCAATTACGACGGGAGCCCCATGGACGGCACTGGCGTAAATAAGCGGTTCAAACGCCTGCTGGTAAGGAACGGCTTTAACAAGATTACCTTCCATGGTCTGCGCCATACCTTCGCCACCATGTGCCGGGCCGCCGGCATGAACCTGGGAGACGTTCAGGATCTGCTCGGACATGCCGATATAAGCACCACAAAAAAGATGTACACCCACGTAGAAATAGAGCCTCTAAGGAAAGCAATGGATATGCTGGTTGACTATATGAAAGTTGACTCTTAAAATCGGTGCCACCCAAATGCCACCCAAAATAAGTTATCGACAAAAATTTCAGAAAATCAAAAGCCCCTCTAAATCCGGAGGGGCCTTACTTTCTTTGGAGCCGATGGCCGGATTTGAACCGGCGACCTGCTGATTACGAATCAGCTGCTCTGCCACTGAGCCACATCGGCTTGTTGTCAACAAATAGATGATAGCAGGATAATCAAACGGCGTCAAGTTCGGGGCTTGTAGTTTAA
>JBEHWI010000112.1:0-1974 GCA_040217815.1 Syntrophomonadaceae bacterium | reverse complement strand
TGGGTAGCCACCGGCAAGAGCTGCCCTTTATGCCGGTCGCTGAATGGCAAAACGGTAGATATCAATACCCCATTTATGGTGCGAGGGAAAAAGCACCACCCGCCGGCGCATAGGGGATGCGATTGTCACCTAGCAGCAGATAATGGGGTAAATCTTGGGGGCGGTGGTAACGAACCGATACGCAATACGGAGAATTTCCGCAAGGAAATCGCCGAGGGGAAAATACCTCTCAAAATTAGAAAGCAAAAACAGTTAGAGCATACATTGGATTCTGTAAAATATCAGGAATATGTAGAACGCTTGAAAAAAGCTGGATGGAAACCAAGCATATTAACTGCTGACGCCCAAGAGATGGTTGATAAGTATGCTGGTATAAGCGACCTAAAGTGGATTAGAGGACACGATTATCCTAGAGAGTATTTTACTCATTCGGAAACAGTTGGCCGGTATTGGGATAAAGACATTAAGGATTATGTGGATACTTCCAGGGCTGTTATTGTATACTCAAATAAAGGGACGCATGTGTTTCCAGTGAGGTGAGTACAATGGTTACAACGATTCCGAATTTATTTCGTTTAGATGACTTGCGGGGTCAAAAAATAAAGCTATCGCTAAAGGATGGGCAAGAGTATACTTGTGTGCCTCGTGATTTTACGCCATGGGATGGCGATGTAGTTTATACGCTGGAGATACTTGAGGGAGAAGATGCGGGTTACGACTTGGATGTTAAAGAAGAAGAGATAAAGGAAATACAGGTCCTCTAAATAATAATTAAAGCAAACCGGTTCTACGGAGCCGGTTTTTTGCTGCCCATTTTGAAGGGAGGAATTGGAGTGAAAAATCTGGAGCGCCGGGCTTTCCCGGTAAAAGTTGAAATACGAGCCGATGAAGGCAGCCCGCCAAAACTGGTAGGCTATGCGGCGGTATTTAACTCGCTTTCAGAAGACATGGGATGGTTCCGAGAGCAGATTAAGCCGGGAGCTTTCGCCAACAGCATAAAGAATTCAGATATCCGGGCACTGTGGAACCACAACCCGGATTATGTTTTGGGAAGAAACAGGGCCGGAACACTGAGCCTGGTGGAAGATGAAAAGGGGCTCAAAATAGAGATCACACCCCCGGACACAACCTGGGCCCGGGATCTGATGGAGAGCATGCGCCGGGGGGACGTGGACCAAATGTCATTTGGTTTCCGCACCAAACAGGATGAGTGGGATGAAAGGGATCCTAAAAACGTAGTGCGCACCCTTATAGAAGTGGAACTGTTTGATGTAAGTCCAGTGACTTACCCGGCCTATCCGGCCACCAGCATTGGCGTGCGCAGTGCCAAAGATATTTATGACTCCCATGCTGCCGAGACTCAGGAGAGTCAAAAGACAGCTGAGATAGAGGCCCGGAAAAAGCAGGAGCGAGTATCAAGGCTTCGTGATGCAAGGTTAACAATATCAAAAATGGAGGTATAGCGGAATGGATATTAAAGCGGAAAGACACAAATTGGGGCAGATTTATCAGCGGGCTTTGGAAATAAGATCAGCCGCTGAGAAGGAAAACCGGGATATGACTCCTGAGGAGGAGCAGCGCTTCGACGCGGCTATGGACGAATTTGACAGCCTGAAAGATAAGATCGAGTCAGAAGAAAAGCGGCAAAAACGCGTTAAAGACGCTGAAGGCTGGGCCAACCGCAGTCAGAATGATCCTCCCCGGAACGATCCCAATCGGGACGGAGAGAACAGAGACAATCCCAGGGCTACCGAGGAATATCGGGCATCTTTTGAACGATTCCTTCGCGGCGGGCGAGATGCTTTAACTGGGGAAGAGCTTCGTGCAATGCAGGCTGATTCAGCTGTTGGTGGAGGTTACCTGGTCACCCCGCAGCAGTTCGTTGCTGAGTTGTTGCAGGATGTGGATAATATGGTGGTTATCCGTCAGCTGGCCCGCGGATTCCAGTTGACGCAGGCAGAAAGCCTGGGCGTG
>JBEHWI010000111.1:0-2069 GCA_040217815.1 Syntrophomonadaceae bacterium | reverse complement strand
CTGATAAAGAAAAGACCAACCGCACCCTTTTTGCTCAGGCCACTATTCAGCCCGATGAAGTATTGCGCGAACTGGATTCGGTTCGGCAGGCTTTGGGCAGCAGCATAGACGTGGCTGGTTTTTTCAAAGATGCGGTTAAAGTGCTTGATGGAAGCATCCAGGGAGAAAACCTGTTAAAAGTAAATCTTAATGAATGCCCGAGTGGATTAAAAGATCTTATGCCGGAATACCTGGATTTTAAGGCCCGGTTTGACATGCCGGTAGAAGAAGGTGTTTTGCACCTGAACCGCACCCATCCGGTGATCGAATCCCTGGGCCAATACATCATGAACAGCGCTTTGGATGAATTGAGCAATAGTCCGGCTCGACGTTCGGGAGTTATTCGTACTCAAGCGGTTGAACGACGCACAACCTTACTTCTGGTCCGTTATCGCTATCATATAATAACCCGGCGCGGCCAGGAGGAAATACCTCTTTTAGCCGAGGATTGCCAGCTTCTGGCCTTCCGGGGGGCACCCGCCAGTGCTGAATGGCTGGACTTTCAGGAAGCGGAAACCCTTCTTACCGCCAGCCCTGATGAAATAATCTACTCTGAACAGGCCCGCAACTTCATATCTACAGTTGTGCAAGGATACGAAGAATTACGCCCGACCTTGGAAGCCAGCGCCCGACAGCGGGGGGAGGAACTGCTGGTCGCTCATACCCGGGTGCGCCAGGCGGCCAGGCTTAAAGGCCTGCGCTACACAATTCAACCGCAACTACCCCCCGACCTGCTGGGCATATACATCTTCCTTCCTTTATTGCAATCTCCCAGGGAAAAGGGGGTGCATTAAATGACGCGCAACCACCGGGATTCGTTTATTAGTGTAAAAATTGAAGGGGTTTTATTATCCCCCGATCTTCTAGAACGCATTGTTATTGCCCCGGAAGGAGTTGAAGGGCTTTTACCCTCTGATTATCATCTGGTTGGCAATGAGCGTTTGAATGAGGCAATAAACCGCTCATGGAATCGCCTAACGACTCTCTGGCAGGCTTTCCAGGAAAGCTGCAGCCATTTGGCTGAAAACGATTGGGCTACGGGTATCACCCGTGACCGCTGGCTCCTGCCTCTTTTCCAGGAACTTGGCTATGGCCGCCTGGTGCCAACAAAAGCACAGGAAATTGGAGGGAAGAGTTATCCCATTTCACATTCCTGGCAGAACAGCCCCATTCATTTATTGGGTTTTCGTATACCCCTGGATCGTAGAACTCCCGGAGTAGCAGGCGCGGCTACCATGAGTCCTCACAGCGTGGTGCAGGAGTTTTTAAACCGATCTGATGATCATTTGTGGGGGTTGGTTTCTAACGGGCTCACCCTGCGTATATTGCGAGATAATGCCAGTATATCCCGGCAGCAATACATAGAATTTGACCTTGAAGGTATCATGGAAGGCGAGCTTTATTCAGACTTTGTGCTACTCTGGCTACTCTGCCACCAGTCCCGTTTTGAAGCGGAAAGTCCGTCTGACTGCTGGTTGGAAAAATGGGGGCAGACCGTCCAGGAAGAGGGCAGCCGAGTCCTGGAACGCCTGCGTGATGGGGTCAAAGATGCCATCATCATTCTGGGACAGGGATTCTTAGAGCATCCCGCCAATGGAAATCTGCGCGAAGCATTGCAAAGCGGACGTTTGGGTAGGCAAGACTATTTCCGGCAGCTCTTGAGGTTGGTATACAGGCTTATATTTCTCTGTACTGCCGAAGATAGGGGATTGCTCTTTAATGAAGGAATATCTGAATTGGTTCGAATGCGATACGAAAAATATTATTCATTGCGACGTCTCCGGGAGCTGGCTGAGAAGAGACGCGGCAACAATCATTATGACCTATACCAGCAGCTCAAACTGGTCATGAACAGCCTGGGCCAGGCGGAAGGAGCTCCCGCCCTGGGATTACCGGCTCTGGGCAGCTACCTCTGGTCTGGACTGGCGATACCGGAGCTGATGGAAAGCGAGATAAAAAACCGCGAGCTTCTATCAGTTCTGCGCTCTTTGACCCTACATCAAACCGGAGAACGCCGAATCAGGGTCGAT
>JBEHWI010000110.1:0-2095 GCA_040217815.1 Syntrophomonadaceae bacterium | reverse complement strand
TTGACCATTGCCATGGGCATAGGGTTGGGTCCCCCGCTCAAACGCTGGCTTTGTATCATTACCCGGTAAAATCCGGTTAACACAAGGGCTGAGCCGATCATGTTGAAAAATAGAAATACGATCTTGTCCTTGCGTTTTTCTTTCCACCAGATAAAGCAGGCGGACAGCAAGGAAAGGGTCAATAAAACCGGCCCCAGGACCTGACTCAGCCCGTTCCCCAAACGGCCCAGATAGGGGCTTATCCATTGCCCGGCCCAATGGTCGATAAGCTGCAGGTGAACCGAGCCGAGTTCACTGAAAACATCCACCAGGAAGAATACCAGAAATCCGGCGCTGCCCAAGGCGATCGTCCATTCCCCCAATATCTTTAGGGCCCGACCCTCGCCGCTTATCACCCTCCTCCAGCAGTGCAACAGCCTTCCTTCGCTTGTTCTTTCGGCCATTTTGGGTTTGATATAATTTTGATAAACCAGAAAAGCAGCCGCCAGGACCAATAACACCAGAAGGCTTATCCACAGGCTTTTTGACTTAAGAATGTTTAAGGCTTCACTCCCGCCGCGCCAGATCAAGACGGCTTCCAGAAGATAGCGCAGACCCCTTCCCGAAAGCGCTGCCAGTAGAAAACGCGGGGTATTCAGGGCAAAAATACCGGAGGAAATGGTGAATATTTTAAAGGGAGTTGGCGGAGGCGCCACTCCGGCCATAAAGACCACCCACACGCCGTAGCGTTGGAACAGTCCTTCTATTTTCTCTACCCTTTTAGGAGAAACCAGGCGGTGCAGGAGAGGATGCCCAAACACCTTGCCCAGAACATAGCCAAAAAACGCGCCTCCCGTGGTAGCCAGAGTAGCCAGCAGGGCGTACAGCAGTGCTTTGCCGGGATGATTTACACAAACCGGCACATACAACAATTCCGGTGGAACAGGCAAAAAAGAGGCTTCGGCAAAACATAGAATAAGCATCCCCCAGAGTCCGTAAGCCTCCAGTATTTCAAGTATCTGAGCAAGCATCCCTAAGATTACATCCTAACTTATGTTTTAACAACCGGGGCGATCCCTTGGTGCAGCTTATAGAGTCACCTTATGTGCCCGTTCCCGTATACAATAAACTTTATGGTAGTGAGCTCGGTAAGACCCATTGGCCCACGGGCATGAAGTTTCTGAGTGCTTATACCCATTTCGGCTCCGAACCCGAAAACTCCGCCGTCGGTAAAACGGGTGGAAGCATTGGCATAGACGGCCGCGGCGTCCACTGCCGCCAGGAAGCGCCGGACATGGGAGTAGTTTTCACTCACAATGGCTTCACTGTGCCCGGTTCCATGAGTGTTTATATGGTCGATGGCTTCCTCCAGGCTGTCCACCACTTTTACTGCCAAAATCAAATCCAGGTATTCCTGGTCCCAATCCTGCTCGGTTGCTGAATTTATGCCAGGTACAATATCCCTGGTCCTTTCACAGCCTCGAATTTCAACTCCGGCTTCCATCAAACCTGCCAGCATTCCCGGTAAGAAATCCGACGCTACCGCTTGATGCACTAAAAGAGTTTCAGCCGCGTTGCAGACGGAAGGCCTTTGCACCTTGGCGTTAAATACTATGGGACTGGCCTTGGCCAGATCAGCAAACTGGTCAACATAGACATGGCAGTTGCCCATACCGGTCATTATATAGGCCACCGTGGCGTTTTGCATGACCGCTTTTTTTAACCCCAATCCCCCCCGCGGGATGAGAACATCTACAATATCGTTCATCTGCATGAGGAAAACGGCCGCTTCCTTGTCATCACTGTCGATCAGGGCAATAGACCCTCTAGGCAGACCGGCTGCTTCTGACGCCCCAGCTATAGCCCGGGCGATGACCCGGTTGGAATTCAGAGCTTCCTCCCCGCCCCGCAAGATTATGGCATTGCCCGACTTTATACATAGTCCAACCGCATCAGCGGTTACATTGGGCCGTGACTCGTAGATTATGCCCACTACGCCCAGCGGAGTGCGCACCCGGCCAATCTCCAGGCCGTTGGGGCGGCGCCACATTCCCAACACCTCACCAACCGGGTCGCTTAAAGCAGCGATCTCCCTCAGACCCTGAGCCATGTCCTT
>JBEHWI010000109.1:0-2242 GCA_040217815.1 Syntrophomonadaceae bacterium | reverse complement strand
CGGGATAAAGTCCCCTACACTGCCTGGGAGAGGGATGGGTATATCACTTTTACTCCGGGAGCAGTGGTTGATTATGAGTGGTTAAAATCGTACATTATGAAATGGTCCCAGACTTATTCAATTCAGGAAATCTGTTTTGATCCTTGGAACGCTACTCAATTGGCTAATGACCTTTCAAATGAGGGGTTCGAAATGGTTCAAATCCGGCAGGGTTATGCAACTCTAAGTGAACCAACTAAAGATATTATGGGGTTAACGTTGCAAAAAAAGATCTATCATTTTGGGAATCCAGTACTTGCATGGGCAATTGGGAACTGTGTAGTAAGCCAGGATCCAGCTGGCAACATCAAACTGGATAAATCAAAGACTACGTTCAGAATCGACCCCGCAGCTGCTTTTGTTACAAGCCATGTGCGGGCAAGGCTGCACAATGATAAACGGTCAGTATACGAGGACCGCGGAGTAAGGGCATTATAGAGGGGTGACAAATAAGCGGTGAATATAATAAATAAGCTAAAGACCTGGCAAAAGAGGTTTATAAGTACATTATCTAACCCAGCAGACTGGCTTATTGAGTTGTTTGGTAGACCTCCCTCAAATACCGGCGCAATCGTTAATGAAAAAACCGCACTGTATTCCAGTGCGGTTTACGCTTGTGTAAGGGTTATATCGGAATCCATAGCCTCGCTGCCTTTGCCCATATATCAACGGCTCTCCCAGGGAAAGGACCGGGCGTTCGACAATAACCTGTATTATATACTGCATGATCAGCCGAACCCGGAAATGACCAGTTTCACTTTCCGGGAGCTGCTGAGCAGCCATCTGCTTCTCTGGGGAAATGCTTATGCGTTCATCGAGCGGGACAACCTGGACCGGATCAAGGGGTTATGGCCACTGCTGCCAAATCAAACTTGGCCAGAAAGGGATTCGATTAGTAAACAGATAGTCTACAAAACCACGGTTATAAGTGGACAGACGCTTACTCTTCCCGCCGGGAGTGTTTTTCATATCCCAGGAATGAGTTTTGACGGACTAGTGGGGTATTCACCTATAAGGATGGCCCGTGAAGCTATAGGTCTGTCACTAGCCACAGAAGAATTCGGCGCCCGATTCTTTGGTCAGGGTACCCACCTTGGGGGCATTGTTGAATATGATGGAAAGCTCAGCGACGAAGCATTTGAGCGTTATAAAAAATCAGTCAATGAAATATACCAGGGGCTGGGTAAGAGCCATAAATTGATGTTTTTGGAGCAGGGTGCCAAGTATCACCAGGTGACCATTCCGCCTGATGACGCGCAATTTTTAGAGACAAGGAAGTTTCAGCTCAGTGAAATAGCCCGGATCTACAGAGTGCCGCCGCATATGATCGGGGATCTGGAACGGGCTACTTTCAGCAACATAGAGCATCAATCCCTGGAATTCGTGATGCACACCCTAAGGCCCTGGCTGGTTCGCTGGGAGCAGGCAATAAACTGGAAGCTAATAAATCCGGAAGAGCGGAAAAGGTATTTTGCAGAATTCGCTATTGACGGGCTTCTCAGAGGTGACATTAAGAGTCGGTATGATGCCTACGCTGTGGGCAGGCAGAATGGATGGCTTTCAGCCGATGATATTAGAGCCCTGGAAAACATGAACCCGCTACCGGATGGCCAGGGAAGTGTTTATTTAATAAACGGCAACATGATACCGATTGGCCAGGCCGGGCAGCAATCAGCAATGGAGCAACAAGCCCGGAACTTAATAGAGCTTTTATACCGCAACGAAGGTGGGTTAGCGGGAAAACTTCAGGCGGTCCGGAATAGCCCCCAGCCGGTGGAGCTGCCGGAGACCAGGGCCGCC
The DNA here is from genome assembly GCA_040217815.1 of Syntrophomonadaceae bacterium. Taxonomy (GTDB): domain Bacteria; phylum Bacillota; class Syntrophomonadia; order Syntrophomonadales; family Syntrophomonadaceae; genus UBA5314. The sequence continues at coordinate 403 of JBEHWI010000109.1, read as the reverse complement.
AATGTTAGGCGGGGGATTACCGATAGTTACAAACTGATCTTCGCAGATGCTGTAGCCAGGATATTGAAGCGTGAACAAGCCGATATTATGCGTCAGGCAAAAAAATCAACCCTTAACCGGGCAGCTGATCCCTTTGTATTATGGCTGTCAGATTTTTATAAACAGCATGAAGATTATATCCGTAAAATCATGACCCCGGTATTTAATGCCTATGCCCGGGCGATGCAGGCGGCAGCTGCAGGGGAGGTGGGCGGTAAAGCGGGCATGACCGCTGATCTGGAGCAGTTTATTAAAGAATACCAGGATAAGTTTGTGAGCAGGCATATCGGTATTTCGATAAACCAGCTCAGTGAAGCTCTTGATCAAGCGGCAGCTGAAGGACAGGATCAGCTTGAAGCGCTGC
>JBEHWI010000108.1:0-2308 GCA_040217815.1 Syntrophomonadaceae bacterium | reverse complement strand
CAGGTGCGGTTGTGGGAAAATCCTAAAGGATATATCCTTCCTTTATTCCGGCTTGGTAGATCAAATATGATGTTTGATACCCCCTTTGATCCAACCTTGTATCAGGATGATAGGGTATCTTTGATGCAACAGCAAAACAGTTTTATACTCGTTTCAATTGAAGCAAATAATAATATTATCCAAACTCTCCAACAGTTAAATCTACCCAATAGTCTTCATGAAAAACTCCAAACTTCATGGATCCGATCATACCGTCACCCTAATTTCTCACTGAATTATAACCAATGGATAAATCAAGTTTATGCTCAATTCGATTTGATGGAGTTGTGGAATCAAGCACAAGATTACGGCTTTTTGGGTGATAAGCTAAATCCCTTAAAAGTAGATATTATCCACATATTATAAAAGGTAGGTATCGATATGTCATTTGCAGTCGGCTCTCTTGTTAAAGCCCGAGGGCGGGAGTGGGTAGTGCTTCCGGATTCGGAGGAAGACTTTCTGATTCTGAGGCCTCTGGGAGGCAGCGATGATGAAATAACCGGGATATCTTTGGATATGGAATCAGTTCAGACTGCCAGCTTTGCCCTGCCTGACCCCAGCCAGTTGGGGGGGCATCTTTCCTGCCGATTAATGCGGGATTCGGTGAGACTGGGATTCCGATCCAGCGCTGGACCTTTCCGCTCTTTTGGTAATCTTGCTGTGGATCCGCGCCCCTATCAATTAGTCCCCTTATTGATGGCTTTAAAAATGCAGCCTATTCGTCTGCTTATTGGGGATGATGTGGGTATAGGCAAGACCATTGAAGCCGCATTAATCGCCCGTGAGCTTATAGACCGCGGTGAAATAGAACGGATGACGGTTCTCTGCCCTCCTCATCTTGCCGAGCAGTGGCAGGAGGAGCTGAGGGACAAGTTCCATATCCAGGCCGAAATGGTTCTGGCTAGTACAGCAGCCCGTTTGGAGAGGGCCTGTGGGCTTGGGCAGTCGCTGTTTCAGATCTATCCCTACACTATAGTCTCACTGGATTTTATAAAAAGTGAACGCCGACGTCATGAATTCATAAACAATTGTCCGGAGCTGGTCATTGTTGACGAAGCCCATACCTGCGCCTATTCCCAGGCTGGACGAAGCTCCCGGCATCAGCGCCATCAGCTACTTAAAGACCTCGGTGCCAAAGACGAGCGCCACCTTATTCTGGTTACAGCTACGCCACACAGCGGTAATGATGAAGAATTTCATTCTTTAATTGCTCTCCTTGATCCTAAATTGGGCAATTTGCCGGCAGATATGAGGGGACGGGAAAACGAAGTTTTTAGGCGGCTGCTGGCCCAGTATTTTGTCCAACGCCGCCGGCCGGACATCCGACGCTATCTTGAGAGCGACACAGCCTTTCCGGAGCGGGAGGAAAAAGAAGAGACCTATCGTCTGCACTCTGAATACCGCGCTCTATTTGATCGGGTTCTTAAGTATGCCCGTGAATCGGTGAAAGATCTCGCTGGCCAGCATTTTCGGCAGAGAGTGCAGTGGTGGTCGGCCCTGGCCCTGCTTCGCGCATTGGCCAGCAGTCCGGCGGCAGCAGCTGCAACCCTGCGCAGCCGGGCGGCGGTAGCAGATGCTGATAATGAATCCGATGCGGATCTGATCGGAACCAGGGTGGTTTTGGACCTTGACGCTGACGAGTGCGCGGAGACTATGGATATCATTCCCGGCTCTGACATTGCCGATCTGGCTTTTGACGAACAGAAGAACCGACGCATATTGTTGGAAATGGCCCGGCAGGCCGAAGCCTTACAGGGGGAGAAGGATGAAAAACTAAAGGGATTGATAAAAGCACTAAATGCTTTGCTGAAAGAAGGTTATCGTCCCATAGTATTTTGCCGTTTTATTGCCACTGCCGAGTACCTGGCCGGCGAGTTACGCCGCAGTCTGCGCAGGGTAGAAGTTTCAGCGGTAACCGGCAATCTCCCTCCAGCAGAACGGGAAGAACGCATTGAGGAGTTGGCCAAACATGAACCTCGGGTTTTAGTGGCGACTGATTGCATGAGTGAAGGAATTAATCTTCAGGAACATTTTGATGCCGTCATCCATTACGATTTATCCTGGAATCCGACCCGCCAGGAACAACGCGAAGGCCGGGTGGACCGTTTCGGCCAAACAAGACCCAAAGTGCGGGTTTTGACTTATTACGGAATAGATAATCAAATAGACGGAATAGTACTTGAGGTACTTCTAAGGAAGCACAAGTTAATCCGCAATCGTTTGGGAATTTCTCTGCCTGTGCCGGTGGATAGCAGCACTGTTATTGAGG
>JBEHWI010000107.1:0-2345 GCA_040217815.1 Syntrophomonadaceae bacterium | reverse complement strand
TAAGCGCGGACTCACATTGGCTTCTATTTTCGCTCCGGCCGGTATGTTGTCGATGTTTACTGCATCACCATTCAAAAGCAATAGGCCAGGAAGGCTGCTCGATAATTTATCCAAATAGTATCCGCCTTGCCGTACCTGTGGATTCATTTCCACCAGCAGCGTACCCTGTTGTTGCAGAATTTGAATGCCTCCGCTTTCCCAGCTGCGCTCAAACGCGTATACCTTGTTCATACCCAGGTAAAGATCACAACCGGCTTTTATCTCGGAGGGACTTGAAAAATATTTTTTTCCATTTATACTTCCTTTGACAGTGTAACTGGAGAGATCCAAGGAAAGGCCGCTGGCTGTTGTTACCTGACCATTTGCATCAACTTCCAGGACAGTCTCATGACGCATCACCTGTCCGTAAACTAAAGCATAATGAGTAGACCAAACCGGCCCCTGCAAACTGGTTCCACGTATTCGAACCACATAGGTTCCCATCTGTGGTTTGTCTATAGAAATTTGCTCAACATTATTGCACTGGTCACTAATCCCTTGTTTTTTAAAATCATTTCCTTTCAGGATTTCACCATTGGGACTAACGACCTCAAGGTCTAAATTATTGACCAGTGATGCTGAAGGTTTGTCACCCGCCACCGGTGAATCGATCCAGGCCAATGTGGCTTTTAACGGCCGATTAGTGTCTGAGACTGGAATACTATATTCCAGGGTCTGACCTTCTATCAGGTTTCCGGGATTGGCCGCGATTATCGTACTTCCCTCACAGAGCGGCAATAGGGTGTTAGCCAGGTCCAGTATACCGAATCCACTCGCCTCGGTTAGACCGGTTTCGGGCTCCCGGGCTCCGTTTATAAGTAATGCTTTTATCAATGCAGAGGATGGATTCTTTATTCCCTTCCAATCCTTCAGGTATTCGTCTAACAATGCTGCCGCACCGCCAGTTACGGATGCTGCCATACTGCTGCCGCCCATTTCGGTATAGGATGGATCAGCGGGAAAATTGCTGTCCGCAATTCTGGAACAGGCCGAAATTATAGCTGAGCCGGGAGCCAAAAGATCAGGCTTGATTCTCCCCCCTGCTGCCGGGCCGCGACTGCTTGAATCTGCCACCCGGGAAGCATCAACTGCTTCCGGGCTAAATACAGGCCGCGGCACCTGGCTGGAGCCAACCACCAGGGCATTTTTACTGTTTGCTTCGTTGGTCAAGCTGCTTAAGGTGGGACCGTTATTTCCGGCTCCGAAAATGGGTAGAAAATCGGAGTGGGAATATACGAAATCATCTATCTGATTGGCATAGGCATTATATTGATTTACCCCTTCTCCCCATCCGTTAACATGAATTCTCACTCCAGCTGAATAAGCAGGTGAAAATAGATCCTTCAACTGACCAGGAATCTTTACTTTATTTTCTTGGTCTAGAAGAGCCTGGAAATATAGACTGGCTCCCGGAGCAATACCTTGATATTGACCGCCTGAGGCCTGACCGCTGCCCGCTATGGTTGCAGCCATGTGAGTGCCATGACCTACCGGGTCGTCAGGTATTTCGCGACCGGCGTAGGATTTAAGCATGGCTACTCGCGGTATCCTCCCTGTCTCACTCTGAAGGTCGGGATGCAGGTCCGAAAGGCTTCCCTTGTCCAGGCCGCTGTCGGCTAAACCGACAATTACCCCTTTACCAGTAAGACCTTCCAGTACCACCAGCCCTGGTATTTGAAGGGGAGCAGTGCTAATAATATCGGCTGCCCTATCATTAAGCAGCTCTGCATCAGCAGATTTATCCGCTACAACCCGGGCCGGCTGGACGGTAATCAAAAGTAAGATAAGCCAACAAGTTATAATTTGTTTCCATTGTTGGTTTATATGCATATTCATTATGCTCAGGGTATCCCTTCATAAATTATAAGGTGTACTTACTTCACGGTTATTTTTTCGGCATGCAAGCTGCAATTCCCTCTGCTATAGCTTGCGCAGCCAGGTTTTGGAAAGAATCCTGGTTCAGCAGTCGCTCCTCCTCAGGATTGCTGAGGAATGCTACTTCAGTTAAAGCACAGGGCATTTCCGCGGTTCGCAAAACACAGAGGTTCTGGTAGCTTTTTACCCCCCGGTCGGGCCTCCTCAGGGCGGCGGCCAATCTATCCTGAATCGCCGTAGCCAGCTTTTCCCGCTCGTCTTTTTGTATATACAGGCTGGGATTGCTGGATGGAGCCCAGAACCAGGTCTCTGTGCCCTGTGGTTCACTATTATCAACCGCGTTGCTGTGAATAGATACAAACAGGGCAGCATTTACGAGATTGGCTATAGGCCCCCGGTCGCTTAACCCCACTGTACTGTCCGTCTTACGG
>JBEHWI010000106.1:0-2535 GCA_040217815.1 Syntrophomonadaceae bacterium | reverse complement strand
ATCATGCGCCGCAACCTGACCGCTGACATTGCTCATGAACTTCGCACCCCTTTAACGATCTTGCGGGCCAACCTGGACGAATTGCAGGTGAAAACCAGAGATGCCGATCAAGTTATCATTGCCAATCTGCAAGACGAAGTGTTGAGAATGAGCAAACTGGTCAAGGATATGGAAATTCTGGCTCTGGCTGAAACAGGGAACCTGCGTATCAATAAAAACCAGGTAAGGCTGGAGGCTGTTTTAGACCGGATTGCCCCGGTATTGCCGGAGTTCGAAGGCCGCGGGGTGGCGTTGGAAATAACGTTGGAGCCCAACTTGCCGGAAATCATGGCTGATCCAGACCGTCTCTTACAGGTCTTTTTAAACCTGTTGTCAAACGCCCTGGTCCACAGCCCCGAGGGCAGTAAAGTTTTTATCAGGGGGGCAAAAAAAGAGAGTTTCATAGAGATTTTGATAATCGATCAGGGCGCAGGAATCGATCCAGCCCAGCTTCCCTATGTTTTCGAAAGATTCTACCGGGCCGACACTTCGCGCTCCCGCCGGGAAGGAGGAATGGGCCTGGGCCTGGCCATTGCCCGATCCCTGGTTGAAGCCCATGGCGGCCAGATCGGGGTTGAAAGCACCGTGGGGCAGGGTAGTATCTTCACGTTTAACATTCCAATAGCCAACTAAAATGAGTTCGTGGACGGTTCTACAACTCATCTGCGGGTTAAATACAGAGAAAATTGTCTACTTTGTTAGGGTTGTTAATTGAGAGGCAGGGTAATTAGAAACTCTGCACCGCCCTGGGGGCTGTTTTTGGCCACAATAGTTCCTCGGTGGCCCTCAACCACAGCTCTGCTTATAGCCAGTCCTATACCGCTTCCACCATGGGGACCTTTATAATAACGTTTGAATACTTTCTCTTCCTCTCCGGTGGTAAATCCGGGGCCGTCATCTTTGATTATGATGCTTAAAGACCCATTGACCGGATGGCTTTCCATAGTAACATGGTTGGAAGCATACTTAATGCAATTGTCCAGCACGTTATACAGGGCCTGAAACATTTTTTCCCGGTCAAAGCTAAATACCGGTGTATAACCGGCGGCGATCGTAAACTGCACGGATTCAATATCGGCCAGCGGCTGCAGGCGCTGGGCAAGCTCAGTAAAGAGTTCAGCCGGGGAGGCCTTCTGGAAGCGGTAAACATCACCGGGAGTTTCAAGCTTGCTGAGTAAAATGAATTCATCCACCGTCTTTTTCAAACGCTGGCTCTCCTCAATAATGATATCCAGGCTTTTGCTAAGTTCCTCACCGCCCACCACCCCGTCGCGAATGGCCTCCGCGTAGCCCTGAATGGACATCAGAGGGGTTTTAAATTCATGGGAAGTGTTCTGCATAAAAACTCTTTGACCTTCATCGTAGTCCTTAATCCGCAGGGCCAGGGTGTCGAAACAGTGGGCCAGGTCCTCGATCTCGTCACCGGTCGCAAGAGAGGTCTTTTCAAAGGGTTTCTTTACTGAAAATTCATGCATACACCGGCCTAGCAGGTCTATGGCACGCGTTAGCTGACGTGAGAAGAGGCTGGCAAGAATGAAAGCAATCAAAGCGGATATTAGAAAACTAATTATTTCACTCTTGTAAATCTGGGTATTGAGAGCGTTTACTTCATCCATACGGGCTGCCATAATTATAGAACCGATTGGGGAACTGGGACTATTTACCACTACCCGTTCAATTAAAAACGACTGAGCAGCTGAATTCCTATTCTGGAGGGAGCGAATTATTTCCTGGCGTGCAGTCGCGTCGGAGTTGGTATATAACACTTTTTCATTTTTATCCATAATTAGGACCAGGGTGTCGAGAAAGCGGCCGGCCTGTTTCAAACGCTGCCTGGCCAAAATCTTGCTGCCAATGCTTTCACTGTTTTGTTCCATAGCAATAGTCTGGGCCAGTAATTCTCCTTCCTTTTTCATTTCCGCCCGGGTCTGGTTGATGGTGTAGTAGCGGAAAATGTATTGGAACGAAATACTGCTCAATACTAAACTAAGCAGGACAATTATTACATAGGAAAAAAGCAGCTTATTTCTTATCTTCATTACATATCATCCAAGCGGTAGCCGTAACCCCAAACTGTTTTGATCTCCACCTGGGACCCGGCTTCGTGAATCTTCTTGCGCACCCTCTTTATCAGATCGTCAACGATGCGGCTTTCCCCGAGATAGTCATAGCCCCAGACCCTTTCAATTAACTGTTCGCGGTTGAAAGAGATATTTCGATTTAAGACCAGAAAATAAAAGAGCTCATATTCCCGGGTAGTCAGATGAATTTCCTTTTTACAGGCAAGAAGCACCCGCCGGGCCGGGTAGAGACAGAGGTCCTTGATGCAGATTTCTTCGCTGTCACGTTCTGCCACTTTATCCAGGCGGCGCAGGATGTTTTTGATGCGGACCACCATTTCCCGGGGGGAAAACGGCTTGGTAAGGTAGTCATCGGCTCCCAGCTCCAACCCGACAATCCGGTCCAATTCCTCATCACGGGCAGATACGAATATTA
>JBEHWI010000105.1:0-2855 GCA_040217815.1 Syntrophomonadaceae bacterium | reverse complement strand
GATCCATGCTGTCTACATTAATACGAAGTAAATAGATATTGTCCTTGGTTTACCCGTAAATGTTAAAAAACCTCGTTTCCTTTGACACATATTCCTCGATTTCCTCAATGGCTTTGATAGGGTTGCCCGCCGCTATCCTGCCATAAACCGGAAACGTCACCATGGTATTTTCATCGATAGGTATGGCGTTGGGTGGTTGACCGGGCAGAGCTTCCGAAGGCAAATAGCCGGCGGCCACCAGCAGTTCTTCGTAAGAAATTTTAAGCGCCGGGGCCAGCTTTTTCAAAATGTCGGGAGAGGGAATGCCGCGCTGGCCGCTCTCAAGCTGGGAAAGATAGGAGTTTGACACCCCGCACAACTTTTCTACCTCCCGCTGCTTCAATTTGTTTGCCGTCCGTAAGTCTTTTATATATTTACCGAATATTGCCTCTTGCTTTTGCAAACACCACCTTAAGGACATTCTATATTAAGCGAGAAAAATTTTCACGAGTTTTTACCAAAAAATGATTGCAAAAATTTACAGCATAGCTTAATATATCCACAAACAGGTAAATTTGCAATTGCAAGCAAGAGAGGAGAGAACATGAAAATTATTCTTAAGGACATCGGACAGTTCGCCGAACTGCTCCTGCGCAAGGGCTTTACCCGCAGAGAGCTGGGGCGGCGGGCGGCCATCAGTGAGGTGTACGCCCAGCAAATCGCCAACGGGGAGCGCAATCCCGGCGCCAAAGTGGCGCGAAGAATTTGTGAATGCCTGGAGGTTGAGTTTGATGATATTTTTTTTATCCAACATGCTCGCAATTGCAAGCAAAAGGATAGAAATAGTATTGCCGGGTAAATTGAAAAATTCATTGACGGCAAGGAGGTGATGCGTGTGATTCCTGCACCCTATAATTCCTGGCCGGTTGTCATGTCCACCAACAAAGCGGCTCAGCTGCTGGGGGTGGACAGAAAGACCCTGGCCAAAAACAAGAACATGCTGGCGCGATGCAGCGAAACGATCGGGGGTAAATCCAAGGTGATCCGGGACCGGCTTCTAAGAGAACTGAAGATTATTTAACGGAGGTATGAATGGTTAAATGTGATCTGAACAGCGTTGAGCTGGAAGAAATATGCCAGCTATTCAGTAGAATCAACCAGGCCCGGGCGGAAATCGAAGCCGGCATCAGCGCTCAGGAAGCCTATGCCGAGACCATCAATGAAATCAACTGCCTGTCAGTCGAAGACAGCATCTACGGCGAAGAACTCTGCCGGAAAGCCCTGCAGCAGCTGGGGCTGATAAAGGTGGCGGAGCTTGCTCATATCACTATCAACAACTGCCAATCTGAATTGGAAACCAAATATGAAATCCCGCAGCGGCCTGAAAAGGAGGCTGGAACTCATTGAATAACATGTGCAATTACGCCCGGCCCGGGAGCCGGTGGTCATTACAGAACCAGGCCGAAGACAAAGTAGATAATGGCATTCTCCAGGCAAATAAAAACTATAAGTCTGCACTGGCCACATCCCGAAGGCCCATCGGTGTGTCCTGGTTCGAATGGTTTCTGATCGTGCTGGCGGCGGTGTTATTCATTATGACGGTTACGGCCCAGCTCTGTATTTATTTCAAACAATTATAGGGAGGCAACTTATGTGAATGCCGAATCATTGCCGAACGACAAAATCGTCAGCTATAAAGGCGACGTACTGACCGGACCCAGCGAAGTGGACGGATATGAGCAGCTGGATGAAGAGCAAAAGATATTGTTTGCAAACTTTCTGCGCAATTTTTATGGGGCCTGGGAGTTTCCCGAGAACCATCAACCGGTGCAGATCCGGTATGTGGAAGATGAGAACCCATATTTAAGGGTGGATTTTGCAAAGGGTGAATGGCTGCATATCCAGTCCCCGACAGTATGGTATTAGGCGTGCCTGGCGACCGATGAGGGATGAATAATGTGCGTAAAAATAGTGACCCGGAAGAAGCCTGCCGGCAAAAACGCCAAATCCGGAAAGGCCGCTTCCCACCATAAACAGGTATTGATAATTGTCAGGGGCACGAGAACCCGCTTTGACTGGGTTCATGATCTCGATGAACTTCTTTTGAAGCTGCTCTATGTGGTTGCGGTCTGCGTATTAATATGGATCTTTACATAAACCGCCCGGGGAGGGGGCTGATAATGATCACTATTGAGGTTAAACGCTGCTGCGGGACCTGCTTCTTTTGGGAGCCCGAGGGCGGCGATGATTTTAAGGAACGATGCAAATGCCGGTTCCGGGAGCCGTACTGCCGCCTCGATAACAAACCCCGGCGGGCTGAATCGGGCCGGGGCTGCCTGGGCTGGAAGCCCCGGGAATAGCCCGGCTTTAAAATGCCGGGTACAGGCTTGGGGAGTGAATACTTGAGCGGGGAGGTATTTTCATGATGGAGTGGCAGATTTGCCAGCTTGACGATAAATTCCTAGTGGGAAAAATGGACCCGGAGAGGGGGGCGTTCGACCCGATATGCGCTTGTGATTTCTACGACCAGGCGGACCTGGTATGCGCAGCCTTAAAACATTTTATATATGCTAAGAATTATACCAGCAGGGGGGTGGCCGGATGCCCAGGGGCGACCGGGAAATTTTTAAGGCGGACTGTGATGATGGCTTTACCCGGATAGCCAATCTGATCCTGGAGGCCCTGGCCCTGGTTAAATTAAATGCCACCCAAATTGGCATCTGCCTGTTTCTGCTGCGGCGCACCTATGGGTGGAACCGCGGCGAGGATGCCATATCCCTGGGGGACTTCGCGGCCGCCTGCGGCACCAGTAAGGCCTACATATCCCGGCAGCTGGCGGATTTATTGCAGAAGAATATAATCCGCCGGCTGTTCTA
>JBEHWI010000104.1:0-2939 GCA_040217815.1 Syntrophomonadaceae bacterium | reverse complement strand
CCCAACAATATTGCCGCAGCCTCTGCGCGCACCTGGGATGCTTCAGGTAATAAGAGCAATTTTGGCGATGGGGATAATGCCCTGGCCCTGGCTGGCTTAAAACAAAATATGAACAACAACCTGCTTGTTTTTACAGATGGTATTCCGCTGACCGCCAATGCCGCTATTAGTTTTGATATTGTACGCAGCGGATTACCAAATACAACTATAACTGTTACTCCTGCTCCACCGCCGGATGTATATACCACCACCGCGGAGCGGGCCCAGGCCATACAAAACGCTATTACGGCCGCCGGTTTGACCGGCTTCAAGGTAACTGCCGATGGCCAGAGGCTGGTGTTTTCTTCAACAGACGCCAGTTTTACGGGGATAAATTCTCTGAACGTCAATGCAGTGGCTTACAATGACAGCAGTGCTCTGAAAATGGTCAACGGCTGCACAAATGATGACTTTTGGCGGGCCGTAGCAGCCGAGATAGGCGTCAAAGCCGAAGAAGCCGAGCGCAATTCCGCAAACCAGGACACGCTGGTCTTGGAACTGGACAACAAGAGGCAGTCGGTATCAGGCGTTTCGCTTGATGAAGAAGCCACCGACATGATAAAGTACCAGCACGCTTTTAATGCGGCATCACGCTATATCACCGTAGTTGATGAAATGCTCCAGACTATTGTAGAAAAAATGGGCCTGGCAGGGAGGTAATATAACATGATCAGGATAACCAATACCATGATGGCCAATACCCTAACCAGAAATATGAACAATAACCTGAAAAACATGAATGAGCTGCAGGAACAGGTTGCCACCGGCAGAAAAATCAACAAGCCTTCCGACGACCCGGGTGGGCTGGTCCGGTCCCTGCGCCTGCGCAGCGACATTACCGCCAATGAACAGTATCTGGCCAATATTTCCGATTCATTGAGCTACATGGATACCACTGAATCGGCTATGAACAATCTTACCTCAGTTGTGAACCGGGTTCGGGAACTTACCGTTCAAGCCGCCAACGGGACCAATGATGATTCCGCCCTACAGTCCATCGCCGAGGAGTTGAGCCAGCTAAGGGAGCAGATACGGACCATTTCCAACAGCACCTATGGCTCAAAGTATGTGTTTGCCGGCAGCAACGTAACCGAAGCTCCCTGTACGGAAGACGGCCAATGGACCGGCAACAATATCGAATTGATGCGGGAAATAGGCTCCGAGGTAAGGATCCCGGTAAATATGGATATGAAATCATGGTTTATACAGCAGGGCCAATCGATCAGTGGAACCAGTGCTTCAACTGATATTTCCGGTCTTCCGGCATCACCACCCCCTTCTTTTCAAATTCAGGTGGACGGTGATGCAACGGTACATACTATTACTATGAATCCGTTGGGGCCTCCAGCCTTGAACAACGGAACCGATATTGCCACAGCCATGCAGACGGCCATCAACGCCATAGTTCAACCCGGTTATGATTATGCCGGGGTTACCGTGACCTATGATGCGGTAAACGGCTATATAATCAGTTCGGCCAGTACCGGGATAAACTCGGGAGTGCAAATCACCTCAGCACCCGATGGTGATGTGGCCGATGATCTGAAACTGGGGATTGCCAACGGCGGCACTGAAAACGCTGGTATGTTTGCGGTAATGGATCAGGTAATTAATGCGGTAAAAAACAGAAAAAGTGATACGACCAGCGATCTTTTGGACAAAATAGATGAAAAATTGGACACTCTTTTAACCAACCGGTCAATAGTAGGGGCGAGGACCAACCGCCTGGAAATGCAGCAAACCCGCTTAAAAAATATCGATATTTCATATACCGGCCTATTATCCACTAACGAGGATGCCGATATGGCCGAAGTATCAGTCAAATTGCAGATGCAGGAAAACGTCTATAACGCGTCACTGGCCATAGGTGCCAAGATAATTCAGCCATCATTGATTGATTTTCTTGACTAAATAATATCCACTTAAAACCCGGCTCTAAAGGGGGGAGTCTGTGTGCAGCTCAGGATAACGTCGCAAATGGCTCGAATTGGGCTTGATATTAGTAAGCCGACCCTTAACCTGCAGTCGACCAAACCCCAGGTTGAACTTGATATTACTCCAGCCCGTCTGGATATAACCAGCCCCCGACCCAAGGTGATGATTGATCAAAGCCAGTGCTTTGCGGATGAAGGGCTTCAAAGCCTGTTGGATTTTGCCCTGTATTGTTCCGGATATAGTCGTTCAGAGTTTTCAGACGCCATTGACAAAAGGGTCAGTGATGGGAACAATTTAGCTGCCATACATACCGGGTCTTCTATAGCTGATCTTGGAAGGGAAGCTATGCAAGAAAAGCAACATGTATTTGAGATAAGAGCCATGCCACAGCAGCCCCCGATCATTGAAGCTGATATACAGCCGGTTTCCATAAACTATGAACCGGCTAAAGTCAACTCATCTTTAAATAGAGGAATTGTTGACCCCCAGTTTCAGTGGGGCAAGGTTGGGACTTACGTGGCCCAGCGCAATTACATTGACATTCAATGGATTGATGAACATATTTAATGATGATCTATTTGGCCTGCAAAGGAGGATGCAATGGTGACCCGTAAACAAAAGCAAGAGATGGAGCCTGAGCTGGAGCCTTCCAAAATCATAACATTTGCCGAAGGCATACCGGCCTTTGAAGACGAAAAAGAATACTATCTGCTGCCTTTGCAGGAAGGCAGCCCATTCTTCTATTTAAAGTCCGCAAAAAGCGACCTGTGTTTATTGATGACTGATCCTTTTACCTTCTTCCCCGATTACAAGATCGATTTTCCCGATCCTTTACTCAATAATCTGGGTGTTGGAGATAGTACATCTGGCTTAATGGTTTTCTGCATATTAACCCTCGGCAAAGACTTTAAAGAAACCACCGCAAATCTTTTAGCGCCGGTGATCATAAATGCTGAAAGCCGCCG
>JBEHWI010000103.1:0-2995 GCA_040217815.1 Syntrophomonadaceae bacterium | reverse complement strand
GTAGGATTGACATTTTTGCGGGGATGAACAACTACGTGAACATGAACCCCAAGCTCCCTTGCAAAGCTAACCATATGAAGGATTAGCTCTCTCTGGGTGCGCAACTGGTCTCTCACCCTTAGTCCGCTGATAGTGATGGTCAAATTGTCCAGCAGGAACACCCGGCATGAGTAATCCCGAGCCGCTTCCGTAAATGTCTCCATCAGACTATCCATACTCCCCCACTGGGCCCCGGCACACAGAAAAAGCCGTTCCCGGTACCAATCCCGTATCGCTTTAAGCAAAACCGGTCTTATTACCGCACGGCCCGCCTGAATGGAGGCTCTCAGGTCCACCCCTGAAGGCCCGGCCGCCTGCAGTTCCAGCCAATACCGGAAGATCTGATCCGGCAGCTCGCCGGAATAGGCGCATACCGCCTGCTCCTGGTCCAAGGCTTCCAACAATATCTGGGTAAGAAGCGTACTCTTACCGGCAGAATTGACTCCGCTCCACACCGTCAACTCCCCTGGCCTGAAACCACCGTCCAATATACAGTTCAACTCCATAAATCCGCTGCTGACGGCTGAAACCGGGGCCGGCTTCCAATCACCAAGGTCTGCAACCCTTATTAATTTTGATTTATTAGCACGACCAATCCGTCCATTAACCGCTCTGTTTTTTCTATCTCCCACTGTCCTGACCGTCCATAATGCCCAATTTTGCGACCGCCCGGTATACGTTTACTCACCAGACAATGGCTAACGCATCCCGACAATCTCTTACTACAATATTCAATATTTTGGAAATTGGGCATTTATGATCGGCTTGCTTTTGCAGGAAATTAATAAATTTACTCCTGTAAAATCGCATAACAATAAAACTACAATGACGTGTTTACAAATTTTCCAGCAAGATTTTACTACTGCGAACCACTAGTAAAATCCTTATAAAGCTGAAAATCGCTTCCTACCTAAAAAAGCAAATACCGTAAACCCCAGGAAGTCCACTATCACATCATAGTACATTCCCGACCTCCCCGGGACCGACAATTGGTTCCACTCATCCAAACCGGCCACCATAAGAATAATCAGGGCAGCACACACGTAAAGCCGTTTGTCCTTTAAACCAAACCCCTTTAGATTATATAAAACCAGTAAGCCGAGGGTTCCATAGATACAAAAATGAACAAACTTGCGAATGCAAAACTCTATGAACGCCACCGTGTTAGTATGGTTGTCTTTTATATATCCTTCGTAATTGATTCGTATATGAGGAAGCTTCCGTACCAACTGCAACAGCCCTGGACACTGCTTAATCCATGGGCTCAAATCCTGCTCCCGAGACGGCTGGTTGGAAAAATGAGCAACACCCGCCAGGAAAATAATAAATGCTACTAAAGGCAGCCATTTTCGCCTGGCTTTGGGCTGTTCCGACTCCGCATCAAGGTCTGTTTCAGGAGCTGATGGCGCATCAGTCATTTGATTAAGTCCTTCCTATTATATAGTTACGCGTTCAAAAACAGAGCCGCTTTGTCGGCCATGCTCAAACAGGTTGACAACTTGCCGCCGTACACGTGAAGGGTGCGGCTTCTTCAATCACCACCAGCCTCAGTTTATCACGACTCATACGGTAAATGCTGGTCAATATATTATAAAATAAGAATAGGAGAATTCAGGCTCTGAACCATTTGGTTAACAAGTGTTAATTAAATCCATAGATTCTTAGCTGACGAAAGAATGAAGCTCTTGCGAGGTGACAAGGGGACGGGGTTGTTGTCAACCGCCCCTTGTCAACAAAGATAGGAATTTGCTTTTTACAAACTACCCTGCCGTTATAGTATTAACCTGATTTACCTAAAGTTTTTTTCATACAATATTAATGTCAATGACCGCCATGACCGCCATGACTGCCGCCTCCGCCCCAGCCAAAGCCACCACCCCAGCCAGAGCCACCACCCCAGCCAGAGCCACCACCCCAGCCAGAGCCACCACTACTAGTATCTACGCTTCCAAGGCAAGCAATTCTCTCTTCTGGAGCAAGTCCCACAATTTGAAGTGCAGGTTTAACGTATTCTTTCATTATTATTCCACCCCTTAATTTGATCAAAAATCGTTCTTTACTTAATCGGGTATTGCCCGCAAGTAACATTATTTTTATGTATTTTATACAATATGGACCTTTGTCCTAGAACCATTTTAAGGTATCGTAATGTAATAATCAATACTTTTTTTCTGTGATTTTGATAATATTCCTAAACTTTACTTATTTCCCGGGTAGTACATACAAGTTTGGCAATGGCGGCGGGGTATTCTGTTAAAGAAGCAAGTGATACGGAGGCAGGTATCAGCGGGCAGAGCATCGCGCACAAAATGATCGCAGACCTGGTGATCCGGCTGTTTTGGTCTTAGAGACTTATGCGGGAAAATCAAAGATGAGTGGGGTCGGAGTCTGGAGTATAGGTTGCTAGATGAGGTTGTTCAGTCTGCCTGTAACTGGCGCAATCGTTAAATGCAGCAGTTAAACTACTTCTTCCTTTAACTGTCCTTCCTGTAATTTAAAGACTCGCGAGCAAATTTTAAGTGCCGACGCTCGATGAGTGATTATCAAGCAGGTGCAAGTTCTCCCCAGATTTTTTAATGAATTAAGAACCTGCGTCTCAGATTGTACATCCAGGGCGGAAGTGGCCTCGTCCAAAAGAAGAATTGGGGCATGCTTTAAAAAAGCGCGCGCAATTGCTATTCTTTGCGCCTGTCCCTCCGATAATCCCAATCCTTTTTCTCCTATTACGGTATCCAGTCCTTCGGGCAGCTTCTTTATAAAACCCCATGCGCCAGCCGCGCGAGCAGCCCTTTCCATTTCTGCGTATGTCGCCTCAGGGCTGCCATAACGCAGATTATCAGCTACCGTGCCGCTGAACAATGTGTTACCTTGAGGCACATAGGTGATCCATTCCCTGGTGGCAACGGAAGCCGGATATTGTTTTCCTGCGGAGTCAAAAAAACTCACCCTGCCTTCA
>JBEHWI010000102.1:0-3109 GCA_040217815.1 Syntrophomonadaceae bacterium | reverse complement strand
AAAAAAGAATACCCCCCCGGCAATTCGATGCGTTTGCATCGCCATCAGTTGGATGCTATTAAAGCTGCCAGAGAAGACAAAAACTACGTACTGACCACTGGGACTGGCTCGGGTAAGAGCCTGGCTTACGTAATTCCTATAGTTGATTATGTTCTTCGTCAGGGTAGCGGCCAGGGAATTAAAGCGATTATTATTTACCCTATGAATGCCCTTGTAAATAGCCAGGAAAACGAATTAAGAAAGTTCCTCTGTGAAGGTTATCCTGATCAACGAGGTCCAGTAACCTTTCGGACTTATACAGGGCAAAATGATGAAACTGCACGAGAAGAAATACGTACTAACCCCCCAGATATTCTGCTTACAAACTACATGATGATGGAGTTACTTTTAACCCGTGATTCTGACCACGCTATCGTTGATTCAGCGAGCAACCTCAAATACCTGGTTTTGGACGAACTGCATACTTATCGGGGACGCCAAGGGGCTGACGTGGCCATGATGGTTAGACGATTACGTCAGCTTTGTGGTAAAGAGAAGCTTCGTTGTATTGGTACTTCTGCCACCCTGGCCGGTTCGGGAACATATGAGGAGCAGAGGCTAGAAGTGGGTAAGGTTGCTACTATGCTTTTTGGTTCTACCGTAGAACCAGAAGGGGTCATCATGGAAACCTTACGCCGCACAACTGCCGAGCTTGATTTTAATAATGATATCTTTGCTACGCAGCTGCAACAAAGGGTTCAAAATTACATCTTTAATCAGGCAATCTCTTATGAGGATCTGAACATTGATCCTTTATACAGTTGGATTGAGAGCAACTTTGGAATAACCAGGAAAGATGGGAGATTAGTTCGCCAGCAACCTTTAGCTTTAGGGGGGAGCGAGGGAGCTATGTTTCGTTTAAGCAGGCAGACTGGTATAGAACCTGATATTTGCACTGCAGTTTTGGAAGATGCACTGTTGGTAGGATATAATTGCCGTATTCCAGAATTAGGGCGTCCGGCTCTAGCGTTCCGCCTTCATCAATTCATCTCTCGTGGAGACACTGTGTATGCTTCTCTAGCAGAAGAAAACTGCAGACACATTACTTTTAGCAAACAGCAATATGTTCCTGGTACAGAGCGGGAAATATTGCTCCCACTCGGATTCTGCCGGGAGTGTGGACAGGAATATTATATAGTGACCTTGCATCCCGGGCTCTCCGCTAAACAGCGTAATATAGAAGGCCGGGGAGTATATGAATCCCTTAAAGATCTGCCGGATAATATATATCCGGGATTTCTATACATTAATTCGGATAATCCATGGCCAGAAGATATTATCGATCGGGTGCCGGATGAGTGGCTGGAGGAAACCCCAAACGGGATTCGGATTCGACGTGACCGGCAGCGCCTTGTGCCTCAGAAGATGAGACTGACCGCCCAGGGAGTTATTAATAACGAAACCGGGCAGGAGTTCATATTTACACCGGCGCCTTTTAATTTCTGTTTGAATTGCGGAGTATCCTACAACTTGAGAACCAGGACTGAAATGCCCAAATTGGCTACCCTAGATATTGCTGGGCGTAGCTCAGCGACTACCGTTTTATCTCTTTCCTCAATTCGTAATCTTCGGAAAAGCAGCTTACCCAAGGTAGCACGAAAACTATTGAGCTTTACCGACAACAGGCAGGATGCTTCTTTGCAGGCCGGTCATTTTAATGATTTTGTAGAAGTTGGTATGTTGCGTGCTGCAATCTTTAAAGCCATTGATCAGACCGGTGCAAGCGGGCTTAAACATCATGCATTACCAGCCAAGGTGTTTGAAGCCCTCAATTTGCCTTTTGGAGAATACGCCAGTAACCCGGAGGCTGTATATGCTGCGAAAGAGGATACTCAAGAAGCTCTCCGGGCTGTATTGGGTTATCGAATTTATTGCGATCTGCGTCGTGGCTGGCGCGTGAATATGCCCAATTTGGAACAGTGCGGACTTCTCAAAATTGACTATATGTCTTTGGATGAACTCTGCCAGGATGAACCTATGTGGGCACATAAACATACTGCTTTACAGACCGCCAGTCCTGAAACGCGCAGGCAAGTATTATCGGTGCTTTTGGATTTCATGCGCCGGGAGTTGGCTATAAAAGTGGATTTTCTTCGTCGTGATTATTTGGAACAAATTGTGCAGCGGAGCAACCAACGTCTTAAACCACCTTGGGGACTGGATGAAAATGAATCTCGCAATTTGGAAACTGCTACAATTTTGTTTCCTCGTACCCGGCCAAAAAGTCGTAAAGATCAGGGTAATAATATCTTTTTATCCGAATATAGTGGACTTGCCCAGTACTTGACTCGATACAACACCTTTCCCAATTATATCTTTGCGAGTCGCCGCGGAGAAACGCCTGATTTAATTCGGGATATGCTTAATGTTTTAGTTCAAGCTGGACTGGTTGAGATTGTCAGCCAGGCGCAAGGCAAGAATGAGGTTCCCGGATATCAACTTGTGGCAGCATCCCTCATATGGAAAGCCGGAAACGGCGATGAACCTTATCGTGATCCTATACGTGTTCCGAATCTACCTGCCACCGCAGGAAGTGGAAATCTCTTCTTTATTGATTACTATAAACGGACTGCGGCGGAGAATCTAGGGATTGAGGCTCGCGAGCATACTGCTCAGGTTCCCTATCAAATCAGGGTAGAAAGAGAAGATAGCTTCAGGGAAGCTATTTTGCCAATTCTATATTGTTCACCGACAATGGAACTTGGGGTAGACATAGCCGAGTTAAATCTGGTAAACATGCGTAATATACCACCTACTCCGGCCAACTATGCTCAACGCAGTGGGCGAGCCGGGCGGCAGGGGCAACCTGCTTTGGTTTTTAGTTACTGTACGACAGGCAGCCCACACGATCAGTATTTCTTCCGAAGGCCAGAGCGTATGGTAGCCGGAGCCGTTACTCCACCCCGCTTGGATCTGGCAAACGAGGATCTGGTTCGCTCTCATGTGCAAGCTATGTGGCTTACTGAAGCTCGGATGTCACTTGGCAGATCGCTAGTTGATGTATTGGATTTGAGTGGGGACCCGCCGGTACTAAACCTCCATCAATCGATATTTGATGACTTAAGCCATG
>JBEHWI010000101.1:0-3195 GCA_040217815.1 Syntrophomonadaceae bacterium | reverse complement strand
GAGTGGAGAAATACCTTAATTCCAAAACGGCATGCATGATAGCCGTCCCCCGCCGCCTGAAAGTGCAGGAACCCCGTTACTGCGAAATATCGATATCTTCAGTCATTGTTGCCCGGGACCTGGAGTACATTCCGCTAATAGAAAACCAGGCCGCCGCCCGCTTAAGCGGTTTCCTACATCCACTCACTGGCGGCGATGAAGGCCAGGGCTGGGGGTTTGGAAAAGTACCGCATTTATCTGATTTCTACGCCATCCTGGAGAATATTGAAGGTGTTGATTATGTTCAGGATATGCAGATGACTGTCATCGCTCCGGGTGGCAGTAAATATATAGCGGCCCATGATCGGCCCTTTAGCGCAGTTATTAAGGGCGATTGGCTGGTTTACAGCGGAGCCCACACTGTTGATGTGATTATGGAATAGAGATGCAGCCTAAAAGCTTTTTTAGGAGGATAAACCTTTGCTGCCCTTACCGAATCTTGATGACCTTACATTTATAGAGCTGGTTGAAAACGCGAAGAAACTCATAAGCCGATTTGCGCCGGATTGGACCGATTATAACCTGCATGATCCAGGTATAAGCATCATTGAATTGCTGGCCTGGCTGGTGGAAATGCAGCAATATCACCAGAACCGCATTCCCGACCAGAACTACTTGAAATTCCTGAAGCTATTGGGGACCAGGCCTCATGACGCTGTTTCCGCCCAAACCTGGGTCACATTTTATGTAAACCCGTCTTCTGATCCATCACTTAACAAGAGCAAGCTGCTGCCCAAAAACACCAAGCTTTTGAGCGGTGAAGGGATTGCGTTTGAAACTGATAGAGACCTCAGAGTAACCGGCGCGGAAATTGAAAAAGTCATTACTTCATCCCTTAAGGGTTATATTGATAATTCCCAGGCCAACAATCATGATGGTATTTATTATTATCCATTCGGCAATGATGACAATCCCGGCAGCACCTTTTACCTGGGATTGATAAACTGTGATGCGCGGTTGGATTCCGGATTTTCGATGTTCGTCAAACTATTGGACGACGAGGGTTTTCAGGACAAGTCCAGCCAGATATATCCTTCAGTTTCCCTGATATGGGAATACCGCGATCTAGATGTAGGCAGCGACCGCGATGCTTGGATTGCTTTCGAAAAACTGCACGATGGTACTTATGGATTTTATCGTACCGGGGTGATTGATTTTCCTCCTCCGGGAAGGCTCGAACAGTTTGAGTTGGATAATATAAAAGGTTCCCGTTTTTGGATTAGGTGCAGGATTGACTCTGGAGCGTTTGAGAACCGGCCCCAGGTTGATACCATAATGCTTGATACCATCCCGGCTTCGCAGTGCGAGACCCTGGTTGAAACGCACACCATGGTCGGCGTTTTTAGGAAAGACCAGATCTTTGTTTCCCTTCCCGCTCCATTAATGCATAGCTCACTAATGCTCCAAAGCTATCTGGGCCCGGGGTTGTGGCGCGATGAAGACCTGAACAAGATCAAGCGCGCAGTATTTAAACGCTGCCAAAATATGGCCATTAAATCGGCGCCAGTAAAAAAACCCCAACCCGATTCAGCCAGAATTATTCGCATTGTAACCGGAGAAAGCGGAATGCCGGGGTTCTCCAGCGATGGACAGCCGGGGCAGGTTTACAGTTTGAACAAGGGTTCCGTACTAAAGGAAAGTTTTATGCTTCAGGTTAAAGAAAGTAATGGCTGGGCGGATTGGAAGATGGTTGACGATTTTTTAGCTTCCGGGCCGCTGGACCGCCATTTTGTATTGAAACCGGATAGTGGAGAGATTGCCTTCGGCGACGGGGAAAAAGGGAGAATTCCACCCTTAGGAACTAACGTTGTACAGGTGATATCGTGCCAGGCGGGCGGCGGGGTCACAGGCAACGTGGGCAAAAAAAGCATCAATACAATCGCCAGGGCTCATGTAGATTTCAGTAATCTAAAGGTTAGCAACGGGGAACCGGCTGCAGGGGGGCTGGACCCTGAAAATCTGGAAGACGCTCAGGCCAGAGTCCGCCGGGAGTTGAAGAACGCTACCCGGGGGGTTACGATTGATGACTTTATTGATTTAGCTTTACATACCCCGGGGATCAAAGTAGCCCGCGCGCATGCCGCACCTGGACCGGTTTCCGGTACAGGTGATAAAACTGGCAACAGCGTAATCGTTACGGTTGTTCCTTTCAGCAGTGCTCCCCAACCGGTTCCAGGAGCCGGCTTTCTCAAAACGGTAGGCTGTTATCTGAACAAACACCGGCTGATTACTACCGAAGTCCGGGTAATAGCTCCGCAATATATCGAAGTATCAGTAGAAGCCCTGGTTACGTTTAAGGAAGGCTATATGCCGGATGCATTGCTCGTAGAAAACAGGCTCAAAGAATTCCTGTCGCCTCTGGGCAACGGCAAAGACTATGCAGGCTGGCCTTTTGGAAGGGCTGTCTATATGTCCGAAATATATGAACAGATCGAAAAGATCCTCGGTGTTGATTATGTGGAGGATGTGGGAATCCTGTTTGAAAAATCCGACCAGGTTGAATTTGACGGTGAGAACCTGAAAATCCCGGCCAATTACCTGGTATGCAGTAAAGCCCACTACATAGACGTGCAGGGGCCCAGAAACCCGGGCAGCGCCTGCCAGGATGTGGACCTGAGCTGCCCCAAGGGGGGTGAAGAGTATTAGCCGGACCGATGATGAGATAAAATTCCTGGTGGTGAATAAAGAATCTGACTGGGACCTAAAAAACTGTGTAAATGTGGAATACGTAAATCAGGAAATAAGGCTGGCTGAGATTGCCGAGTACGAGGTCAGCGGTATGGCCGGCATGGACAGGCTGACTGCTTCGCCTGACCTGGTTGACTGGGCGGCGGGACCAGGTGGACAGGTCTTTTGCATATTCCGCCAAAATGATGGCAGTGCCACCTTCAACTATTATGACTGTATCAAAGACCGCTTCAAAGACCTGGAATTCGATAGGGAATTGTTCTCTGATCCGGCTGCGCTGGCGGTTTCCCGGCACAATTATTATATCTGCAACCATCCGGTAAATGGTTATACCGACCCGGAAATCAACCAGCGGCGCATTGTGGCACTGGCGGAAATAGACTGGCAGATACGATGGATTATCACTTCTTTATCCGACGCTTCAGGCCATGATTTAGATGACGTAATTAAAGGTTTTATTCCCCTTAA
>JBEHWI010000100.1:0-3417 GCA_040217815.1 Syntrophomonadaceae bacterium | reverse complement strand
CGGCTGGGACCAGATCTACGATTTTTGTCCAACCTCGATACCATGCACCTGCTGGAAAGGGCGCTGCGCCGCGCGGATCTGCCTTATGCCTTGAGTCAGGGATTCAACCCCCATATCCGTTTGTCGATGGGTACGGTATTGCCGGTAGGGCTTTGGAGTGAAGAAGAGTATTTTGACCTGGAGCTTGCCGGGGAGATTCCCATCCCGGAATTCATCCAGCGCTTAAATTCGGTCCTGCCCCCTGGTTTATACATAAGAAAAGCTATTCAGATAGGAGCGCATACGCCCGCTTTGATGCATTCGGTCAACGCTGCCGCTTACACTTTGGTATTAGATGAGACAGACTTTCCGGCTGCCGAGTTCTTTGCCGGCCTCCTGGTGGAGCAGCACTTGGTCGTAAAAAGCCGGGGCAAGAAAAAGGATCTTGACAAAGACCTGCGGTCTGGTATTTATAAAATAGACATTGAAGAGCAAAGGCCGGGATGGACGGCCACCCTGTGGGTTGCTGCAGGTGAGCCGCTCAATGTTCGCTATGATGAATTGTTGGACCTTCTGGAAGCCCGGGGTCTGGCCAGAAACCGCATAAAAGATGTTTACCGCCAGGGCAATTATATTTACCAGGCCCCGGCGTTTGCAAGCCCTATAGAGAAGGTGAAGTAGTTGACAAAAGACCTGATTGCTGAAGTATATCCCTGGGAATCAAGGGTGGCGATTGTAGAAGACGGCCGCCTGGTTGAAGTATTCTGGGCCAATCAGGATGAAAGTGTGGGCAATATCTATAAAGGAAAAGTTAAGGATATTCTACCCGGACTATCCTGCGTTTTTGTGGATATCGGCCTGGCCAAAAACGCCTTTTTATATGCCGGAGATGTGATCTGCCCGGGGCAGGTGAAAGGGGTAAACTCTCTGGATTTATTGAAAAGCGGCCAGGAAATGATGGTGCAGGTGAAAAAGGAGGCCTTTTCTGAAAAGGGGCCGAGGGTCACCGGCAATATTACCATACCGGGACATTTCCTGGTTCTACTCCCCTATTACCGGGAGGTGTCAATATCCCGCAAGATTACCTGTGACCAGCGCAGGCGGGATTTGCGCTCCATGATCAGTGAAAATAAGCCGGAGAATGTGGGAATAATCGTGCGAACCGCCTGTCTGGAAGCCGAGGACGCCGAAATCATGGCAGAATTGAAGCAGTTGGTTCAGGTGTGGGAAGAGCTGCGCCAGCGCTATAGAAAGTCGCGCGCTCCCAGCCTGATTTTTGGGGATATGGATGTACTGGAAAGGGCTTTACGGGATTACCTGGACGCTGAAATTTCCCGGGTAATTATCAACAATGAACGTTTGAAAAACAAGATTTTGGATTTTACTAAAAATAAGACCTATTGTTCAAGGATCCTGGTTCAGTATGAGGAAGGCGACCTTTTTGACAAATACAGCCTGGATAAGGATATAAGGCGGGCAGTGCGGCGCAAAGTCTGGCTCAAAAGCGGTGGCTACCTGATCTTTGACGCCACCGAGGCCATGACCGTAATTGACGTGAACAGCGGAAAATACACGGGCAAGACCAGTTTTGAAGACACCGTCTTGAAGCTCAATTTGGAGGCGGCAGTGGAAATACCGCGGCAGCTTAGGCTGCGCAGCATAGGCGGAATTATCTTGATCGATTTTATCGATATGAAGGAAAAGGAGCATGAGGAACAGGTTATTTCGGTGCTGCGCAGGGAACTGGCCAAGGATAAGGCCCATACACGCATAATTGGCATGACCGGCCTGGGATTCCTTGAAATGACCAGAAAAAAATCCCGCTATGGCATAGCGGAGTTCTTTACGGAAGAGTGCAGTACCTGCAACGGCCGGGGCCGAACCTTGAGCCTGGCCGCCCTATCCTGTGAAATCAAACGCAAAATGCTGAATATGGGGTATATGGAAAGCAAGGAGCTTATATGTGAGGCCCATCCCCAATTAATTCAGGTGCTGGCTGAAGACCAGGCTCATCTGGATTACATAGAGAAGAAGCTGGGGGTAAAGCTCAAACTTCATGCCCAAACTCTGGGTTTGGCAGAATACAAGATATATGCCGGGGGATCATAATTAATAATTCAACTTTCGCAGTTGACAGAATCATGGCTTCTTCGTGCCAGCTTCGTCGGCAAGTGATACCTACTGCTTGTCTCGAAGCTCAAGAGGCAACGTGCTAATTCGCATCCATACGACGCCGACGGTGTTTCGGGTAGTGCCGATGGATCGAAAGGCGACGGCAACGATGTTTTGCCTAGTGTCAGCGGCTCGAAGGTGAAACCTGAGAGCTGACCAAAGCCTTGAGCATCGGCCTCAGTAGCGCGCTCGCACCGTCCTTGGTGCTCGGCCTCTTTCGCTTTCTCACCTTCACAGGGCAACCTTAGTGGTGAACGAAAGCGAACATGTGTAGTACCCGGAGGGTGAATCACTAGGCTCCTGCGGCAAGTTACTCAGAATCCATAACTCTGTCAACCGCGTAAGTTGACTTAATAATATTGATAAAACAGGCCGGATGGATTTGAAACAGGTTACTTGACTTCCATCAGGCTATGTGTTAAGTTCTAATGTGGTTACACGTTTTTGTAACCGCGCGGTACAGGTTTTTAAACGGCCCTTGAGGCCTACCTGGAATCGGCGAGTCTTAAAAAATGTGGAGGTGTTTGATTAGTGCAAGCAGTCATTGCAACAGGAGGAAAGCAGTACCGGGTTACTGAAGGAACGGTGCTGAAGGTTGAAAAGTTGGCCGGGGAACCCGGGGACCAGATAGTGTTGGATCAGGTCCTCATGTTGAGCGACGGAGAGGGCAACTGCAAAGTCGGCAGCCCGCTGCTAGCGGGAGCCCGGGTGACCGCCCAGTTGATTGAGCAGGGCAAGGAAAAGAAGGTTGTTGTCTACAAGTACAAGAAGCGCAAGAACTACCATAAAAAACAGGGGCATCGCCAATCTTATACTAAACTGGTTGTTCAGACTATTGAAGGCTAATGATCAGGGTTTTGATAGAATACCGGGACGATGATATCGTAGCTTTTTTCGTAGAGGGCCATGCCGGTTATGCCCAGAAGGGCAGTGACATCTACTGTGCAGGGGTTTCGGCAGTAGCCCAGACCGCCCTGTTAGGCCTGCTAAAACAGTTGGAGCAGGCTCCTCACTACCAGGTGGAACAGGGATGTCTGCAATGCCAGCTCCCCGAACGCTTGAGTTCCAGAGACCGGGAACGGGCGCAAACCATATTGACGACAATGGTTGTGGGCTTGCAAGCGATGGAGGAAGTCTACGGAGAATACCTGAAAATTGAGCTTAGGAGGCAATAGAGATGTTTTCATTTGATCTGCAATTGTTCGCCCATAAAAAGGGTGTTGGAAGTTCTAGAAACGGCAGAGACAGCGAGTCCAAACGCCTGGG
>JBEHWI010000099.1:0-3521 GCA_040217815.1 Syntrophomonadaceae bacterium | reverse complement strand
TAACACTGCGTTAGGGGTCTTCGACTATGAACATTGGAGAACGTATCAAGGAACTCAGGGAATCGAAGCAAATTACTCAGTCTTATATAAACAATAAAATGAACAAGTCCGTCGGCTGGCTGGCCAATATTGAAAAGGGCCGAAGAGAAATAAGCGCCCGGGAACTCATCGAGGTTGCCAAAATCATGAAGGTGTCAATGCAAGAATTTTTTGGCTTTCCGGAAGTTTATATTTCTCAAGAACCCGATAACAGTAGTATTCCCGGAAAGGTTGTGAAGAAGACCCGATGAGTAAATCACCAAATAATGTATCCAAAAGAATCAATGCCATATTGAACTTAATCATTAGGCCTCTCCAGCTCCTGATCAAGCCAGAACCCGCCAAACACAGCCCTGCAAGCAACAAGATGACAAGCGACATACCTATACTAGGAGTCAACAGCCCGGAGAAGCTGGCCCATGGTCAATGTCCACATTGTAATGCCAGGGTATATCTATGGATGACCGGGGATGGAGTCGAGCTTTCCACAAGTTCACAGATGGGTAATATTAAAGTACCACCGAGCCGACATGCTGCTATCGAGGAACCGGCGCGAAGCACCTCCTAAATCAAGAGAAGGAGAGTGTGTTATGAATCTTAAAAAGGCCTTCTTTTTCATGTTAACGATAGCCGCCCTAATCTTCATTATCATTCAAGCCACCTGGTATTTCTGCCCTCCATTGTGGGAAGCACGGATTATTAAAGTAAATACTGATTGGTCAGGCATTATTGTAAAACTATTTTTGGTCACATTATTTCTGGCAGTTATCAATTATCTACTATACCAGCAAAAGGGCTCTGACAATGAGGCGTATCAAATTGATAAATGGTTCCTGGCCTCTTCATCGACTGTCCTTGTCTACTATGTGATATCGTATCTGATTCTGCCATTAATCCTCATCTACGTGGTTGGCATCGCTTGAATTGTTAGAAATACTATTATTTACCCCGAGTTCTATCCTATAATAATATAAGAACATTTGTTCTAATATTATTTCAGGAGTGTTCTAATGGATATTATTAAGGAACTGCCATTTGACCGGATCATCCTATTTCGTCCCGTCTACTCTAATTCAGGCAGCTGCACGGAGCTCATACTAAATGGCGGAGCCTCCGGCCTTTATCATCGTTCAATTGATAATGTCCGGATAATGCTGGCTAGAAAATATACCGTGGACCTGGAGGCCCAGGGGCAAGTATTATCTAGCTACTTGGATCGTCGGCCTCCCCTGCCTTTTTTGCTTCCTGATCCGGGTAGGTCAAATTGCGGCAGAATCTTTTTACCATTAAAAATGCGCAAGCCCCGGATTCCAAGAGACCGGGCTTACGGCTATGTCGATCTTGATTACGTAAACCGTCTGGAGGCTGCCAGCAACTATGCGATACTCCATCTGGTTAATGGCCTGGCTATTGATCTTTTTTCGTCGCTCACCGCTGCCCGGGCCAGTGTTTCTCTAGGCCGGGAAGCCGCTGCATATTTTCTTTCCTCGGAGCCGAGCGAGGAGGAACAGATAATCCAGGTGGTTCGCAGGCTGCTGGGACGTCTGAGCCGCATTGAGGGACACCTGGAACAATTGACGAGATAAATAATCACTTCTTAACTTCAACCATCAATTTACCACGACAACACTACACTCTCATGTTTGTATAATGGCTAAATTTCGCTTTCGCACCCTGTTCTTCTGTCATCCTTATTTTCTACACCTTTGCCGGTAATGCTAATTGTTCAATAAACTTGAGGCAAGGCAAACATTTAAATAATGTTTGCTACATTACCATTTGAGGAGGTGTATCTCATGGCTATTACCGCAACTCCAACCGCAACCGATTTGATCCTCGTGATGGACAACGGCACCGGCGCATCCGGCCAGCAGCTAACCATAAGCAGAACCTTCGGCGACGTAAAGCCAGCTGCAACTCATGCCGACATTTACAGCGTGGCCCAGAGCCTGCTGGGCTTGCAGTCCAAAACCAACGTTGCCATTCAGCGCAGGGATTTCAATGAAATCGCCGACGTCTAGTCCAAAGGCAAGGCCTAAAGATTTATAGGAAGGAGGTTTCGTAATGGCAGTTCAGAGAACTCTGGAAATGGACTTTAACACTGCACTTGGCAAAACTCATCGTATGCGGGTATATGATGCCAAAGATCCAATTACCGCAGCGGAAATATCCACTGCAATGGACAATGTCATCTCAAAAAACATATTCAGCGGCAGCGGTGGAGAGTTGACCGCGAAACTGGCCGCCAGGGTCATCGTTAAAGATTCTTCAGACATCACCTTGGTTTAGGCATAATCACTGGCGGTGCGGGATTTCCCGCCCGCCTTATCTATTTTCAGAATGAAAAAGAAGAAAGGGCGTGAGAACATGCAGGACCTGCTGAATCTCATAGGCAACGTAGGTTTTCCCATAGCTGTAGCAGCCTATCTGCTCATTCGAATTGAAGGCAAACTAGGTGAGCTGACCGAGGCCATCACTGATCTGCGGGAGAGCATTATCACCCTCCCTGGGCGCGGTTATGCCGAAGGCAGCCGGACAATCACCGGAGACAAAATCATGCAAAATCCCAGTCCAACCATTCAATCCTAATAATAAATTAAGACCTGGAGGAAGCCATGAACCTTATTAAAACTAATCTTGAGTTTCAGGAATTAAAAACCCGGCGAGAAACCCGGCGCATGGTCATTCACCACTCTGCCAGCCCTGATGTGCCGGCCGCCGAAATTCACAAATGGCATCTGGCTAATGGTTGGTCCGGAATTGGCTATCATTTTATCATTCGCCAGAACGGTAATATAGAAGAAGGCCGTCCTCTGGAGGCTATAGGAGCCCATGCCGGTCCGGAAGTTAATCCTGACAGCATTGGTATTTGCCTAACCGGTGATTTTACTAAACATTCTCCATCCAGGGAACAAATAGATAGCCTGCTGCAGCTGGTGCCCTGGCTGCGGGAATCGTATCAATCTGAACTTGCAGTCCTTCGCCACTGTGACGTAGTAGCCACTGAATGCCCAGGGCAGCTATTCCCCTGGGATGAAGTTTCTCAGGCCTTATCATTAAATATGTCATGGAAGCAGGCGCTGATAGATAGCGCCCGAAGCGAAGGACTTCTCATGGAGAAACATGACCCCGATGAACCAGCCCCTAAATGGTTTGTAGCCGCGTTGGTTCTCAATTTAATGGATAATATAATAAATAGAGAGGGTGTTCTCAAGTGAAAGTGCCAAAAAATATGGACTTACAGAAATTCGCCAACTGGCTGCAGGAAAATCTGCCGGGAGAAAGACGCCTGGTTATGAACCGGATTGAGACAGTCTTTCCGGCTGATAAAATTGAGCCTGGTTCATTTGCAGCTCTATTTGCCTATATGAATGGTGACGAATTAATGGTCTGCGAGCTGGCCTCAACATTTGAAAGCCAGGAGGAGGCTTGGGCATCAATGTCCTTGGATGAAATATATACATTCAGACCCGTGCCTTTTT
>JBEHWI010000098.1:0-3707 GCA_040217815.1 Syntrophomonadaceae bacterium | reverse complement strand
TGCACGGCGTTGGAGAAAGGTATTGTTCGCCTTTAAAAAACGCGCTAAGAAGATGAGTTTTCAGATACAAGGGATACCCGGTTTGATGTCGAATAACCATGATATGGCAAGTGAATACTATCTTTTATGGTAATAATTTTGATAATTTCTAATTGACAGAGCGGAGGAATTGCGGGATGGCCATTAGAGTGCTAAGTGACAGCACGTCATATATTGATGAAAAGACCCAGGAGGAATTAAACATACAGCTCCTTCAACTGAGTGTTCATTTCCCCGATGAATCGTTTAAGGAGAACGAAGTCGATCAGAAGTATTTCTATTCCAAGGTTGAGATGACCGGGGTCATTCCGACTTCCTCCCAGCCGTCTCAAGGCGAAATCTACCAGGCTTTCAAAGATGTCGTATCTCAAGGGGATGAAGTTCTGGCTATTTTTATATCTTCTGCAATGAGTGGAACCTATGCTACTGCCCTCAAGACTAAAGAGCAGCTTTTGCAGGAGTTCCCCAATGCCCGGATAGAGGTGTTCGACTCTTATACCAATTGTATGGCGCTGGGCCTACAGGTTATAGCCGCCGCCGAGGTTGTGCAATCTGGGGGCACTATGGAAGAAGCCCTGGAAGCAGCCGCTGAGACCAGGCGCAACGTTCACTTTTATTTTGTCCCGGAAACTCTCGAATATCTGAAAAAAGGGGGCCGGATAGGCACGGCCTCGGCTCTTTTGGGATCCATCCTCAAAATTCGTCCCATCCTCACTGTTGACATGTCCAACGGGATGACTCATCTTCTGGAAAAAGCCCGCGGAGCTTCAGCGGCAGTGGGGCGGATGCTGGAACTGCTAGAGGAGGACTATCGTAAGAAAGGGCTGAAAGCCCTGGTGGTTCACCACATAAACGCCCCCGAGCGGGGCCGCAAGCTCAGGGATACCCTGATCGAGAAATACAATATGCCGGTGGCAATGTGCTCGATTGGACCGGTTATCGGCATCCATACCGGCCTGGGGACAATCGGCTTCGTCTACTGCACCAATTCATAGCAAGCTTCGGCGAGATGCAACGCGGGGAAGGAATTTTGCTGTATTGTCAAATGCAACAAATGTCCGTACCCGCGTTGTTAATCCCAATTATCGCCCTTTGAAGACCGGTTTGCGTTTTTCCAGCAGGGCTGTCATGCCCTCCTTCTGGTCTTCGGTATCATAGAGCAGGCTCCAGGCTTCGCACTCCATCTTCATGCCTGATTCGATATCGCAGCTCCAGGCCGCATTGATGGCCTTCTTGGCTGCCTGAACCGCCAGGGGCGGCTTGGAGACCAGCTTTTTAGCCCATTCCCGGGCGCTTTCCATCAATTCATCCAAGGGCACAACTTTATTAATGATACCCAACTGCATTGCGTCTGCCGCGCGGATGGTTTCACCCAGGAGGATCATCTCTTTGGCCTGACAAAGGGATACATTCTGCACCAGGCGCTGGGTGGCCCCGGCTCCCGGTATGATGCCCAGGTTGACTTCCGGCTGGCCGAACCTGGCATTGGCGGCGGCAATCCTCAAGTCGCACATCAGGACTATTTCCATGCCTCCTCCCAGGGCAAAACCCGATACGGCAGCAATCGTAGGTTGAGGGAGATCGACCACCAGCCGCTCCAGGTGAAGGACCCTATCCACAAACTCCCGAGCTTGAGCTGATCCGAAGATAGAGAAGGATTCTACATCGCCCCCGGTGCAGAACGATTTTCCAGCTCCGCCTATGATAAGGACTTTGATCTCCCCATCCTCCGCTATTTGGCTGATTACCTCAATCAGCTCATCAAGCATTTCTGAGTTCAGGGCGTTGTTGGCTTGGGGACGGTTTAGTTTAAGAGTGGCTACACTATCTTCAAATTCCAGGAGCAGGGTTTGGTACTCCTTTTGCCGGTAGGACAGATTTTCTATATTTTCCATATGAACTCCCCCTTCTTAGTCAATCCTTAAACCAGGCTTATTACCACTTTCGCCGAAAGCTAAAAAACTCCTGTAAGGGGAAAAAAGGGGGGATAAATTGGCCTTGGGAAATTGACAAAGGCCAGGAAATATCGATAATGGTGTTAAACCCAAGGAAAAGATAGCCTGGTAACAAGTGGTTTAAGGGGAGGGCGCAATTGAACCTGGAGGAAGTATTGAGCGGTATTGCTGAAAAGGATTATGACCAGGAGCGATATTGGGAAGAAGCCCGGGTGAATAAAGCCATGCGGGACGTGCTGGTTGAACAACTGCTCACCAACCCGGATATTATGGTCTATTACCATTGCTATGAGATATTGGACCGGGCCACTTCGTCCAACCCGGAACTTTTCTACAGCTACTGGGACAATATGAGGGGACTGTTAAGGCATAAAAACTCTTACCACCGTAATGCCGGTCTGGCCATCCTGGCCAATCTGAGCCGGGTTGATGATGAGGGGCGCACCGAAGGTATCATTGACGAGTATATGGGCTTACTCACCGATGACAAGCTGTTGACCGCCTGCTACTGCGTGGAAAATTGCGCCAAAATTATAATAAGTAAACCTGAACTCGAAGCCAAAATAACGGATTGCCTCCTTAACTTTGAAGAGACCTGCCCCTATACCGAAAAACAAAGAGGTCTGCTGGCTGCCCGTATAATCGAAGCGTTTGATGCCGTATTCGACCTGTCATCAAAACAGGATGAGATGCTTTCTTTTGCCGATCACCATACCGGGAGCGTCAGCCCCAAAGCGAGAAAGCTGGCCAAACAGTTCCTGGGCAGGCACAGATAAGGCTGTTAAAAGCTTTTGATTAAACCTTTCGGGCAATAATTCCAAAAGTCTCGGTACCCTCGCTCAGAGCTTCACCCTGTAAATTATTATAGATACCAACCATCTCAAAGCCGTTTTCTCCGAGCAGCTTTTCTATATCATCCCGGTTGAACAGGCGGTGATATAGTCTTATTATTCTGGTTGTGCCGTCCTTTGCAATAATCGTGTACTGCACCCCCTCGGTATGCTGGCCTTCATATAAGCAGGTGTTCATTATCTCGATGTATGGTTCACAACTCCAAAAGCCGCCATTGAAGATAGAAATGCTGGTCGATTCCGGGACCTTTCGGTTAACTGTGACTACATCGAAAATAAAGACTCCATTGCTTTTAAGCGCCCGGTGTATATTGTTTAGCAGCTGGTTTTGCTCATCTGGATTTAGCACACAGAAGTCGTAAAAAATCATAGTTGCGATATCAAAAGAATCTGCAAAATCCATATCGAGATAATTCATGTTGACGAACCTGACTTTTTCAAATTCCGGCTTAATGTGCTGGAGGGCATAATTTATGGAGTTGGGCGACAGGTCAACCCCTGTCACTACGGCTCCAGTTCGGGCAAACTCTTTTACGTAAAGTCCCGGGCCGCAGCCCAGGTCCACTACACTGTGACTGGCGTTCATGCCGGTATACCTGATGATAAAAGCGGTTTCGGCTTCAATCGTTCTTCTGGTTTTACTGGCTGCCTCAACATCGGGGTCCAGGTGAAACTTCAACATCTCGCCCGATATATGTTCGTCATCCCAAAACTTGCAAGTGCTCTTTTGATAAATTTCCGGTTTCTTGATAGCGTCCTTCAACCCGGCCAAATCGATCATATTCTTCTTAATTATCTTCATAATTACACACTCCTAAATGAAATAATTTAACAAAATAGTAGAATAAAGTTTAATTTGGTC
>JBEHWI010000097.1:0-3939 GCA_040217815.1 Syntrophomonadaceae bacterium | reverse complement strand
TAGGTCCCTCTATATGCCTCCACGCAGCCTCCGCCCACCATGATATCGTCGCACAGGGAGCAGGTACCGATTAAAACCAGGTTTCTCTTCTGCTGGCGCACAATCTCCATAGCAGCCGCAACCGGCCGTCTGTCTTCTACTATGCCGCCGGTGAGAATTATGTCACCATCCTTGATTGCCCGGATGGCTTCCTCCAGGCTGACCACTTTACTCATACCTATCCTCCTTTATGTCCTGGATTCACCTATAATATTGACCGGGGGCGATAAGCCACCGGGGTTGCAGTTCTAAGCTTCTCCAACCTGGAAGCTCCGATTTTATCCAGGTACTGGTCACGCGAATGTATTCCATAGACCCATTCCTGCAGCCATTGTTGGCAGCCTTCCTCGGAGTGGGCCGCGGCTACATATTCCCGGATAAATGAAATATCGGTATCATAACAGCCTGGCACCTGGCTCGGATGGCCTCCCCATGGGAGCTCCACCACCATGTCCACCGCCGTACCAGGAATCTGGTTGCGATTGGGATCACGCCGTAAATAATCCTCGGGTACGATTTGTTCCGTAGTTATGATCACCGTCCGGGCAGCGTGAATGAAGTAATGATCGAAGGCCAAACTGCCGTTGATCCTGGCGGTTCCCTGTTCTCCTGCCATGGGGGTGTGTATTATGGCCACATCAGCCGGCATGGCCGGAAGGAGTTTTACTGTTCCCTGACCGAAAAAAGGGTCTTCAAGCAGGGCAAATTTTTTGTCCGGAATCATGGCTTTGTTGCCGGCTTTGTCCCTTAGAATCTGGTTCCGGTTCATTTCATCGTTCAATACATCGCTGCCCAGAGTAGCTCTCGTGGCTACAAAAGGGCAACCGGCCATAGCCGCCATGGCCCCGTAGATAATATCCAGGTGACCGATTTCATCCGGGAAAAACTCCCCTTGCTCGGTTTTCCGCTGGGTTGCCGGAGACAAGCCGAAACTGGCAATCCCGGTATAACATCCCCGCCAGGCCACGGCGCATCCGGCTCCAACCAGAATATCCTCGGCCAAGGAACATTGGGCCAACAAAATAAGCCCCCGTTTTCCCTGGCGAACTATCTCATAGGCAGCTGCCATGGGGCGCCGGGTTTCGATGAAGGCCCCCAGCATCAGCACATCACCGTCTCTTATTTCAGTAATGGCTTCGCTTAATGACACCACCTTGTTATCTCTGGTTTGCCGGGATCTTTTATCAAATAAATCGTTCATATCCTGCCGCCTCTGAGTCAACTATGCGAGTTGCGGGGCCAGAAAATAAGAAAGGAACGATCCGCCATTATGTATATTGACTGACCACCAGTACTTATTGTAACAAACTGGGAAATATTATAAAGAGCTAAAAATACTATTATGTTGGTTATCAGCATTTCATGCCGCAAATATTAATTCACGGCACAAAAAACCAGTAATAATATGGTATTATTCTGTTATTCGAGAATGTAGAATGGAACCAGCTTCTGGTCCGGTGGTAAAAAATGAAGATCATAAAACAGGCATCTCGCTCATGTTCAGTTGACCTTGAAGGTGACGAGTTATGGTGCAAGAGTGCTTTAATCGGCACCGACTATGAAGCATACGTTCACCTGAAAGTCAGCCTGGACAACATAATAAAATATGTGCAGTGGGAATTATACCGGGCTCCCTTCGCCTATGAAGTCAAAAGCGGAGAAATTCAAGAGCTGTCGGGACAATCCATCTTTGCCTATTCATCCCGCAGTACCGCCCGGTTTCTCGATCCTGCCTCCAAGGATGTTATGCTGGAGTTAATCGCCGAAGGTATCAGGGGGGTGCTGCAAACCAATAGATTTGCGGGGAAAGGGTCTGACAATCCTTCTTTCGATGACTTTGAAAAGAACCCGGTTGCCGATTATCTGGCCGGCACCTGTTTATTCCACAGCCTTCCCAACCGCTTTGAAGTGGCCCGAACTTATATAGAGGAGAACTACAGCTACCCGGGGCTAAGTCTTTGCCACCGTCAAAAAAGCTACCACCTTTATGCCCAACCGGATCAGGGTCTCTGTGCCACGGCTTGTTTTGCCGATTCCGCCCACGAAATATTATTAACTGTTTCTCTCTCTGCAGTTGGCATAATCACAGAAATTGACGGTACGTTTCTGCGCTTCCCTTTGGCGGTATGTACAACAACTATCGACTTGTTAAAAGGTTTAAAAGGTAAGAAACTGGGCGATATGAGCAAAAAGGAAATCGCGCAATTCGTCGGGGGACCTTATGGATGTACCCATCTGGTGGAGCCCTGTTATGACCTGGCCCTGGAGTTGGCGCAGCTGGCTATGACCAAATAACTAGTCTGGAATCGGCTGAGGGAATTTTGCCGCCAAGTGCCGAACCTGGGCGGTGAGGTTTAATATATAGCTTTGCTCCTCTTGTTTATCGCCTTCTACATTATCATACCGGGCTGCCTTGATCAGCCGCACCACCCGCTCTACCTCGCCATGTTCATGCCGTAGAAGTTCACAGATGCGGTTTTTGTAACCGACGGTTTCCTCGAGGGAACGGCGCAGGAATCTCTTGACTTCTTCCCGGCCGGTAAACACGCTATAATGGCCCTGGCAAAGGACTTCGGCGGGCAGGTTCGCCAAACGCTGCAAGGATGCCAGGTAAGAATCATAATCAGCTACAAATTCAGGTTCAATGGTCCCCGAACCAATCATGACCCCGCCCGATTCGGGTGCTATCAATATCTTTTCCCGGGGCAAATAGAAACTCAGGTGATCGCGGGTGTGCCCGGGTGTGGCTATGACTTCTACGACCGTATTAGCACCAACCCTTACAACATCTCTATCCTGGAGTTCCATATCGATGTTGGGGGGCGCAAAGATCTCGTCAATTAACCGGGAATAATCCAGCCCCGGGTCTGGAGCCAGTTTGACCGGCACTTCCCGGTTAAGTCTTACCATCAGTTTAATCGCATTAGGACGCTTAAGTATGTTTACCGCTAAAGGTGAAGCTGCTATTTGCATAGCTGGGAACGCTCGTTTCAGATAAACGGCAGCTCCGCAGTGATCCCAGTGAGCATGGGAAATAAACAAGACTGCCGGTTGACGGTCATCGAGTACCGAACGTATGGCATCTGCGTATATTTGGCCTAAACAGGTTATCCCCGAATCGAAAATTACCGCCTGTTTCTGGGTATCGACCAGATATATAGGGCACTCATTGATCCCCAACACGTATAAAATGTCATTCACCCTGCCAGTGGCAGTAATTTGCATTATATAGCCTCCGCCCACAACTTTATAGAAACAATTATATACCAACCTATTTTCCATATCCCCATTTTAAACACCAGCCAGAAAAAAGTTGAGCCCGCGCCAGTTGTTCGTTCAGCTGTTGCGGGCCTGTTAATATCTGAATAGATATTCTTAAACGTTATATGTCGCAGCCTTTTTGTAATCGAGCAGGCTGTCCAGCACAGACTCATCTATCAGCCCTTTCTCGAGCACTACCTCTTTAATCCTGCTTGGATCGTTCTTGCACTGGTCAACGATTTCAGCCGCCTGGTCATAGCCGATGTATGGAGTAAGAGCAGTCACCATGACCAGCGAATTTTCCAGATGTTCAAGGCATTTTTCCCTGTTGGCCGTTATTTTGCAAATACATTCGGTTCGGAAAATGCTGACGGCTCTAGCCAACATTGAAAGGCTCTCCAGCAAACAATCGGCGATTAGGGGCAGAAAAGCATTCAGTTCAAAATTACCATGAGCGGCTGCAATAGTTATGGCGGTATCATTGGCCATTACTTTTATCGCAACCTGGGTGACCATCTCCGGTATAACCGGATTCACCTTGCCAGGCATAATGGTACTACCGATTTGCATGGAAGGAAGGGTTATTTCCCCCAGACCACCGAGGGGACCAGAGTTCAGCAACCGCAAATCAGTGGAAAT
>JBEHWI010000096.1:0-4217 GCA_040217815.1 Syntrophomonadaceae bacterium | reverse complement strand
GTTATAAACCTTTCCGGCCGGGGGGACAAAGACGTGGCCGCAATTGCACGGTATAGGAGGTTGGATCTTCATGAGTAGAACAGCGCAGGCTTTCGCTAAAGGCAAAGCGTTTATACCCTTTATAACGGCCGGCGACCCGTCCCTGGAAGTCAGCGAACAGCTGGTTCTGAAGATGGCCGAAAACGGCGCCGCCCTGATCGAGATAGGCATCCCCTTTTCCGATCCGGTCGCTGAAGGAGTGGTCATTCAGCGGGCTGACGAACGAGCCCTGGCCGGGGGCACCACCACTGACAAAATCTTTGCCATGGTGGCGCGTATTCGCGAGACCTGCGATGTGCCCCTTGCTTTCATGACCTACGTAAACCCCATTTTCACATATGGCAGTGAACGTTTCATGAAAAACTGTCAATCCGCAGGAGTTGACGCAGTGATCGTACCCGATCTGCCTTTTGAGGAAAAGGATGAACTTCAACCTTTTTGCCGCCAGTACGGGATTGATCTAATATCGCTGATCGCTCCCACTTCCAAGGAGCGCATCCGCATGATTGCCGGGGAAGCAGAGGGTTTTGTCTATTGTGTATCTTCTCTGGGAGTAACCGGGGTCCGGCAGGAGATCACCACCGATGTGGCAGAAATGGTCAGACTGGTTAAAGAAGAAAAAGACATCCCCTGTGCTATCGGCTTTGGCATCTCTTCCCCGGAACAGGCCGCCGCCATGGCAAAGGCTGCTGACGGGGTTATTGTAGGCAGCGCCATCGTGAAAATTGTGGAAGAACATGGAGAGAACTGTATCCCCTATGTGGTTGAATACGTTCAGGCCATGAAAAAGTCACTGGGTTAGTTGCAATATAAGCATACCGGGCAACAATGGGTTGGTATTGTATCGCTCTGGTATTGACAGTTCTTACGAGCAAGTCGTATATTAACCATAATCGAATACTAGTCGAGTTGAGATGAGTGGAGTTGAGATGAGCTGAGTGGAGCCTGGTTAATATACGCGTATAAACCAGGGCCTGCCAGGGCTCTGGTTTTTCTTTTTTCTTAATTTAAAACACAGCCATTTAAGCCGGGAAACGGGGTGAGGACAGCCGAGAAGAGTTTTAGCAGAGCCGAGTTTTAGCTTTAAGTAAAGCCGAAATTATATTTATTTAAGGAGCGAACGACTATGATACAAGATGTTTTAAAGAAACTGACGGCCCGGCAGGATTTAACTTCCGATGAAGCCTACAGCCTTATATTGGCTATAAAGAATGACGAACTCAGTGATGTTCAGATAGCAGGTTTTCAGGTCGCCCTTTTGATGAAGGGGCCTACTCTAACCGAAATAACCGCAATAGCCCGGGCTATGCGTGACAATTGTATTCCCCTGGCCCCCAAAGTCAATGAAGAGCTCATGGACACCTGCGGCACCGGAGGGGGCTTAAGCACCTTTAATATTTCAACAGCGGTAGCCCTGGTTGCCGCCGCCGCTGGCATTCCGGTAGCCAAGCACGGTAGCCGGTCTATCTCCAGTCTTTCCGGAAGCGCCGATGTTTTGGAAGCTCTGGGCGTTGAGATAAACCTGTCACCAGCTGCCGCTGAAAAGATGATCGAGGATATCGGGATAGCCTTTATCTACGCCCCCCTTTTCCACCCGGTCATGCACAAGGTGCTGCCTCCGGAACAGGAACTGGGCATAAAGACCATTTTTTATACCATTATCGGCCCCTTGATCAATCCGGCCCGGGCCACCCGGCACATTTTGGGGGTCTATAAACCCGAACTGTTGGACGACGTAGCCCAGATTGCCCTTTCCCTGGGCTACACCCGCGGGTTGTTTGTACACGGTATGGACGGTCTGGACGAGATATCCCTCCTCGGAAAAACCCGAATTAATGAAATAAAAGACGGTGCTATTACCGGTTACGAAATCTCCCCTGAAGATTTCGGCCTGACCCGGTGCACTCTCGAAGATATAGCCACCGGCACTCCTGATGTCAATGCCGGTGTTATCCGGGATGTGTTCTCCGGAAAGACCCGAGGTCCGCGCCGGGAAGCCATCCTTATCAATGCCGGAGGGGCCTTATATATTGGAGGCAAAGCCAATTCCATCGCCGACGGTATCAAGCTGGCCGGTGAAATCATTGACAACGGTGCAGCTCAAGCCAAACTGAATCAACTTAGAGAAGCTTCCAAGGACTACGCCTCAATTAGTTAAAATGGGAAAGAGTGACCGCCATGATGTCATCCAGACATAGTTTTTCCTCAGCTTTGAGGGCCAGGTACCATACCGGTAAAATTCCGGTAATTCCGGATATCAAATGCCGTTCCCCTAAAGAAGGCGATCTGATGCAGGGTCGGGACCCGGTGCAATTAGCCCGGGCCCTGGCGGCAGCCGGCGCACCGGTTCTTTCCGTAGTCAGCGAACCTGATTATTTCGGGGGATCAACCGAATTGCTCCAACAGATCGTTCAGGCTGTTCCCCTACCTGTACTGCGCAAGGATTTTATTAAGACCCCTTCCCAGCTGCAAGAGACAGCTGATCTGGATGCCCGTGCGGTACTGCTTATTGCGTCCATGCTGGAAAAGGAGCAGCTCTTTAAGCTGGTAGACTATGCTCTCCAGCTGGGGCTGGATCCCCTGGTGGAAACACATAGCGCGGATGAAATAGCTCTCTTTAACGAATTAGATTTACCAATCACAGGGATAAACAACCGCAATATTGTGGAATTGGAATTGGATGAGGGCAGCGTCAGCCGCACCGAAAGTTTGATAAAGCTTATTAAACCTGGAGTTTTGGTAGTCAGTGAAAGCTCTATATCCTCCCCGGCAGATGTAACGCGGGCAGCCAATGCCGGGGCCCATGCCGTTCTGGTAGGAACCGCTATTCTTAAGGCCCCAAACCCGGTCATAATGTACCATAATCTAAGTGAAGCAGGGATTAACAATGATTCGCGTTAAAATATGCGGCTTGATGAATCAAGAAGATCTTGAATTGTGCGTTCAAGCAGGGGTGCATACAGCCGGTTTCGTGGTAGACTTCCCGGTGCCGGTTCCCTGGAACCTATCCCCCGGCGAAGCCAGGACGCTGATCCGTAAAGTTCCCCCTTTTGTGAGCTCCTGCGTGGTAACCGGGGGGCGGATGGATAAGATCCTGGCCCTGGCCCGGGCCGTCCGTCCCAATATTGTTCAACTTCACCATCAGGAAACCCTGGAAGAAGTAAAAGAGCTGGCCTTAAGGCTCGGTCGCTTGGGCATTAAAACCATAAAGGCCTTGCGCATCGACAGCCAGGGACAATGTGCCTTTGAAATACCCGATCCGCTTAAAGCCGCACAGGCCCTGGAGGAAGCCGGAGTCGCAGCGCTGGTGGTGGATTCCTTCACTACCTCCCTGCCCGGAGGCACCGGGATTACGGTTAATCTGTCCACCTTTAATAAGATTCGCGAAAATACTCATTTACCACTCATACTGGCTGGAGGATTGAATCCCGCCAATGCCCTTGAAGTTCTGGGGGGAAGCCATCCTTATGCCGTTGACGTCCTGACCGGGGTGGAAGAAAGACCGGGCCGGAAGGACCCCGGAAAAGTCAGGGATTTCATGACCGCCGTCAAGCGGTTTTATGCTCCGGGCATCTCCTGATTTTGTCATTTCCCTCGTTCTTTTTAAATTTCATTCACAATTTCCTTTTAAAGGCTTTTTGGCCCTCTGCACGTATCCCGTATTATTCATCTCTTTGGGGATGAAGCTCTTTTCCAACTGTTCAATGACGGCTGTTCCCCCACTGAGATTGTCAAGTCGAGACGTAAAGGACGGTATATCCTCTATTGCTATCCAGACCTCAATATGGACTTTATCCGAAAATTGAACATTATACACCCGGCTCATTACTTCGGCGAATTGTTTTTGAAAACCGCCGTAATTATTATAGTCAAGGGTTGCTATTAGCTTTTGCGAGTACTCCATCATCACCAACTGCGCGGTATCCAGAGCAGACAGTATGCTCTGAGTATAGGCCTTTACCAACCCGCCAGTTCCCAATAGGGTTCCGCCAAAATAGCGTACAACTACGGCCAGGATATTTTGCAGTTCCCTGTTTTTAATGACGTTTAGGATGGGCCAGCCCGCTGTGCCGGAAGGTTCTCCGTCATCGCTGCACTTCTCCAGAAGCATCCCCTCCTGCCTTATGATATAGGCATAGCAATAATGATTGGCTCCAGGATATTGGCAGCGAACTGTC
>JBEHWI010000095.1:0-4295 GCA_040217815.1 Syntrophomonadaceae bacterium | reverse complement strand
TGCAAATCGCCCCGGTTAACCGGTGTAAAAACCGCCGGTATGGCGCAGCTGGCCCGTACCGCCTCGCTCATCAAAGCCTCGGTTATCAAGATATCTCCCTCGTTTTCCAGCTTCATGGGCTGGCTGGCAAAGACCGTTTTCTGACCGGTGTTTATATCGCAGGCAATGACCGCCAGGGGCAGCCCGGCATCCTTCAGGCTCCTGCCGCCGGTCAGTTTAAAAACCAGCCTTTCCAGTTTGTTCCCTTTCACAAATCCATCGACAGGTATACGCCCGCCGCTCGCCACGTGGGCCAGCAGGTCCAACCAATTGAAATCGATATAGTCCCGGGGCTTCAGCTGAAGTACTATTTCCTCCATAGCGGCGGGGGAAACGCCGCTGGCGTAGAGGGAGGCTATAATGCTGCCGGCGCTGGTGCCGGTAATAATGCTCACCGGCACCTGGTTTTCCGCCAGCACTTGCAGCACTCCTATATGGGCCAGCCCCCGCAGACCGCCTCCCCCCAGCGCAACACCAAGTTTCTTCATATGGCCTTCACCTCAAATAAAGCAGCCCTTTATTTTACAGAAAGCTATCTTAAGGGCATCCAGCCCCTGACTTTAAATTCAGCGGTTGCATTTCATTACCATGAAGCGCGAAACCACCTGAATCTGTTCCTGGTTGCGGGTTTTTAAATCTTTCCAGAACCTGCGGTATTCATCGGGTTCAGTGTCGGTTTCATACTGGTCGATTCTTTCTTCCAGGTCTTTATAGTGGCGAACCACTTCTTCAATATGGGATCTCATCAAATTCTTTTGCCGGCGGTCAATTCTAATGCCCATGGCCTCCCTCCTCCCGCAAAAATAAAGCCCGGCAGCAATGCCGAGCACCAAAGGGCCTTTCATATTTAGCAATCCACTTCCGGATCCAGCTCTCCATATACGATGACGTCATGCATCTTACCCAATTTGTCAATGATATCTACATAGGCTTTCAGGCTGATGCAGGTGCCCCGAACCGGCGAAGTAAGCTTGCAGGGGTTGCCGGCGTCTTCGCAATTACCTTTGATCTCTACGTCAAAGCTCCAATTTTTGAGAATGATCTCGGACTGTTCAATTTCGGTGCGGAATTCTTCAGGTGTCAGCGGCGGATCAAACTCATCCAGTTCGATCACCTGGTCGAAACGGTCAGTTACGGTAATAATCTGGAACTCGTGGTCAACGATGACAAACAGGATTACTTCAAAGTCGATGAATAATTTGACCTTGTTAAAAGCAAGGTCCTCGTGGGTGCTCAATACCTTGACCTTGATGTCGTCTACGAAAGAAATCTTGCCGCCCACCTGTTCATCCGGTACACAGAACAAGATGTCTAAGACCTTGACCTGCTTCTCGATGAACTTGGCTTTGATCACCTTGGCAAACAAATCCAACATACAGCCTTCAGGAAATTCACATTTTAGCAACCTCGACACTTTACTCTCCCTCCAAATCTTTATCTACTGCCGGGGCGGCGCTGCTTGCGTCAACCTCCAGCAAATTTCTAGGTTATACTATGAAATCCGTATACAATGTGTGATTATGGAAAACAATTTTGTAGCCAATAATCTGCCAACATTCCCTCGTTCATCAGGTGAAGCCCTTCAATCCGGCTGTCGCAAAAGATAGAAAGGCCCCTCCTTAGCACCTCTTCGCAGAATCCGATGTCTTCCGCCCCTTTATCAGAATGGTATCTGGCCCCGTACTTCTCTATCACATCCCTGGCGATCAAACAGGCCGCCCCGGTGCAGTCTACCGGGAACAAAACCCCGGCGGGAATGTCTCTGATATGGCGGTAGCTGCCCTGGTCATCCCGGTTCAGAACGTTGAATATGCCAGAGTCCTCCAGTTCGTGGCCGTTGCATACCAGGGCCGACACTACCGGGCAGTTGTCTGCCAACATCTGCCGCAGGGCGAATGCGGGGAGGATGATATCGCTGTCTACACTGAACAAATGAGTGCAGGATGAGTCAAGGAATTCCCGCAGCAAACGGTTGCGCAGTTCGGCCAGCCGCGCCAGGCTGTAATAGCCGCGTTTAAAACCACCCGGCCGGCTGTAATCTTCTTCTACCAGGCGAACCGGGCTGGGGCAGCTCCGGGCAAAGTCCCGCAAAATGGCGGGGGTTTCATCCTGACAATTGTTTATAACAAAACAGAATTCAATTGCCTCCGGTGGATAGTCCATTTGCGTCAGAGCTGCCAAATAGGTCGGAAGGACCCAGGCCCGGTTGCGCACCGGGCAGCCCGCCATAATTCTAGCGGGCATGGACCCGGCGTTCGACAACCCGGAAGCTGCCAAAACTGATTTTCTTGTGCCGTTTTACCCGGACCCCTTTGCGTTCCAGCAGCGGTTTGAATTTGGGTTTGATGCTGGTAACCAGCCTGGAATGAACCCTTACCCCGCGTTTTTCCAGGGGCACTTTGACAATGGTCCGGATGTGCACCGGATGGTGGACCGCTATCTTGAGTCGGGGATGAGTAGTTACCAGGGGAATAATAGAAGTCTGGGGTGGATTGCTTTCGATCAAGGCATCGATGGCTTCATGCCCCCAGGGGCGTTCATGCCCGCCAAAGTGCTTGTGATGGTCCGAAAAAAGTCCGTCTTCAAAGTCGGCAAATTCGTCATCGAAAAAGCCTTCCTGGAAATGACCATCGGGTCCATGATCATAGCCGGCGTCCATAATGGAGTCAATATAGCCCCTGCCCAGGCCGCCGATTTGGCCGCCTCCAGCCAGGCGCTGTTCCATAATGCTTAAGATCAACTGGGCGCGATGCCGCCAGGAATTTTCCTCGGCCAGAACCAAACGCTGAGCACGCAGATCGGCGGTGTCGT
This sequence comes from Syntrophomonadaceae bacterium, assembly GCA_040217815.1. Lineage (GTDB taxonomy): Bacteria > Bacillota > Syntrophomonadia > Syntrophomonadales > Syntrophomonadaceae > UBA5314. The sequence goes on along the minus strand of JBEHWI010000095.1, from coordinate 1,445 downwards.
AATGCAGAGCCCGGTAAACGTTGTAGATAAACTCATCGTGGTTGTTGGAGTAGAAAACCAGGTCCTGGAACTTGCCCGCTTCTGGAATAGCGGTGCTTACGACCGGCAGCCCGGAAGCAATATACTCCCACATCTTAATGGGGTTGACAGATTCGGTCATATTGCTCTGAATAAAGGGGATGATGCCCACATTGAACTGCTGAGTATAGGAGGCCAGCTCTTCATAGGCTTTAAATCCCAGCCAGTGTAGATTGGAGCGCTGGGGTACATCGCTGACATTGTAGAGCGGTCCAACCACTACCACACTGCATTCGGGAAACTCATCTGCCAGGCGCTCGATCAGCTGCAGATCCACCCAGGTGGCTACCACTCCTATATAACCGATAATGGGGCCGGGAATGCTGGCAATATCAGCCGGGACCGGCAGCGTCTTGGCGGCGGCCTGGGAAAAGTAATTGAAATCACAGCCGTTAGGAACCAGATAGCTGTGCGGGTTTATGCTGCGAGCGGTTTCGAACAACCGGTCGGAAGTACAAAGGACAACATCAGACAGGCTCACCGCTCTCAGGTAATAGGGCTTCCAGGCTTCGAATTCGTCGCTAGGCTCATCAACGCTGTCAAACACTATTAAAGAAGGATTATACTGCTGCACGATATCTATGTGGGATGCCGCGCTGAAGTAGACTACCGGTCTGATACCCTGCAGGTAGGGCATCGGATCAACATGGTTGAACACGTATAGGTTGTCATTGGGCTTTACAATTCCCTGCGGTGTATTGGCGTGCGGGCTGGGATTATTCAAGAAGAAACTGGGTACGCCCAACTCTGAAAAATGCTTCATTAATTGTTGGGGCCGCTGCACCAGATAATTATAATCCAGTGTTTGCGGATATAGGATACAATCAATTGTCGACATTAATGATCCCCCTGACCATGGATAAATTTTTTATCTCCTATGTTTTTTAAAGCTCCTGCCTTGTTCAAATCTGCTGCATCCTCTGCGCCGTTTGTCTTCGGGTGGCGGTGGCAGTTTTTCCCCGTTTCTGGGCTTGTTTATTACAGTCGGGACAAAGGGGGCTGCCGCAATGAGCGCAAGGCTCAAGATCGTCACGATTGACTCTGACGCCGCAGACGGCGCACATACCCTTTGCTTCTATTACGCTTTTGCGTGCCGTGGAAACCGTAAACGCCTCTTTTTCCGTTTCGGACGGCTGTGGCTTAGCCTGAAAGGAACCGGTTTTGACCCGCATGATAGGTGCCTCCTGGATACCGGGCTGCTGCATTCATAAATCACCCCCTGTCAGTCAACAAACGATTTCAGGAGAATTGACTACTCCAGCATATGAGATTTGCATGTTATCGGTGCATATTGAGGTCTATTCTTGCCCCTTTCATCTACTTTTTTGTGACAGGTGTGACAGGGGGACGGTAGTTTTTTTTAAAAT
>JBEHWI010000094.1:0-4686 GCA_040217815.1 Syntrophomonadaceae bacterium | reverse complement strand
TCCCTCTGATTCTTCGGGGAGGGACAACAAGCTCCGTCCCCAATGTCCCTCTAAATGCTTTAAATTGAACCATTAGGCCGACTACGGGAACGAAGGTCAAGGAAAGAGCAAAATCGGGCCTGAGGCGTACTAAAGTACGTTGATGGCGCGATTTTGTGAATGACGCAGACGACGCCCACGGACGGGCTAGTGCAGCGACGTTCACGGACGAACTAGTGCAGCGGTGCCAGGACGGCAAGGAGCTGCGATTCGTTTTCGCAGGCTGCCTGAGCTCCTACAATACCCGGGTGGTGCCTTGGTAAATCCGCCCCCGCGGCGTATCCACCGTCACTACCATTCCATTTTGCAGCAGCCGGGTGGCTTCATCCACGCCCACCACCACAGGGATATTGGCGGTCAGTCCCATAATGGCCGCATCGGAGGTAAGACCACCAGCTTCCGTTATCAGGGCTCCGATACGTTCGAGGTAGGGACCAAAATCGGGGCTGGCAGCTATGGCGACCACAATATCGCCTTTCTCAATAGCCTCCAGGTCGACGGCTGATGCAATAGTTCTAACCCTGCCGGTAACCGGTTTCTGGCCAATGCCCATCCCTTGAGCCAGAATTGTACCCACCACATGGACCTTCATCATATTAGTGGCGCCGGAAAAACCGGCTGGAATTCCAGCGGTCAGTACAACCAGATCACCGTCCTCAATGAAGTCCGATTTTAATGCACAGCTGATGGCCTCCTCAAAAAGATCATCGGTTCCTTGAATCTCTTTAATTATTATGGGGTGCACCCCCCAAACCAGGGCCAGTTTGTTGAACACCCGAAGAGAATGAGTTGCAGCCACTACCGCCGCCCGGGGACGATACTTTGATACCATTCTGGCTGTGTAGCCGCTGCGGGTAATGCTTATTATGGCCGGAATGCACAGGTTGAAGGCAGTTGCGCAGCAGGCGTAGCTAATGGCATCGGTTACCGATAAATTGCCCAGCAGCCTCTTACGGCGCAGGATCTCCCCGTAGGGTAAAGCCTGTTCGGTCCGAAGCGCAATGCGAGCCATTGTTTGAACTACTTCGACCGGGAATTTTCCGGCTGCCGTTTCCCCGGAGAGCATAATCGCATCGGCCCCTTCAAATATGGCATTGGCCACGTCTGAGACTTCGGCCCGAGTGGGCCTGGGATTCACAATCATGGACTCCAGCATCTGGGTGGCAATAATGACCGGTTTGCCCGCCCGGCTGCATTTTTCTACAATGGATTTCTGCACCAGGGGCACGTCTTCAGCCGGTATTTCAACCCCCAGGTCGCCCCGGGCCACCATAACCCCATCGGCCACCTTGATTATGTCGTCCAGGTTGTCAACACCCTGCTGGCTCTCTATTTTGGCTATAATATCAATATCCGCCTTGAACTGTTCTATAATTCTGCGAATTTCCAGTACGTCGTCAGCGCTGCGTACGAAGGATGCGGCGATGAAATCAAGCTCGTTTTTAATTCCAAATTCTATGTCGGCCCGGTCCTGAGCGCTGATAAAAGGCAGGCCAATCCTTACTCCCGGAACATTTACCCCCTTTTTTTCACCCAGTTCCCCGCCATTTAAAACCCGGCACACTATGTCGGTAAGGGTGGTATCCTCAACCACCAGGTTTATAAGACCGTCGGCCAAAAGTATATTATCCCCCGCTCCAACCTGAAGCGGCAGTTCTTTATAGCTTATCTGCACTTCGTTCTCGTCACCGGGCACCGGTCTGGTGGTCAAGACCAGGCGCTGCCCGCATTTTAAATTGACCTTTTTAGCCGCCAGGGTTCCGGTTCGGATCTCAGGGCCCTTGGTATCCAGTACAATCGCGATAGGCTGCCCGAATTGACGCGACGCCGCTCTGATATTGTCTATCCTTTTTTGGTGCTCCGGATGGGTGCCGTGTGAAAAATTAAGCCTGCAGACATTGACGCCGGCCCTCATCATATCCATAAGTACTCCAACGTCCTCACTGGCCGGACCTATCGTCGCGATTATTTTGGTTTTCCTCATATTATCACCCCCAGCCTTACGTATATTAAGCTCAGCGTCACGTTGACAGAACCCGGGCTATTTCAAATAGACCCAATTCCAGGGTGCGTACTCCGTTTATCACCTCTTGCAGAGGGACGGTATGGACTCGGCCGTGCTGACGGGCAACCATACCATTTCTCTTTCCCTCGCTGATGTAATCGACCGCGGCTTTACCCATACAGGATGCGAGTATGCGATCTACACCGGTGGGCGTTCCTCCCCGCTGCACATGGCCCAATATGCTGACCCTTATATCATGCCCGGTTTTTTCATGGATGTAATCACGTAATTCCATAACCGGGCAGGCTCCTTCAGCAACTACTATAATGCTGTGCAGTTTGCCCCTCTTTGCCCCTTTTTTTATTTTATCGACCATTGCCGGCAGGTCATTTTCGATTTCCGGAATTAAGATGGATTCTGCGCCTCCTGCCACACCGGCCGAAAGAGCGATTTCCCCGCAGCGGCGGCCCATAACTTCAATAATAAAAACCCGCCCATGGCTGGTAGCGGTATCGCGGATCCGGTTGATGGCTTCCAGGGCGGTGTTTACTGCTGTATCAAACCCAATTGACTGGGTATAGACTATGTCGTTGTCGATGGTAGCCGGAATTCCAATGGCATTACAGCCCAGTTTGGACAGTTCATAGGCGCCGCGCAGGCTTCCGTTTCCTCCAATTACCACCAGGTGCTCAATCCCTTTGTCCTGCAATACCTGCCTGGCCTGTTCCCGACCTTCTGAAGTCATGAACGATTTGGAGCGGGAAGTCTGCAATATAGTGCCCCCTCGGTGAATAATGTCAGCCACCGAACCAGGGGTCATTTGACGCAGGTTGCCTGAAATAAGCCCTTCAAAGCCCTGCAACACGCCAAAAACGTCAAACCGGTTGTAGATACCGGCCCGCACCACCGCACGAATGGCGGCGTTCATGCCCGGGGCGTCGCCTCCACTGGTCAATACCGCTATTCCTGACATAGGGCAGCCTCCTCCCGATGATGATCAAAGGTAGGAGAAATGAAAGCCTTGAGGAGCTTTTTTGCGCCGCTTTGCTTAGACGGGGGAGCGCCCCTTTCCGGCTCTTTCTCCGGAAGGCGCTGGTCCTTCGCTCTGGACGCTGCCATAGCGATGCACCACTTCAGCCTTCCCCCGGATTTTTACCGCCGATGTGAATTCAGTGAACTGGAAGATCATGATCTCGCCCTTATCGAGCTTCTCGGTGTGGTTAAATTTGGTGTCTTTTCCCCGGCTCAAACCTATTATAGTTACTCCATTTTCAAGGGCTTTGACCACAATATAATCATCTCCCATAAACCCGTTGTTCATGCATTTCACTCCCTTTCCTGTTAGTACTCTGTTAATGGAGTACTAGTTAATTGAACCATATGTTATTGGCACCGCAGAGATTCTGCAGTTCTCTTTTTAAATCAAGGCTGGGTGCCACCTTATACGGGTCCTGCAAAGCGATCGCCCGCCTGCCTTTAAACAACAGAACAACCTCCAGAGGACCCGGGTGTTTGGCTAAAAGCTTCAACAAGTGGCCCTGGAAGCCTTCCCTATCGGTTTCTCCATTTATTCTTATAAAAAGCTCCTGAACCTGCTGCGGCAAAGGCAGAGCTTTACGCAGCGATATTTTGGGAGTTTCTTCCCGGTTGTCCAAAAACCCTTCCACAATTAACGGTACTTCGCCCTGAATCTGTGTTTCATTAGTTCGCAGGGCCGATGGAAATACCATTACTTCCATACGGCCGCTCAAATCCTCCAGGAAGAACCGGGCATAAGCTTCACCCTTGCGGCTCATTCTGCGGGTAAGATTGTTCACCATCCCCGCCACCCGGATGTACTGTTCGTCGCTTCTGGAATCCAATTCAGCCAGAGCATAGCTAGATACGAGTGGAAGCACCTCTTGATACTGGTCCAGGGGATTGCCGGAAACGTAGAAGCCCAAAACCTCCTTTTCCCGGTTTAATCGCTCCATCACGGGCATTTCACCTTTTATCGGAGGAACCGGCTCGACAACCATAGCGGCCTCCTCGCCAAACAGGCTCTGCTGCTGGCTGCTTTCGCTCTGCCTGATCTGTAAGGCCAGATTCAGACACTCATCCATCACCGCCAGGGCTTCCCTTCTTTTGATGCCCAGAGAATCAAAACAACCGGCGGCTATCATATTTTCCATCATTCGCCGGTTCATCATTCCGGAATCAACCCGCCGGCAAAAATCAAACAGTGAGGTAAAGGGACCATCTTTGCGAACCGAAACAATGCTTTTAACCGTGTTGAAACCGACGTTTTTTATGGCTCCCAGCCCAAAACGTATACATCCCCTGGCCACCGTAAAGTTTTCAAAGCTTTCATTGATGTCCGGGGGCAGCACCTTGATGTTCATCTTCTGGCACTCTTTTAAATAGAAAACGATGCGGTCCTGGTTGTCTATGACGCTGCTTAAAAAAGCGCACATATATTCCACCGGGTAGTGGACCTTGAGGTAGGCGGTCTGATACGTAACCAGGGCGTAGGCCGCCGAATGGCTCTTGTTAAAGCCATAACCGGCGAAGCTCTCCATCAGATCAAACAAGCGGCTGGACACCCCTTTATCGATGTCTTTACAGGCCGCTCCCGCTATAAACTTATCACGCAGGGCCATCAA
>JBEHWI010000093.1:0-4743 GCA_040217815.1 Syntrophomonadaceae bacterium | reverse complement strand
GTCCCGAGTATTTTCATATTTACGTAAGTAGCGTCAGATGTAACGTAAACTACGGTATTATCTAATGTTACCGATGGGGCTATCTCCTTTATAATTTCTTGGATTATACGGGCCTCTTTGTATCCTGCAGCGGATACTATGATCGTACGCTCTCCTGCTGTCCTCAGAACTCCTTCGGCAATATTGATATTACCTGCGGTTAGGGTATATTGACCGTCTGTCAACTGGGTGTCGTCAACAGTTAGGCCGGTGATAGCCATACGCCACGCTTCATTATCATCAAAGGTAATGTCGATAGAGGCTCCCTCATAATTACCCTCACTATCAGCGTTTAATACTGGCGGAATCAACAGTGCTTCCAATGTAATATTGAGCGTCTTAGTCTCATTGACTACTAAATCGATAGTTGTGGTTTGACTATTATAGCCATCAGCTTCAATCTTTAAAGCAACCAGACCTGCATATATATTATTTAAGGTATATTGGCCGTTGCTATCGCTTTGAGCTTTTGCTATTCCTCCCTGAGCAGTAATAATTGCTCCGGCAATGGGCTGACCGTTTTGATTCTGGACCTTTCCCGTGATTGTTCCGGTATTCTGTGTATTTGTCGGATTAATTAGCAATCTTACAAAATCAATGGCATAACCATCACCTGCTCCTGTAGTTGGATCATCAATCAGTATATTAATATCTCCACTTTGACACATAGACAAGAAATTATCAGGAACCTGGATACTTATTAATTTGCCGATAGGACCGGTCTGTACAAGTGTATTTATAATATCTTCAATAAATGGTGCTCTGCTTCCATTTAATGTTACCTGATAATTGGCACCAAAGACCGTCGCCTGAAAATCATCGACAAACATCTGCAATATTGCTGAATTCACGGTTACTCCGGAAAGATCGTATTGCAGTTCAATCGGCCTCACAGCATTATCCGGTCTCCAGGTATAGACGGTATAGCCATCTTGCCCTTGAGGGGGCTGGCCGTTATAACTACTGACAACCATAATGCGGTCAGTCCCTGAAGCATCCGTTGGGTTAGCCGTCCAAGGGAAGCCATGCCTGGGGGTTGAGTTTCCGGAAAACGGATTATAATTTTCTGGCCACCCGAAATTTAGATTATCGATATCTCCTACCCGAACCATCAGTTCCGCTTCGGCTGTACCTTTCATCACGACATTTTGGGAACTCCAATCATCCGTTAAATCACTCGCACCTTCACCCAGAACCACCCCGGAGAACATAAAAAGAAATAAACTACATACTAATAAAATTCGGCCAACCATTCCTCGGCCTTCATAACTTCTTCTCACTTTCACAAATTCACTCCCCTACATTAATTCCAGACCTGGCACTGACTGTTATAGTGTTCGTCGTCGTTAAAGCGCTGTTTGACTCGGTTATGACGATCGATTTTACCCCGGCGACATCCTGGGTCTGAAGCGTTTTAAAACCCGTTGGAAATAGTATAAGAAAGGAATAAAAAATTCCGATGATATTACCATGAAATAATGACATAATTATAATTAAATGGGAGGGGCGGTAATGAAAGGGGTTATTGTCAATAGGAGCAAGCTGCACATGCCGCAGGCCCCGCGCTCTATGATAGCCTCGGAGCGCTTGCGCGGACTGAGCAGCCGGCTGGGTTCTGGCCAACAACTGGTGCTGGTTACGGCTCCGGCCGGCTATGGGAAGACTACCCTGCTGGTTTATACCCTGAGTCAGCCGCAGGCCAACGGGGACAGGGTTTGTTGGTACCGGCTGGATAAAGAAGATATGGATCTGATTTGCTTTTATTCCCATCTGGTGGAGATGCTTTTTCCCGCCGGGGAAGGGATGTGGGAGGAAGCCCGCAGCCACTGGTTCGACTGTGGAGATGTTTTTAGCCAGTACCCCTATTTGAATGCTCTATTCTGCCAGGAACTCTGGGCTTTCCATAACCGCTTTCCCCAGCAAAGAAGCTACCTGGTCTTTGATGACTTCCATGAAATTCTGCCGGCAGCGGAAATCAGAGAGACCATTCAATATATAATAAACAACCTGCCTGACAACTTTACTGTCCTGGTGAGCAGCCGCAGTGATACCGGGCTGATGCATGACAGACCGGGGATGCCAAATAATGTAATGAAAATTACCCCTGATGATTTGACTTTTACCAGGGAAGCGGTGGGCGGCCTGCTGGAGCATAGATATGGGAGCAGCCTTCCGGCCGGCTTGCCGGAACAGATGATAATGCAGACGGAAGGCTGGACGGCAGCCATAGTTCTGATCTGCCAGCTCCTGGATCTCAGCGATTTTTCCCAGGCGATGAATATTCCGGTAAGTCTGGACCGCCAGGAACTGCTATTTAATTACATCGTCCAGGAAGTGCTGGCCAACCTGGATCGCAGTCTTATGAAATCCCTGGTGAAATGCGCCCTTTTGAAAGACTTTACCGAAGCCGAAGCCAAAAATATCCTGACAGAAGAGCAAATCACTCAACTTCTGGAAGCATGCGAGCAAAAGGGCCTATTTCTGCAAAAAATCATCGGTGAAGAGACGACCTACCGTTTTCATTCCCTGTTTCGGGAGGCTTTGCACAAAATTCAGCCCCAGTTCCTGTCCCCTGAAGAGCTAAACCAGCACCATCTTAAAATCGCCGATTACTACATTCGGCACCAAGTTTTTGACCGGGCCATCGAGCATTTCATAGCCTGCGGAGATGTGGAGGCGGCGGTGCAACTCGTAACCAGGGAAAGCGCCAACCTGATCGCTTATGAGGCCGTGGAAGAACTGCGTCATTGGTTCAGTTTGCTTCCGGAAGAAGTAATCTCTACTAATGGTTGCCTGTTGTTCTTCAAAGCTCATACCTGTTATCAATCTAGTATGAAGGAAGCCCAGGCGTTGCTCAAAAAAGCTCTGGCCATTTTTAAAGAAACGCAAGACATTGAAATGCAACTCAATACCTTGCATGCTTTGAACCATCTTTCTATGTTGCGCAATGATATCGGGACTACCTACGAAATCGATTTAATAATCCTAAATCTGGACAAACAATGCGGGGGACTACCCGATTATGTCAGCACGCTTTACGATCTTATTCACACTTTTTGGAGTGAGCAATTCTACGAAGCTAAGAACTTGAGCAATCAAGCCAGTCAGCTGCCCTCAAACGAGGATTGGAGGTATTTGTGGATTAACATTACAATTAATATCTATCTAATGCTTGGCAATCTCAGTCAGGCTCGAAGTCTTTTGGGAGAATCCCAGAATATATACATACTCAAAAATTCGGAAATCTTACGAGGTTATACCCTAATCTTTCATGCAATGGTTCTCCACTTGCAGGACGAGCTTCAAGAGCTGCTCCTGATACTGGACCAGATTAACAGCATCGGGCAGAAGTACAATCATTTGTATATTCAGGCTTTCAGCCACTGGTTTGCTGCCCTGATCGGGTATAGACGGCATGACCTGGATGGTGCCTTGGACCAGTTGGAAAGCAGCACGGCTTTGTTAGCACAAATAGACAACATGGCTATGGCTTCCACCAATATACTTCTCAAATGCTTATGGCAATGCCAGCAGAGGGACTTTAAAGAGCTCCTGACCGAAGCCGGGAAAGCGTTGAAAGCCTTGAGGTCTCAGCCCACCGGCTGGTGCCTGCGGGAAAACGGCCTCTCCCTGTTTGGAGCAATAGCCAGAGAGGCCGGCGACTTCAAACAAGCGGAGAAAATCCTTAAGGCTGCAGTCAGAAGAAGCAGGAATAAAGGAGCCATACAGATTCAAACCGGAGCTTTGCTGCACCTTGCCCGGCTCTACTATGACATTGGCGATCATGTCCAGGGAGAGAAGAGCCTGCGGCAAGCCCTGGATCTGGCTGAAGAAAACACATTCGTTATGTTCTGGGATCTTCATTTTCCCACCCTGGTGGAAATGGCGGCCCGGGCCTTTAAAGACCACATTCATTCCGAATATGCGCTGATGCTGATCACCCGTTACTATGGGCCGGAAGCGGCTGAGCCTTTCTCCCGGGGAGTCATGCAAACATCGCATGCATCCCTCAAGGGTTTTTCAACCGCCTTTATTGAGAATTATGGCAGCGGGCAACGCGAATCATCAACCAGGTATCGCGTTCAACTCCTGGGCCGGTTCAGCATGGCTGTCAACGGGATTGCGATTCCTGAAAAGGAATGGAAAACCAAAAAAATCGTGGGGGTATTGAAATACCTTCTCCTCCATCGAGGCAGAACGGTTTTTAAAAATCATTTAATGGTGGTCTTCTGGCCCGGTACGGAAATGGAAGCAGCGGCCGTTTCGCTGCGGGCGGCTCTCTATGAGCTGAAAAAGGTCCTGAAAAAATATGGCATGCCCGCCGAAGGAAAGGATTCGCTCTTGACAGAAAGAAAAGACCGGTTGAAATTGCCGGCCGGGATCCTGCTGGAAGTGGATTTGGATGAGTTTCGAGCCGGTGCAGAACGGGTAAAACAGCTTGCCCATGACGGCAATAATGACGAAGAGAGGAAAATCCTGCTGGAAAGGATAACCGGCCTTTATCAGGGAGCCTTGCTGGAAGAGGACATGTATGAGGACTGGATCGCGGAAGATCGAAAAGCTGCGCAGGACACGTTCTTCACCGCTGTCCTGGAATTGGCCCGGATTTACCTGCAGGAGAACCAAACCAATAAATCCGAAACATTGTTACTAAGGATTTTGAGAATGGATCCCTATCATGAAGAAGCCTGCCGGTATCTGCTT
>JBEHWI010000092.1:0-4774 GCA_040217815.1 Syntrophomonadaceae bacterium | reverse complement strand
GGGCACTGCCAGGGTGAAACACAGTTCACCGGACGGTTCGTAGGAGTAAGAGAAATGGGCGTGAATTTTGTTCGCCAGTTGTTTGCAGATATGTAGTCCCAGGCCCTGGTGCTCACCTCCCTTGGTGCTTATACCCTGGTTGATGGCCTTATCAATGCTGCTGATGTCGCCACACCAGGGATTGCTGACTGAAACTATAAGCAAGGCCCCTCTTGAATCAATATCCAGTTTTATGTATCTTTCCTCTTGATTCTCAACTGCGTCCAGGGCATTGTCAATAAGGTTGCCCAGAATGCGAGCCAGCTCTATGGACACATGGCTTACCGACTTCAAATCCGCATTAATATTCATTTTTAAGCTTATGCCCCGCTCGTTGGCCTGAGCTGTTTTGGCGCTTATCAAGGCTGACAGGACCGGGTTGTCAATGGTCAATAGCTCGTTATAGTAAGCTGTTTCTTTACCCAATTCCTTAACGTATTCTCCCAACGATTCATACTGTTTCTCCTGGCAGAGTCCGTATATTACCTGCAGGTGGTTCAAGAAATCATGGCGCTGGCCTTTGACGGAATCGATCAATTCCTTGATATTGTCGGCGATGTTTTCCTGAACCGAGATTTGAATCTCCTGCTGGCTCGTTCTGATAAATCGGGCCATGATAAAAATACTGACACCATAGAGTATGGTGCTTGCCACCCATATTACATAGGTTTTTACCGGCATGATTACCTGGGAGGCCAGATCGGTCATTACACTCTGGAAGACTATCAACTGAATAAATACCGCCACATAAACGGGCCATAAACTGGACAAGCTCTCGCGGAACCGGATGGCATAGTATTTAAATGAGATCTTGCCCTGGTGAATTAACCAGGCTATTAGCAGCATAAACAAATCGGCGGGCAGAGCTACATATAACCATATAACGATATCGTGGTATACAAGATGTTTAAAAAACGCTAAATATATCGATGTGCTGGCCATCATTACGCCGATGCCCAGAATATAGGAAGTGACATAGATTTTTACTACCCACTGGATCTGTTTCCTAAAGACTAAAAAGGCAACCAACAGGCCGGAGGCGACTTCCAGGGGAAAGCGATAAAGCTCAATGCTAATTTGGTAGGTGGCAGTCTGGGTAATGGAGGAAAGCAGGGTAAAAAGCAGCAGCCGGGGGAGGATATCTTTGACTTTTTCGCCCCAGATGATAAGCGCGGCAATAGTTGAACAAAGAACATAGGGGATAACCATCAATACCAGGCGCTGCAGTTCAAATAGCAAATTATTCCACTCCATATCATTTGGTCATGTAGCTCCCTTTTCCGTAAATATTATAACAAAATTCTATTATGCTAAGCTTGAGAATTTGGGCTCTGGTTTTCAAAAACTCGTCCGGATTGCTCGAACCAGGTCGGTATTTTGTGAATAAAATAGTTAGTGAACAAATTAAATCACAGGGCTAACAGGAAATCGGGCCATTGCTGTAGAAAGTTATAAATTCCTGAAAAATTCCGTTTAATTAAACCTAAGGGTATAATACGATTATGACCATTCCTTGTCATAGCCATGGCCAAATAAATTATTGTTATGGGGTGGAGTAGGTTTTGGATATCTCAGCGGTAATTCTGGCAGCGGGAAAAGGCGTTAGGATGCGTTCCAGTCTGCCCAAGGTAGCCCATCGGGTGGCGGGTCGGGCGATGATTGCCCACCTGGTCAAAACCGTCCGCGCGGCTGGAATTGAACAGATAATTGTAGTTGTAGGACACGGCCGGGAGTATGTCGAAGAAATTCTGGCCGGAGAAAATGTTACTTTCGTGGTGCAGGAAGAACAACTGGGCACCGGACATGCCCTCATGCAGGCCCAAGATGCGGTCAGCGGAAAAAGTCTGCTGGTTTTGGCCGGGGATACCCCGTTGCTTAAGGACCAAACTCTGGTCGGACTTATGGATATGCATAAAAAGAGTCAGGCCCGGGCGACTGTTTTGTCCACCCGGGTTAAGGAGTCCAAGGGTTATGGCCGGGTGCTGCGCGGGGCCCAGGGGGAATTTTTGCGTATTGTTGAGGAAAAAGACGCCTCAGTCTCGGAGAAGGCCATTGATGAAATTAATTCGGGAATTTACTGTTTTGATCGGGAGCTGGTTTTCAAAGCTCTATCCGGAATCGGCACCCAGAATGCCCAGGGTGAATATTACCTGACCGAAGCCCTGGAACTTATCAAAGCGGATAATAATAAGGTAGAGATCTGTCTGAGCGATGTTGAGGAGGAGATCTATGGAGTAAACGATCGCATCCAGCTGGCCCAGGTGGAAGGGATCATGCGCCAGAGGATAAACCGGGAGCTGATGGCCCAGGGAGTGGCTATCGTCGACCCTGCTTCAACCTTTATCGATGCTGAAGTTAAGATCGGACCCGATACGGTGATCCTTCCTTTTACTATAATCGAGGGCCAGTGCTCTATAGGCAGCTTTTGCGAAATTGGTCCTTCCACTCGAATAAGTAATTCAGTGATAGGCGACCGGGTGACTGTAGAATCATCTCGTATAAACCAGGCCTGTATCGGCAATGCCTGTACGATCGGGCCTTTTGCTTATCTCAGGCCGGAAACCGTGCTGCACGACAATGTAAAGGTAGGCGACTTCGTGGAAATCAAGAAGTCGGTTATCGACGACGGCAGCAAGGTTCCGCATTTGAGCTATGTTGGAGACGCCCAGATCGGCAAGGGAGTCAACGTGGGTGCGGGCACCATAACCTGCAACTACGATGGTGTGAATAAATATCCTACTATTTTAGAAGACGGTGTATTTATTGGCAGCAATACTAATCTTATAGCCCCGATTAGAGTGGGAAAGAACGCGTCGACCGGAGCCGGGTCTTCCGTGTCCCGTGATATTCCGGAAGATGTCCTGGCTGTCGAGCGGGCGGCCACCAAGTTTTTAACCAAGCGAACCAGCAAGAAAAAGCATGTGGATTCTTAGGAGGTATTGGGGATGATGAAAGCATCCAGGTGGAGGATGAAACTGTTTACCGGCAACGCCAACCCTCAGCTGGCCAATGAGATTGCGGCTTATTTGGGTATACCCATCGGCGATGCCGTAGTCTCCCATTTTTCTGATGGAGAAATTAGCTGCGCCATAAATGAAACGGTGCGCGGCGTGGATGTGTTCGTGGTCCAGCCTACCTGCACCCCGGTCAATGAGCATCTGATGGAACTGCTCATTATGATCGATGCTTTCCGCAGGGCATCGGCTTCGCGCATCAACGCGGTAATACCATACTACGGCTATGCCCGCCAGGACCGCAAGAGCCGGGCCAGGGATCCGATTACCGCCAAACTGGTCTCCAATCTGATAGTGGAGGCGGGAGCCCACCGGGTGGTAGCGGTCGACCTGCACGCCACCCAGATCCAGGGCTTTTTTGACATCCCGGTAGACCACCTGCCCGGAGTGCCGACCATTGCCGAGTACCTGAAGAGCCGGCTGCAGAGGGAGAACACGGTTGTCCTGTCCCCGGATGTGGGAGGGGTCACCCGGGCCAGGGATTTGGCCGCCAAGCTGGATGCCCCCCTGGCCATTGTCGATAAAAGAAGACCGGAGCCCAATGTGTCGGAGATAATGAATGTCATCGGTGATGTCGATGGTAAATCGGTGGTTATCATCGATGATATTATTGATACGGCCGGAACAATCTGTTCCGCCGCCAAGGTGATGATAGAAAAGGGAGCGCTGGAAGTCTTTGCCGCCTGCACCCACCCGGTCTTTTCCGGACCAGCTATCGAGCGGCTTTCCAAGGCCCCGATCAAGGAAATCATCACTACCAATACCATACCCCTGGAAGAGAGCAAAACCCTGCCCAACATGACCATCCTGTCGGTGGCGCCGCTGGTTGGGGAGGCGATCTTGCGCATTCATGAAGACCTTTCGGTCAGCAAGCTTTTTGAGTTTTAGCCTCGTAAGTAAATGAACCTTTCCCGGCTGGACGGTTCCAGCCGGCCGGTATAAATTTGGCCATAGCGGTGCATACTCCTTGACGAAGGAGTGGTGCTATTATGGCCAAGACCAACAGCATTTCCTGCCGCCGCCGCACCATTGGAAAGCGGGAGCGGCGTCTTATCAGGCAAAACGGGGACATTCCCGGAGTAATCTACAGCAAAGGCAAACCGGGCTCCCGGGTGGCTTTTGAAGGAAGGCCTCTGGAGAGGCTTTTTGCCTTCGGATCAGGGGGGCTCTATTCCCTGCAGGTGGATGACGACCCGGCGCCGGTTCTGGCCGTGGTCAGGGAACTGCAGAGGGACCCTTTGAGCCGGCAGCTTACCCACGTGGATTTCATGCGAGTGGATGCCGATGAGCCGATCGAATCGGCGGTGACGGTGGCAATAACCGGGGAAGAGGAACTCCGTGAAAAGGGCGGCTTCCTGCAGATAGGAGCCCGCGAAGTCCAGCTGAAATGCCTGCCCCGCGATTTGCCGGAAACGCTCAATCTTGATGTTTCCCTTTTGATTCCCGGCGATCAGGTGCTGGCTGAAGCCTTGCTCCTGCCGGTGGGTGTCGAACTTTTAAGCGACCCGGATCTGCTGATAGTGAGCGTTATTGTGAAAGTGACCAATGAGGAGCCGGAACATACGCCGGTTGAAGCGGAAACAGAAGAAGCCTAGCGGGCATAGGGACGGTTCTTTTGCCCGCCTTGGTGTGACAGGGGGACGTTGTTTGTGTAAAACCCCCGTGTTTTAACGAAATTACCTGCCCCAGGCACACCCCGTGTTTGTGGTGGTATAATGTCA
>JBEHWI010000091.1:0-4881 GCA_040217815.1 Syntrophomonadaceae bacterium | reverse complement strand
GTCCCTCCCCGGGGAGGGACAACAAGCTCCGTCCCCAATGTCCCTTCCGGCCACCAACCCCGTCCCCCTGTCACGTCCCCAAAATCTCCGGTTTCAGCATCAATCCTGAACTTGCCATATGGACAATGGAAAAGTCCGATGATAGAATGAACCTAGTTATTGGACTTGGGAGGGTCTTTCGTTTTATGTCCCCATATTTATATCAAATACTGGCTATTGTTGCTTCGTTCGTCATATCACTAGCCTGCGTTCCTCTTGCAATGCGCCTTGCCTTCAAGATTGGAGCCGTCGACCGGCCCGATGAGCGCAAGGTTCATTCCCGGATAATGCCCCGTCTGGGAGGGCTGGCTATTTTTGTTGCCTTTGTCCTTATTATGGCGGTTTTCACCAAACCGGTCGGCCCCATGTGGGGATTGCTGATCGGTGGGGCCATAATATTCCTGGTAGGCATACTCGACGATGTCTGGCAGTTGTCGCCCTGGGTTAAGCTTCTGGGCCAGTGTATAGCTGCCGGAGTGGCCATGCTTTTTGGGATAACCGTGAGCTTCGTGTCCAATCCTTTCAACGGTCCGTTGGATCTGGGCTATTTCAGCCTTCCGCTTACCTTTTTATGGATTGTGGGAGTAACCAATGCCGTAAATCTTATAGACGGGTTGGACGGGCTGGCGGCGGGTGTCTCGGGTATAGCCGCCCTGACTATGGGAATTGTTTCCCTGCTGCAGGGACAGGTTGTGGTCGCTGTGGCGGCTTTTATCCTGGTGGCAGCTATCGGAGGGTTTATCCCCTACAATTTCTACCCGGCCCGCACCTTTATGGGTGACGGTGGTTCCAACTTTTTGGGTTTTTCCCTGGCCTGTCTGGCTATACTGGGTACTGTTAAAAGCACGGCTTTGATAATGCTTTTTGTCCCTATTGTTATATTGGGGATACCGATTCTGGACACCTTTTTCGCTATAATCCGGAGGATCAATAATCACGCCCCGATATTCAGGCCTGATAAAGACCATTTGCACCATCGGCTAATGGCTATTGGGATGAGCCATCGGCGCAGTGTAGTGATTATTTACATTATCAGCGGAGTTTTTGCGCTGGTGGCGGTAGGCATAACCTTTATAACCGGTTCCAAGGCAACCCTGCTGCTGATTCTGTTACTATTGTCAATTGTGCTGGCTGCCGGCAAAATCGGTTTATTCACCGGCGAACGCCCGGAACCGCAGGTTGCCGAAGCCGCCAGTGTTAGAAAGATAGAGATGTAAAGTGTAATGCCAACCCCGGTTAGGTACGTTTTTCGTTAAAGGTAAATTTTTGTATCCGAACCTTCGATAATGTATTTAATTGGGATTGGCATCGGTTTTAGGAAGGGTTTGTTTATGAGCAAGGCCAAAATATACTTTCGCATAATGGTTGCAGCCGGGATTCTTTTCGGTTTTTTCTTTGCTCTTGGAGCAGGATTAGGGGAAATACTCCATCGGCTGCTGCCGGCCAGTGCTGAGAATGCCCAGAGTCAAGGTTTCTTGATTGAAGGAAATAGGACCAATATTTTGGTCTTGGGAGTAGACGCCCGCCCCGGTCAGGATAATGTCCATTCCCGGTCCGACACCATGCTGCTGGTTTCCCTGGACCCCGGCCTGAAAAAGGTTGCCATAGTGTCGATTCCCCGTGATACCCGCGTGAAGCTAAACGGCAACACCGATAAAATAAATTCAGCCAATGTTTACGGGGGACCAGAACTGGCCACCAAGCTGGTTGGTGAAATCATGTCCATCAAGGTTGACTACTATGTGGAGATGGATTTTACCGGGTTTAAAAACATTATCGACATCCTGGGCGGGGTGGATATCAATGTACCCCAGCGGATGTACAAGCCTTCGGAAGGCATTGACTTGCAGCCCGGACAACAGCATCTGGACGGCAGTCAGGCCCTGGGTTTTGTCAGGTTCCGTGATTATACCTATGGCGATATAGATAGAACTCAGGCTCAGCAGCAGTTCCTGAAAGCCCTGTCAAAAGGGGTTCTACAGGCCAAGACAGTTACCCGTCTGCCCAGCCTGGTAAATGAAATGCACCAGTGCATTTATACCAACATTTCGGTTAGCGATATGCTCAAACTGGCTACCTGGGCGCCGGCCTTTAACACGGAAGGGATCTATTCGCAGACCCTGCCCGGGACATTTTATGAAGAGCACGACGCCTACGGAGAATTGACGGCCAGCTATTGGGTGGTCGACCAGAACCTGGCTGTAAAAGTATTGGACGCCTTATTTGCCGGGCAGACGCTGGAAGTGGTCGAGGGAAGTTCCGGGCCGTCTGTCAGCAAGCCCCAAACCAGCACCCAAAAGCCGACCAATACCAGCAAATCAACCAGCAAATCAGGTACTGGCACTAATTCGAAGAGCGGTGGGGGTACCGGTTCTACACAGGATAAGAAATCAAATCCCAATACCTCGACGGATAGTAACAATAAGGCGAACGGCGGCCAAAAATCGACCGGCGGTCAGAATGGAACTTCCCAAACACCTTCGGGCAAGACTTCGACGACTCAGAAAAACATTCAGCCATAAAATACCTGCTCACCAGTTCGCAGTAAGGGCCTGCCATAAAAAAACCTCATAATTTTTTCAAATTTACGCAGAAAATGTGCAAGAAAAAAGGTATGTTATTTGTATATTTGGTTATAAAATGGCTTTTCTTGGGCCGGGTCAGGAAGGAAAGGGCTGAGGCGTTGTCGAAGTGCATATATAATAACTTGTAAAAAAATTACCAAAAGAGAGGATTGCCTATGCCAAAATCAATTTTAACTAAGATTTTGTCGTTTTTATTCTTCACCACACTGATCCTGGGAGGGCTGTTTTGTCAAAAAGCCTTGGCTGAGACTGCTTCCATCAACGCAGATGGGGTGAATGTTCGTTCAGGTCCCGGCTTTTCCTATGACGTTAAAACATCTCTGGCTAAAAATACCGGGGTGAGCGTGCTGCAGAGTAAGAGCGGCTGGAGTCAGATAGAGTGGCAGCAGGTTAACGGTTGGGTTGCCGATATGTACCTGGATAGAGACAAGAATGCCACTTTCCAGACCACCCTGCAGGTTACAGCTGAGCTGGCTAACCTGCGCTCGGGGGCCGGGACCAGCTATCCCAAGGTGGGGGAAGCTAAAAAGGGTGACATCCTCTTCCTGGTCAAGAATGAGGGCGAATGGTATCAGGTTAAAGCACCGCAAGGGCTGGTTTACATAAACGCTTCCCTGGTTCAGGGCGCTTCTACCCCCGCCACCCAAACGGTCTCCCGCACCTCAACATCTTCCAACAATAAGGCTTCCAGTACACCGCCCATTAAAGTGTACGTCAATGGAACCCTGCAGCATTTTGATGTGGAACCGATTATTGAAAACGGGCGCACCATGGTGCCCATGTCGGCGATATTCAGCACCATGGGGGCCAGTGTAAGCTGGAATCCAAGCAGCCAAACGGTTACCGCAACAAAGGCAGGCAGCACCGTTTCGTTGACTATCGGTGCCACCACGGCCCTTATTGACGGCCAGGCCCGAAAGCTTGACGTGCCTGCCAAGATAGTAAACGGGCGCACCCTGGTGCCGCTGGCATTCGTAGGATCAGCCTATGGTGGACGGGTGGCATGGGATCCGGAACAGCGCCAGGTTGAGGTAATCTGCCCGCCCAATCCAGACGATTCGCTTTATGCCATAGTTGTAGACGAGGACAGTGTAAACCTGCGCGCCAGCGCCTCGGCGTCTGCGGATAAGATTGGGACTGCTTCACGAGGCGAGCAATTTGGAGTCAATGCTGAAGAAAATGGATGGTATCAAGTAAGCTATTGGGGCAAAAGAGCCTGGGTGGCAGGCTGGCTGATCAACCCGGTTTGGACTTCGGGCAGCAGCGGGACAAGCGCCCCTCCGAACAACACCAGCCAGCCTTCCAACAATACATCTACCAATAACCCTGTGGTAAGCACCGGGAAGGAATTGGCGATAAGCTTCGCCAAGGACAGCTCGGGCTTCGACCTTGCCATGACCAATCCGGCCGGGTCTAAGGTTCAGGTAAGTGAGGCAGCGGGTACCATTACCTATAATTTCTCTGATTGCTCTTTGAAATCGGAATATAATACCAGCGAAGATCTGAATGGTTCTTCGCTGTCCATAATCGGAAAAAACATAGGCAGCGGTGTTCAGGTGCAGGTATCCATGCCCGGTACATTGGCCTATAAGAAGACCAGCGGAACCAACGTTCAAAGTCTGCATATATACAACTGCATTGTAAGCGTATCCCGGACCACATTTAACGCCAGTGGTGAGAATATTACCATCAAAACCGCCCTGGGGCATAGCTATTCCCAGCAGCAGAGCGGCAATACCATGATTATCAGCCTGCCCGGGGTGGCCAAAGGCCTGGCCCAAAGCAGCTACACCTATTCCAGCCAGTCTCTGCAGACAATGAGCATTGTGCAGCAAAATGACGCGTCTGGAAAGCCTACCACGGTTATTACGGTTCAGACCAAAGCGGCCGCCAAATTTTCAATTGGCTCCACTGATGATGACCAGGTATTACATATCCTGTTTATCAATACCAAGGACATCCCCCCCCGCAACTCTCTGGTGGTCCTGGATCCCGGCCATGGGGGCAGTGAAGTGGGATCATGCGGTGACTATACCCAGGAAAAGGATATTAATTTGGCTATCGCCCTTAAGGTTGGGGCTGTTCTAACCCAGAAAGGCATAAAAGTCGAGTACACCCGTAAGACGGACAGTACAGTGGGGTTAAGCGACCGGGGGCCTATAGCCAATCTCGTAAATGCTGCCCTGTTTGTATCTATTCACAGCAACGCGGTTGATAATAGTGAACCACAGGGCACAGAGACCTGGTTCTGGGCTCC
>JBEHWI010000090.1:0-5175 GCA_040217815.1 Syntrophomonadaceae bacterium | reverse complement strand
GGCTACCTGGGCCAGGATATCCTGGATCGGGGCTGGGCTTTTGATATCGAGATCGTCCGCGGGGGCGGAGCCTTTGTCTGTGGTGAAGAAACAGCTCTCATCACTTCAATTGAAGGCAACGTAGGAGAACCGCGTGACAAGTACGTATTTCCCACCGAAAAAGGCCTGTGGGGAAAGCCGACCGTGATCAACAACGTGGAAACCTGGGCTAACGTTCCGGTTATTATCCTGGACGGAGCCGGCCAGTTTGCCTCCATAGGAACCGAGAAGAGCAAAGGCACCAAGGTATTTTCCCTGGTGGGCAAGGTGGTCAACACCGGGCTGGTAGAAGTGCCTATGGGAACCACCCTGCGGGAAATAATCTATGATATCGGCGGAGGAATTCTGAAAGGGCGGGATTTCAAAGCAGTACAGACCGGGGGGCCGTCCGGTGGCTGCATTCCCGCCGAGCTCCTGGATTTGAAGGTGGATTTTGATTCGCTGGCTGCCGCCGGGTCAATGATGGGCTCCGGAGGGCTTATCGTTATGGACGACCACACCTGCATGGTGGAGGTGGCCCGTTACTATCTCAATTTTTTGGCCGGGGAATCGTGCGGCAAATGCGTCCCCTGCCGGGAAGGAATTGGCCGCATGCTGGAGATTCTGACCCGGGTCTGTGAAGGCCGGGGAGAAGCAGGCGACCTGGCGCTGCTGGAAGACCTGGGAGAAACCCTGCAGGCAGCTTCCTCGTGCGCCCTGGGCAAGACCGCTCCCAACCCGGTGCTGTCTACCCTAAGGTATTTCCGGGAAGAATATGAAAGCCACATCAAGGAACACCGCTGCACGGCCGGGGTCTGCCGCAGCCTCACCGAGTTTTATGTGGATCCTCAGAAATGCAATGGCTGCAGTTTATGTGAAAAGAACTGCCCGGTAAATGCCATAAGCGGTGAGAAGAAGGAACCCCACGTCATCAACCAGGAACTGTGTATTCGCTGCGGCGATTGTTTCAACCGTTGTAATTTCCAGGCCGTATTGGTGAAGTAGGAGGGTGGGAATATGAAAATAGTAGTGGACGGGCAAGCGATCGAAGCAGTCTACGGGGAATCGTTGTTGGATGCAGCCAGAAGAGCCGGAATCAATATTCCCACCCTCTGTTATCATGACGCTTTAAAGGGTGAGGGGCGCTGCCGCCTGTGCATGGTGGAAGTGACCCAGGCCGGCCGGCAAAACCTGGTGGCGTCCTGCACCTATCCAGTGAAGGAATCAATTGAGGTCAGGACTAAAAGCCCGGTAATAGATAAAATCAGGCGCAATATCATCATGCTGCTGTATAAACGGGCTTCGGGAAGTCCTGTATTGGAGAAGCTTTATCGCGAGTACGGGTGCGGTGAAAACCCGCTCACCGAAAACCAGGAAGAACGCTGCATCCTGTGCAACCTCTGTGTCAAAGCCTGTGAAGAAGTCGGGGCCAATGCCATATCCCTCATCCTGCGGGGCACCGATAAAAAGGTGGCCACTCCCTATGACCAAGCGGCAGCGACCTGCATAGGCTGCGGCACCTGCGCCCGGGTCTGCCCCACCGGAGCGATTGAAATAGTTGAGGAAGGAAACCGCAGAGTCATCTGGCACAAAAGCTTTGAACTCCAGGCCTGCGATCACTGCGGCAAATACTATGCAACTAAAGAGGAACTAGACCACCTGGCCGGTAAGCACCAGGAGTTCGACTACCCGGAAAAGCTCTGCGAAGACTGTAGAAAACGGGATGCAGCCATGAAGATCAAGCGGTTTAATACCAACTAGCCGGATGGCCCCGGTGCGTTAAAGGTACGGAGGTTAGAGCGATGAAGGTAACGGTAAAGCTGTTTGCTTTCCTGCGGAAAGGGCGTTTCAAAGCCAACATTCTTGAATTTCCCGAAGGGACCAGGGTGCTGCAGGTTTTAGACGCCCTTTCCATCACCGCCAATGAGCGGAATATCGGGATCTTGTTTGTGAATGGCAGGCATGCCCATCTGGACAGCATATTACAGGATGGGGATGTTTTAGCCATCTTTCCTCCTGTGGCAGGCGGGTGATGTGAAAATGGATAATGATAAAGATATCATTCGTTTACTTGCGGATTGCAGCGCTTCGGGACGGGTCTCGTATGAAAAAGTCCGGGACCTGGCGGTAAAAACCGACATCCCCCTGGCGAACCTTGAAAAGCTGGCCATGGAACAGGGATTTGTCCCCTTGCGCTACCAGCGCAACATTGGAACCATTACGGCCGCCGAACAACAGGTTCTGATGAACGCCAAAGTTGCGGTCATCGGTTGTGGAGGTCTGGGCGGGAATGTATTGGAGCAGTTGGCCCGCCTGGGGGTGGGCAATAT
Source organism: Syntrophomonadaceae bacterium (assembly GCA_040217815.1). GTDB lineage: Bacteria > Bacillota > Syntrophomonadia > Syntrophomonadales > Syntrophomonadaceae > UBA5314. The sequence goes on along the minus strand of JBEHWI010000090.1, from coordinate 2,827 downwards.
ACTGGTCTGGGATTATGACAGCTTTGAGGAACACAATCTCAACCGTCAACTCCTGTCCAGCCTTGATTTAATCGGCCGGAGCAAAGTTGATGCAGCGTCACAGAGAGTGGCAGCCATAAATCCGGCCATAAATATAATAAAACTAGCTGTAGAATTTAACCGGGCCGCGGGCCATACTATACTGGCGGGATATCAGGCGGTGGTGGATGCTCTTGACAACATCCCGGATCGGTTGCAATTGTCTTCCTTATGCCGTGATCTGCAAATACCTCTGGTGCACGGGGCAGTGGAAGGCTGGGTAGGGCAGCTTACCACCCAGTTTCCCGGAGAAAACGTAATAGAAAAAATCTATGCAAAGGCCTCCAACAGTGAGAAAAGGAGCATATCCACCCCCGTTTTCACCCCGGCCCTGGTAGCCAGCTTGCAGGTATCTGAAGTAATCAAGCTTCTACTGGGGCGGGGTGAACTACTGCGCAACCGTATAATGCTGGTCAACCTGCTAGATATGGATTTCGATACCGTCGAAATTTTCTAAACAAACCCAATACTCTATTCAACATTCCAGCCTGCTGCGCAAATGTTCTATTATCGTCTTCAGCCTTGCTTCATTCACCGGCTTTAGGATCCAAAGACAGGGCCTGCCTTTTTTGATATCTTCCAGCAGGCGGGAGTGGGCTGTTACAAATACCAGTTGAATGTTATTGTCAATTCTTTTCAGTTTGTTGGCCAGGTCTATACCACTAATGTAGGGCATGGCAACATCTACAAAAACGGCATCGGGATTTAATGCCCGGGCTGCCTCCAGGGCCTTAACCGGGTTGGTGTAAGTCCCGCTTACGGAGACATCGGGATGCCTGGCAAACAGGAACACCAGTTCATCAATACAGGGTTGTTCATCATCCACTATCATGACCCGCAAGCGGGACTCACCTCCTTTTTCAAACTAATCCTGTCCGGAGCAACTGCCAGTACCAGGGCTGCTTCGCCGGCAGAATCACTGGGCAGCATGTTCCTTATGATACCCCTTTAGTATGCAAATGATGGCAAAGACTTCTCCCCTCTTGATCCATCCCTGCGGCTGAAATGTATTATCCGGGTAGCCGGCTACTATTTTGTTGAAAGCCGCTGCCTGGATAAAGGGCAAGGCCCATTCGGGAATACTGTCCTGATCGGCGAAGGTAGGCGCTTCCCCCGTGCATTTGAATTCCGGGAAGCAGTGCATCAAGGCTACGCACATTTCGGCCCGGGTTATAGACCGGTCCGCACCAAAAGTTCCATCCGGGTAGCCTGTCATAATTCCCTTTTCACTTAGGATTAGAATAGCCCTCCTGGCCCATTCCGGCAGCTCGTCGCTGTAGGGAGAAGCCGTACCCGTTAGCTGGTATTCCTGCAGTCCCAGAATATTAACCAGTAGAACGGCCGCCTCCGCCCGGGTGATTTCCTGCTCGGGCCGGATGGTGCCATCAGGATATCCTTTGATATGGCCGTGCGCCAGCAGGGCCATAATGCAGTCATGGGCCCAGTGTCCGGCCAGGTCAACCGGTTCCGATTCCGCCGGGGTCTTGACCTCGGGCTCCTTTTGGGTTTCGACAGTTTCATTCTTGGTCTGGGGCGCGACTACTGTGCCTCCGCCACCGCCGGGGTTGTCGTTTATGGCCTGATTTACATAAAGAGCGATGGAATCGGAAGCCAAAGCGCCCGCCTCTTTAACCGCGCTCCCCTTTATAACCACGGTGACGGTCGATTTAGCCGAGACCGCCGGGGAGGCGGTTCCCGCTATGGTAATCAATATTTTATCGGCCGTGGCCTTGGTGGCCGTCCAGGTCAGGCCGGCGGGAAGGCCGCCGATGATGAGATCGGGCCCGAAGTCGTCCCCGGCCGATCCTTTCAGGGTTCCGGTATTGACCGTAATTTCCCAGGTGTTGTCTGACCCCGCTACATTCTGGTTGCCTCCGGCCATGGTCACCGAACTGTCGGAGGCGGTTCCCGCCACCTTGACTGTAGGAGAGGGAGGTGACGAGATTATGGTTAAGTCGTCGCTATACTGGTTGGCAACATAAGCCTTGTTGGTCGCTTCATTGACAGCTACGGCACATGGATAGTCACCGGCAGTAACGCTGCTGGTGACATTGGTGGCCCCGTCTATGATGGTCACCGTATCATCGCCGCAGTTGGCCACGAATATCTTGTTGGTGGTCCGGTTGATGCCCAGGGCCAGGGGACCGTCGCCGGTGCTGATGGTGGTCAAAACCGTATCGGTCGAACCATCAATGACCGTCACAGTATCGTCGTTCAGGTTGGCGACATAAATCTTGTTGGTGGCCGGGTTGACTGCCACCGCCCGGGGGTTTCTTCCCACGGGAATGGTGGCAGCCTTTATGGATCCGTTAATCACGGTTACCGAACCGGGGTCAGTCATGTTTTTTTGATTGGTCACGTATATCTTGCCGGTAATCGGATTTACTGCCACAGCGTAGGTTCCTTTATCAACTGTGTCGACGGTAGTCGCAATTGTATTATTGTTGCCGTCGATTATGGAAACGCTGTGACTACCGTTATTCGCAACGTAAATCTTGTTGGTGTTGGGGTCAAGCTCCACATTCATAGGCAGTTTTCCCGTGCTGATGGTTGCTTCAGCGGCATCGGTGTTTCCATCAATTACGGTCATACTATTGCCAATAAGGTTGGCAATATAAATTTTATTGGTATTCCGGTTGATCGCCAGGCTAGAAGGAGAGTTTCCTGCAGGGATGGTAGCGATGACTTGATTGCTGGTGCCATTTATTACCATAGCAGATGCCTGTTGTCCATTGGTGAAATAAACCTT
>JBEHWI010000089.1:0-5429 GCA_040217815.1 Syntrophomonadaceae bacterium | reverse complement strand
TTTACGTTGAAACGCCCGGATAACTTGCTTTACCAGTAAACCCGGTTCACCCTAATACCATTCTAATATCTTGACTTGATTTTTTTAAAACAAAATGTGTTATTATCTACTAAAAGCTGGAAGCAAGGATGAGTAGAAATGACTGAAATCGTTATTTTTCTTTCGATAAGCGGCTTGTTGCTCGGCGTGGGCATAGCTATAAAATACGGCAAGTTCTACGATTTAATATCGGGTTATAACACCGCTCCAGTCCACGAGAAAGAATATATGATCGAAAAGGGGCTGGGTGATTTCGTGGGCAGACAGTTGATGATAAGCGCCGCCGCCCCCGTCCTGGGGCTCATACTCCATAAGTCCGGTTTTGTCTGGGGGATTGAGGTGGGGATGGGCCTGCTGCTGATCCTGGTGTTTTATCTGGCTTTTGCCGTTCAGCGCTTCAACCCGCCGCCGTCTGACGATCCAAATTCCATAAAGAGGGCCCGTTCTCGCAAACGCGTTTTGATAGCAACCATGATCTTTACCGTCCTAATCTGCAGCGGGGTGGGAATAAGCATTGCCTTGACCTCGCGCGAGCCTCAAATAACCCTGGAAGCAAGCCAGCTGGTGATCAGCGGTTCTTATGGTGTATCTATCAAATATGCCGATATTGATAAACTCGAGCTTAAAACAGCCTTGCCCGAAATAGGCGTCAAAAACAACGGATTGAACCTGGGGCCGATTCTTAAAGGCCATTTTGACGTTAAAGAATTGGGCCCATCGCTTCTATTCCTGCGCTCCAACCAGGGTCCGGTTGTTGTCATTTATCGAAGCGGGCACCAGCCGGTTTTGTTCAATTTCACCGACCCGCAGCAGACCGAAGCCTTATATGAACAGCTGCAGGCCAAAACCGGGAAGTAGCACGTTGAATAAAAAAGATGGGGCAGATTGGCCCCCTTTTAGCTTATATATTCTTCTGCATCCACACCTGGTCAAAAGACCGGCCTTTCTTTTCCCCTATTCCAAAAAACCTGCCGCATTCTTTAAATCCGTTCTTCTCATGAAAGCGTATACTGGCCGTGTTTTGGGAATTAATACTGGCCAGAAGGATGTTTATACCCATCTTTTTGGCATCCTGTTCAAGTACTGACAGTGCCCGGGTACCTGTACCCTTCCCAACTTCATCCTTACTGATAAAACAGGTTATCTCGGCAGTATGTCTGAAAACCGGAAAGGGATTGTAGGCATGCAAAAGACAAAACCCTATTACCGCATCTGAATCTTTCTTTCTGATTACGTAGGCCGGGTAGTTCCTGGCCATTTCTAAAAACCGCCCATAAAACGGATAAGGCAGCACCGTATCGGGATAGGTGGCAGAGCTGTTTTCTACGTAGTAGTTAAAAATCTCCATAACCTCTTTGCCGTGTTCTACGCCCATATGTTCAAACCAAATATCCATGATCGGTTCCTCCCCAATAAACTTAAAACCGATGTTTCAATTCGTAATATCCCGTCATGAGGAAATATCAGCCCATTCGTTGATGACCTGGGCCAATGCTCTGAGGCCTTCCACGATCCGCTCTTCCGGCATGTTGGAAAAGTTGATGCGCAGGGTGTTTTCTTTGCCTCCATTGGGGAAAAACGACCCACCCGGGACAAAGGCCACCTTCTTTTCCAGGCTCTTTAACAAGACATCCCGGGAGTTGATATGCTGAGGTAATTCTATCCAGGCAAACAGGCCGCCTTGAGGTCTGGTAAATTCTATATCCGGACCGAAGACTTCCTCCATGGTTTTAACCGTTAAATCCCGCCGCCTCCGGTAGACCTCCCGGATTCTCCCTATATGTTCATCGATGTCGTATAATTCCAGGTATTTGGCGATCTCCATCTGGGCTATGGTATTGCACTGCAGATCAGCCCCCTGCTTGACCAGCACGTATTTTTCAATGGCCTTTTTATCCCCGGCAATCCATCCAATTCGATATCCCGGGCAGAAGGTCTTAGAAAAGGTACCCAGGCAGAGCACGCAGCCGATCTCATCAAAAGACTTTACCGAAGGAAGGGCTTTTCCCTCAAACCGCAATTCCCCGTAGGGATTGTCTTCAACCACCATGACCTGATGCTTCATAGCCGCCTGGGCCAATCGCTTCCTCCTCTCCAGGCTCCAGGTCCTCCCGGTGGGATTCTGGAAATCGGGAATTACATAAATCAGCTTCACCTTTTCGGTACTGGCCAGAATCCGATCCAATTCATCCGGGATCATTCCTTCGTTATCGGTCGGAACCTCGACAAACTTGCAGCCATAGGCCCGGAAGGCACTGATTGCGGCCAAATAAGTGGGGCTTTCACACAGGACCACATCGTCTTCATCCAGGAACACCTTGCCTGACAGATCCAGGGCCTGCTGCGAGCCGTGGGTCAGAAGTATGTTGTCGCTATCAAAAGAAGTCCCCAGGCGCGAGTTCATCCGTCCAGCAATCCATTCCCGTAATGGCCTGTATCCCTCGGTAGTAGTATATTGAAGAGCCCTGGGCCCCTGCTCTTCCAGTACAATACGGTTGACCTTTAATATCTCCTCGACCGGAAATAGTTCGGGGGCCGGCAGGCCTCCGGCAAAGGATATGATATCCGGCCTTTCTGTAACCTTCAGTATTTCTCGAATCTCTGAGGCCTGCAAATGGCCCATTCTCCGGGCATATTTGAATTCCATCCAAGGCACCTCCATTCTGCCATTACTACCACTATACAATCGGACTTATTTCCACTGGTTCATCCCCACTCGATTCATCATTACTCTCTTTGAGTTCCTTCATGGCCTCACAGAGCCTTTTGATACCCTCCCCTATATCCTTTAAAGGAGCAAAGGTGAAGTTGAGACGTACATACTCATCTCCCTGTTCAGCTGCGTAAAAGGCGCTTCCCGGCACAAACACCACTTTGCGCTCGGCGGCTTTGCCCACCAGTCGGCTGGCATTGACTTTCTCCGGCAGACGGCACCAAATGTAATAGCCTCCCCGGGGTCGGTTCCACCGAGCATCGGGAGGAGCATATTGAACAAGGGCATCGTACATGGCATCCCGTTTTACCCGGTATTCCTGGCAGATCACCGGGATATGCCGTTTTAGTCCTCCTTCAACAATGAAGCGCTCAACGATCCACTGCGACAGGCTGCTGGAGTGCAGATCCATTATCTGCTTGGCGGCGGCAAATTTCTTTATCGCCTTTTTGTGCGCCACCATCCAGCCCAACCTCAAACCGGAATAAATGGTTTTGGAAAAGGTGCTCAAATAAATTACGTAGCCTTCACTATCCATTGACTTGAGCGTGGGCAGGGGTTGGCCGTCGTAACACAGGTCGGCGTAGGCATCGTCTTCCAGAATGAGAACCCGGTGTTTGTAAGCCAGCTCCAAAAGCTGCTTTCTTCGCTCCAGGGACATTTCGCTTCCGGTGGGATTGTGAAAGTTGGGAATTGTATATATAAGTTTGGGCTGGTAGCGATGTAAAATCGGTTCCAGCATATCGACCCTCATGCCCCGTTCGTCCATCGGAACCCCCACCACCCTGGTGCCTGCTGCCCTGAAAGCCTGAATAGCAGGGAAAAAGGAGGGTTCTTCCACCAGCACTATATCACCTGGATCCAGCATTATTCTGGAAGTCAAGTCTATGCCCTGCTGAGAGCCAGCCAGCAGCATGACCTCATCATGATGGCAATACACCCCCCGGGGCTGCATTAAGCCGCATATCGCCTCCCGCAGGGTGCTAAAACCTTCGGTTGGTGAATGCAACAGACCCCGGTAGTTTTTCTGCTCAACGATATCATGCTCGATCCCGGCCAGGGCCTGAATGGGGCCGCTGTCGGGAGCAGCTATCCCGGTGGCAAAGGAAATTACGTCCTTGCGGTTGGCCAGAGTAAGCAGGTCCTTAACTATAAATGAGTCTATGCCATGGGCGTATTTGCTGAAGATCTGATTCCAGGGCGGCTCGGGAACTCGGTTTTGGATACCGGCCGCTTCATCCCTAAGAAGTGATAAAACTACTGTTCCCTGCCCTACCCTTGAGCCTACCAGCCCCTCTGCTTTCAATTCCCGGTAGGCGTTTAAAACCGTAGTCCGGTTTATGCCCAGGCTCTCGGCCAGTTTTCTTTCCGGCGGCAGCCTGAAACCGGGAATAATTTCTCCGGAAATTATCTGCCTCTTTATCTGCCCGGCGATCTGCATGTAAAACGGAATATCAGAATCTCTGTTAACCGTAAGCTTCAAGCCAATTACCCCTTTGGATTAATCCAATTTCATTATATTGGGCATTGGTCAATCTTGGCAACAACCAATCTCCCGAATTATTAGCCATCCAATTTAGAAAGAGGCCATCCAAATTATCTCTTAATGCGACCAGTTTCGCCAATCTCCTGATTGAGAATATTATTGAGCCTTTAAGGGAAAATAGCTTACAACAACGCTTTAAGAGGTGATTTTCATGGAGTTTAACGAAACCGAATCTTTTACCCAGTGGGAAAAATGGAAAGGCACTCTGTCCAAAGCCATATCCCTGGCCGATCGGGTGGGGCTGTCCGATTCCAGCATAGAAAAGATAGGAGTCCAGATAGGCAACGTTTTATCGGCCACCATTGACCCGGAGAATCGAGAACAGCGGCTTCTTCAAGAGCTGTGGAGGGTGGGTGATAATGATGAGAGGAGCATCTTAACCAGGATGCTGATCAAGATGCTGCAATCCGGGGCCAGGCACTGATGGACGAGCAACATCGCCTGGTACGCTCACCTAATTGCCAAAATTAAGCCCGGGCGATTGACACCCGGGCTCAGGGTATCGATAAAGTATTAATAAGCAAGGATATAATGAGAGTTTAAGATTGCCATGCCTTCGGCTCGCAATGACAACTAATCTATATTGGGTCATTGCGAGGAGCGAAGCAACGCGGCAAGCTAAAGCCTTGAATCACGATTAAACTATTATGACAGTCTTAGCCCGGGTGGTTGGCACCCGGGCTTTAGTACGATTATTTATATTGGCACTGCATCTGCAACACCCTGCCGTTGACATCGTCCCAGTTGACAAGGTTCCACCAGGCTTCGATCCAGGCAGCCCGCTTGTTCTGGTATTTCAGGTAGTAGGCATGCTCCCAGACGTCGATAACGAGCAGTGGAACCGCGCCCCACTGGGTCAGATCCTGGTGTTTTTCCGCCTGCAAAACCACCAGTTTTTCAAAAACCGGATTGCAAGCCAGCATAGCCCAGCCCGATCCCTCAACGGCTGCCGCTGATGCCGAGAACATTTTTTTAAAGTTATCAAATGAGCCAAAATCCCGGTCAATCAACTCCGCCACCGCCCCATTGGCCGGTCCCCCGCCCCCGGGCTTCATGTTTTCCCAGAACATGGTGTGCAGAATATGGCCAGCGCCATGGAAAGCCAGCTCCCGTTCAATGTGTTTTATTAAA
>JBEHWI010000088.1:0-5867 GCA_040217815.1 Syntrophomonadaceae bacterium | reverse complement strand
GCTCGCCAACAGGCAGTTTTAATGGCCGTATCACTGACTTGATTCTCTCTCATCTCAATCCCTCCCGATTTATGGTTAAATTAAAAATGGCTCTGGATGATCTCAATTTAAATCCATGTTCTTTCCGCCTAACAAAAGCTGGCGGTTATAGAGAACTCAACTCTTCTACCATAAAGTCCATCAACGCATTAACATCTTTGCCCCTGTGTGATGGCTCGCAGTAACTGGCTAACAGGGTCAGGGTTCTATTGTAGGTACTGACCCCCAGTAAAAAACCGGGTGCATAAGTAGTTGGCGGAACAAGATAAGCATCACAGGCAGAGATCTGTCCAAACTGTAATGGGCTGATGATTCCCGTATTGGTTAAGGTTGGAGATAGCTTGCCGGCTTCCAAAATCTGAGGGCGGACTGTTTGAAAAAGGGCGCGTAGTTGTGCATATTCCATAGCCTCTTGTGCTTCAATTAGCACGGCTTGAGGCAATTCTATTTGAGATTGCTTTAATTCATCAATAGACCTGGATACCCTTTTTAATGTCCCTAAAAAAGATTCTACTTCCACCCGGCAGGTCTTTGAAGCTATCGTAACCGACAGGTTGCAAATATCCTGAGACGGATCGGTTTTAAAGAACTGACGCAAATCGATGGTTAGACAGATCTCCCGCTCATCCCCGGCCGGTGGGTTCAATAGTTTAAACATACTTCTATAAAATGAGGCCAAAATTATAGTATTGATGGTTGTTGCATGAGTTTTGCCAAATGCTCTAAGTCTATCGAAGGATTCACCGGGAAAACGGCGCATGGAGGTATGCATTTCCTTTGCTTCAAAACCATAATAGGGAAAGGCCCAGGTGGCGAGGGGCAGAGGCTGGTCATGGGGATCTAGTAATGCCAATGGCTCCTTAATACCCAGGGCCTCGAAGTAGCTCTTCTGGTCCAGCCGGCGCTTGGTATTCGGCTCAGGTTTATAAGTAGAGTTCTGTAGTAAGCTTGAATATATTTGGGCCAGCAGCTGCAAATATTGCTTAAGACCTCCAGCGTCGGAACAGGCGTGACATATCTTTACACAAATAACATCATTATCGCCGGTTCGAATTAGTCTTACATTCAGCATCTGACCTTCATAAAAAAAGGGGCTTTTCAAGAACTGTTCAATTGCCGCTTGTTTATCATCATTTAGTACAAACTCAACCCACTGGATTTCGTTTGGTTTTTCAAAGGGCTGCCAATAAGGTTGTTTATCATCTTCAATAAACCGGCACCGCAATACCGGTTCAGCATTCAAAGATAATCTAACCGCTTTTTTAAAAACATCCGTATCCAGATGTTGATCGAAGTTAATAACCGCATGGATTTGCATATTGTAGTATCCGTAACCAAGTAAATAACAGGCTCGATCAAATCCAGTTGCCGTCGTTACGGTGGAAACCCCATCTTTCAATGCGCTCGCTTCCATGTTTAAAACCCCTTTCTTCGGTTAAAAAAGTAATATCTTAGAGGCGAGATTTTTACCAAACCAACGGTATCAAACGGTACGGTGTCTTCGTGCAATAATCCTGGTAGCCGGGAAGTTCTCTCAACAATAATTCCTCTTCGTTTCTTATCCTGAGGACCGTCCACGGTATTATAAGAAGACCAGGTATGACACCCCAATAGGAACCCAGAGCCAGGGGAGCAAACAGCACCATCACCAGCAGTCCCGTGTACATGGGATGACGTAGGATGGCATAAGGTCCGGTTGCAATAACCGTTTGCTCATTCTCAACTGTTATATTGCTGGAAGTGTAGCTGTTTTCCTTAAAAACCAGGATGATCAAAAGGTAGCCCAGGAAAACCGTAAGATCAGCTGCCACCACCACCCAAACCGGCACTGTTGACCAGTGAAAGCGAAAATCAAAGCCGGGGATTATATATGCGAGTAAAAACAAGTTAAAGAAAGCGGGGATTTTTTTCACCGTTTCCTGGTCTTCACCCTGCCATCGTCTGGCCAGTAATTCGGGGCTTCTTTTGAAGAAATAGATGGTAATGAAAAGGGTGGGGATTAAAAATGTGGTCCAATAAACCCAGCCCTGCCAGTAACTCAAGGAACCTGCGGGAAGAAACAAGACCAGCCCAAGCCCAACCATCATGATAGTCGGCATTATATACGCTTTTGACTTTGAGATAGCAGCATTCTCCATCGATCCCAACCTCCCAATATACGGTTTGGCCTCTTATAGAGAGCATAAGTCCACTGTGATATAATCCAAAAGCGCCTCGACTTCTTCTCTTCGGTGGGCCGGTTCACAGTAGCTCACTTCCAGGGTCATAGTTTTGTTGTAAGTACTGACTCCCACTAAAAAGCCGGGTGCGTAAATCCTTGGGGTTACAATATACGCATCATTGGCAAGAATCTGCCCAAACTGCAGAGGACTGATAATACCCATATTGGATAAAGTCGGATCGGATTTGCCGGTTTCAGTCATCTGCTGCCAGACTGCCTGAATAATACCAACATATTGCGAATAATCCATAGCACCCAATACTTCCATCACTACCGCACTGCTCAAATCCGGACGGGTATTCTTTAAACCGGCAATTGACTCTGACAACCTTGTTAATGTTTCCATAAAAGACTCCTGGTCCACTTTCGGTATTCTTGGTTCAATAGTTGTCGACAGGTTGCAGATAGCTTGATTCGGGCGGCCGTTAAAAGCCTGGCGTAAGTCCATGGTCATGCCGACTCCCATCTCTTCTCCAGATTCAGGTTTGATGAGTTCAAACAAACTTCTATACAATGCGGCAAGAATAATGGTATTGACGGTAACTCCATGAGTTTTGCCAAATGCTATTATCTTTTCAAAAGCCTCTTCCTTAATCTGGCGCATGGCTATATGCATTTCCTTATACTCAAGATCATGATAGGGAAAGGCCCAGGTGGGAGGCAAAACCTGAGCCTGGGGATTAAATAAGGCCAGGGGGTCTTTAATACCCAGGGCCGTAAAATAATGCTGCTGGTCTCTACGGCCTTCTGTATTTGGCACGGGTTTATAATTGGGATCTTTGAGCAGGTTTGAATATATTTCAGCCAGCAACTGCAAATACTGCTTAAGTCCACCCGCATCGGAACAGGCATGACAGATCTTGACACAAAGGGAATCACCCTCTTGAGTCCGTATCAACCGGACATTGAGCTGCTGACCTTCAAAAGAGAAAGGACTCTTTAAAAACTGCTCAACTGATTCCTTTCTATTGGCTTCTTGCCCAAACTCAAACCAGGGCATTTCGTCCATAGTCGCAAAACGCTGCCAATAGGGCTGTTTTTCATCTTCAATAAAGCGGCACCCCAAAACCGGTTCGGCATCCAAAGACAACCTGACTGCCTTTCTTAGAGTCTCGACATCCAGGCACTGACCAAATGAAACGACCGCTTGTATTTGTATATTGGAGCTAAAGTGCTTAAGGGTATAATTAAAGCGATCGTGACCATTAACCGTTAATATCTCGGGTATTTCACAATGCCTATTCATTTTCCGACCCCTTTCTCAGGCATTTACCGTCATCCTTAGATCACTAAAGTTTATAACGAATAAACTCATACTCGCAGGGATTGCCAGCGGCGATATATATGGCGCCTTCCCCCGGAACCATGATATAAGAGGCCAGTGTTTCGGACGGTAGTTGGCTTTGGGGGTCGATATGGCTGCATATTGATTTGGGATAAGCGTCATGGTCTGACAAAATCTCCATGGCTGTTTCAAGATTTATCTTGCCATAATGCTGGTGGACCAGTGCGGTTATTCGGCTTAAACGGTGATAGCTGTCAGGCATATATAGGTGAGCTGTGTCACCCTCTTGAAAACGTTCGGTTATATAATGGTTGGAATGCACAAGCAAGCCGTTTTCCGGGAGCAATAGCTGGTAATCGTTGTGAACGCTTTCAATACCCATCATCTGCCCATTGGCATCTGCCAGATGATAATAACCCAGGCCGCGGGCTGCTTGTTTTAGAATCTCAATGCCATCCTGGACGTTTCTTTGCCGCATTACTTTTGGCATGTAGCAGCCTAGAGGAATGCTGAACGTGTAATTCTGGCCTACGGTGGCGTTGGCGCATATACCCATGCCGGTCGATGAAATAGTGTACTCGGAAGAATTGGCTAGAGATAAAACAAACTGAACTAGTCCATCTGAATGATGGATTTTCAAAAGGTCTATCGGCGTACCGGGAAACCAGTCAATCGTCTGGCCGAGCAGTGTCTGGCCGCTCCCCGTGGCTTTCCCGGTTGCCGCAAAAGATGTGCACATAGAAGTTATGTTATTGTAGTAAAAACTAAGTTCGAAACTGCACTTTTGGACAAACACTTCTTCGAATTTGACACCGGCACCCCGGGCTTGACCCCGCATAATCTCGACCTGGTAGGGATCAAAGTCTTGAACCAGGGGGAGAAATCGCATGGCTTTGGAAGTAATATCTTCACGAGTTGCATTGTATATTAGGGACATGCCCATGGTACTATTCTCCAAGCCCTGTAAAATACTATCCCGGCAGGCCTCGCCCCACTGCTGCCCGATCTCGTAGGGAGTTCCCCGGCACTCTACAACCTTTAATTGTTTTGCGTTCTTCATAGCTGATATGCTCCTTTCAAACACAGATGTAATTTTTTGAATTACAGGCTGCGGTAGCGCAGTACCTTATCCCAGACGTCGATCAGTTCGGGAGTCAGGCCGGTTATCTTCTGGCATTCTTCTTGAACTGCCTTGCCGCAATCGTCGCATACATGGTGTTTACCGCGCTTGTATTTGATGTCCTTGTAGCGAAAATCGGAAAAGGGGATGGCAAATTCTTTTTTGCAGATCAAGCATGTAGTTGTATACACTTCATATCACTCCTGACTAACTACCGTTTGTTAGCTGATGGTGCTTATTTACCAGTTTAGGTCCGGAGAAAACTCCTGTTGTGAATAACTTTTTCTCTAAACCACTAAATTCAGTATAAATATCTTTAGAAGCACTGTTATCCGGTTAAGGGAATAAGAAAGAATCGGCCTATTAAAACTCGTAACGAATGAAGCCGTTCTTACAGGGATTGCCCCGGGCGATGTAGATAGCACCCTCCTCGGGAACCATAACAAACGAGGCCAGGGTTGACGAGGAAATGGGTACGGTTTCGTCAATGTGGCGGCATATGGAATTGGGGTAATGGTCGTGGTCGGCCAAAATTTCCATGGCTATTTCCGGAGTTATACGGCCGTAATACCGGGCAAAAAGGCTGTTTATGGTATTCAAACGATCATAACTGTCGGGCTGAATTGCGGCTGCCGTATCCCGGGTTCTAAAGCGTTCGGTTACATAGTGATTGGAGTGCAGCAGGATATCACGCTCGGGGTGTAACACTTGAAAATCGTCGTGGGTGCTTTCGATTCCGTATATGCGGCCGCTGCCGTCCGCCAGCTGGTAGTAGCCTCCCCCTCGGGCGGCCTGTTTCAGCATATCCAAGGCTTCGCTTATGGTTTTCTGCCGCATAACTTTGGGAATGTAAGCCGAAACAGGAAGGGTAAATTCGTGGTTCCGGGCAAAAGTGGCGTTGAGGCATATGCCAAAGCCGGCCGAAGATAAGGTATAATCACCCCAGTTGTTAAAACACAAGACAAATTGCACCGGACCATCATTGTGGTGGATTTTCAAAAAATCGATAGTGGATCCGGGCACAAAGTCGATGTTCTGGCCCAGGAGGGTTTTGCCGCCTTCGGTGGCCTTTCCGGTTGCCGCGAACGCCGTGCATAAGGTGTTTATACCGGACATCGCCTGGGCCGTGAAATCAGTCATGCACTTTAAAATAACGATTTCTTCAAAGGGGATCCCTGTTCCATCGGCCTGACCCCGCATAA
>JBEHWI010000087.1:0-6278 GCA_040217815.1 Syntrophomonadaceae bacterium | reverse complement strand
AGCGGGCAAAAGAACCGTCCCCATGCCCGCCGTCCCCATGCCCGCACCGTTACTTTGTCTTTTCTACACTACCCGGGCTTTTTCCGGGGCGGGAAGGCACTCGCGCAGGTATAGGCCGGTGTGGGAAGCGGAATTCCGGCAGATCTGCTCGGGAGTTCCCTGGGCTACGATCCGTCCCCCGGCTTCGCCGCCTTCGGGACCCAGGTCGATTATATGATCAGCGCATTTAACTACATCCAGGTTATGCTCTATAATCAAAACCGTATTTCCATTTTCAACCAGCTGGTTTAGAACATGCAGCAAATGTTTAACATCATCCTTGTGCAAGCCGGTTGTTGGTTCATCCAGGATGTACAGGGTCCGGCCGGTGGAGCGCTTGGAAAGCTCGGTGGCCAGTTTCACCCGCTGGGCTTCGCCGCCGGACAGGGTGGGAGCCGGTTGACCGAGCTGGATATAACCCAGCCCCACCTCCTGCAGCACCTGCAGCCGGCGGTGAATACGGGGATGACTGGCGAAAAACTCCACCGCTTCATCTACGGTCATAGCCAGAATGTCAGCGATATTCTTGCCCCGGTACTTTACCTCCAGGGTCTCGCGGCTGTAGCGCTTGCCCTTGCATACTTCGCAGGGGATATAGACATCGGGCACAAAATGCATTTCAATCTTTATTATGCCGTCACCTGAACAGGCCTCGCAGCGCCCGCCCCGCACATTGAAGCTGAAGCGCCCCGCCTTGTAGCCCCTGACCTTCGATTCGGTAGTGGAAGCATAGAGCTCCCGGATTCCGTCAAAGGCCCCGGTATAGGTAGCCGGATTGGAGCGCGGGGTGCGGCCGATCGGCGACTGGTCGATGTTGATCACTTTGTCGATCTCCTCCAGGCCGTCGATCCCCCGGTGCTGCCCGGGGCGGTGGCGGCCGTGGTGCAGTTTCCTCATCAAGGCCGGATAGATGATCTCCTCCACCAGGGTGCTCTTGCCGGAGCCGGATACGCCGGTTATAACCACCATTTTACCCAGGGGAATGCTGACATCGATATTCTTCAGATTATGCTCGGAAGCTCCCTTGACCAGCAGCTTTTTGCCGCTGCCCGGCCGCCTCCGTGTTGGGACCGGGATCTCCAGGCTTCCGGTCAGGTATCGACCGGTCAAGGAGTCGGGAGCAGTGAGGATATCCTGCAGAGTTCCTTCGGCTACCACCTGCCCGCCGTGCCGCCCGGCCCGGGGGCCTATGTCGATAATGTAATCGGCGCTTTTTATAGTCTCTTCGTCGTGCTCCACCACTATTACTGTGTTGCCCAGGTCGCGCAGACGCTTCAAGGTGCTGAGCAAACGGCTGTTGTCCCGGGGGTGCAGGCCGATACTCGGTTCATCCAGTACATAAAGAACTCCCACCAGACTGGAGCCGACCTGGGTGGCCAGTCTGATGCGCTGGGCTTCGCCGCCGGAGAGGCTGCCCGCCGAACGGCTAAGGGTAAGATAACTCAAACCCACATCCATAAGGAAGTTGAGTCTTTCTTTAATCTCCTTGATAACCTGACGGCCTATGTAGGCCTCCCGCTCGTTCAGGTGCAGTTGGTTGAAGAATTTCAGCGTTTCACTCACCGACAGGGAAGTGACTTCCTCAATGGAATGCCCGTCAATCAATACCCACAATACCTCTTCCCGCAGGCGCTTGCCCCGGCAGGTCGGGCACAAAGTGGAAGTCATATATTTTTCGATTTCCTCCCGGGAATAATCGGATTTAGTCTCATGGTAGCGACGTTTCAGGTTGTTTATCACCCCTTCGTAGCTGCTGCGAAAGGTATTCTGCTCCCCGTATGAATTTACATAGGTGATGGCTATTCTCTCATCGCCATTGCCGTAGAGAATGGCGTTTATCTGTTTGAGGCTCAGCTCCTTCAACGGCTGGTCCATTGGTATCTTGTTCTTTTCACACATTCCGGCCATGATCTGGTTATAATAGGTGTTGAGATTGTTGGCCCAGGGTATGACCGCCCCTTCCTCCAGGCTCTTGTCCATATCCAGCACCAGGGCCGGGTCAATCTCGCGCTTTTCGCCCAGGCCGTCACAGGTCGGGCAGGCCCCAAAGGGGTTGTTGAAAGAAAACATGCGCGGGCTGAGCTCCGGAAGGCTAAAGCCGCAGACCGGGCAGGCAAAGTCGCGGCTAAAAACCTGTTCTCTTTCGCCGTCCCCGGTCAGCTCTATGATATGCACTACTCCCTCGCTCAATTCAAAAGCCAGTTCCAGGGAATCCGCCAGGCGGCTCCTGATTTCATCCTTGATCACCAGTCGGTCGACCACGGCAAATATGTCATGTTTTTTGTTTTTGGTGAGCTCAATTTCTTCGTCAGAGGTATACTCGTAGCCGTCTACGACCACCCTGGTAAATCCGTCCCGAAACAGACTGCTCAATATCTTGCGATGCTCGCCCTTTTGCCCTCGAACCACCGGGGCCAGAACCTTGATCCGGGTTCCCCCGGGCAGGGCCAGAAGGACGTCCACGATCTGGTCGACAGTCTGCCTTTGAATGGGCCCATGCCCGCGGGGGCAGTGCGGCTGGCCCACCCGGGCGAAAAGCAGCCTCAGGTAGTCGTATATCTCGGTTACCGTACCGACCGTGGAACGCGGGTTGTTGGAGGTCGCTTTTTGATCAATGGATATGGAGGGTGAGAGCCCTTCGATGTAATCAACGTCCGGTTTGTCCATCTGTCCCAGAAACTGCCGGGCGTAGGTGGATAAAGACTCTACATAACGCCTCTGCCCTTCACTGTAAATGGTGTCAAAAGCCAGGCTGGATTTGCCCGAACCGGAAACACCGGTAAATACCACGAATTGATCGCGGGGGATTTTAACATCGATGTTTTTCAGGTTGTGCTCCCGGGCACCCTTAACAAAAATATAGTCTTTCATCCCGTTTCTCTCCTGTTGCCGTCTTAAATGAATTAGGGAGGTTCTTCAACTCATTTTCCGGTTATCTTCGTCCTTTGCGGGTTTTGGGCTTGTTCTTTTTCTCCTGCACCAGCTCGCGAATTGTGTCCCGGAGTTGGGCGGCTCTTTCAAATTCCAAGTTGTCGGCCGCTTTTCGCATTTCGGTCTCCATCTCCACGATCAGGCGCCGTTTTTCTTCGGGAGGCAGTTTGTTAAACAGGTTGGTCTCATATTGGCCGGGCTCCTCGGCAATAGTGGCTTCGATCGCATCATATACGCCTTTCTTTATGCTTTCCGGGGTTATTCCATGCAGCAGGTTGTAATCCATCTGCTTGAGGCGCCGCCGTTCGGTTTCGTCAATCGCCCCCTTCATGGAAGGGGTTATCTTATCAGCATACATTATAACCCGGCCTTCGGCATTGCGGGCGGCCCGGCCAATTGTCTGAATAAGAGAACGCTCGGAGCGCAAAAAGCCCTCTTTATCAGCGTCTAAAACCGCAACCAGGGCCACCTCGGGCAGATCCAAACCCTCCCGCAGCAGATTTATGCCGATCAATACGTCAAATTCGCCAGTTCTTAAGGCTCGCAGGATCTGCATGCGCTCCAGGGCCTCAACGTCCGAATGCATGTAACGAACGTTGATACCGGCCTGGTCAAAATACTCGCACAGATCCTCGGCCATCCGTTTGGTGAGCGTGGTTACCAAAACTCGAAAACCCTTCCCCACCGTCTGCCTGATTTCGTCCATCAGGTCATCGATCTGGTTCTTGGTGGGTTTGACGATGAGCTCCGGATCAACCAGTCCGGTGGGGCGGATAATCTGTTCGGCAACCAGGCTGCTGCGCGACATTTCGTAGTCGCCCGGGGTGGCGCTCACATAGACCAGCTGCTTAATTTTGGCGTTGAACTCATCAAAGGTTAAGGGGCGGTTGTCCAGCGCGGAAGGCAGCCGAAATCCAAAATCGACCAGGGTCTCCTTGCGGGAACGGTCGCCCGCGAACATACCCCTGACTTGGGGCAGCCCCATATGTGATTCATCCATGAAAAGCAGCAGGTCGTCCGGAAAAAAATCTATCAAGGTGTAGGGAGGTTCCCCGGCTTTCCGTCCAGTTATATAACGGGAGTAGTTTTCTATTCCTTTGCAGTAGCCTATTTCCCTGATCATCTCCAGATCATACCGGGTGCGCTGCTCCAGGCGCTGGGCCTCCAGCAGTTTACCCTCGGTCCTGAACTTTTCCAATTGTTCAGCCAGTTCGGCCTCTATCAAGTCCACCGCTCCCAGCATGTTATCACGGGTGGTTACAAAGTGGGAGGCAGGGAAGATCATAACATGCAATCGTCGGCCGAAAACCTCCCCGGTAAGGGGATTGAATTCAACCAGCCGCTCGATTTCATCACCGAAGAATTCTATGCGCACGGCGTTTTCCCCACTTGATGAAGGAAACACCTCCACCACATCGCCCCGCACTCTGAATGTCCCACGATAAAAGGAATATTCATTTCTCTCATACTGGATCTCCACCAGACGGCGCAGCAAATCGTCCCGGCCGATCAGGGTCCCGGGCCGCAATGACACGGCCATTTTGTAATAGTCATCCGGTGCGCCAAGGCCGTAAATGCAGGAGACGCTGGCTATGACAATGACGTCCCGGCGCTCCAAAACCGAAGCGGTTGCCGAGTGGCGGAGCTTGTCTATCTCGTCATTAATCGAAGAATCCTTTTCTATATAGGTGTCGGACTGCGGTACGTAGGCCTCCGGCTGGTAGTAATCATAATAGCTGATAAAATATTCAACCGCGTTGTTGGGAAAGAACTGTTTAAATTCATTGTACAACTGGCCGGCCAGGGTTTTGTTCGGAGCCATCACCAGCACCGGCCGCTGTAGTTCTTGAATGATCCGGGCCATTGTGAAGGTCTTTCCCGAACCGGTAACTCCCATCAAGGTCTGTTCGCGGTAGCCCTTTTTAAGCCCTTCTACCAGGTCGGAAATCGCCTGGGGCTGGTCGCCGGTGGGTTCATATGCAGAATGTAATTCAAAGCTGCTCATCACCAGAACTCCTGTTCTATTTTTCCGGGTAATTTACTATATCCCTAAAATTAAAAAAATGCAAGGCCTTTCCTCACCGGCAACTTTTTGTGAGGTATACATCTGGCCCGCACTCTTTTAATTATACTTTAATATTGTTCGATTTCCCGCTCCAACTTTTCCCTTTGCCGGCCCAACCGAACCGGGTCGGCTCCGTCCGATTGCAGCCGGTTTATCTCGCGCCACGCCCGGTTGACCAGGTCCAGATCAGCTTGAACCTGAAGCAGGAGGGTGTCCAGCCTGCTCCGGGGCTTATCGTCTCTCTGACCCGGTACGGTAGGCCGGCTCATATCTACGATGATATCACCGGCCTGGGGACTAACCGCCAGGCAGCTGTCATCCACCAGGGCGCTGTTTACAGCCGAAATCAGGATCAGACAGACCCGCTCCGGATCCAGGGCCCAGTGATAATAGTCTACTTCCCATCCCCGACTGAGAGCCTTCCCGGCTGTCTGCGCCAAAATCCGGCTTTGTCCACAGCCAGCCGGCCCACGCAAGATATATCGGGTTCGGCAGCGACCGGTTATTTCTTGAACATAATCCATAAGACCATCTGTGGTCAGGGATGCAGCGTAGAAATGCTTTTCTACCGGCGGCTGGTCGAAAATCATCTCCTGAACCTGTTGGCTAAGGATATCCACACGCTCTTCAATATTGACCTCCTGCCCTTCCCTGGCCAGGTATTGCTCCATGCAGAGATAATTTTCTATCAAGTCCTCGGCCCGGCGCTTGTGATTTAGAAGCCGGGCCTGCCAGAGGGCCAGGTCCTGCTCTCCGGCATCACTCATTATAAATTCCCGGGCTTCGTCCAGAGCGATGATTTCAATCCTCTGGCCGGATGCCTGGTTGAGATGGAATAGACCGTCATTAACCACTGCGGCGTCCAGCTGGGGGAAAAAAACGCCTTGTGCTCCGCCCGGCTGTAGAGCGGAAAGCCAGAACTCAACTTCATAACCCCGACCGGCCAGGTTTTCGCCCAGATTCTTGATGAATTCTACCTGACGGTTTATAAGCCCCCCTTTGAGAATCCATACCCGGGCTACGTTTTGGAGCAGTTGGGCCACAAAACTATGGCAGCCTCGCCTGGTGCAGCTTTCCGTCAATTGGTACTTAATAGACCCCCTTTTGCCCAATGCTTTTCCCCCTCTTGCCCTTTAAGTGTTCTATATCGTATGCACTACCGGCACAAAAGGGTTACACTTTGTTTCCAAGTTAAGTGTGTCAGGGGGACGGGGGTGGGGGGGAAACCCAGGGGTGGGGCACA
>JBEHWI010000086.1:0-6370 GCA_040217815.1 Syntrophomonadaceae bacterium | reverse complement strand
ACCCAAAGCCCTTACCGGACCTATCTCCAGAGGGGATCTGGCTACGGTAGAGACCCACCTGGAGCGGATCAAAGAGCAGGCTCCCGAACTCCTCAGGCTGTATAGCTGCATCGGCTATGAGACAGCCAGGATAGCCAGGGCCAAGGGTACGATTGACCCGGCCAGACAGGCGGAATTCGAAAACCTTTTGGAAAAGGAGATCCGCTAAATGGCCAGAGCCCGTGACTTAAAAATGTATGTTCATTAAAATGCCAACCGAAGGAGAGTGACATAATGGCTAGAGTTACGACCTCCGTTATAAAGGATTTGAAGAATAAACGTAAGTTTAGTATGCTGACATCTTATGATTACCCTACAGCCCACATGGCGGATGAAGCCGGTATTGACATAATTCTGGTGGGCGATTCTCTTGGGAATGCGGTGCTGGGATATGAAAACAGCCTCTCAGTAACCATGGAAGATATGATTCACCACACCAAAGCCGTGGCTAGAGCAGCCAAGAATGCGATGGTAGTTGGCGATATGCCCTTTTTATCCTATCATATATCCAACTCCGAAGCGGTGCGCAATGCCGGGAGGTTTATCCAGGAAGGCGGTGCGCAAACTGTTAAAATTGAGGGTGGTATTGAAAGGGTTGACACTATTAAGGCTATTTTAGACGCGCAAATTCCGGTTATGGGACACCTTGGATTTACTCCCCAATCGGTTCATAAGTTTGGTGGGTATAAGGTTCAAGGCAAAGATATTGAAACAGCTAATAAAATTATAGAAGACGCCAAGGCATTGGATAAAGCCGGGGTTTTCGCAATTGTTTTGGAAATGGTGCCGACTCTCCTGGCCAAGCGTATTACCGATGAGGTAAGCGTTCCCACAATCGGGATCGGGGCAGGACATTACTGCGACGGGCAGGTTCTGGTGGTAAACGATCTGCTGGGAATTTACGGCGGTTTTACTCCTAAATTTGCCAAAAAATATGCCAACCTGCAACCATTAATTATGGAAGCCTTCCAGCAGTATAAAAAAGAGGTGGAGGAAGGCTCCTTCCCAGGAGAAGAGCACGGTTTTGGCATTGCCGACGAAGTTCTGGAAAGAATCTATTAATTTGATTTGAGGGGTATTGTTATGCAGGTATTCCATAGCATTAAACAAACCCAGGAATGGTGTCTGGAGCAAAAAATAAAGGGCAAACGGGTTGGTCTGGTTCCGACTATGGGGTACCTGCATGAAGGCCACCTGGCCCTGGTCAAAGAGGCCTGCCGACAGTGCGACACGGTGGTGGTCAGCATTTTCGTGAATCCCACCCAGTTTGGCGTAGGGGAAGACTTTGAACGCTATCCCCGCGACCTGGCCAAGGATAAGGAACTGCTGGAAACCACCCGGGCGGATGTGATATTTGCCCCGGAAGCTCCAGATATGTATCCGGCAGGATATGATACCTTTGTAGAAGTCTTCGGCGAGATTACCGGAAAGCTTTGCGGAGCGTCGCGGCCCGGCCATTTTCGGGGTGTAGCCACGGTGGTCAGCAAGTTGTTCTTGATCTGCCAGCCGGATATGGCGTTTTTCGGGCAGAAAGACGCCCAACAGGTCATGATTATTGAAAAAATGGTCAGAGAATTGAACTTTCCAATACAAATAGTTCGGGTGCCTATTGTACGGGAGCCCGACGGTCTGGCCATGAGTTCCAGGAATGTCTACCTGGACGCCGAGCAGCGCAAACAGGCCCTGGTCCTCAACCAGGCTTTGCAAAAAGCGGAACAGGCCATAGTGGCAGGGGAAAGGGACCTGGCTGTAGTAAAAAAATTATTAGTGGAAACCATTGAAAGCAGTCCTCTGGCCGAGATAGACTATGCCGAAATATATAGCGCCGAGGATCTTTCTAATCTGGATTTGATTAAGGGGAGAATGTTGATGGCCGTAGCAGTTAAGTTTGGCAGCACCAGGCTCATCGACAACCGGTTAGTGGAGGTGTAAAGGGCATGCTTCGTTACATGCTGAAGTCCAAGATTCACCGGGCAACGGTCACCGAAGCCGATCTCAACTATGTGGGGAGTATTACCATTGATGCAGCTCTTATGGAAGCTGCAAACATAGTTGAAAACGAAAAGGTTACCATTGTAAACAACAATAACGGAGCCCGGTTTGACACCTACGTGATTGAAGGGGAGCGGGGTTCGGGTGTTATCTGCTTGAATGGCGCTGCTGCACGTTTGGTAACCAAAGGGGACATAGTTATAATCTTGACTTATGCTCTTTTAGATGGTGAGGAGCTAAAAACTCATCAGCCCACCCTGGTTTTCGTCAATGGCCAGAACCAGGTGGAAAAAACCTGCAAAGGACGCTACCAATAGAAGTTATAAAAGAGGCGGGGAGCACTGTATTGATTCTTGCTGCCTGCCTCTTTTGTTTTGTAAATAAGTAAATTTTGGGGTATCAACGCCTTTTTTCATACATATGAGGGCGCTGTAAAGGGTAAAAGGAATGGATATAACCCGGCATATCGGCCCGCCAATTGAAGACCTCTGTTTCAGCACGGTTGACTTCCTGATTATCGGGGGAGGAATCGCCGGGCTTTTTACTGCCTTGAAAGCCGCCCGTTACGGGCGGGT
This sequence comes from Syntrophomonadaceae bacterium, assembly GCA_040217815.1. Classification (GTDB taxonomy): domain Bacteria; phylum Bacillota; class Syntrophomonadia; order Syntrophomonadales; family Syntrophomonadaceae; genus UBA5314. Next base: position 3,764 of record JBEHWI010000086.1, on the reverse strand, counting down.
AACAGTACTGGTCAAGAAGACCATGAAGGACTCCAATACCGGGCTGGCCCAGGGGGGTATAGCTGCGGCTATGCACGAAGAGGATTCGCCTTTCCTGCACCTGGAAGACACCCTGGAAGCCGGGGCCGGCCTGTGCGACATAGACGCGGTGGATGTCCTGGTCCGGGAGGGCCCGGCCCGGGTCCGCGAGCTCATTACCATGGGAGCCAGCTTTGACACCAAGAACGGTACCATCGATCTGCACCGGGAAGGAGCCCATAGCCGGGCCCGCATTCTGCATGCGGCCGATGCCACCGGAGAGGCCATCCGGGTGGCCCTGGTAGCCCGTTGTGAATCCCACCCCGATATCGAACTGATGGAAGACCAGTTCCTGGTAGACGTGCTGACCGATGCCTACCAGCAGGAATGCCTGGGCGCCCTGGTCTATGATAAAGTTAAGCAAAAGCACCTGGTATACAGCGCTAAAACGGTGATCATCGCCACTGGCGGAGCCGGGCAATTATACAAGTTTACCACCAATCCCAGCGTGGCCACCGGTGACGGAATGGCCGCTGCCTTCCGGGTAGGATGCCAGCTGCGGGACATGGAGTTTATCCAATTCCACCCCACGGTTTTATTCGGCCGGCAGACCCAGCGTTTCTTAATATCGGAAGCGGTCCGGGGAGACGGGGCCTGGCTGTACAACAGCCGGGGAGAGAGGTTTATGCCCCGCTACCATGCCCTTGAAGAACTGGCGCCGCGGGATGTCGTGTCAAGGGCTATAGTCAATGAAATGCACCTGTCGGGAGATGAGTTTGTCTACCTGGATATGAGCCGGATTGATAACGTCCGGGAGCGTTTTCCCAATATAAACCGCACCTGTTTACAGAGCGGAATAGACATAGAAAAGGATATGGTTCCGGTTTCGCCGACCGCCCATTTCACCATGGGAGGAATAGCGACCAACACCTACGGGGAAACCGGGATTAACGGGCTGTATGCCTGCGGCGAGGCGGCCTGCACCGGTGTGCACGGAGCCAACCGTCTGGCCAGTAATTCCCTGCTGGAGGGCATTGTCTTTGGCCAGAGGATATTATACAAGGCGGAGGAGATACTGTACCGACGCCCGGCCAGCCGCGATGAAATAGTTGATAGCTATGACAGCAGTTCAGTATACCAGGCCCGGGGTAATATGGAGCCCGGAACGGCTAAAGCTAAGATTCAGAGCACCATGTGGGATGATGTGGGAATAATTAGAAATGAAGCAGGAATAAAAGCAGCCAACGGGGAATTAGAAAATATTTACAATTGCTTATCAGCCGGACAAGATGTTCTGGAATATTATGAAGTATTGAATATGCTGACCGTGGCCCGGATTATTGTACAGGCTTCACTGTGGCGCCAGGAAAGTCGGGGAGCCCATTATCGCTCCGACTATCCCAACCGCGATGACGTGCGCTGGGCCAAGCATTTATCATTTACCAATTGCTAGTACTTTGTTAATCCCAATTCTGGGTTGACCACAATGCAGTTATGTGAAAATTTAACCGACGATAATATATAGAATTAGGGTTAACAGAGTACTAAAGTGGAGGTATCACAGGTGAAAGCTGTTGAAAAGGTATGGCCGTTAATTGTAGTTGTGCTGGTTGCCGCAGCCGTGGTATTCTATTCAGCCAGTTCCAATATGGCGTTGAACAAATCAGAGGCTGTTGCTGCAACCAGAGATTACGGCTCGGCTAAATTTATCCGGGTGGCGGTAAACGATCAACCGGCCTTTTCAGGTACCCGAGTAATAAACAATCAACCCCTGGTTCCGATACGCGCCATTGCTCAAGCATCGGGGGCGACATTGAATTGGAACGCCAAAGATAAAAGTATAATTGTTACATATAAAGAACAGACCATAAAAGCTGCTATATGCTCGGAAAAGGCCGAAGTCAATAATAAGGCGGTATCTCTCCAGGCTGCTCCTATGCTGGTAGACGGTGAGACGCTGTTGCCCTTAAGCCTTATCGAAGAATCTCTGGAATTGCAGTCCTCCTGGAACGAAGCTGCCAAGACCTTGTATATAACAACCCGCGATTACAAACCCGCCCCAACCACTGCCGAGAAACGCAGTGATGTTCAATATGTACCGATTCTCATGTATCATCAATTGGGGGATGGACCAAACAGTCTATATGTCAGAGACAGTGAATTTTATGAACAGATGACCTACTTAAAAGAACACAACTTCCGTGTTTTAAACCTTTCTGATGCGGTCAGAAAGATGCAAAACGGTGAACCAATGGATAAAACGATAGTGATCACTTTTGATGACGGTTATGAGACTTTCTTCTCCAAGGCCTACCCGCTTCTAAGGACCTATCATTTTCCAGCCACGGTATTTATAATCACTGCGCAAATGGAGGATGGGTGGTATCTATCCTGGGAGCAAAGCAAAATATTATATGCCGGGTGGATGGAAATAGGCAGCCACACTAAAAACCACCACTGGCTGGCCAAACAAAGTAGAGATGTATATACTGACGAGATCTTTGATTCCAAAAAAATAATAGAAGAACAGCTTCAAGTACCCTGCGAGGTATTTTGTTATCCAGGGGGAAGCTATAATAATGCGGTATCCGAAACGGTCAAAGAAGCCGGTTATCTTACTGCGGTTACCACCGTGCAGGGCAAGACCTCAATTAACAGCGATATATACCAGATGCCCCGAATCAGGGTGCCGCGTGGGATGAGCCTTAAAGCCTTTGCCAAAAGTATTAACTAGAGAGGGGCTAAATGTGGAGGCGGAAATGATTTATCATGGATTGGATGATCTGATAAAGCGAGCCCTGGAAGAAGACCTGGGCCACCAGGATATAACCACTGCCAATCTGGTTTCACCGGACCACCGTTCCCGGGGCCTGTTCACAGCCAAAGGAACTGGCGTTATTGCAGGACTGGACGTGTGTGGGGCGGTATTTAAGCACTTGAATCCCACCATAAAATTTATAAAGGATATTGAAGAAGGCAGCCAGGTAAAGCCGGGTGATGCTATTGCCCGGGTTGAGGGACCGACCCTCGACCTGCTGGGAGGCGAAAGGGTAGCTCTAAATTTTCTACAACGCCTTTCCGGAATAGCCACCCGCACCAGGCAGCTCAGTTTGTTGATTGAGCCGTATAAAGCCAGCTTGTTGGACACCCGCAAAACCACCCCCGGTCTGCGGGTTTTGGAAAAATACGCGGTTCGAGTAGGCGGGGGACGCAATCACCGCTTCGGCTTATATGACGGAGCAATGATCAAGGACAATCATATTAAGGCGGCCGGAGGCATCTGCCAGGCAGTTGATCTCCTTCGCCAGAGAATTCCCCATACCATCAAGATCGAAGTAGAAGCGGAGACCCTGGACCAGGTTAAAGAAGCTTTGAACGCCGGGGCGGATATTATTTTGCTGGATAACATGAATGTTAAGACCCTGAAAGCCGCCGTGCAACTGGTAGATGGCCGGGCTTTGACGGAGGCTTCTGGGGGCATCGACGAGGATACCATCGTGAGGGTGGCCGCCACCGGTGTTGACTATATTTCCGTAGGGGCTTTGACCCATTCCGTCAAAAGCCTGGATATAAGCTTCAATTTACTAAACGAATGAGGTAACAGGGGGACGCAGTTGTTACACGGTTACACGGGGACGTTCTTTCGGTTACACGGGGACGTTCTTTCTGTAAAACGAAATTTAGTGTTAAAGAAAGAACCTCACCCGGTAAACCACAAAGAACAAACCCCGGTAAACGTGTAACAA
>JBEHWI010000085.1:0-7432 GCA_040217815.1 Syntrophomonadaceae bacterium | reverse complement strand
GCTCTGGTTTTAACTCATACCCATTTCGATCACGCCGGTAATGCGGCACTCGTCAAGAAGCATTTCAAGCTTCCCATTGTCGTACATGAAGAAGAAGCGGGCTATCTGAAAAGAGGCATCAGTCCGCTTCCCCGGGGCACGCAGTTTTACAACAAAGCCATAATGAATGTCGTGGGTCGCGTCAATACGCCGTTTCAGCATTTCAAAGCGGTCCGGGGCGACATACTCATCAAGGAGAGATATGACTTTTCCGAATTTGGGCTGAACATCTACGTTATTCCTACTCCAGGTCACACCAAAGGGTCGCTGAGCGTGGTGGTGGACAACACGATTGCCCTGGTAGGGGACACCCTGGTGGGCTATCTCCTGGGGCACAACTATCCTGCTTTTGCTGATCTTCCGGATCTGTTCGCTGCCAGTTGGGCGGCGCTTCTTGACACCGGGTGTACGACCTTTCTGCCCACCCATGGAGGCTCGATAAAGCGTGACCAATTGCAGGTGTTATTGGATAGACACCAAAATTAGAATCCCGATCATGACGTCCCATTTTCCTGGCCTGCTGCCTACAAGACAGGTAATGATTTTTATGAATTTGGACTCTATGAAACAGGTAAAAAAGACCTTATTATATATAGAAAGGTATCCTACTGTCTGAATTAAAATCGATGCCTTATATCAAATAATCGGAGGGGAGGAATACTTATGAAGAGTTTAAAAGGAACCAAAACAGCTGAAAATCTGATGAAGGCTTTTGCCGGTGAATCGCAGGCCCGCAACCGCTACACCTACTGGGCTTCGGTGGCGGACAAAGAGGGCTACAAGCAGATCAAGAACATCTTTATCGAAACCGCAGACAACGAAAAAGAACATGCCAAACGCTTTTACAAATTCTTATTAACAGGGTTCGAAGGTGAACTGCCGGCCACTATAGAGATCGACGCCAGTTTCCCGGTGGCCCAGGGGAACACCCTGGACAATCTGAAAGCGGCCGCCGCCGGAGAATACGAGGAGTGGGAAGAACTCTACCCGGCCTTTGCCCAGGTGGCTGAAGAAGAGGGATTTGTTGAGATCGCTACGGTTTTTAGAAATATAGCCAGGGCGGAAAAAGCCCATGAAGCAAGGTACAACAAACTGGCCAAAAATATTGAGACCGGCCAGGTCTTTAAAAAGGATGAAAAGGTCCAATGGAAGTGCGGCAACTGCGGCTACGTTCACGAAGGAAACGAAGCTCCCGAGCGCTGCCCGGCCTGCGATCATCCGGTTGACCATTTTGAGGTCTTTAAAGAAACCTATTAATAAATTCACAATTGCTTAATTAAACTAGGAAAGCGGGTTAACAAACCCGCTTTTTGTTAATGTTCACTTATATTGAGAAGGTCCTTTTAAATTCTCTGGCTCCAGAACTATTACTGGATGCCCAGCTCTTCATCGCTCAGATAGCAGGCCGGATCTGATTCCCAAAAATCGCCGGTCACCGCCTCGGCTCTGGTTCGGAAGTTGCCGTTGCAAATGCCGATGTACGGGCAGACCGAACACCTGCCTTTTAGTAGAGGCTGTCTGTCCTTCAGCCCGGCCAGGAGGGGATGGCTGAGGTCGGTCCAGATATCTCCGAATTTTCGTTCTCGCACATTCCCGAAGGTATGGTGCTGGGTGAATTGATCAGGGTGGACAAAGCCGAGCGGATCGACCTGGCCGAAAGCGATGCCGGAGCGGTTGCCCCTGTTCATGGAAATGAGGGATTTGATTCGCTCAGCGTGTTCCGGGTTTTCCTTCAGGGTTTTTAGGTACAGGTACACTCCGTCACAGTGGTTGTCAACCGTCAGGATTTCTTTGGCCAAACCGCGATTTTCGAAATCAAGTGTCCGGCGAATGATGGTATCCATAGCCTGGCGTGATTGGGCGGGGGTTACATCCTCATCGATCATCTGGCTTCCACGCCCCGAGTAGACCAGATGATAAAAACAGACCCGGTCAATATTCTCATCCTCAATAAAGTTGAAAATATTATCCAGCTCTTGCAGGTTGTGCTGGTTGATGGTAAATCTTAGGCCCACCCGCTGACCAACCGCTACACAGTTCTGAATTCCCTGCATGGCTGCCTGAAAAGCGCCTTCTTTACCCCGGAATCTATCATTCACTTCCCGCAGCCCATCGAGAGAGATGCCTACATAACCGACGCCTATTTCTTTTATCCGTTTGGCTGCTTCGGCGGTAATCAGAGTACCGTTGGTGGATAGTGTAGGGCGGATGCCCCGGGCGGCCGCATAGGCAGCCAGTTCAAAGAAGTCCGGCCGCATGAGCGGCTCCCCGCCGGAGAACAACAAGACCGGAACCCGAAATTCAGCCAGGTCATCAATGAATTTTTTAGCTTCATCAGTAGTCAGCTCGCCTTCGTACTTTCGGGCCTCTGAATCCATATAGCAGTGGCGGCATCGAAGGTTGCAGGTTCTCGTCGAGTTCCATACTACAACTGGTCCGGCATTGCTGGTGACACCGTGCAGGGCGCCGCGGGAATCTTCGCTGTAACGCAGAGAATCTCCGAAATATTCGGTTGAGAACAGCAGCTTGGTAATACTAATCATAAAACGATGACCTCCAATTAAGAAACAAACCGTTTAAGCATATGTTGAAATCATACCACAATAAGCTTCGTTGTTTCACCATATGGATTTCTTTTCAAGACCCAATCAGGTGGGCAAGCCTGGCCGGCATTTTAAGTATAATATAAATAGAAAAATATTTTACCCGGGTAAGCATTGGAAAAAGGTGAGACTACGTGGAATTGTTCTCGACCCAGGAACAAGTCGGCTTTGAGGATTCAAGGCCGTTTTTCTTTTCAAACATATTTACCGTCTTGGGGCCGGGAACCTGTATACTTATTGTAGCGTCGATCCCATCAGATAGTTTTTAGACCGGGGTTGACAATGCTTTAAGAGAATTCGAGAGGAGCATTTTTCCTGCATCTGTTTGAACTCGGAGTAATATTTATCAGTATTGTAGTTGAAAACATGGGTGTACCTTTGCCGGTTGAAGCCAGCTACCTGCTGGCCGCCAAACTGCTTAGAGACGGATATTCCTATCCTTTTATGCTCATCGTGCTGACCGCCGCTCACCTTACCGGCAGTATTTTATCATTCGGCATGGGCTGGTGGGGTGAAGGATGGCTGACCAATCGCCTCCAAAAGAGACCCGGTTTCATGAAAGCAAGCAAGGCGATTCACAAGTGGTATGCCGATCACGGCAAGATCACTATTTTCGCCACCCGCTTTATTGGATATGTGCGCCCCTGGTCGTCTCTGGTGGCCGGTTTTGCTCATATTGATTTTGGCTCCTTCGTATGCTGGACCCTGGTCGGTTCACTTTTATTTAATATAATCGTTATGGTTTTCACCCACTATCTGTTGAACTGGTGGTGTCAATTCGGGATCGTCTTCAAAATTGCTTCAGGCGTCATTCTGGTTATTTCCTTCAGCGCTATTTTTGTTGTGCATCATTTCTGGCAGAAAAGCTATAAGGAGGACGAGCAAGAATGAGGGGCCCTCTGATTCAGGCAGAGCAGCTCATTGTCCCGCAATGAAACTCGAAAAAGAGGCAGTAAAAAAGGATTGCGCCGCTGGCTTCGGTATTTAAGAAGAGCGGAGCGCTTGGCCCGGCAGGCTTCTGGAGAGAGGACTATCTTATGCCATTTATGATTGCCGGGAATAGAGCGGGGCGGCTTTAGATGATTTGAGAAAAAAGCCGGCAGTTGAAAAAAGTTATAGTGAATGAGGTAGGCATAGGGCAGAACGTCATATGGAATACCGTGCTTTAGAGATTGCTCGGCACACCTTCCCAGGGCGGAGTGATCTTTGTGTTTATCATAGGGATGGGGGTAGATTATGAGGTCGGGTCGGTATTGTTCGATCTCTTGTTCCAAACGAGCTTCAATGGCTTCTTGATACAGCTGCAACGAACCGTCCGCATATCCCCAAAACCGCAGATCCACTTCGGAGATTCCCAACTCCTGGCTGGCCGCCCTGAATTCCTGATAGCGCAGGTCGCGCAGGCCCTGGCGGTTGCCGTCACTTACCAGGATCAAACGCACCTCTGCCCCGTTTTGGCGGCATAAATGAATATACCCGCCGATTGCCAGGCTTTCATCATCGGGATGGGGAACAAGCACCAGAACCTTTTGCCCCCCCGCAGGTTCTTGGGCGTTGGGCAGGCGGGTGAATTGCTTGCCAGGCATGGTATTGCGCACGAAATACAACCCGGCCAAAAGAACCGACAGCAGTACAGCGCCTATAAACAGCCCAACACTAAGCGGTTGCATACATTGCCAATCCTTCATATATGTGCTCAATCTGCCGCATATTCAGATTTATGTCATGCTTGAGTACCCGTTCGAAGCTGCGCATACCCATCTGCTGGGCCAGAGCCGGATTGTCGAGAATCAGGCCGACTTTGCGGGCCAGATCGTGGTGATCGCCGGGTCTGAACAAATAGCCGTTTTCTCCGTTGGCGACCAGTTCGGGAAGTGCTCCCGCGGCGGCCGCGACTATTGGAAGACCGGCGGCCATAGCCTCCAGGGTTACTATGCTTTGCGTTTCACAGCAGGAAGGCATCACGAAGCAATCGGCCAGCTGGTATATCCGGGGCAGCGTTTCATCCTGGTGGTCGAGTTGACCGCAAAAAGTTATGTAGTCAGCGAGGCCGCTCCGGGCGGTTTGTTTCTTTAACCGCTCCAGAAGGCTGCCGCCGCCGCAAAAAACGAAATGGGCGGGACGCTTGTTCAAGATCGTTGGAGCAGCTTTCACTAGGGTATCAAGGCTCTTTTCCCGGTCAATCCTTCCCACATAGAGAATGATCGGCAGATTGGGAAGCCCCAGACTGGTGCGGGTAGAATTCGGAGCCTCGTAGGAATAAAACCTCTCCAGGTTGACCCCGTTGGATACCACCGTAACCGGCGTTGTTACGCCAACTGATACAAGCCAATCTTTAACCAGTTCACTGGGACAGACCACATACTGGCAGCGGTTGTAAAAATCCTTAAAGTATCTGGTCAGCTGAGCATTTGAATAGTTTTGCAAGGGCTTCAGGAGATTTAAATAACTCATAATGTAATCGAGTGTAAAATGGTGGCTTATCACAACCGGGACGCCGCACTGTCGGGCAGCCTTGGCCAGGCAGGAACATATTGAAGCTGGATCCTGCAAGTGAATTACATCAGGCTTCCAGGCCCGGACTATGCCCAGGATCTTTTTATAGGGATGCATGGTGACCCGAAAACCTTTGCGGAAGGGATTGCGAATGGAGGAAAAACGATAGACACTAAACCCCTCGGGGTATATTTCATGGCCATTGGCAGGCCGAACGGAGGGGGCTAAAACCGCAACCTGGTGTCCCCGTTCGGCCAGATAGGAAGCCAGATTCCGGGCGGTTACGGCTACTCCGGACACATTGGGATAAAAAGATTCTGACCCAATAAGTATGCGCATTGGTAATACCAACCTTTCATAAATTTTGGCAGAATTCTTTTTATTTATAATAACACTATTTTATTAAATCCAGATTAAAAAAGAGTGTACTATTTCTTAACCTGTACTCCAACTATATCAACTATATGGCCTTTATCTACAAACAAGACCTGCCTTTTCCGAATTCATCAGGCATTCGGGTATAATAGACCTAAGTAATATGCTGTTGAAGGATGGTGTAACGATTGCGCTGCCTGATCCAGGGCATCAGCCACGATGGGCAGGGTGTGGGCCGCATCGACGGTAAAGTAGTCTTTGTGCCCGGCGCCCTTCCCGGTGAGGATGTTGAACTGACCATAGGGGAAGAAAAGAAGAATTACCTGCGGGGACGGTTAAGCTCGATAATTGAGCCAGCTCCGGAAAGGGTCAATCCACCCTGCCCATATTTCGGACAGTGTGGGGGGTGCCACTACCAGCATGCCAGCTATGACCTGCAGGTGGATTTAAAAACCCTTGTTGTGGAACAAACCCTGCAGCGGATAGGGGGCGTTGATGCAGATATACTGCCCTGTGTTCCGGCGGTCAGTCCCTGGCGCTATAGAAACAAAGTTACCTGGCACGGGGCAATGGTGGACGAGCATTGGAAATTCGGTTATTACCGGGGCGAATCCAATGACATTATGGACATCGACAGATGCCTTCTGGTTTCCGATGCCATGCAGGAAGCAGGGCGGGCCTTGGGACGCGCGTTGAGAAAGTTAAACTCCCGGGAGCCGGTGGAAGCCATCGTGCGTGAATCGGCCAGTGGAGAGATCATGACAATTGTACATGGAATTGATAAGGAAGCGGGCAGGAAACTTCGTCTCCAGGTTGATGAGTTAACCGACTCCTTCTATTTATTTGACAGAAAGGGAATTGAGTGTCTGCAAGAGGGCAGGGCATTTGAAGAAAGGATTGCCGGGATTCGGTTTGGATTATCTCCGTTGTCATTCTTTCAGGTCAACCGGGAACAGGCTGAAAAGCTAGTGGGAATGGTTCAGGAAAGCCTGGAGCTGCAAGGAGGGGAGCAGGTATTGGACGCCTATTGCGGGGTGGGAACCCTGGCCTTGAGTCTGGCCGGCCGGGCCAAACGCCTGGTCGGAGTTGAGTCCTTCCCAACAGCTGTAGAAGACGCCAGGAAGAACGCCCGCCTCAACGGAATAAGCAACTGCCGCTTTCTGGCCGGTCCTGCCGAGCAGATCCTGCCCACATTGAGCCAGCGCTTTGACGCGGTTGTCCTGGATCCTCCCCGGGCAGGGTGTCAGCCCCAGGTGATCAAGGCGGTGGAACGCATGAAAATTGCCCGGGTGGTGTATGTCTCCTGTGAACCATCCACACTGGCCCGCGACCTGGGCCGCTTCCAGCAGGCCGGCTATCGCGTCAGAAAAGTCCAGCCCATCGATATGTTCCCTCAGACCTACCACGTCGAGACCGTAGTAGTGATGTCGAGGGTGGGTAAGTAAGTGTATAGAAGCCCAGTAAATATAGGCTTTTCAGCGTTTTAGACAAAAAGGCATTGTTCGAATTCCAATCCAATATATTATTTATATCCTAATAGGGTTGTCACATGCCGAAGCCTTATAATCATGTATAGAATATCAATACTGAAAAAATTAATGCTGGGAGATATATCCTGGTTTTTATTTTGACATGGTAAATTATTGACATTTAACGATGAGACTATCTTGGTAAGTATACCCCCCTTCTCAAAAAAACTGTAATAAACCTTACATAACCCACTAAACAAACCATTCCTATAATAAGTCATTTCCTTCTCTAAGGAAACTATAGCAAAGTTAGAGAAAGCCGGGTTACTACCTTGCTTTAGTACACCTGGACAAAAAGCCAAGAAAAATATAATACGTGAAGGTTACGCACGGGTTGAGGTTGATCTGGAGCAGAAGCACCTGACTCCTTTTGCCACTGTACATGGAGGA
>JBEHWI010000084.1:0-7790 GCA_040217815.1 Syntrophomonadaceae bacterium | reverse complement strand
GCCCTGGCTATCCTGGCTGTCTCATAGCCGATGCAGCTATACAGCCTGAGGAGTTCGGGAGCCTGCTCTTTGATCCGCTCCAGGTGGGTCTCTACCGTAGCCAGATCCCCTCTGGAGATAGGTCCGGTAAGGGCTTTGGGTATCCCGATTTCCTGTATGTTGTTTACCGTACCGAGTATTAATGGCATTAACGCTTTTATGGCAACTGGTCCCGGCATACCGCTGGCTTCCAGGAGCTTTACTCCCAGGTCCACAACAGTAACCAGGTAGTTTGAAACGACACAAGCGCCCGCGTGGTAGAGGGGCTTGGCCTTTCGTTCAATGAAAAAGTATTCTCCTCCCAGGCTTTCTACAATGGCCACAGCCCGATCATGAGCTTCCTGGTCTCCCTCAATGCTAAAAACCGAACCGGGAAGATTTTGAATAGCCCGGTCCAGGCTGGCGAAGGATTGCAGCGGATGCACTGATAAGACCCTGGCCCCAAATGCTTTGGCCTGGTCCAGGATCTCCGAAGAATGCGCCCCACTCATATGGACTACGACCTGTCCGGGATGAAAAGCCTGCTCAAGGGCAAGTTCGTCCACTACCTGCCGGATAGAACCATCCGCGGTCGTAATGAAAAGTATATCTGCCGAGCGAGAAACTTCTTTTGGTGTTGGGAAAGCGGTACAGCCTAACCGTTCCACCAGCGCCATAGTAGATTCAGGTCTAATGTCAAAAACACCCGTAACCTCAAAGCCTTTGCTGTGAAGTACCACTCCAACAGCCGTCCCAACAACTCCCGCCCCAATAATGCCGATTCTTTCGTCCATATCGTTCCCCCCTGGTATGAGGCTTTAATAAGCCATTTTACCGTCTTGGTCTTTTAAAAAGATACAAGCGGGCTACATTGAAAGGAGTATCGGCGGGAGAATCCCCCTATAGTTTTTTTATTACGTTTCTTTCCCGGACTGGTACTCTAACCAACACCTCCCTGAGAGACGTTCCATCATCAGGAAACACAATTTCCGAATTGATTTCCTGAAGTGGAATCAGGACAAACAACCTCTCACGCATGTGGGCATGAGGAACCTGCAGCTCTTCGCTTCGCAGTACTTCATCCCCGTACAATAGGATATCCAGGTCTATATTCCTTGGGCCCCACTTTGTTACACGTTGGCGGCCCATATCAATTTCTATAGTTTGTAATAGATGCAAAAGATCCAGAGCGGAAAGCTCTGTTTCAATTTCAATCACCTGATTTATAAAGTCATCCTGATCTTTTACTCCCCAGGGTTCGCTCTGGTAAAGGGAAGATACCCTGGTGATGCGCACTCCGTCTGCGCTGCCCAAGTCCTCTAAAGCTTTTTCCAGGTTTGCCTTTTTATCACCCAGATTTGACCCCAGGCCTAAATATACTACCCGTTTCATAAGTTTATCCTTAAGTTAGCATATACTACTTTAATAGGGCAAGAACTATTGCTGGAATCTTTCAATAATTACAGAAAAATATTCAAAATCACCCTCAACTGGTGCCTCTGGCTTCTTGACCCGGACCTTGACAGCCTCTATTTCAAAATCGGCCAGAAGCCGGTCGGCAATGGCCCGGGCCAGGGCCTCCAGCAAGTTAAACGACGGACCCTCCACAATATCCTGCACGCACTTGAAAACGGCTCCGTAATCAACGGTGTCTTCGAGATAGTCCGAGCGGCCTGCTTTCTCCAAATCCAGGCTCAATTCCAGGTCGACTATAAAGGGCTGGGGATTTTGTTTTTCCTCCGGGGCAACCCCATGGCAGGCATTAAAACGCATCCCTTTCGCGACTATCTTATCCATTTTCTCTTACCACCGCAGAAGTCATGGCCGCCACCCGCACACTCTCTTTTACATCGTGCACCCTTATAATCTGAGCGCCGTTCATCACCGCCACCGCCACAACCGCCAGGCTTCCCTCCAGACGATCCTCAACTTCCAAGTTGAGAGTAGCGCCGATAAAACGTTTGCGGGAAGCCCCCACCACCAGGGGCAGGCCCAGGCTCTTAAACTCCTTGAGCCGCTTGAGCAAGAGCCGGTTCTGAACCGGATCCTTGCCAAAGCCCAGGCCCGGGTCCAGCATTATTTTCTCCCGGCTTAAACCGGCAGCCTCCGCTTTATTTACGGCCTGGTCCAGTTCTTCCACAATATCGGCTACCAGATCTGAATAGGGCTTGCCCTGATCAATCTGCAGACGATTGTGCATAAATATGGATGGGGACTGGTATTCGACCAGAACCGGGAGCAGATCCTTGTCCAAACGCATGGCCCCGACATCGTTTATAATATGGGCTCCTGCCTCCAGGCATTCCCTGGCCACCCGGCCTCGAAAAGTGTCAACCGACACAATCGCCCCTTCTGAAGCCAGCTTTTCCACCACTGGCAGAACCCGGCGCAGCTCCTCCTCTTCATCTACGATCCGCGCGTCAGGCCTTGTGGAAGCGCCTCCCACATCGATTATATTGGCCCCTTCCTCCCTCATTCTCCGGGACCGCTCAATCGCCAAGGTATAGTCGTAAAAGCGCCCCCCGTCCGAAAACGAATCGGGGGTAACGTTTAGTATTCCCATTATATAAGGGCGGCTGCCCAATTCCAGGGTCCGTCCGCCCGGTAGCGGAATCGTCCAGGATTCCAGCGCATAGTTCTTTAGTATTGCTTCGATTTCCCCGGCCAGTTCCTTTAGTCCAAAGGGCTGCACCCGCAGTTTTTGGGTGAGCAGGCGATAGTGCTTCAGGTTTCCCATCAGAAGTACATCGGTAAAGCCTTCAAACTTGAGGGCGTCCCTTTTAATGGCTGCTTCTCCGCCCTTGGACAGCATTTCCTGTTTGATGATATTGGCCGCCCGGCAGGAAATGCCCTTTAACTTAATGCAGCGGTACATCGCTTTGGGCTGCATGTAGGGATAGGCCCCGGGATCGACTCCGATCTGATCCAGAAACATCCTGGCCTCTTCTTGACTATCGATTAAAACTACACGGTGTCCTGCCATATCCTACCTCAATATTCAAAACTACTTATGGTAATCTCCATTTTCTTTACCTTGGGACAGAGATTGCGGTAGCTGCACTCACTGCACAACAGGGAAAGATTGCTCATCCGCGACAAATTGTCCGCCCGGTGAATACGTTCGCCCAGGAAGCTCATATCGGTGCTGATATTGCTGTGCTCGTAAATAGCCCGCCCAACGATTTCAACCTCGCGGGTATTAAAAAAGGCGTGGGGCAAGATATCCCGCGCCACTTTCGCCCCAAAAGAAGCATGATCAACGCCTTCCTGCTGCTCCTTCCATTTGCCTATATCGTGCAGGAGCCCGGCGGCATAAATGATCTCTTTAGCTGCCAGTTTCCCGGACAGCCCGTTTTCCTTGATGAAATAATTCAAATCATTGTTTTCCAGGACCAGTATATAAGCGATACGGGCTACATCCAGGTGGTGTTGAAAGTCGTGCATGCAATACCGGAGCAGCTCCTCTGACTGCACATTGAGATTCAAATTTTCCTGGTATAGAGGCTCCTTTAACAGTAGTTCAATTCTCTTCAAAAAAGATCACCTCAAAACCCTGTTTTTGTACCTAATATATTAAACGAAGGGGTGAAAAATCCTCCCCTGAAGCAGGGAATAGTCCTATTATAATACAGTATTTTTAGTTGGCAACACAAGACCGGCAACTGCAACAGAGGGACGACGTCGCGACAAGGGTGACAAGGGCAGGTGACAAGGGGACGGGGTTTGTTGTCTCTCCGAAAGAGGGACAACAAGCTCCGTCCCCACTGTCCCTGTAAATAAAATGGACTCCTTCTTTAAGAAAGAGTCCTTTGTGATTACTCTTTTTACAATATCAAATTTAAGCGAAGAAAAGGTTTATTTCTCTTTGGGCGGCTTCCAGGGAATCGGAGCCGTGAATGAGGTTTTCGGACATAGCGGTTGCCAGGTCTCCGCGAATGGTGCCCGGGGCTGCATCCAGCGGGTTGGTAGCACCCATCATTTTTCGCACTGCCGCCACCGCGTTTTCTCCCTCCCAGACCATGGCTACTACCGGTCCGGAGGTTATGAACTCAACCAGCCCTGGAAAAAACGGCTTCCCCTGGTGCTCTGCATAATGGCGCCCGGCCAGTTCTTCGTCAATCTGCATCATTTTAGCGGCCCGCAGGATAAATCCCTTGCGCTCCAAACGGCTGATGATTTCACCAACCAGTTTCCTTTGCACCCCGTCCGGTTTGACCATCACAAAGGTCTGTTCCAATATTAATCCTCCCTATTCGACGATAGTTTCTTCCGGCTTTTCTTCTATGGGCTCACCCTTCATTATGGCTTCAAATGTGTCAGCCTCCAGGGTCTCTTTGTCCATCAACCACCGGGCTACTTCGTGGAGTTTGTCCATATTGGCTTTTAAAATCTCTTCCGCTTTGCTGTAGCTGTTTTCCATATAGAGGCTGGCTTCCTTGTCTATAGCATAGGCGATGGCGTCAGAGTAGTTGCGGTCGCGGGATATATCCCGGCCCAGGAATACCTCTTCACTCTTATGCCCGAAGGTAATCGGACCCAGCTCTTCCGACATGCCGTATTCGGTAATCATTTTCCGAACTATGCCGCTGGCCCGCTCCAAGTCGTTCTGGGCGCCGGTGCTGATATCGTTTAAGACCAGAGCTTCCGAAACCCGACCGCCCAGCAGGGTGGTGACCTCATCCAGCAGGTAGGACCGGGTGATATAATTGCGGTCCTCTTCCGGCAACAACAGGGTATAGCCCCCGGCCCGGCCGCGCGGTATTATCGATATCTTATGCACCTTATCGGTGTGGGGCAGGAAATACCCAACCAGGGCATGACCGGCCTCGTGGAAAGCGACCAGTTTCTTTTCCTTTTCCGATATGACCCGGCTCTTCTTTTCCGGTCCGGCAATGACCCGTTCGATGGCTTCCTCCATCTCCTGCATATTGATCTTGCTCTTTCCGCGGCGGGCCGCGAGAAGAGCTGCCTCATTGACCATGTTGGCCAGATCCGCACCGGTAAATCCGGGAGTGCGTTTGGCCAGGATGTCCAGTTTGATATCATCATCCAGGGGTTTGTCCTGGACGTGTACTTCCAGTATGGCTTCACGCCCTTTGACATCGGGACGGTCGATCAAAATATGGCGGTCAAACCTGCCCGGTCGTAAGAGCGCCGGGTCCAGAATATCCGGGCGGTTGGTGGAAGCCATTACGATAATGCCTTCATTGGTGCTGAAGCCGTCCATCTCCACCAAAAGCTGGTTCAAGGTCTGTTCTCTTTCATCATGTCCACCGCCCAGACCGGCGCCGCGGTGCCGGCCGACTGCGTCTATCTCATCGATGAATACGATGCAGGGCGAGCTCTTCTTGGCCTGTTCAAACAGGTCTCTGACCCGGGCTGCACCGACGCCGACGAACATCTCTACAAAGTCGGAACCGCTTATCGAAAAGAAGGGCACCCCGGCCTCACCGGCCACGGCTTTGGCCATCAGGGTTTTACCGGTACCCGGAGCTCCGAATAATAAGACTCCTTTGGGAATACGCGCGCCGATGTTAATAAACTTCTGCGGGCTCTTGAGGAACTCCACTACTTCCTGCATTTCTTCCTTGGCTTCTTCGGCTCCGGCCACATCTTTAAATGTAATCTTGACCTGCTCGCCGGTCATAAGGCGGGCCCGGCTTTTGCCGAACTGCATCACCCGGTTGCCGCCCCCCTGGGTCTGGTTCATGATGAAAACCAAAAAGGCTATGAGTATTATGATGGGCAGCAGCGTACTGAGCAGCGACATCCACCAGGCCGGGGGCGGTTCGGGATCGCTGCTGAAATAGACCCCTTTTTCCATTAGATAAATAATAAAGCCGCTCTCCCTGGGCACATTGGCCGTATAGGTAGTGCCGTCATTTAATTTGCCGCTTACCTTGTAGACCAGATCTTGAATAATAATATTAATGCTTTCGACGTTACCCTGTTCTATGTTGGAGACCAGTTCCGGGTAGGTAATCGCCTTGGGCTTCACTTCCGAAGTTGAAGCCATCTTCATGGCAAATAAGGCCAGAAGAACGATTAAAACATATATGGCTATATTTTTAAAGGCTTTGTCCAAAAAACTGTCCTCCTAATGAAATGCTCAAAAATATTCGTCATATTTTAGCATAATGTCCGGTCCTTTTCAATCTTGCTCCCTTGAGCCATTGATCGTGCTAAATGTATTATCGGCCGGAATGGGCTTCCTCTTTACCGCCAGATAGCTGCGGGTGCTGCTATCCGGCCGAACGGTTTGGGAAAGGTCCATGCCCGGTATAGCCAATATCTCCTTTCCAACCGCCAGCAAGGCCATGGTCTGACGTTTTTCCCAGGGTACTTTACGGTCAATGAAATACTTCTTGAGTTTCTTGCTCCCCTGCCCTGTGGCGGGCCTGAACCTGTCCCCGTCCTGCCGGGAGCGCAGGCATAGTTCACCATCTATCCGGTCGTAATCCAGATAAAGCACTGACGGGCTCACCGGGCCTATTTGATGGGTGAGCTCCACAGCAAAACGCTCACCCGTTTCGCGGACGTCAATAAAACAGGGCAGCTCTTTAATCTTATAACAGTAAGAACTATGGTCAGGCATCCCTTTGCTGAATATCAGCCGACTATAGACCTTGCGCACCCGCAGTCCTTTTTTCAAATGCAGAATCCGGGCCGAACCTGGTTTACTCTGCAGGTTCCTGACCTTTTCAATATCCTGCATCTCCCACCCCGCAGGACCTCCCATCCGGGAGAGAGCCGCGTAGAGCACCCGACGCTGGCAGGCTGTCGGCTGTCCCTGCAAAGTTGCTGTATCAAGGACAATTTCATCCGAGGACCCGGCATCAGGCAGCAAAGCTGCTGCATAGCCCGCACTGGCCAGATCCTCCAGCCAGCGGTTTTCATCACGGGCAATAAGGGCAAGTTGATTGAGATTGTCAACTATGCGGGCATTGTAACCGGTCTGCAGTAAAGGGATCAGTTCATGCCTGATCCGGTTGCGCGTAAAATGCAGATCCTCATTGCTCTCATCTATATAATACCTTATATTACTTTGCTTTAAATATAAAAGGAGATCTTCTTTATCGACACAGAGCAAAGGCCGCAGCAGATCACCCTGGCGGGGCAGAATGCCGCGCAGTCCTTTCAGCCCGCTCCCCCGTAAAAGGTGCAGAAGCACCGTTTCGGCCACATCATCCCGGTGGTGGGCGGTGGCAATCAGAGCTCCTCCCCTTTGCCGGGCAATCTCCCGGAAAAAGCGATAGCGTTCATCGCGCCCCGCCTCTTCCAGGGTCTTTTGTTCTGAGCAAGCTATTCTTCGGGCGTCTATCCGGCAACCAAAAAAATCCACCCCCAGCCGGCGGCAGGTCTTTTCCACATAGTCCTGCTCCTCCTCGGCGCCGGGGCGCAGACCGTGATCAACATGGGCAGCCGCAATATCAATGCCCAGGCTCCCGCGCAAAGCCGCCATTACATGCAAAAGGGCCATCGAATCAGGACCGCCGGATACGCCAAGGACCAGACAGTCGCCCGGTTTTACCAGACCCTCTTCTAATATAAACGCTAGGATTCTTTTCTCCACTTGAGACTCCCTATACCATAGTCAGGTTTTATTCTTATGCTACCCCAGTTGAGGGGTTTGTCAAACAAAAAGCAGTTATATAGAGGTAACAAAATACGATGCAAAAGACATAGGGGTGTTGTGACAGGGGGACGGGTGTTACACGGGGACGTTCTTTCTGTAACACGAATTTCGTGTTACAGAAAGAACGTCCCCGTGT
>JBEHWI010000083.1:0-8026 GCA_040217815.1 Syntrophomonadaceae bacterium | reverse complement strand
GACAGTTTGTTGAATGAAATCACCTGGTATCTCTCTCAAGATAATCCTGGTATTTCGGTGGCCGGATTGAATTTTCAGCAAGAGAACAACACGGTTAGTGTGAAAGCTTCAGTAAATACTCCAGCAACTTTAAACCCTGCTGAGGTTAATGCATTGCAAAGGCACCTTAAAGAGACGGTTGATCCCAGCATTCAGATTGCTGTTCATTCCATAGTCGGGGGAACTGCAACGGCCGAATCGTATACAACATGGTCTGAGTAGAAAACCGTCTCAAACACCAATATTAAGGATAAGAATAATCCTAAATTATTGAGATAAGGAAGAATTTTTATGTTTGCATTGAATATGGCCAGCAGCATCAACACCTTTTTCTGGCTGCTGGTTTTGGCTACTATGGTAGCTATGATGGGGCGTTTTATCAAAATACCTTATGCTTTGGCTTTGGTCATGACCGGTTTAGTTGTAGGCGCTACAGGGTTGCTGCCTCAGGTTGAACTGGACCCTCATGTTCTGTTCGCCATCTTACTGCCGCCACTTTTATTTGAAGCCGCCATTAATATGCAAGTCAGCCTGCTGGTGGCGAATTGGAAACCGGTATCTATTTACGCACTTTTTGGTACTATTTTGTCTTCTCTGTTTACGGCCTGGGCAACCCATCATTTTTTAGGTCTGCCTGTTGAAGCTGCTCTGGTCTTCGGAGTTTTGATTTCTCCGACTGATCCCATTTCAGTGATAGCTATATTTCGAGAAATGGGAGTTGGCAAGAACCTAAGCATGATCATGGAAGCGGAGAGTGCTTTTAATGATGGGGTGGCGATTGTTCTTTTCACCCTTCTGGTTTCATTTGCCGCTGGACATGATACTACCCTTCTTAAGGGTGTGGGTTCTTTTTTCGTGGTTGCAGCAGGAGGAGCCGCCCTGGGAGGTGCTATAGGCCTAGCTGCTTCTCATGTTACGCGGGAATTCGATGATCATCTTTTAGAAATCATGCTTTCCACAGTAGTGGTTTTCGGGTCGTACTTGTCCGCTGAATGGCTTCATGTATCGGGAGTAATTGCAGTTGTTGTGGCCGGACTGGTTGTTGGCAGCTATGGCATGCAGAAGGGAATGTCACCTACTACCCGGCTAGCAGTAAACTCTTTTTGGGAATATGCGGCATTCGCAGTGAATTCCTTAGTTTTTCTGCTGGTTGGGTTTGAGGTAAGTCTGGTTAACATCTGGCCCATGCTTCCAACAATTTTAACTGCTTGTTTTATTGTTCTGATCGGTCGTGCTATATCAATATACGGTTTAAGCCCGGTTGTTAACCTATCTGGATATAAGATTCCTTTTAAATGGCAACATATTCTGTTGTGGGGAGGGTTAAGGGGGGCCATCCCAATGGCCCTGGCACTTAGCTTGGAACGCAGTTTCCCAAGACGAGAGGAAATTCTTCTACTTACCTTTGGGGTAGTAATGGTATCTTTATTGTTCCAGGGATTAAGTATTAAACCTCTATTGAAAAGGCTGGGGTTGACAACCATCCGGAGCTGGTGGATAGAGCATAATCTTCTGGCCAGCCAGATCATGGCAAGTCGAGACGCCATGAAAGAATTAGATTTATTGGAGAGTCGTAAGGCTATATCGTTTGAAAGCTACCAACGCTTGCATTCGGAATACCAGCAACGTTTGGAGGATTTGGAAAACAAGATTTTAGAACTGAATCAACAGGACGATGGATTAATTAAGCTTCAGGAAAACTATGCCCTTCGCCAGGTTTTATTGGCCGAAAAAAGTTCTTTGCGAGAAGCATATCGCAGCGGCTTCATAGGAGAGGAGGATTGGCAAAGTCTTTCGTTACAGATAAACGAACATTTGGATATGCTTGACAAAGCAACCCGCGAGTAAGCCGGATCTCAAATTCAATCCTTGTAAATTGAATTGGAACAACACTTACATATGTTGTTAGCCTGTACGATTTAACTGCGAAATTAAGTCCATGTTGTTGGCATTAACGTTATCTTTAATATACGAAAGGAAAAATAATTATGATGCAAATCAATCCTGCACCTGACTTTGAAGAGAGTTTGTTGGCAAAGCTACATACCTTGGCGAAACAAAATAGTCTCATAATTCCGGATTTATACAATAAATATGATGTGAAAAGAGGCCTGCGTGATATTGACGGAAGGGGCGTTTTGGTAGGTCTAACGGAAATCGGAGAGGTACATTCCTACATAGTAGATGAAAACGAAATGATTCCTGTTCCTGGTAGATTAATATACCGAGGATTTGACATCAATGATATCGTAGATGGCTTTTTAGCTGAAGAGCGTTTGGGTTTCGAAGAGACCTGCTATTTATTACTATTCGGCAAATTGCCCGATCGTAACGAGCTTAAAGATTTCACACAGTTGCTTTCATCCTATCAAAGGCTGCCTGAATATTTTGCCAGGGATATGATACAAAGGGCGCCCAGCAAGGACATAATGAACCTTCTGGCCAGAACGGTCCTGGCTTTATATAGTTTTGATGACGATCCGGACAACACCTCTATTGAAAATGTGTTGAGACAATGTCTACATTTAATTGCCTGGTTTCCATCACTGGCTGTTTATGCCTATCAAACCTTTACGCACTACTTTGACGATAATAGTCTGTTTCTGCATAGCCCCCATCCTGAATTAAGCATCGCGGAAAACATTCTTCATATGCTACGGCCGGACAACAGCTATACTAAATTGGAAGCTCAGTTATTGGATTTATCCCTGGTACTCCATGCAGAGCACGGAGGTGGCAATAACTCTTCCTTTGTTACCCATGTTGTAACGTCATCCGGAACAGATACCTATGCTGTAATGTCTGCAGCGTTAGACTCTCTAAAAGGTCCCCGGCATGGAGGGGCCAATCACAAGGTAGTACAAATGTTCGACGAAATAAAGCAGGAAATTAGCGACTGGGAAGACGAAGAACAAATCAGAGCATATCTTATGCGATTACTAAATAATCAGGCCTTTGATAAGAAAGGTTTGATTTACGGTATTGGACATGCAGTCTACTCAATATCTGATCCTAGAGCCGTTATTCTGAAAGCTCAAGCCGCTAAACTCGCCGAAGAAAAAGGATTGGAGGATGAATTTAATCTCTATTCCAAGGTAGAGAAATTAGCGCCTCAGGTTATTGGGGAAGTGCGCAAAATGTATAAAGGGGTAAGCGCCAATGTGGATTTCTACTCGGGTTTTGTATATAGAATGTTAGACATCCCACCCGAATTATTTACCCCGCTTTTCGCGGTTGCCAGGATTGTGGGCTGGAGTGCTCACAGAATCGAGGAAATCGTAAATGAAGGTAAGATATTCAGGCCAGCCTACAAGAGCGTAGCCAAACGGCACAAGTATATTTCTATGGATTATCGGTAAATTAATAACTGCTGGCTTTGTTCTAGAAACGAAGCCAGCTAATACGCTTAAAGCTAATTATTAATGTGAGGCTAATATATTTTATAATATCCTGACTTATAATACATTTCAACGCTTCCTCCAATCCTCACCGCCTACCTTAACACCTTCGCACATCTCCATAATCCGGGACACCGACCGGCTGCCGATTTGAGCCTCCAGCTGCTTCAACGTGCAATTGGTGGTAAATATTGTGCTGCTCAGCATCCGGTAGCGCACATCAATCAGGGCATAGAGCTGCTCCTCCACCCAATCAGAAGGTTTTTCTGCTCCTATATCATCCAGGATGACCAAGGCATCGCTCCGGGCCCGCCGCAAAAGACGGCGGGCCGGAGCGCGGAGCTGCACGGCGCTGAATGATTCCCGCAGTAATCCCAGCAGATCCACCACCGAAACCACGGAACAGCAATAACCTTCATACACCGGTTCCCCGAAATAAACCGATTGGCTGGCCGGTATTCCGAAACGGTCGCTATGGCTTTGTAAAACAGCCCGGAGGATAGATATACTCAGATGGCTTTTACCCGTGCCTACCGGCCCTTTGAGGAAAAGCCCCTTGCCCTGGTCAATGTTGTCCAAACCACGCTCAGCATAAGCCCGGCACTTTTCCAGAGCCCGCTCCTGCTCCGGGCAGGTGGGCATATAGGTTTCAAATGACGCACCAGCCAGGCGCGGCGGAATCCGGCAGGACGACCATACCGCCTGAAAGCGGGCTTCTTCACTGGAAGAATCCCTTGTATTCATCATCTTCCTCCCCATCGGGCAGCCGCCCCCCTGTTCCCCGGGTGGGCGAAGCGCGCGCCTGCATCCGCCTAGAGTTCAGCCGGTCATAATGTTTGCGCAGGTTATCGACGCTCAGTATGTTGCCCTGCCAGAAGGTATCGCCCTGGGCAAAGAGGATGACAGCCTTCACTTCCTCCGCCGGCCGTTTATCCAAGCGCAAAAGCGCATCCATGTTCTTGGCCCATTTTTGCAGGTCCGGCTTTTTATATCCGGGCAAATGCTCTAATATTTTGTTCAGCAGCAATTCGGCCAGTTGAAACTGTAAGGAGTCGGTAGAATATACTTCTTTTTCTTTCTTTGTCTTTACTATTGTATTTCGGATAGGCTCAATCCCTGGCTCCGCCACTGTTTGGGCATGGTTAAGGGTTGTCTGATCAGACAATACCACCCTTGTCTGATTAGACAACCCATAACTTGTCCGATCGGATAACCCCCCGCTGTTTTCCGTTGTCCAATCGGACAACCCATAATCTGCTTTCGTTGTCTGATCGGACAACCCCTCTAGACTGCATTCGTAGATCCCCTCTTCGGCATTGGAGGATAAAGCCAGCAAATCAATGCAGGCTTTATCCCAGTCGGCAATACTACTGACGAAGGCATAGACCGGAGTCTTACCCGGGGCATAGAACAGCCGGCGGATTATATTCTTTTGCAATAAATCCGCCAGCTGCCGGGATATGTAAGCCTTGCTGGTACCGCAGGCTGCCGCGAAGTCCCCCAGAGATATGGCATCCTCGCCGCGGTTCCACCCATAGGTGCGCCGCAGCAGAAACAGGCAGATGCCCATTTGGGTGGCATTTAGTTTAACCAGGGCCAGGGCCTCCAGGATCAGGTTGGCTATCCGGGTAAAGCCATCATCACAGTCCGCTTTAAAAACTTCCCGGTCGCCCCTGGGCATCCGGCCACCCCCCTGCTTGTATAGTTCTTGGCATATATAAAATGTTTTAAGGCCGCACATACCAGGTCAGCCTGGTCGTAGAAATCACAAGCGCATATCGGGTCGAACGCCCCCCTCTCCGTATCCATTTTTCCCACCAGGAATTTATCGTCAAGCTGGCAAATCTGCCACTCCATCATAAAAATACCTCCTTGCTCAAAGCACTCACGCCCCGGGCCATCACCCGGCGTTTATAACAATCAGACTTGCAATTCCCTGGACTTCCAGCCCAAACAACCGCGCCCCGCTCCGGCCTGACGGGGTTTGCCGTCCAGGCGGCAGTATGGCTCCCGGAATCGGCATTTACACCGCTCTTTAAAATCATCGCCGCCCTCGGATTGCCAGAAGAAGCAGGTCCTGCAGCAGCGCGCTATTTCAGCACCAAACACAAGCAATCCCCTCCCTTCCAGGCGGTTTACCAAAATAAATATAATGTGAGGCAGACCACTGCTACATAGAATAAGTTCAAAGGCAGTTCTTCGAGATTATAGATACCATCAAAGCGGGTTCCCGT
Organism: Syntrophomonadaceae bacterium; assembly: GCA_040217815.1. Lineage (GTDB taxonomy): Bacteria > Bacillota > Syntrophomonadia > Syntrophomonadales > Syntrophomonadaceae > UBA5314. The sequence continues at coordinate 2,355 of JBEHWI010000083.1, read as the reverse complement.
GCCCCGCACAATTATTAACATTTTCTTTCGGTGGGAATCAGTCTTCCCGGTTCTGCTGGTTTTACTGGGAGGATTCTTCCCGGTCGCTATTTTAACGCCCACTATGTCCCCCCTTATCTCTTGCCTAACGCTCTGTCAAACATACGTTCTGCTGCACTCAATACCAGATTGTCGGGGACTGGATGTGCAGCCATTCACCTTTTTCAAAATCCACCCGCAAATAGGGATTCTCGTCCTCCACATAGCTGATTTTTACGGGTTGATGATTCTCGGGAAACTCCCAGGCTCCATAAAAATTGCGCAGGAATTTTGCAAACAGTACCTTCTGTTCTTCATCCAAGCGCTCATAGCCGTCCACCTCGCTGGGACCGGTCAATACATCGCCTTTATAGCTGACTATTTTGTCATTGGGCAAAGATTCAGCATTCAAATTCGTTCCCTCCTTACAATTGTTTGAAATAAATACAGAGCTGGGCCGTCACCGTCATGATGAACAGCACTGTCGACAGAATGATGAGAAGCCGTTCGAACCCGGATACTACCGTACACCGTCCAGATGTGGAGGCTGCGAGGAATTTGTGTTCCTGGAGGGTTTCGTTATCTTCCCTGGCATCTTCCCGCTCCGGCAATGCCCACCGGCTGCCGGCCCGGCTACAGCTCCGAAGCTCATTTGTCACTGCACTCTGTGCCTCCCCTCGGGGCCGCTGCCGGGTATCTCATATTTGGCCTCTAACTCGGATTGACAGTTATGAATGGTACTATGCGCCAGCTCCGCTGCCCTGATCAGGCTCAGCTGCTCCAGGGCCTTGCGACAAAGCTCCTCACCGTAGACGCTGTCCTCAACCGACAAGCAGTTGATTTCGTTGATGGTTTCGGCATAGGCTTCCTGGGCGCTTATGCCGGTTTCGATTTCAGCCCGGGCCTGGTTGATTCTGCCGAATAGCTGAGCCATTTCCTCCAGCTCAACATTGTTCAGATCGCATTTAACCATTTATACCTCCGTTAAATAATCTTCAGTTCCCTTAGAAGCCTGTCCCGGATGACCTTGGATTTGTCTCCGATGGTTTCGCTGCAGCGGGCCAGCATGGTTTTGTTTTTGGCCAGGGTCTTTCTATCCACTCCCAGGAGCTGGGCCGCTTTGTTGGTGGACATGACAACCGGCCAGGAATTATAGGGCGCAGGGATCACAAACTTCACCTCCTTACCAGCAAAATTTTCGATTACCCGGCAATACTATTTTTATCATTTTGCTTGCATTTGCCAGCAACCTGGATAAAAAAAATATCGTCAAACTCAACCTCCAGGCATTCACAAATCCTTCGCGCCACTTTGGCGCCGGGATTGCGCTCCCCGTTGGCGATTTGCTGGGCGTAGACTTCGCTGATGGCCGCCCGGCGGCCCAGTTCCCTGCGAGTAAAGCCTTTGCGGAGCAGCAGTTCATGGAATTCCCCCATGTCCTTCAAAATAATTTTCATGTGCTCTCCCTTCTTGCTTGCTATTGCAAATTTTCTATTTGTGGATATATTAAGCTATGCTGTAAAATATTGCAATCATTTTTTGGTAAAAACTAGTGAAAATTTTTCCTGCTTAATATAGAATGTCTTTAAGGTGGTGTTTGCAAGTGCAAGAGGCAATATTCGGCAAATATATAAAAGACTTACGGACAGCAAACAACTTGAAGCAGCGAGAGGTAGAAAAGCTCTGCGGGGTGTCCAACTCCTATCTTTCCCAGCTTGAGAGCGGCCAGCGCGGTATTCCCTCTCCCGACATTTTAAAAAAGCTGGCCCCGGCGCTTAAAATCTCCTACGAAGAACTGCTGGTGGCCGCCGGTTATTTACCCTCGGCAACTTTGCCCAGTCAACCATCGAACGCCATACCCATTGATGAAAATACTATGGTAACGTTCCCTGTTTTCGGCCGGATAGCGGCGGGTAATCCCATCAAAGCCATTGAGGAAGTCGAGGAATATGTGTCAATGGATACGAGGTTTTTTAATATGGACGGGTACACCAAGGACGATTTCTTTTTTCTTCGCATTAAAGGAGACAGCATGGAACCCACCATTGGTGACAACGATCTGGTGCTGATACGCAGGCAGCCCACGGTTGATAACAATGAAATAGCCGCTGTACTATACAATTACGAGGATGCCACCGTCAAGCGGATCATGGTAGCCGAAGATAAAATAATACTTAGCTCTGACAACAAAGCCTATCAACCCATAGTCTACAATGCCACCGAATGCTGCATTATTGGCAAAGTGCTTAAAAAGATCGGTGATGTAAAATAAAGATTGCTATTAAGCCGCATTTGTGCCGGATCAATATCTGGATGACAAAGGGGTTGATATTGTAA
>JBEHWI010000082.1:0-8288 GCA_040217815.1 Syntrophomonadaceae bacterium | reverse complement strand
GGGCGTCTCACGGCTCCTTGCCATCCTGGCACCGCCGTATTAGCCCGTCCATGGGCGTCTCACGGCTCCTTGCCATCCTGGCACCGCCGTATTAGCCCGTCCATGGGCGTCTCACGGCTCCTTGCCATCCTGGCACCGCCGTATTAGCCCGTCCATGGGCGTCAAGGAGTGAGTAATACTGGACGTATTGCTACCCACGACAACGCAGTAATTCGAAAAAATATGCCCAAATTGTGGGCACGAATATACGGAATGTTGTACTACGCCCTCTCCTTTATGATTCTTCAAAAATGGTTCACTAAATAAGCAAATGTGAACCATTTTTTTGTGAGGATTTTTATTTGCAATCCCCGCTTCATTAAAGTTCTTCAATTATTAAAATATATGTCAAAACGTGGATTATTTTAGGACCTAAGCCCGGGCATTCTGTATATTAAATGTCCCAGCCTCTTTATCGTCGCAAAGTCACATATTTGGGGTATAAAATAACCAATTTATGTCCTAAGTAATAGATGTAAATGATTTGTTTTTCTGATATACTTTATAATACACCGATTTTTCTAATTGGATTTTATTTCTAGGAGAACAAAAATGTCTTCGGGAATTCCAGTTAAAATTGACACTCTTGAAAATTTGACTTCACCGGCTCGTGTGGCTGTTTTTTATGATAATCTGGACGAATGGATGCAACTGGTAGATTACCAGATCCAGATCGCCCTGGCGCGCCAGGAAAAATGTATCTGCCTGGTCCCGGAAAATGACAGAAATTCTCTTAGGACCTTTATGGAACAGCGCGGGCAAGAATCAAACTGGCCCTCCTGGCGAAAAAACATCATTTTGCTGGCCTCCAGCTATTTTGCCGAACTGCTCATTGAATCAGGCCCCGAATCAGTCATCGAAGCCCTGGTGGACACTGTTAAAGCAACTGCTATTGAAGGCTGTTCGGGCGTTTCCTTGATTGTCAATTTCGATTCCCTTTTAATACAGCATTATGGGGAACCATCTCTGGTCCTATTTGCCCAGCAACTGCATGCTAAATTGGGGAAATTCTCCTGTCGTTATTATGGCATCTATGACTACCAGCGATATTCGTTGAACCAGCTGCAACAGCTGTTTGTCTTGCATGATCACTTTGTTCGTAATTTCCGATTATACGCAAATACCCTCTCCGGCATCACTCAAGGCCCGGCTCTGATTGGCAATACCCAGTGGCTGGACCGGATTGTAAATACTTTGAGCGTTCAGGAAGACGGCCAGTTGTGGCCCGATATTGTCAGCCACAGCTTCCATTCTCTGGCCTTATTTAATGAAGATGGTTATCTCGAATGCTGTAATCCCGCCTTTTGTTCCTTATCAGGCTACAGTGAAGAACAGCTTCGGGGCATAAACCTGGCTGAAATTCTGGAGCAAGCCGGTTTTCAAGCACTGCCCGCATTGCAAGCCGGTGAGAAGGTACACTTCTGTGTTGATAAATATCACACCCCCGATCAGGAAATTGGTTTGGAGTTCCTGGTCTACTGCGCAACTGACTCTTCGGGTAGTTTGTTTTACGCTCTATCCCTGGCCGATATCAGTGAAACCCAGCGAATTTCGGACCGGCTGCAGGAACGGGAAGAAGAGCTTCAAGCCCTGTTGGAGTCTATCAATGACACCGTTTTTGTAATGGATAAAGACGAAAAGTATTCCGGCATTTATGGAAATGGAATCTTTGAAGAGGATCTCAATCACAATATTTTCCTGGGTAAAACCCCGGCCGAAATCTATGTACCAGAAAAAGCCGAATTATTTTCTCAAGCCAATAAAAGAGCACTCTCCGGAGAGAGGGCTACTTACGAATACACCCTGGGCAGCGGCAGTTCACTTCGCCATTACCATACCGCCCTGGCCCCCATCCGCAACAAGTACCGCCAGATCACCGGGCTGGTTGGCATAAGCCGCAACATTACCGAGGTAAAAACGGCCCAGGCCGAATTGGAAAAAAACCTGGAAGAAATGAAGGCCCTGAATGAGGACCTGGAATTCTATCAGAAAAAGCTGATCAACAAGAACGATCAACTCCGCGAAAGCCAGCAGCGCCTGGAACTGGCTCTTTGGGGCGCCAGGGAGGCCTTCTGCGACTGGGACCTGGAATCAAAACTGATTACGGTTGATGATCGCTGGGGGGAAAGCATAAATCTAAACTACCTGCCCGGCAACGAAAGGGTATTTACCGCCAACGAATGGATGAATATTGTTCACCCGGAGGACCGGGCTTTATTTCGGGATACGCTTATAGCCGGCCTAAAGGGCGAAACCTCTCATATAGAACAGGAATACCGCGTAAAATCGGGGGAAGACTGGATCTGGCTGCTGTACAAAGGCAGTGTGGTGAGCCGCGACAGCATGGGTCGTGCCCTGCGTGTGGTTGGAACCTACCAGGATGTTGATGTTAAAAAGAAAGCCATAAGGGCCCTGGCCGACAGTGAACAACGCTATCAGCGGTTGTTTGAACAGAGCCCCATCGGGCTGGTCAGGTTTGACGCCTACGGAGTGATAAGCGATGCCAACACCCGCTTCCTGGAACTGATGGGATCCAAAAGCAAAGAAGAACTTAAGACATTTAACCTGTTCTTTTCACCGGAAGCTATGGAGGCGGGGCTGGAAGAACGGGTCAAGGAGAGCCTGGTGGTTAAAGAAGCCAGTCAGGGTGAACTGCTTTTCCAGATTCCGGAAGGCAGAAGAATCTGGCTGCGCTATAACATTGATCCGGTATTGAATCCCGATGGGACACTTAAAGAAGTCATAATGGCCTGTGAAGATTACACCGACCGCAAAACCAACGAAATGAAAATCATGTACTTGAGTTTTCATGACCGGTTAACCGGCCTCTACAACCGGGCCTTCTTTGAGGAAGAATTGAAGCGCATTGACGTAGAGCGCCAGCTTCCCTTGAGCATTGCCATGGGTGACGTCAACGGTCTAAAGCTGGTTAATGATGCCTTCGGGCACCAGGAAGGAGACCGGCTGCTACGAAAGATTGCTGATATTTTGCGGCAGTCGTGCCGTGAAGAAGATATTATCGCCCGTTGGGGTGGAGATGAATTTATCATACTGCTTCCCCAAACCGATATCAAAATTGCGGCCAATATCTGTGAACGCATAAAACGCAATGCCGCGGCGGTTGAAACTACTCCTATAACTATGAGCATGGCTCTGGGTTTTGCTACCAAGGAGAATACCAGCCAGAATATTATGGAAATCCTCAAAAAGGCTGAAAACGATATGTACTTGAACAAACTGCTGGAGAGCAAAAATACGCGCAGTGCGATTATCTCTTCCCTTGAAAACACCCTCTGGGATCGCACGGTCGAAACACGTGAACATACGGAACGCATGCAGCGGATTGCCCTGCGCATGGCAGCCGGCATGGGTATGCGCAAACACGATGCCGATAAACTGATGCTCCTGGCCAAACTACACGATATTGGAAAAATCGGAATACCGGGCGAGGTCCTGCGCAAACCCAGCAACCTTATACCTGAAGAATGGGACGCCGTGAAAAAGCATTCCGAAATCGGGTATCGGATTGTCAACGCCTCTCCAGAGCTTTCCATTATTGCTGAAGAAATATTGTCCCATCATGAGAGATGGAACGGTCAGGGATATCCCCGAGGACTTAAAGGGGATGAGATTCCCCAACTGGCCCGCATAATATCGATAATAGATGCCTATGATGTCATGACCCATGAAACACCCTACAAGCCTCCTATTTCTCATGAACAGGCCCTATATGAACTGCAGCGCAATGCTGGGATGCAATTCGATCCCAAATTGGTGGAGATCTTTGTCTACAACTTTGCGTAGATCAATCCTTTTTATTTTTCCCCCCTGCTAATATTACTTCTTCGATATTCAACAGCTAGTTGCCCATCGTTTTTTTTCGTTTCCTTTAAACCTATGCACCCAATATCCCCTTTCCGGTCGTTTTCCCCCCTGAAGGGCCAGGTGCTACAATCGACTTGGGAAACCGGTGCCCTTATTTTTAAATAGGAGGTGATAGCATGGCGGTTGTTTCTACCCCTGTATCAAGCAGTCTGGTTCTGGTTTTGGACTATGGTCTAAACAACGCAGGAAACACCCAGACCAAAGAACGTGTTTTTAAGTCTTTAACTCCAAGTTCGAGCAATGATAATGTCTACGCGGCCGGTCAAATTATCCTGGGCCTGCAGGAGAAGACCAGTATATCAGTCCAACGCCGGGACGTGGTTGAACTGAGCAACCAGTAGCACCCTGGTAAACACTAATGAAAGGGGGGAGATTATTGGCTACTGAAAGAAGTCTGGAGCTTTATTTTACAACCTCGGGTGACCGCAGTTTTCACCTGAGCATTCCCGATGCCAAACCCGACCTCACCGCCAGTGGGGTCAATACAGCTATGAATGAAATTATCGCCCTTAACGTATTTTCCGTTCAGGGTGGAACTCTTGCCGAAAAGAAATCAGCCAACCTGGTAATCAAAGAAACCGTGGAGTATACAATCGCCTAACGCGCGGACGGTAAATTCGCTCCAACTCCAATTTTAACTTTCGCGCGGCCTCTAAAGCTCATCCATAAACAGAGCTATGGAGGCCGCTCTTTTTAAATAGCTAATTTTTCTTTGTTCACCCCCTTAGAATCGTTCATTTGGCATCGGGAAATGCTAAAAAAAGCGAATGTAATGTTTAGGGGTGAAAATATGCATAAAAGATACTGGTCATATATATTGATCTTTCTGCTGTTGGCTGGTGGCCCTAATTTGGCTGCCTGCTCTAAAAAAGCGGAGCAGAAACCCAATAGTCAATCATCCAATACCAACTCCCAGATGTCCCTGGCCAATGAGATTATTAAAGACCTCAATAAAATAATAAGCGGGCTGCAGACTAAGTCTCTGAACCAGAAAATGCCTAAACTGGCTCAGAATATGGGAGGTACGACCGGGCAAGATGCTCAAGGGCAGCAGGGACAACAGGGGCAGCAAGGACAACAGGGGCAACAGGGACAGCAAGGGCAGCAAGGACAGCAGGGGCAGCAGGGACAACAGGGGCAGCAGGGACAACAGGGGCAGCAAGGACAGCAGGGACAGCAGGGACAGCAAGGACAACAGGGGCAGCAGGGACAGCAGGGACAGCAAGGACAGCAGGGACAGCAAGGACAGCAGGGACAGCAGGGACAGCAGGGACAGCAGGGACAGCAGGGACAGCAGGGACAGCAGGGACAGCAGAATCAACAAAAGCAAAGCGGTGGGCAAGCCACCTCGGGGCAAAAAAGCCAGGCCCCGACCAGCAACCCGTGGCAGCAGGAGACTACCAGTCTGTGGAACATTCACCGCAACTGGAATTCGCTTGAGCCCGAAGCAGTCAAGGCCGGGTTGAGTATAAGCGCGCGCGATAATATTGAAAAATCCCTGGACAGCTTAACCCAGGCTACAGGAAAGGAAAACATAGACGACAGCCTGATGGCTGCCATAACCTTGTATCGCGATTTAGGAGAGGTGGCAAAAGCATTGAAAATGCCTATCCCTCCGGATTTCTTCCTGGTTAAATATGAGGCTTTATCTTCACTAACCGAGGCCACCCGTAAAAACTGGAAAGCCGCTGAATCGCATGCCAGCCAGATTGACCCTTATTGGAACCAGCTTCGCCTACAGGCCCAAAGTCAAGATTCCAAACTACTCGAACGGACTGAATTCGCACTGCATGATATAAAACAGGCTATAAAAAGTCAATCCCTGGAAATGGCTTTTATGAAAGGCACCGTCCTGGTAAGCAACTTAAAGGAGCTGGAAGATGCATTTTCCAAGCCTACGTCCAGCCAGGGCCAGAATGGCAACGGTCAGAATCAGGGGCAAAGCGGAAGCCAGAGTGGCCAGAACCAAAGCGGGAGCCAGCAAGGCGGTCAAGGTCAACAGTCCGGCTCACAATAAACAGATTACTTTAATATTGGTGGGTTTTTATCTACCTCTCCCTGCTTAAAATACTGGCCACTGTTCCTTATCAAATATACAATTAGGTTAAATATGGCGAAATCGTTTTAGGCAGGGGAGGTGTCTGGTCATGTTTTCAATACATTTCTATCGGATTTACGAAACCAGCCGGGAAATCGACCTGACCCGCCTGGAAAGAGAGCTCCCCGGTGATCGTTTGGCTTCCCGGTCCGGTTTATCCAGGATTGCCCCCAAATCGATTCATATAGATAACACACCCCTGTCAATACCCCTGGACAATGTACATATACAAAACGATTCAATTGCCTGTTCTTTTCAGGTTCAAGCTCGCATTTTTGACATCGGCGCCATTAGCATATGCCTTTCCTACGAAGAACCGGTTCCGGGAGCCTGTAACTTGAAACCAATGGCCCTTACTTTTGCTGGACAGCGCAGTCTGGATGAAGCTTTCACCGGCCAGCTGAAGCGCCTTCAGGAACTGTTTCAGGATTCGGCTGATTTTTATTCGGTGGATCCATCGTTTTATGAAGACTACACTATCTACCGGATCGACGATTCCGCCCTCATAACCGATCCTGTGCCCCTGTTGATGGGTGAGGATATTAATTTTAGCCTCCAGATTAGAGAACAGGTTCTGGGCAATCGTTTATCTTACGGCAGTGATGATTTTGTCATTTTGACCTGGGATACAGCTTTGATCTGTGATGCCGATGATCCGAGCGACTTGCGCGATCTCATCGAATTTGCCAATGTTCAGCTGCTTGAATTCCGCTACTATGATCAACTGTTAAACCGGCAAATGGAAATAATGTATGACGATATCGAAAAAGCCGGCCAAAGATCCACTTTTACCCGGTTGCGTCGCTTTCGCAAAATTTTGAGCGCCCTTATGGGCTTTATTGCCGATATTACCGAAGTCACCGAAAAAGTGGACAACCTCATCAAAATTACTGAAGATATTTATTACGCCCGCGTATATCAGACCACTTTACGGGTTCTACGCATTGATCAGTGGAGGGAAGGGGTGGCCCGCAAATTGCAAGTTATCCAGCAGAATTATTCCATGCTCAGCAGCGAGCTGAATGTCCAGCATTCCAATGTATTGGAATGGATCATTATTTTGCTCATAGCCCTTGAATTTGCGTTTGCTCTATGGGAAGCCCTGAAATAGATATTAAAAATACAGCTATGTCTTAAGAGCCTATTGTGGTTAAATATTTATAGGCTGCCGTTATTTGTAATATGGTAGCAATAATCGTTGCATTTATATGAAAGGAGACGGTTTTGACGATTCCTGTAATAGGTTTTTTTGGTTATTCCAATTCAGGCAAGACAACCGTGGTTGCCCACCTGATTAGAATACTGGCCGGAAAGGGCTACCGGGTGGCTGCTATTAAACACGCAGCTCACGGCTATGATATGGATGTTCCCGGCAAAGACTCCTGGCAGCACTTTAACGCAGGCGCTCAAAAAGTGATGGTGGTAGGGCCCGATTCAATAACCACCCACGAGCGATTCATCACCGAACCTCCCCTGCCCAGCATTTTAGAACGGATTATGGTTGGTCAGGATTTGGACTTGATTCTCATTGAGGGTTTTAAAAGTGAACCGGGACCCAAAATCCAGGTAATACGTGATAAAGAAGCAGCTTATCCCGACTGGAATGTCGATCTGATCGCAACGGTAAGCGATGAGCCATTCAAAGAAGGCATTCCTTCTTATTCCCTTGAACAATTGGAGAAATTGGCTGATTTTCTGGTCGAAGAATACCTGCGCAAATAGGGCTGCTTGCTTAATTAAAAAGGTAGAGAAAGGCGGTGCCTGTAATGGACAACGAAAAAGCTATAATGGAAGCCTTTAAAAAAGCCGGAAAACCTTTGAGTTCCAAAGAAGTCTCAGAGCTGTCGGGTGTTGACAAAAAGGACGTTGATAAGGTAATAAAGAAACTAAAGGACGCGGGTGTGCTTGACTCACCAAAGCGCTGTTATTACCAGCCGAAATAATAAAATGAGTTAAGAACGGTTCTTAAAACTCATTTTCCTGTCTTTTAACCTTCAAGACATCGCCTCAATACGGGAGCGGAGGGGGGCGCCACCCCCCCTCCTTGATGGAGTAAGATCATCGCCTCAAGGGATATACCCCTGAGAAGACTGATTTCTATTAGGCTTTTACGCTCTTGTCAGCCTTGGCCTGCGGGAAGATATAGCTGTACCAGTAGATACCGCCCACGAAGATAGCTCCACCTACGATGTTGCCCAGGGTAACCGGGATCAGGTTCTTGATTAAGAAGCTGTTCCAGGTCAGGGGGGCTAATGAAGCCTTGTAG
>JBEHWI010000081.1:0-8374 GCA_040217815.1 Syntrophomonadaceae bacterium | reverse complement strand
GATCTTCTGGTCACAATAGCCATATATAGAAGCAAGGGAAGGCATTATATGAACAAGATCACTAACTTTCAGATGTATTGCATATTTTTAGTGTTCATGGGCCCGGTTGCGGTCCTGGAACAGCCCCACGTGGTAATCCATATTCTGGCCAACAACTCCTGGTTGGCCTTAATTGCGAGTCTTTTTCCTGGTCTGCTTCTTATAGCTATGTACAGCTACATTATAAAAAAGAGCAGTCAGCCTTTCCCCATTCTTTTGTGGGAGCATTTTGGGGCCATACCGGGAAAGATCCTGGGGTTCTATTATATTTTAGTCTATATGCTGGTGGCTGCTTTTACTCTGCGACTGTTCATTGAATTCATGAAAATGAACGTTTTACCGGCCACCCCGATCAGCGTTTTTATCGGAGTCCTGCTGTTCGTAGGTTTTATTGCCATCAAGTTGGGATTGGAGCACCTGGCCCGGGTTAGTGAGCTGGTTTCATTTGCCGGCGTCACTTTGGCCATTCTGGTAATTATCATAGCTATAGCCGGCAACTTCCATCCGGAAAGGCTTAAGCCCTTTTTTCACATGGATTACAAGACCTTTACACTGGGTGTCCTGGCCAGTACCGCCCTGCTTGGTAAATTCGCGCCGGTGCTGATGTTGGGTTTTTTCCTGCCCGATAAAAACCGTTCCTATACCATAATGAAATATCTATTATATACTTACACTTTTATAATAACCCTTACCACCACGGGCATCCTTATAACCAGGGGAGTCCTCCCTTCGTTTAACCTGACCTTTCCCACCTTCAGTATGATCAGGCTGGCACGCATCGGTACTTTCATTCAAAACATAGACATCCTTTTCATCGGTATAGTGATTTTGGGCGTTTTTGCGGCGGTGGCTTTTCCCTGGCTTTTGGCCTGTTTTACCACTCAAAAAGTACTGGGGCTTGACGATTACCGGTTTCTGGCTGCACCCAGTTCATTGATTTTAGGAATTCTGGCTATTTTAATAGGAAGCAACGATCTGGCGGTGGTAATTTGGAGCAGAACCATCATGCCTGCTGTTTATACGGTTTCATTCATTTTTATTCCCCTGCTGCTCTTCATAGTGACCCTGTTCAAGCCAGTTCCCGATGAGGCCGGCTCCGACCGGCAATCAGGCGCCTCGAATAATCCAGATATCTCAAGCTAAAACTATTTTTGTTCATCAAAACCCATTTCATGATCAGGAGGCTCATAAATGCGCTACCTGGGCAGTAGTAGAAAGATCAAAGCCAAAGAAGCCGCCGCTCCCCCCGCTGAACTGATTGCTCAGCCGCTTTCAGCCAGCATTAAAGAAAATATAGACACATTGAAAACGCTTCTGAAGGGGTGCTCAGACGCCGTTCTAAAGGAGTTTCGTTTTGGACCAGGGCCCACCACCGGATACCTTATCTATTTTGACGGGCTGGCTGATCGCAAAGAGATTGAAGATAACCTTTTAAAGACCCTGCTCCTGGAGCTGAATATGATGCAAAAAGACGGGACGGCCCTGCTGGAAGGCCCGGAAATGTTCGCTTCTTTGCAGAACCGCATCCTGACCCTGGCCGAATTAAAAAGCCTGGAGAGCATTGAAGAAGTCTGCCATCACATCTCCTCCGGCGACTGTGTAATACTAATCGACGGCTGGGCTCAAGGCCTGGTGGCCGGCACCCGCTCCTGGGAAGGCCGCAAAGTCGCATCCCCCGAAAACGAAGTGGTGATATTCGGCCCCAAAGAAGGCTTTACCGAGACCATTCGCTTTAATACCGCCCTTTTAAGGAGACGGCTTAAATCGACCAGCTTTAAGATAGAGAGCATGGTTTTGGGCAGGATCAGCAAAACCGACGTGGTGATCTGTTATATAGAAAATATTGCCCCGCCCGGATTGGTGGAGGAAGTGAAAAAGCGCCTCAGTAAAATCGATATCGATGCGGTGCTTGATACCGGGTATATATCAGAAATTATTGCCGACAACCGCTGGACTATCTTTAACCAGATGGAGCACACCGAAAAGCCGGACCGGGTGTGTGGATCTCTTCTGGAAGGGCGCATGGCTATCATGGTGGACGGCTCACCCATGGTTCTGGTTCTGCCCATCTCCTTTCCCCAATATATCATCTCCCCCGAGGACTACTACGTGCACTTTATTCCGGCCTCGCTTTATCGGATACTGCGCCTGGCGGCTTTCCTGCTGGCTTTGACGCTGCCTTCACTGTATGTGGCGATAATAACCTATCACCATGAGATGATTCCCACTCCCCTGCTCCTGACGATTGCGGCCACCCGGCAGGGGGTGCCCTTTCCGGCCTTTATAGAGGCGCTCCTTCTGGATCTCACTTTTGAAATGCTTCGCGAAGCGGGCCTGCGGCTGCCTCGGGCGGTGGGTCCGGCAGTCAGCATCGTGGGAGCCTTGATCATCGGCGATGCCGCTGTAAGAGCCGGGCTGGTATCCACTCCCATGGTGGTGGTCATCGCCTTTACCGGCATCGCTTCTTTTGTCACTCCGTCCTATAATGCAGGGACCATTATTCGCATCGCCCGCTTCGGCTTCCTCTTCGCTGCCGGTACCCTGGGCTTTTTGGGCATCACTATCGCACTCATACTGATGGGTTTGCGCATGGTATCCCTCTCGTCCTTTGGTATGCCCTATATGGCCCCTATTGCACCCTTTAATCTGCAGCAGATGGGAGACATCATCATTCGCCGGCCCTGGTTCAAAAACCGGGAAAGGCCTTTTATAGAAGGGATGAAAAACCAGGTTCGCCAGTCCTTTCCACCTGAAGATGGAGGAGGCAAACAACAATGAAACGCCTTTCGGCCGCCGTTTTAATAATTCTGCTCCTCCTTTCGCCTGGTTGTGGAAGTATCGAGATCAACCAGGCTTCAGTGCCAATGGGTATGGCTATTGATTATAAAGACCAGCAAATCCACCTGGCGGTGCAGATGGCCAATCCAACCTCCCCGGAAAAATCCGGTGGCCAGGGTCCCAAGTTTTTTATCCTCACTGCGACGGGCCGCACTATTATTGAAGCAGTCCGCAATATCATGCTCTCCTTTCCCCGGTTCCCTCTCTGGAGCCAGGCTGGTATATATATATTTGGAGAGGATTTTGCCAGGAGCGACATGGCCATATTTGCCGACAGCGTCACCCGCAACCGGTTTATCCGCAAAAACATCCCCATCGTGGTCGCCCACGGCGCAACGGCCCAGGAGCTTATCAATGTGAAACCGTTGATTGAACCGTATACCAGCACGGCGATAAGAGACCTTTTACAGACCCAGGAATCACAGCTGGGTATATATACCCCGGTCACCATGATCGAATTCGTAGATCGCCTTTCCGCCCCGGGAATAGAGCCGGTGCTCCCCATGGTAACTATTGACCGCAGTGCCGGTAAAGAAAAGCTGCTCCTGGATGGGATGGCAGTCTTTAAGGATCGCAAAATGGTTGGGACCTTGAATGAAGCAGAGAGCCGGGGCTACCGGCTGTTAAGACCCAAAATGATTGAAGGCGGCCTCTTTGTTATCCGTTCTCCCCAGGACGAAAACGGCTGGATAACCCTGGAGCTTTCCCGCTCGCAGGCAAAAATCACCCCGGTCGTGGAAGGCAGCCAAATCACCATGAAAATAGAGCTTAAAGCCGAAGGCAACTTCTATGAACAAACCGGCACCGGGGATCTGTTTTCCCTGCCTATGTTTAACCAGTTGAATGCCCTGGCCAGCCAGGAACTGGAGAAAGAGATAAGGCAGTGCATCGCGCAGGCCCAGACCTTGAACAGCGATTTTCTGGGCTGGGGTCAGACCATCCAGGCTTCCCATCCCGGGCAGTGGAAGGAACTGGAGCCTCAGTGGGGCCAGGTTTTCCCTACTGTCCAGGCAGATGTTAAAGTTGATTTTCAGATCAGAAGAAGTTATTTGACCGATAAATCTTTTGTCTTTCGTGAATAATTACTGGGAACTGGGGCAAAATAAATGATTTGGATACTAATAGCCATATACGTGGTGATACTGGGGCTGGAACTGCCGGCTCTATTGAAAAGGAAAACCCGCCTCGAACTCTGGACTTTTACCGCCTATTTCATTATCGGCTTATATATGAGCCTGGCTTTTTATTATAACTGGCCGCTTATTGAGCCTTTTCAAGCCCTGGTAAACTATGTCGGGAGCGATTGATGATGCCTGCCAAGTGTAAACATTTACTGATTATTATACTGGTGGCCCTGCTGTCGTTCTGCCCGGGCTGCTGGGACTACCGGGAGATCGAACAGAGTTCCATTCCCAGTGCGGTTGGAGTTGATCTGCAGGAAGACGGTCTGCTGAGTTTTTCCACATTGCTGGTACAGCCCTTACCCCCCGGAGAAGCCGGTTCCAGCGACGTGCAGCCGGTTCTGGTTACTTCTAACGGCCAGGGAGTAGCCCTGGCCGCGCGCAAAAACATGTTGTCATTGTCAAAAGTCCCTGAATGGGCCCATGTGAGGGCTATTATCCTTGGAGAAAACCTTGTTAAAAACGATCTTTCCCAGGCCTCCGACTTTATGACCCGCAACCGCAACCTGCGGCCCGACATCAGCCTGTTTATAAGCTCAGGGACCACCCCGGAGGAAATCCTGGCGGCCCAGTTTCCCCAAACCAACGATCTGGGTTCAGGACTCCAGAGCATGGTCAAATTGAACCAGGACCAGCTGGGTATTTATGTACCTACCACCATGGAAGAGTTCACTTACCGTCTGGCTACACCCGGCATAGAACCGCTGGTTCCACAGGTCACTTTGACCGATGCCCCTTCGGCTGGGAACGTTTCCGACAGCCAAACGGATACAAACGGCAGCCAGACAAATAATAAGAAAAAACAGATATCTCTGAGTGGAGCGGCCGCTTTTAAAGGAAGAAAGATGGCTGGCTCTCTCAATGAAACCGAATGCCGGGGCTACCGCTGGTTAAGTCCAACCAGCACCGAGGGGGGGCTTTTCATCATCCCTTCTCCCCTTAATCCAGAGGAAGACATTACCATGGAGATCGTGGTATTTGGCACCCAATCCCGACCGGAAATAGTTGAGGGACAGATAAAGATCAGGATCAAAGTGGAGGCTCAGTTGAATTTTTACGAGGAGAGCGGGGCCGCTCCAGTGCTCGAACCGGAACTGGCCGGACAGATCGAAGCAGCGGCAACCCGGGAAATCGAGCGGCAGATCAAGAGCTGCATCAGCAGGTCTCAGGAATTGGGCAGTGACTTCCTCGGCTGGGGCCGCCTGGTATACGAATATCAGCCTTCCGAGTGGGAACAGGTACAGTCAGAATGGCCCAACCTGTTCCCGGATGTAAAATACTCACTTCAAATAAAAACGGTTTTGAAAAGAAACGGTATGACGTCGAAATCATTTCAATTCAAATAAACTAGTACTCTTACTAACAGGAGGTCACCATGCCATCATTAATGCTTTATTCCATTACCGGTTTTCTCATATTGTTTATTGTTTTAGAAATAACACCCCTGGTCAGGAAAAAAGAGTGGAAACAGCTAATAGTACCGGTCATATTCTTTGGCCTGACCACGCTTTATGGTATTGACTACGTATTTGCTTTAAACATCCTTCCCAATCCCAATAAAACCTTGTATTTATTTAAGCCGCTTTCGGAAAACCTTGAAAAAATACTGCAAATAAGCATTTAACGGAGTATACGCATGAAACGAGAAATGCCTCTATCAAGTCAACAATTGGCCTTCCTGGCCTTTCTATTGATTCCGGGCAGCTCCCTGGTCTTTGTGACCGGCCAGACCGCCGGGCAGAACGCCTGGCTGGCAGAGATGCTTGCCATACTTCCCGGCATTTATATACTCTGGGCAATTTTAAAACTACACGATCGATTTCCCGGCTTAAGAATTACCCAAATCAGTTGTGAACTTTTAGGCCGCTTCCTGGGTACGGTTTTGAATATATTATTTTTCTGGAGCATTTTTATTATCACCGTTGAACTCGTTTATGATATAGGGCTCCTGCTCAAAGTCATTTACCCTGCTATTCCCCGGCTTATTCTTTTTCCCATCATAATACTTCCCTGCATGTATGCATTATACAAGGGATTGACGGTCCTCGGGAGGCTGGGGGAGCTGTTCTTTTTTATCGCCGTGTCTTTTATTATCCTGGCTATAATTACAGCCATACCGATTATGGATATTTCCAAATTAAGGCCAGTGGTGAGTGAATGGAAACTGTTAGTAGGTGGTTTTCTCTATGCTGCTGATTGGCCTTTTGATGAAGTCATCATATTTGCCCTGTTCCTACCCCTGGTGAGCAATCTGAAGCAGGAAAAACGAAAAGTCTACCTGTGGTATCTATTAAGCGGCGGAGCTATGACAATTCTCGACCTGCAGACCATATCAATCCTGGGCCCCTATCTAACCCAATTATCTCAATTTCCTATATTTGAAGTTTTCCGTCTGGTAGGTTTCGGTGAATTCCGACGCCTCGAACTGGGATTCTTGATATTGTGGTTTTTAACCGGGGTGACGGCCATAACAATTTTCTTGCAGGGGATCCTTTTCATCTGCCAGGATGTTTTTTATAAAAAAGACTTCAAACCCCTTATTCTTCCCCTGGGACTTGCTATAGTTGTATTTGCCTCCTACATGTTCCCTGCCGATATAGTTTATAATCTGCTGGGCTTTAAATACACTCCGATTTACACCTTTCCCGTAAACTTACTATATCCTACCATCCTTTTAATTACGGCCAAACTTCGCAAACCCCAATCCCAAAACCAGGCTGCGGAATCGTCTGATCAAAGTTCTTCCCCTTGATCGATGCCGCTTGTGACAGGGGTGTGACAGAAAGAACGTCCCCCTGTCACACCCCTGTCACATGTCACACAGAAAGAACGTCCCTCTGCTAGATATTTTCTAACAGGTTCTGCAGGTCATTCAGGGAATTATTATCCCGGCGTAAAACAACCGTGTATTCATTGAGCTTTTTGATACTGCCTCCCAGTTTACGCGGGTCAAAATCAGTGGGCAGTTTTTGCGCCAGGTGCAGTTCCACAATGGGCCCCTTCTTGCGCAGGGACTTTATTTTCTTGCTGCGGGCCAAAACCCTCAGGCGCGATATCTGGAAGAAATTGTCCACCACCGGCGGCATGGCACCGAAACGGTCTTCCATTTCGGACTGGATTTCGTTGACCTCCTCCTCCCCGACAGCCAGCAGCAGGCGGCGATAAACTCTCATTTTAGTGCCGGAATCGGGAATATAGCTGTCCGGTATATAGTAATCAGCGTCAATGTCCAGCTGGGGCTGAGTCAATTCGATGTACTTCTCGCCCTTCAAGCGGGCGGTTTCCTGCTCCAGAAGCCGGCAGTACATATCAAAACCCACCGCCTGGATATAACCGTGCTGTTCCGGGCCCAGAATATTGCCGGCCCCCCTTATTTCCAGGTCGCGCAGGGCGATCTTTATACCTGAACCCAACTCGGTAAACTCGCGAATGGCATTTAGCCTTTTCTGGGCAATTTCATTGATATTTTTATAGGGCCGGTAGGTTATATAGGCATAGGCCAGACGGTTGGAGCGCCCCACCCGCCCGCGCAGCTGGTAGAGCTGGGCCAACCCCATGCGGTCCGCTTCGTCAACTATTATGGTGTTTACATTAGGCATATCCAGGCCCGATTCTATAATCGTAGTGCAGAGGAAGACCTGGAATTTTCCCTTTATAAAATCAATGACGGTCCGGGCCAGCTGATCTTCATGCATGCGCCCGTGCCCCACGGCCATGCTGACCCCGGGCAGCAGCTTCTGCAGGTCGTCTTTCACCTTTAATATGTCTTCAATCCGGTTGTGGACAAAAAACACCTGCCCGTCGCGTTCCAATTCGCTGTTAATGGCCTCAACTATGATCTCTTCATTGTATTCCAGCACATAGGTGCTTATCGGGTAGCGTTCCGGGGGCGGGGTTTCTATGATGGTCATATCGCGCAGCCCGGTCAGGGACATATGCAGGCTGCGGGGTATGGGAGTGGCGGATAGGGACATGACGTCCACCAGCTCTTTGTAAGCCCGGATTTTCTCCTTTTGCACCACTCCAAAGCGGTGCTCCTCGTCAATTATTAGCAGGCCCAGGTCCTTGA
Source organism: Syntrophomonadaceae bacterium (assembly GCA_040217815.1). Classification (GTDB taxonomy): domain Bacteria; phylum Bacillota; class Syntrophomonadia; order Syntrophomonadales; family Syntrophomonadaceae; genus UBA5314. The sequence continues at coordinate 247 of JBEHWI010000081.1, read as the reverse complement.
ATTCGATATCCTTGGAAAGCAGGCGATGGGTGCCGATGACGATGTCCACCGTGCCCTTTTTCAACTCACCACTGATCCTTTTCTGTTCCGCCGGGGAGCGAAACCGGCTGATGGCTTCGATCACGGTGGGGTAGGGGGCAAAACGCTCCCGGAACGACTGGTAGTGTTGTTCGGCCAGAACCGTAGTGGGAACCAGGATGGCCACCTGCTTGCCGTCCATAACCGCCTTGAAAGCCGCCCGCATGGC
>JBEHWI010000080.1:0-8694 GCA_040217815.1 Syntrophomonadaceae bacterium | reverse complement strand
GAATCTAGAAAAAACGGATTGCCCTCCGGGACCTGGCGCGGATCTGCTGCGCATCCGCTCCGCATATCCGCACTTACCCTCCTGGCATTACTTGCCAAAACCGCCACATTCGTATATTTTGTATGCGCTGCCCTGCGCCTGCGCCTTCCGCTCGGTGCCCGGGGCATCATGGCGGCTGCGCTTGCGCTCCGCTCTCGCCAGCATGCCCTCGATGTTATCCTTTTCTATGTCAGTAATTGCTTATGGCAGAATCTATGAAGGGCGGCCGTATTATCCTTGTATCCTGGAGGGATAAAACGGCCTGGGCGTACGCTTTGCCTTTGGCGGGGGCTGGGGGAACCTGTTCCGCTTTCGCTTCACACGTTCCCGGCTAAAGGCGGAGGCTATACCGGTCTACATAACTACTATTGCGACGAAGGACCCTCCGGGTTCCCTCTGCTGCGCTCCGGTCCATCCTCGAATAGAAGTTATGTAAACCGACAGCGCTGATGTTACGGCGTGGTCTGGGTGGGTTCGGCGAATGTGGCATCTTCGGGGCAGATGCTTATTATATTTTTGTTCAGTATAAAATGCAAAAATCCAGCTTCTCCCCGCAAATTGTGCTGAAGCTGGCCTTCCATTTCCTATAGCTACATCTTTATTATTCCTGGTTTGATTCAATTAAAAGCCCAATGATTTGTTGGCAGGACCTAAGGCCTAGTTTCGCCTGGTCCTCAGTAAGAACGCCAGTTGCGAGGGCCTGATCAATTGATTGAATTACCTCATCCTCTAGCTTTTCAACCTCGGATTTATATTTCATGCTATCCGAATCAAAATCCACCTTAACATCAAAATCCCAGCGGCCCAGGAGGGAATCTACCGATACATTATAAAAATCCGCAAGTTTAACCAGCATCTCAAGATCAGGATTTCTATAGCCTCTTTCCCATCCGGCAACGGTGCTAATTCCGACGCCCAGCATTTCGGCAAGGTTCTTCTGGGCAATTTTTCTCACTTCTCTTAACTTCTTTAAATTCTGGCCTAACACAACCCTGCCTCCTTACTGAGCTTAATTATACTTACAATTTGTAAGGGAGAAAGATTTTGTGCGTTATGCACCGTGAACGATTGACAATTCTCACAACGAGCATATACTAAAAGTAAGATTTCCAATCGCTGGGAGAATTATTATGAAACCATTGGCTTTATACCGAAAAGAAAAATCCCTGTCACAAAGCCGATTGTCGGAGGAGATCACAAGGGCGGGAATCAAAATCAGCCCGGCCAGCGTGGCCTTGTATGAAACCGGCAAGCGGCAGCCGCCCCTAGCCAAGGCCAGGGCCATTGCACAATTTTTCGGTGTCGCTACGGATGATATTGAATATGGAAAGTCAGATCGAGGGGAGTAACGCATGGAAAGTTCGGGCAAATTTTTAAATCATGCCGGCACATTTCAAGAAGTACAATTGGCAGAGGCTGAAGCGGAAGCCAAACCGGCCAGAATGGTAAACCATATCAATATTTTGGGTTTCAGCCAACCTGAAAAGTTGGCAGAAGGACTGTGCCCACAGTGTAACGCTATGCTAGACTTATGGATTTCCGGTCAGGGGCTGGAGTTATCGCGGCTTGGTAATTACGATATTGATGAACTCGCTACCAGGACGGAATATAGAGAGAAAAATCCTCCAGATATAAGAGCAAGAAATTTCCCCATAATTATGGACGCCTCGGAAACTGCGAATACAAAAAGCTCCTTGATGGGAGCTTTGATGGATTTTTTATTAAAGCCGATACCATGCTCGATAAACTTGAAAAAGACGGTGGTTTACTTAATCCTGACAGTTGCTTTGATCGCATTGGTAATCCGGGCCGTTTATTACTTCTGGCCAGCCATTTGGGAACCCCGCATAATTCTTTTGGATACCGACTGGATTACGATTGCAGGAATATTGATACTAATCCTAATCGGCCTGGTTGCTGTCAATTATCTGGCTTATAAATTCAAATCTTCCGATTCCGGTCCCAATCAAATAGATAGGTGGATGCTTGCTTCTTCCCTTATAATCGTAATCTACTGCCTGCTGAGCTGGATCGCTTTACCCCTGCTGTTAGTCTACAAGCTGAACTTGCTTTTATACTAGTGAATCAAGATTTCAATCGATATAGGTGAAACGCCTATAAGTCACGCCATCACGGTTTACCTCCTCGTTCCACATAGAAGCGGGACGCACCCAGACACCGCTCTCCCCATAAAGTGCGCGGTAGACTACCATTTGCTCCAGAGTCTCCGAGTTTTTGGCGACGTAAAGCACTTCATATTCCTTGCCCTTGAAGTGACGATATCGGCCGGGCTTTATCAACGTATCCTGCGGATCAGTTGTTTTAACTTGTGACGCTTCGCTCATCTTCCATAGTAGAAAGTCTACCTTTTTGATAAACGATATACTGTTGCCGGGAAATTTACTATTGAAGGCTTGGATAGCATCAGCGATCAAGCCCTGTGTCTCCATTTGATGATAAGTCTCAGACATATAGCGAAGCAGATTTTCATCCTCTGCAATACGCTCTTCAATCATTCCGACATGTCTGCGCACATTAAAGGCCCTGCCAACCTGGCTATCGAAAATTGGAAGCGAATCGTCAGCGGTGTGGAGCAATTTCGATATGAATGATAGTTGATGCTTGCCGTCCACCTTATAAAGTTCCCTGGACAAGTCCGTAAACGTCATAGGTGTATCTTTCTGGCGCTGAAATAATTCAAAGAAGCGGTCAACATATTCTTGGGCCGTATACCGCATGATATAATAACCGCGGAATTTACGTCTGTACTGCTCGTCGGTGTAAACGTCAACCAACATATAATTTGATTCAAGAAAACAGTAGGCATCAATGTCTTTTTGGTTAAGGGTGTTTATGATATTCGTATTTATCATTTTTGCTAGTTCTGCCGCTGTTCTCATTTCTTTTCCTCTTTTCAAAGCGTCAGATGATAAAGACTGCGTAATATCAAATATGGATAATGTGCAATTCACAACGCGACAGGATTAGTCGATTATAAACATTAAGCGAAGTTCATTGAGCAATATGAAGTGTGGTTAAGTGATTGTCATACCACTCACGCTCGCACACCAAGTCATCAAATCCGGCTCAGCGTTTGGCAAGTGGGATAATATATGCGCTTTGTTAAGGCGATATATAAAGCATAAGATATCCTTTGCAGTCCGTTGTTTTTCACCCGACGACAAGTGGCTAAAGAAGCTTATTTCTGGGGCTCCTTGGATATTCTCTATGAAGTGGCTTTCGTTGTTAAGCACAAGCCGATACATCAAGTTTCGATAATACGCTTTAGATTTCTCGTCGGACAATAATTCCAATACGCGCTCGTCCAAACTTACATCCTCAACGCCTTTTTTGAACGAAAATGAAGCAAAAGCCTCCAGAACCCTTCTCATCGCGTTTCCGATTATCAGATCGGAATCGGGGTCGACAGCGACGCTTGTCGCGTACTGGTAAATCCTCTGAAGCAACTGGGTGTACTCGTTGTGTTTTTTATATTTAAATTCGGACAAACACTTATTGTCAAGCTGAAACAGGCAGTATTCCGCATTGACCGATACCTTTTCGCAGTGTTTGGCTATTTCCTGCAACGCCTTTTCTATGTCGAACATCACGCTTATGTCGTGGGTCATAATCACGATTTTGGTGGTCGCGCAGCCATCGAGAACCTGTTCCAATTTCCATCTCAAGAAAGAGAGTATGCCGATTCTGTTTTCCAAATCAAAACTGGAGACCGGATCGTCAATCACCAATAAAGTTTCGTCAGAGTATATCGCCTTGGCATCCATGTTTTTCGCAATTTCCGTAAAGAAATAGCACAGCGCAAGAGCGTTTCTTTCCCCACAGGATACTTTGTTTGGATTTACGGGATTCCCGTTTGCTTTTAGATGATAAAGCTGATCGGAACCCAGTTCCAGCGAAAGGCGGCCATTGCAGAAGAAGATGTACTCCAGAGCTCTGTTAATCTCTCTGGCGGCTATCTTGAAGTTCTTGCGCTGCGAATCTAACTGCGTCTTTTTGCCTTCCAATTCCGCGAGGTTCTCTTTGAGTTGCTGAAACCGCTCGTCTGCAGTCTTTTTTGTTGTTCGTTGCGTTTGGAGTGAGACATACATGGTTTCGATAGCATAATGGGCTATGGCGTCGTTCAAAGCCAAAAGCTCGTTTCTTACGGTGGCTCTTTCATTGACGATGCGGTTAAAGTTGACACGGTCGGTTTCCAACGTCGTCAGCGCCTGATTTACCGCATCGCATGCCGCCATTACACCAATGGAATCGTCATATGCCATAGCATCGAAGAGGTTATCGATCTTTGCTTGGACAGCAGTGTTGTGAGCGACTACGGCTTTGTTATAATCATCAAGGCGGTCACGCGCACTGCCGTATGAAGGCAAATCGTGGTAGCTCTGATAGGCGGCAATCGCAACTTCAGGGATCAGCAGTTTCGCAAGCTCATCCTTAAATTTTTCAACATCGCGGTTCAGGATGCACTCAATCTCTTTGAGAACCTCGGCTCGGTATTCGTCGCTTATCAGCTGGAAGCATTTGTCGCAAACGATGTTCTTTGAATCAGAAAGAAACGTCCTTGCGCCAGTTACGCCGGGTAAGCCAAACAAATCCAACAACATTTGTTCTCTCTCAGTTAGTTGCGGTCTGGCAACCACTTTATCAAGAAGCGCCTTTGCGCTCTCACCAATATTGCCGATGATGGAGATCGTTGTGATTCTCGTGGATAATTGAGATGAAGTCGCTCCGACTGCCGTGAATTGCGCGTAGCAGCGTTCCAACTCGCTTTGTAAATCTGCCTGGGGGTTAGCGGGAGAAATGCCTCCGAGCCTCTCGATTTCCGTATCGGTAACCGAGAGGTTCTGTCTTTGTTCCTTGATTCTTGATCCAACTTCTGCCCATCCGTTGGCTTCGCGAAGTTTACCGCGAATTTGGATAAGCCAGTAGTCCGGGGAGTTGACATCGCTGCTATTCGTGAATTTGGCGCACTCGGTTTCCTGCTGGGACACTTCGATTTTCTTCGCCTCGATTTGCTTTTCTGTTTCCGCGATCTGCTCTTCTAAGGCGACTTGTTCACCAAACAGAACAATCGCGTCCAGTCCTGAATCCTTAATCCTGACACGTGACGAAACATATTCCTCATCGAACACAAAGAATTTTTCGGGGTTACCCGACGGAGACATTCTTATGTGGGAAGCACCATCCATAGGTGTCAGAGTGACGATTCGGGGGTTAACTGAATCCCTATATTCACGGAATCCTTGCGCTATTGTACTTTTCCCGCTTCCGTTCTTCCCATATAATAATGCCACGCGGTTGTTTTTGGGGGGCCTGGGGTGTTGGGGGAAAAGCTTCAACGACGTAGCATTAGAGAAATAAGCAGAAGATATACTCACCCCTGTCATACTTTCAATTGTTGTTGCCACGCTTAGCCCTTCTTCCTTATTATCTCAATCGGTTAATATAACAACAGCCTAATAAATTCGATACTGTCCGAAGGTCATATACTCCTTTTTTAATTTTGGTTCAATTTGCAACACTCACTTTTTCTAGAAGGTCTATAGCTTTCCGGATAGGTGATTAATAAGTCTTCTTTCTTGATTAAATGTGTAGTCTGCTGCTGGGCGAGCTGCGCATTATTGCTATAAGTACTGCTTGCACGAACTGCCTGCTATTAGCCTTTGGTGCGGCTTCCACAATTGCAATCAAAAACTATTAATATCCAACGAAATTACTGTTAATTTCCATGGAAATTATAACATATTTTTGCATATGACTTTGGCCGTCAACATACTGTTAAAATCTTAAAATTATTAATTTTTAATAACAATGAGCCCACCCCGCTGTGATAATTTGCGAGATGGGCGCTCTATTCGTAATGATCCTTTTAAATTGACAAACACTCAACTTGGGCGTTCTTATCAGTCAGATACTGCTCTCTCACCCATTCATCATAAAACCGGGGAGAAAGTACGGGGCTGCTCTCAGTTTCAATAGCCTTCCAGGCCTCGGCCTCGTCGGCAAAGTTGTCCGCCAACTCCACCACCAGTAGGCCGGTGGAAGAATCGACCGCGTATAAGGCGGCATACCTGCCGGACTCTATGTGTTCAATGTCAATCACGCATTCGGTCCGCCCGGGAGATACCCGGCAGCTGGCCCCGGCCTGCTCTTCTATCCATAAAGCGAACTGTTGGGCGTTCATCTTATTGTTTTTGACCAAGATTTTCAACCTCCTGCAATATATTTAATGCAATGGTCAGGACAAACCACTTGGGAGCCGTCTCGTCCGGATCGTGCTCCTGAGTGATCAGTTTATTATCCATAGCCCTGGTCATAATGTCATTTTTCCAGGGTTCCACAGTATTACCTCCCTCGTTTTCGCCTTCTGATAGAACGTATAGAGCCCAGTTTATTTCCGGCCAGGGGAACAAATCACCCGGGCAATCGGTAGATGCCACATCCTTGTGCCGCAGGACCTCCAGATCGGCCTGGTAGGTTTCCCGCAGGTAAGCAATCAACTGAATCAGGGACTGCATCTGCTGGCCAGCCGGGGAGTCTTCCATGAAGTTTCCCGCCAGGCATATTCCGATACTGTCGCCGTTGGCCGGGGGACCGGCATGGGCCCCGATGGTGTCCGCCGGGCGGCCTGCTTCAATGCTGCCGTCCTGGCGGATTACAAAGTGATAACCGATCCCGCTCCAACCCCGCTGTAAATGCCAGCCGTGGATGATAGCAGCTGATACATCCGGGCTGGCCGAGTGGTGGATTATCGCCCGCCGGGTAGCCCGGCGTGGGGATAGGGGACCGAAAGTAAGATTGGTGGGAATTATAGTGATCATAGGCCTTCCCTCACGGTTACCCGGGCAGCCGTGTAGACCGACTGGGGCTGCTCTCGCGGCATGGTCAGGATAGCTTCGCGCAGCTCGCCTATGGCAGTAGTCAAACCGGTTATTTTGCTTTCAATTCTCACCAATAAAAAAACGGCCACCGCAATGGGAAAGCCGACATTTGCAATAAGGTTCAAAATATCGTCCACACTGCGCCCTCCTTCCTGAATGTTTGCGCCGGGAGGGGCATCCCGGCGCTTGGCAAACATATTAGACCAGGCTCAGATCGGCGGTGCTGGTGGTTACCACCTGGGCTTTGACTTTCCCGGTAATATCGCCGCCGCCTCCGGCAAATATGTTCTTGGCGATAATATTATCCATGGCGGCCGCGACTTCGGCACCGGTTAAAGCCGCTTTGGCGTTATAGACCCGGATGGTTTTAGATTTACCCAGCTCGGTGCTGAAGGTCATTTCCAATATCCTCATCATTTGTCCTCCTTTCACAATTTAATGGGGTAAGCTCTTTAAGAATTTGCAAGTTCGCTGTCAATCCTGCGTTGAACCGCGATCAAGGTTTGGTCCTGCAGGCCGTCCAGGGAGCTGGCCACCGAATATATGTCGTCATTAGCAGCCGCGACTTTTACATCTGAATACCGGCGGGTAACGCTTTTTCCAGCATTATCATAAACCAGTGCAAAATCAGATGAAGTGGGAATGGAAGTTACAGCCATCAGATTGCCTCCTTCCTAATATTTTAGTGGTCGTAATATATCACCGACCCTGGCCATAGCGTATACCTTCCCCATCCTTAAGCCGAATTGCTCAAAATCGATAAAAACAAATTGCCAGCAGCTATTCATATAGGAAATAGCCGCTGGCAATCGATAATTATTCATTTCTGCCGATCGAGCCCGGTAGTAAATTATTTTCTGGGCAAAAACTTTAAGCTAAAACGCCTGGAGGGTTCCCTGCCGGGCTGGGGCTCGCCCGCAAATACCCTGCGTAAAACCGCCAGTGCATTGACTAGATCTAGATCGGAATTATCCTGGGGGCTGACGAAGTCGGCCAGTATCTCCAATCCCATAAAATAGGCCAGGCGGGCGGTAGTGATGTTGCTGAAGAGGGGCAGTCGGCCACCGGTCTTAAGTATTACGTGGGATTCGTTGCCCGGCACCAGGCGGGCTAACTGGTCAATATCAATGTAGCCATAACAGGCATCGCCGCTTATCCTGCTTTCCCGCAGTTTAAAGGGCACGAATACCCGCCCGTCCGGTAAATAGAAGTGCAGCAATATCCGACGGTGATATTTATCGCGCAGTAAGCGGGCCTGGGCCTGGAGGTCTACCGCATAGCAGCGCGCCAGGGCGCGCTTGACGCTTTCCACTTGACGCGGATCCTCCAGACTGGCGACCGTTCCCGAATTGTTCAATCTATATTTCACCCGGGTTACGTTTCCTTGATCAGTGTAGACAGGATAAAAAGCGATGAGCTGGCCGTGAACTTCCTCGATTTTCTGGGGGCAGATTGATGCAGCCAGTTGGATCAGCCGTCCTTTCTAATGCTTCTTCCTTATATTGTAACATATACGGAGAACGGTTGTTCTGGACAGCGAAGGGTCCGATTGACGTGATAATGTGATTGAAAAAATAAAGGTTTGTTTACAGGATTTTGGTAAATTATATGGAATTTTGTCAAGTAAAGGTTGAGAATGAATACAAATGAGCAAGTAGTGAAAATCCCAGCCGTTCCGAATCCTAAATATATCCCTGGGACTGGCGAGCAGCGCGAGCCTGTCCCGGCACCTATACCGAAGCTGGTTCGACAGCAG
>JBEHWI010000079.1:0-9170 GCA_040217815.1 Syntrophomonadaceae bacterium | reverse complement strand
TTAATGACGTTTAGGATGGGCCAGCCCGCTGTGCCGGAAGGTTCTCCGTCATCGCTGCACTTCTCCAGAAGCATCCCCTCCTGCCTTATGATATAGGCATAGCAATAATGATTGGCTCCAGGATATTGGCAGCGAACTGTCCTAAGTGTATTCTCGATATCATTTAGATCCTGGGCTGGCAGCAGGAGCGCTATAAATTTTGATTTCTTAATAATCAGTTCTGCCCTGACGGGTTCTGAAATACTAAGATAATTCATACATCCGGACCTTTCGTTAATAAGCTAAAAATAAAGCATACACTTGCCCGATAAGTAGATTATTAGAGATAATACGACTATATCCTTTATTTATGATGATTGAACTTGTACGCAATATGCCCCGGGCTGGCGCTGCTATTTATAGTGATTTAATATTAAGTATATTCCTGGAGAAGATTCTATCAAAATGAACGATTACTTAATAAAATTAGCACGCAACGACGATGAAAAGCGGCTGATCGCCCGCCTGGACGAGCTGGTGCAAAAAGCCGGCAGCGGTTTGTCAGGATACAGCGATTTTCTGGACCTGCATCAACAGGAACTGGCCCGGGCGGTGGCCGTCAATAGCCCGGCCACCTCCTGGAGACTGGATGGGGGTTATGAACAGGCGGAGCGCAAACGGCTGGTCGCCGGCCCGGAATGGGAAGCCCAGGCGGATGCCGGGCTGGTCTATTTACGCATTGCCACCCCGGGGTATAAAGAAGATTCTCCGGGCCACCGGGACTACCTGGGGGCGGTTTTAAACCTGGGGATTAAAAGAGAAAAGCTTGGGGATATCGTGCTGCAAAAGACCTTGGCCATATTAATCTCCGACTCCGTTCTGGCGGGTTTTATCAGCCAGCAACTTACCAGGGTTAAACACAGCAGCGTTTCGGTGGATACAATTTCGGCCCAGGATTTCGTTTTTGATGCACCGGAAACAAGCAGCCGGCAAATCAGTTTGGCCTCCCTGCGCCTGGATGCCGCTGTAGCCGCGGCTTTTAACCTCCCTCGCTCCGAGGTCAGCGAAGCTATTGAGAGCGGCAAAGCCAAAATCAACCAGATGGAAATATATAAAGGCAGTGCGCCCGTAAAGGAAGGCGACCTTATTTCACTGCGGGGCCGGGGCCGGTTCCGCTTGGAGGAAGTCGGCGGCACATCCCGCAAAGGCCGCTTTCGAGTGTTGATATCCCGCTGGTAGTCCAGGCGCCCCTTAAACTATAGAAGCAGGAGTTAATTATAATATGTATTCTAACCATGATGAGCTGATATTCACCAAAGGCAGCAGGGAGATGCCCTGGAATCCCAGAAGCTGCATGGATGTCTTTTACTATTATATAGACGGTGTTTTGATCGATACCGGCCCCTCCAATCTGGCCGATGTAGCCATTCCTTTTTTTGAAAGCAATCCTATAAAACAGGTGGTTTTAACCCATATTCATGAAGACCACTCGGGGATGGCCGCCTGGCTTCAAAAGGACAAACAGGTTCCCATATACCTTCATCCCGGCTCCCTGGAGGAGGCCCTTAAAGAACCTGAATTGGCTTCCTACCGGATTGATATTTGGGGAAGAAGGCGGGCCTTCGAAGCTGCTCCGGTGCCTGACAAGCTGTACGGCGATAACTACATATTTGATATAATAGATACTCCCGGCCACTACCGCTATCATAAAGCGGTATTTCTGAGGGAAAAGGGCTGGTTGTTTTCAGGCGACCTGGTAACAGTTCTACGGCCCACTGCCATTTTCAGTGATGAAAACCTAACTGAGATGATTTCCTCTATACAAAACCTGCTGAGCCTCCCCTTTAATACCGTCCTCTGCGCTCATACCGGGATTCACCGGAATGGCAGGGATCTATTCACCCGCAAGCTCGATTACCTGTTGTCGCTGCAGGCCCAGATAATAGAATTGCGGGCTGATGGTTTGAGCAATGTTGATATCTGCCAGATACTTTTCCCGCAATCCGATTCCCTCAACCGCGTAATTGCTCTGGACTTTTCTTCTCTTAATATTGTAGCCACGTTGTAGGCTTTTAGTTGATTTAGTTGCTTGCTGCATATTTAGCAGGATATTTATCTTTTTATATTGAATTAATAGAATAACTTAATCTATAAACCTGTTTTGTCCGGGTCGTAAGGATGCAATTGGAGACATTTGTTCTCCCGTTTTCCAAGGGGAAAAAGAAAAGATACCAGTTGTCTACCTATTTCCTCCTTATTGGGGATTTGTTATACAGGTAATCATTATGTGATGGCGCCTTTTCCTCCTGGCATGGAGGTCATTTTGTTTTCTGGAGGTGAAAACGTAAGCCCGGTAGATTAGAGATAGAAACAAGGAAGGGGAACTGTATGAAAAGAGCTGCTCGTTTACTGATTTGTGCAACACTGGTTGTTGCCATGGTAGGAGGGGTGTGGGGTTGTATGAAAACGACTACGACATCTCAGGAAACCAAACCCGCCACTCGCCAGGTAGTGGATCCAGCCGGACGGACCGTCACCATACCGGTCAATCCAAAAAAGGTAGCCACAATGCAAGGGCCGACTTACGAATTGATGTTCATGTTAGGGGCCACAGACCAGATAGGCTTGATCAGAAGCGATCATGCCACCACCTATCCACTGGCCAACCTGACCAACCCCAATATAACCAAATACCCGACCATCGCCAACGTAGGACCGCAGACGCCGGTGAATATTGAGGAGTTCATCAGCAAAGGCGTTGATCTGGTAATATACTGGAACATTCAACAGGAACTGGACAAATTTGAGAAAGCCGGTATTCCTGTCATCGTCATAAGCGAGACCGGATTTAAACCTAAAAATATTGAAGAAGCCATGGCCGACACCAAAAAGCAGGTGGCCTTCCTGGCCGATGTGCTGGGTGGCGATGCCCCCAAGCACTATGCCGAGTGGGAAAGTTATCTCAATAAAACCACCGACCTGATTTTGTCTCGAACCTCAAAAATTCCGGAAGACCAGCGCCCGGTCGTTTTCTGGGGAAACACCTGGAACAACAACTTCCTGTCTACATATCAACTTTACCCGCGTTATTACGAACTCGCTCTGTGCGGAGGCAAGCTGGTCAGTGTCGAAAAGGGCGGCCAGTTTCCCGAAGTGACTAGAGAACAGCTAATTGCCTGGGCGCCTGAAGTAATTCTGGTGGATAACCACGGCCGCAAGCCGCAGTTGATCATCGATGATTTGAAAAAGGACGCCGATTGGGCCTCCCTGCCGGCTGTCAAGAATTCCCGTATATACCAGATCCCTGCCGGAGTATTTTTCCTGGACAAGGGAACCACTCGCCCGCTTTACTTTTACTGGCTGTCCAAACAACTGCATCCTGACCTCTTCCAGGACATTGATATGGTAAAAGAACTTAAGTATTACTATAAGACCTTTTACGGCTATGACTTGAGCACGGAAGAAGCAGAAAAAGTATTGGCCGGATGGGTTGCTGAAGGAACCCGGTAGGAGCAAGGACAGTAAATGCGAAACGAGTTACCGTCAATACCAGATCTGCCAGTTGATGAGACGCGTTTAGAGGAAATAATTGATGAATCCAAATTATCTGTGGGGAAAAAGCTTATACTGCTGTGCCTTCCCTTCCTCTTGTTTTTCGTGTCTCTATTCTTGGGCCGGTTGATAATAGAGCCTATGATCGTACTGAAAATACTTGGACACAACCTGTTTAACCTGCCGGTTGACAGCACGTGGACCGAGGCCATGGAAATAGTGGTCATTCGCGTAAGGCTGCCCCGCGCCATTATGGCCGGGGCAGTTGGGGCCGGCCTTTCAATATCCGGAGCTGCTTTCCAGGGAATGTTTCACAACCCCCTGGTCAGCCCTTTTATACTGGGAGTTTCCGCTGGAGCCGGTTTTGGTGCTGCCCTGGGCATTGTCATGGATGGGAATCTGTTCATGATTCAGCTTTTGGCCTTCGTGTTCGGCATCATAGCTGTGGCCATAACCTATTTTACGAGCCGCATTTATAAAACTACTCCCATTCTCATGCTGGTTCTCTCCGGGATGGTGGTGTCCTCCCTTTTTCAGGCACTGCTTTCTTTGCTTAAATATACGGTTGACACCGAGTCCAAGCTTCCTGCTATAATATTCTGGCTCATGGGAAGCATGGGGAGTATAAGCCTGGAAAAACTGCATCTGGGGGTTTTACCCATCGCCGCCGGCTGTATCGGCTTATATCTTATCCGCTGGCGAATGAATGTGATGTCCATGGGCGATCTGGAAGCCCGGTCTATGGGAATAAACACCGAACTGCTAAAGGGCATCATTATTGTCTGCACAACTATAATATCCTCTACCGTGGTGGCCTTTTGCGGTATAATCGGCTGGGTGGGATTGGTCATCCCCCACCTCTGCCGGATGATGGTGGGCCCCGATCACAGGGTGCTCTTACCTACTACTCTGTGCGTAGGCGCAGCCTATCTTATATTAATTGATAATATTTCCCGCATTATATCACCGGCCGAGGTTCCCCTGGGCATTCTAACTGCGATAATAGGGGCTCCTTTCTTTGCCTATCTACTCCGGAAAACGAAGGGAGGCTGGGGAGGATGATAAAGAACAGAATATCAATCAGCTCCGCCCGCTTCAATTATGGTGAAAAGGAAGTATGGCGCGACATCAACCTGGATGTGGCCCAGGGGGAAACCATCTGCCTGCTGGGTCCCAACGGCTGCGGCAAGACTACACTTTTAAACTGCATTCACGGCAACCTCATTCTGAAAAGCGGGAACATCCAGATCGACGGCCGGGATATAACATCTATGACCGTTACTCAGGTTGCCAAAAGCATAGGCTACGTGTTCCAGGAGCACAGCGCCCCCTTTCCCTATACCTCGCTGGAGGTGGTGCGGATGGGCCGCGCTCCCCACCTGGGACTTTTTCAGGTGCCCTCGCGGGAGGATACCAAACTGGCTTTAAGCATTATGGAGGAAATGGGCATAAGGCATCTGGCTAAAGAGCGCTATACCAATATATCCGGGGGCGAGCGCCAGCTAGTGCTCATAGCCCGCACCCTGTGTCAGGCGCCCGATATTATCCTCTTTGACGAGCCAACCTCGCATCTTGATTTTAAGAATCAGGCGGTTGTGCTTCAAACCATGCAAAAACTGGTCAAAAAAGGGCTTACCATCATAATGACCAGCCACTTCCCCAACCATGCCTGGCTGTTGAGCAGCCGGGTGGCTATGATGGGCGGCAGCGGTTTTGTGGCCGTAGGGCCGGCTGATGAAGTGATGACCGAAGAAAACCTCAGCGCCACTTATGGTGTAAAAGTAAGAGTATACCAGGGTATATCAGGGCCCAATTCTCTCAATTTTTGCGCTCCGGATTTTAAGCATAGCCCCCAAAAGGCCAGTGGGTAGATGAAAAAACCAGGAAGGTGAGTTGTTTATGAGCCGGATATTGATTCACACCCCCTTAAATATCAGGAAAAACCTGATCGACGCACTAAAGGCTTTCTTAAAGGATTTTAACCGGAAACATGGGATGCAAATCGGCGTGGAAACCGTCGACCATTCCGTTCAAGGCAGCTGGCTGGCCGATTGTGTGGCCCAAAATGATATTCCCGATATGGTTCTGGCTCATGCCACTGATTATGCCACAGTTGACCTGGGCAAGCTGAGCGATGTTTTCGCTTCTTTTCCGAACCGCTTTCCTCCGCGCCCGGAGCTTCAACCATACGGTGATGATGCCGGAATTCTACATCCGGTTTTTGGAGTGCCTTTTGTAATCATCTGCAACACCAGGCTGGTAAACCCCGAAGATCGTCCGTCAAGCTGGGAGGAATTGATGGCGTCCCGCTGGCATGGCCGGCTGGCTTTTCCCGACCCGACTACTCCGATAGCCCGGGGAGTTGCCTCCTATATAAATTCCTGCTATCCCGGGCAGTTTCAAGATTTTCTTCCCCATCTCAAGTTTGTTAAGTCGGTGCCGGAGCTTAACCAGGCCGTCGGAGATGGAGTGTACCCGCTGGGCATAGCCAATATCGCCTTTGCCAAAATGCTTCACCAAAGACACGTTGTTCCTATTTGGCCTAAAGAAGGTGCCGTTTTAATTCCCCAGTTTATGGCTTGGTCAAATCGGGCTGATAAAAGTCTGTTGGAAATCGGCGACTTCATGCTCAGCAAACCGGTTCAGGCCATATTTGCGAATCAGGGCTTCGTGCCTGCCAATCCGGAGCTTCCCCTGTCTAACGTACTTACTGAAAACTGCGGTTTTGTAAGGTTGGAGGAATGGGAGCGCTACTCTGAAAATATAAGAAAGGTTTGCGAACTCTTATGAAAATGCTGACTGTTTGCGGTCCACCGTCTTCAGGTAAAACATCGATAATCATCAAAACTGCAGCTATATTACAAAAGCAGGGCCTGAATATAGGCGTGGTAAAATTGGATTGCCTGGCCGCCATTGACGATCATGTCTACCAGGAAAATAATATTAAAGTAGTTGTCGGACTTTCGGACAGTCTCTGCCCGGATCACTTTTTCGTCGGCAATATTGAAGGGTGTCATCAATGGGGCCTTGACCAGGGCCTGGATCTCCTTATTGTAGAAAGCGCCGGCCTGTGCAACAGGTGCTCTCCCAATATTAAAGGAGTGCTGGCGGTCTGCGTGATTGATAATTTAATGGGGATAAACACACCGGGCAAAATTGGTCCTATGCTAAAATTCGCCGATGTCGTGGTTATCACTAAAGCGGATATCGTATCCCAGGCGGAACGGGAAATCTTTGCCTTTAAGGTCAGACAGGCCAACCCCAGGAGCATCATACTGCGGGTTAACGGGATAACCGGACAGGGGGCTTCCCGGCTGGCCGGGTTATTCCAGGATGCTGGTAATATTGAAACCCTGAAGAACGCCACCCTGCGTTATTCCATGCCTACCGCGCTTTGTTCCTATTGTCTGGGAGAAACCAGAATTGGCGAGGAGTTTCAATTGGGAAGCGGAAGGAAAATGGTTTTTAGCGAGGTAAACGATGGAGATTAAAGAATATCAGCTCGGCGAATTGATTCAGGCCTTTAAACCCCTGAAGGAATTGCTGGCCAACCTGGACCTGCCCATAGAAGACCCGGATATTCGTATAAAGGATTACATTGACACCCTGGATTCCATGTACCTGGAAGAGGCCGGCCTGGAAAGGCTGGAGCTGCTTGATTTGATTGAATCGTACGTACAGCTTCTTAAAGAAATACGCGACAGCAAAACCGGTATCGAAACATTGACCATCCGGGGCGGAGCTGATAAATCAGGCCATCTCGAACCATTGGTACTCAATGTTAAGGCTGGTGAAATAGTCTGCATTGTAGGCCCCACCGGATCGGGAAAAAGCCGGCTGCTTGAAGATATAGAATTAATGGCCCAGGGCGATACCCCTACCGGCCGTATAGTGTTGATAGACGGTAAAGACCCCAACACCGAATCCAGGTTTTCCTTCGTCCAGCGCTACGTAGCCCAGCTTTCTCAAAATATGAATTTTGTAATGGACATTACGGTGCGGGAATTCATCGAAATGCATGCCGACAGCCGGATGATCTCGGATCAAAAAGGCCTGGTGGATCTGGTTGTTGATCAGGCCAATCTACTCACCGGTGAAAGCATCCACCCGGATATGCCGATTACTTCACTGAGCGGCGGGCAATCCAGGGCTTTGATGATCGCCGACACCGCTTCCTTGAGCGCTTCGCCGATCGTCTTGATTGATGAAATCGAGAACGCGGGAATAAACCGGAAAACTGCCCTGGAAATTTTACTTAAAAATGATAAGCTCGTCTTTATCGCAACTCACGACCCTATCCTTGCCCTTATGGGCCACAGGCGCCTGGTAATGAAAAACGGTGGCATCGTAAAAATCATCGAAACAACTGCCCAAGAACATGCGGTGATGCAAGAGCTTATTAAATTAGATGAAAAGGTGGATGGTATCAGGCAGCTTCTCCGCCAGGGGCATACGATTGAGGATTCATATGAAATATGAGCAACTCCGGCGCCCGCCTCTTTTCGTCTTAAAAATCAACACTATTCTCTTAAAAAGCATTTTCTATTGCGCTCCAATTGCCAAACAGTTACAATTAACCAACAAACGGTAGTTAGCGTATGGTTTATGGAGGAACCGCAGTAATGATCATTTCCACCAAAGACAAATTAAAACGAGCTGCCCTGACTGCTTTTTCCCAAAAGGGCTATGAAGGGGCTACTATGCAGGAAATTGCCGAGGCCGTAGGCATTAACAAGGCCTCCATATACAACCACTTTAACGGGAAAGAGGACCTATTTCTGGCTGTTTATGAAGATGTAGCCCGTGAATATGATAAATTGCTTAAGCGTCTGATAAGAGACTCAGAGGGTCTGGATATACATGGTAAGCTGCTGTACATGTTCAAAGAATACATCCTTTATTATTATCGTAATTTGCATATTTCCTTGTTTTGGACCCAGACTTTGCTGCTCACTCCGCCGGATATACGCAAAATGTTGTATGCCGATATCTCCAAGCGTGAAGGACCTTTTGAGAAAAAAATGTTGGAACTGCTTGAGGAAGGAATGCAACAGGGAATTATCCGTCGGGATATTCCTTCCAAAATGCTCGTTTCCTATAAAGCGATGCGGGATGGCCTGCTGTACTGGATGCGGATAATGCCCGAATTGTCGGGTGAATGGATTGAGGTCTTTTGGAAAGACTTCTGGCTGGGAATAAACGAGAAAAGCGACATTCTTGAAGAGCCATCAGAAGCCCAGGGCAGCCATAATCTTAAAGGCGCTGAACAATCGCCGGTTGTTGCTGGAACAAGTAGCGATTATCCTTACTCTACTACCTGCTTGTTGTGTAAAAAGGAATTCTCCATCCCCTTTTCCGATTTCCGCTATAAGGATATTAAATACAACCGCTGCGAGTATCATGTATGTGATGATTGCGGTAAGATGGTTCAGGAAGAGTGCCAGAGGATAACCGGATTACACCCGGAATTGATAGATCTTTGGGAAAAATACGAGCGCTCTAAAAGAAAGAAAAAAGACTAACGGATGCACCCACATCCACCGTTTATTACCCGGAACAAGTCGAACTAATAAGCCTATTAGTTCGACTTGTATGACGACCTGAAGAAACTAATTTTCAATAACAGACATTTCCTGTTG
>JBEHWI010000078.1:0-9201 GCA_040217815.1 Syntrophomonadaceae bacterium | reverse complement strand
AAATCCACCGGCCAGGATATAAACCAGCAGGAGGGATCCTACAAAGTTGGCGCACCATACTACGACCCAGTTCTTTAACAGGTCGCCCCAGCTGTTGTTGCCGTTTAAGGCTCCGATCATCATGAACATGTTGTTGCCGGTAAACAGTTCTGCGCCGCCGATAACAACCAGCATCAGGCCGGTGCTGAACACGGCGCCAAACAGGAATTGGGTAAAGCCGTTGCCCAGGTACTTGGGCAGGTCATTGCTTATTACAGTTGCCAGGTTGGCACCGAATCCGATGTAGGCGCCAGCCAGAATACCCAATACGATTAATTGGCCAAAGGAAAGCGTGCTCTTCTTTCCGCCGGCTCCGCATGCCGCCGCAGCGACTTCTCCAGGAGCTAAGAAATTCATTACAAATCATCCCTTCAATATTATAAAATTTCTTTTTTCAGTGCCCGGACAGAAGCACAGGTTCGGTGCCGGGGGCTTTTAATACCCCGGCACAAAATATACATATCGGGGAATTTTAATAAGCTAATTAAACTTGGCCACGTAATCGTTTTTAAAATGCTTTAAAGTCGTTAAGACCGGGGCCGGAGCCGCCTGTCCCAAGCCGCACAAGCAGGCTTTGGACATTACCGTACCCAATCTTTCCATGAAGTCCAGGTCAGCCGCTCCTGCGCCGCCGTTCTTTACCCGGTGCGCCATTTCATGCATGCGCTGAGTACCTTCCCGACAGGGGCTGCATTTGCCGCAGGATTCATGTGCAAAGAATTTTGTTATACGGTCGATTACATCTACAATGTCCCGGGTCTCATCCATCACGAAGAAGGCTCCAGAACCCAGAGTCGCACCGATGGCTGACATGGAATCAAAGTCGATCTGAGTATCCAGGAGGGACTCCGGAATAAATCCACCTGATGTTCCGCCGATTTGAACCGCTTTAAAATTCTTGCCGCCCACGATTCCACCGCCAAAGTCATCTAAAACCTGGCGAATGGTGGTGTTGGTGGGGACTTCAAATACGGTGCGATTTACGACGTCTCCAGTCAAAGTCATAACTTTTGTTCCCGGATAGCTGGCTGCGCCAATTCCCTTGTACCAATCGGCGCCCTTTTCCAGGATTGCCGGAATGTTGGCAAAGGTTTCAACATTGTTTACAATGGTGGGCTTGCCCCACAAACCGATAACCGGCGGGAAAGGCGGTTTGAAGCGAGGTTCGCCCCGATGCCCTTCGATTGACTCGATGAGTGCACTTTCTTCGCCGCATACATAAGCCCCGGCCCCCATGCGAACTTCGATATCGAAATCGCCCAAGAGGCCTTTTTCTTTAGCCTGAGCTATCGCTTTATTGAGAACTTCCACTACGTAGGGATACTCGCCCCGGCAGTAGATGTAGCCCTTCTTGGATCCGATGGCATACCCACAGATTGCCATTCCTTCCAGAACGCTTTGCGGATCGTTTTCCATGATGATGCGGTCTTTATACGTTCCCGGTTCGCCTTCATCGGCATTGCAAACGACGTATTTCTGATCGGCCTTTACCCCGTAAGAAAAGCTCCATTTCATACCACAGTTGAATCCGGCGCCGCCGCGGCCTCTTAAGCCCGACTTCTTAACCTCTTCTATCAGCTCGGTCTGGCTCATGCCTTTCGCCTTGGCTAAAGACTTGTATCCTCCCGCCTGAACGTAGCTGTCGACGTTTAACGGATCGACTTTGCCGTAATTGCGCAGTACTATGCGCATTTCCTCGGCCATTTTTTTCCCTCCTTTCTCTACTTGTATTCTGCGAGGATGGTTGCCACCTTGTCAGCGTTTACATCCCCATAGGGTTTGCTGTTGATTGTGATCACCGGAGTGGCCTGGCATTGCCCCACACACTCGGTAAATTCCAGAGTGAACTTGCCATCAGAGGTGGTTTCCCCCATTTTGATACCCAGTTCCTTTTCCAGAGCAGCCACAACCTTATCAGCGCCGGCAATGTGACAGGGTGCGCTTTCACAGATGCGAATGACATTCTTGCCCCGCTTTCCCACTTTCAAGTAGGAATAGAAGGTAGCAACTCCATAGGCTTTGGCCTTGGGCATATCAAACACCTGAGCCGCAAATACCACCGCGTCCTCAGGAATGTAGCTGTATTCTCTCTGTACTGCGTGGTAAGCTTCGATTATACCGCCGGGTAAATCCTTATATGCGCTGATAATTTCTCTGTAGTCTGCCATTGTTCATTCACCTCCAACCTTTTTGGATTTCTTAAATACCGGACTTAATTTAATAAAAATATTGATAGCTAATATTCAGCACCATTTATAAACCTCTAAAACGATTCAGGGGAATGATAGAAACCTTCTCCCCGGAAGTTATGCCCCGGTTCCCTGCGGGAACATCAATGAGCGCATTGCATCCCAGCATTGAACGAATCATACTGGGCTTTTGCCCGGGTAGAATTTCAACTTCCCAACCCTGGGAACTTGCTTGAGCATGCCCCCGAACAAAGCGCCGGCTGCCCGACTTCTTGGCAAAACCGTTTATACAGACAGCCTCTTTAACTGATAAGCCGCCTGGCAATCCCTGCATAATATGCAGTATCGGAGCGGTAAATAAATGGTAACCGACAAAACAAGCGGTGGGATTCCCAGATAACAGCACGATAAATTGATTGCCCCTTCGGGCCATTCCTAAATGGCTGCCGGGCATGATATTTACCCCCCAAAAAATCATTTGGGCGCCGATTTGTTCCACCACCCGGATCAGATCGTCTTCTCCCCGGGTGTAGGTTCCACCGCTGGTTATCAGTACATCGGCATCACTCAATAAGGCCTCCAGGCTGTCACTGACTTCCAGCGAACTCTTCCCCGCAACCAGCAAGGAACTTCCCGGTACACCTCCATCCTGCCGGATCAAAGCCCCCAGCATGGGGCTGTTGGCATCCCGGGTCTGACCTGTCTGCGGGTTTTCGCGATAGTCGGCCACGTTTCGTCCCATGGCCAAAACTGCCACCCGGGGTTTCCTGAATACCGGTGTACTTGTTATTCCATAGGCCGCCATGAGAGCTATGCTTCCCGGCTCCAGACAGCCGCCCGACTTGAGCAGCAGTTCTCCCTCGGAAAAGTCCTCTCCGGCCTGTTTTATATTTTGATTGGTTTTGACCTGCTCCAGAACGCCCAAATGTTCGCCTTGAAGGACAGTTCGTTCATGGGGAACCACGCCCACACAGCCCAAAGGTAGAAGTCCTCCGGTCATAACCCCCAGCGCCTCTCCCGGACCGATAACCTGATCGGGGTTGTCACCCAGTTCCAACCGGCCCTTGATTACAAACTGGTTTGAGGCAGGATCTGCCTCGCTGCCCAACGCAAAACCATCTACCGCCGACTGGCTACAATTGGGCAGGGGCCGGGGAGCAATCAAGTCCTTGGCCAGTACCCTACCAATCAACTGGTCTAATGGAAGCTCTTCTGCAGCCAGAGAGCTTACCTGGGTATTAATTTGCTGCTGTGCTTCTTCAAAGCTTATATCTTTAAGCAATCCTTAAAGCCTCCAGTCTAAATCGGGTTCCCTTTGCCAAACGGACAGTGGGGATAATTGCATAGAGCGCATTCTTCGCACATACCACCATGCCCAAGATTCACAATATCCGCCCGGTTGATTCTATCCCCGGCAAAAATGCGCGGCAGCAGAAGATCCAGGGTAGTAACCCGGCTGAACAGGGCTCCACCCGGCACTCCAATGATCGGCACATGCCCCTGGTAAGCCAGCATAAACTGGGAACCAGGCAGGACCGGAGCACCGTAGAACACGGTCTCTGCTCCTGATGATCTAATTCCTATCGGGGTCGCATCATCAGGATCGACCGACATACCTCCTGTAACCAGGATAAGTTCGGCTCCCTCAGCGATAAAATTCTGAATCTCGTTGGCAATCAGGTCGGGATCATCCGGAACAATGGTCTGTCCCATCCAGCGCCCCCCGTAGGGGCTTACCTTTTTGCGAATGGTTTTGGCGAAACCGTCCCGAATGCGGCCACTGTTTACCTCGCTTCCGGTTATAACAACAGCCACCCACAGGGATTTGAATGGCTTAATCGTCAACAAGGGCCCCGGCTCCCGGCAAAGCCGTTCCGCTTCCTCCAGGACCGGCGACTCAATGGCAACGGGAACCACCCGGGTTCCAGCCACTCTCTGGTCTTTGACCACCACCCTATCGGTATGCAGGGTAGCCAGGACCACGTTTTCCAGATTGTTCACCCAGTTTAACTGCGCCGTCTGTACCTTAAGCAGACCGTCATGACAGGCCTTGAGGTTCACCCGTCCCTGGCTGGGCTCTGCATAGGCGATTCCCGGCCCGGCGGCTGCTCTTGCCAATCGCAGGGCGGCTTCGTCTTCATGAACCATATTATCGCCAGGCACCCATACATAGATATGTTCTTTTCCCATATCTTTTAGGCGGGGCACATCCTCCGGCCTTATTACATGACCGCGGCGGAAAGCACGATATTTTTCTTTTCCCGGAATGATCTTGGTTATGTCATAACCCAATTCCATTCCTACCGCTTCATCTACCGGCACTTTGCGCATAACTGGCCTCCTATATCTTTTCTAACTTAACTGCTGCCACCTTGTACTCACCGGTTCCGGTAATCGGATCCAGGGAATCGCTGGTAAGGGCATTGGTCGGGGTAGCGGCATAATGGAATGACATCCAAATTACCCCTGGTAATACTCTATCGGTTACTTTGATTTGAGTTATCGCTTCTCCACGACGGGAGGTGACTTTAACCTGGTCGCCGGTCTTCACGCCTAATTTATCAGCGTCAACCGGGTTGAGTTCCGACATCTCTTTGTCCCAAATGCTGCTGATGCCTTTAGAATACGGGGTGGTAACGTTGTAATGCTGCAGTATTCTACCGGTAGACAGGAGGAATGGGTAGTCTGCATCAGGCATTTCACCAGCTGGTATATGCTCGGAAGGCTGGAACAAACCGAGGCCGCGGGTGAATTTGCCGACATGCAGAACCGGGGTGCCGGGATGGTCTAAGGTCGGGCAGGGCCATTGTATACTGTTCTGCTGGTCTATTCTCTCATAATTTATACCAGCCATGGAGGGCGACAGGGACGCCATTTCATCCCATATCTCCTTGGGGCTGTTGTAATTTAAGGGATAGCCCATAGCATCAAACATCTGGCAAATAGTCTGCCAGTTGGCCTGACCGGGAATGGGGTCTATAGCCTTGCGAACCCTTTGGATGCGCCGCTCGGTATTGGTGAAGGTACCGTCGCACTCGGCAAAACTGGCCGCCGGAAGAATAACATCTGCATAAGCAGCAGTTTCGGAGAGGAACAATTCCTGAACCACCAGGAAGTCCAGATGCTCTAAGGCAGCTCTAATGTGGTTGGCATCGGGATCGGTCAAGACCGGGTTTTCACCCAGGATATACATGGCTTTTACTTTGCCTTCATGAGCCGCTCCGAACATTTCCGGTATTTTTAATCCGACTTTTCCTGATAAGCTGACTCCCCAGGCCTGTTCATGTTTTTCCCGGGCAGCGTCAACTCCCACTCCCTGGTAACCTGAAAATACGTTGGGCAGTGCACCCATATCACAGGCACCCTGAACGTTATTCTGACCGCGCTGCGGGCAGACTCCGGTTCCGGGGCGGCCCAGGTGTCCGGTCAACATAGCCAGGTTGGCACAGCTCATAACGTTGCGCGTTCCACAGATATGCTCGGTAATACCCAGGGTGTAGAATATCATGGCCTTATCGGTTTTAGCATAGAGGCGGGCCACATCGTACAGGTCGTCTACTGATATGCCGGTAAGCTCGGAAACCCGTTCCGGTGTGTAGGATTCCACAATAGCCTTGAGTTCTTCATAGTTTTCGGTGCGTTCTTCTATGAATTTCTTGTCTTCAAGGCCTTCCTTGATAATGATATGCATCAAGCCATTGAGAAGAGGTATATCGGTGCCCGGCTTCAAACGCAGCCAGTAATCGGCTTCATCAACCAGGTCGATATGACGCGGGTCACACACTACCAGTTTAGCTCCCTTACGGGCCGCCTGTCTCATCTTGTAGCCAATAACCGGATGAGCTTCGGTTGGATTGGTTCCAATCAGGAACATGAGCTCGACCTCATTGGTGATATCACTGATCGGATTTGTCATAGCGCCGCTTCCAAAAGTAGTGGCCAGACCGGCCACGGTTGGCGCGTGTCAGGTACGAGCGCAATGGTCCACGTTATTGGTCCCCATTACAGCGCGGCTAAACTTCCCAACCAGGAAGTTTTCCTCGTTGGTGCAGCGGGCTGAGCTCAAGGCCGCAAAGGAATCGGGTCCATATTTCTCCTTTATTTCTTTAAACTTCGTGGCAATTAGTCCTAAAGCCTCATCCCAGGAGGCAGGTTCAAAGTTGCCATTCTTCTTGATCAGCGGAGTAGTCAGCCGGTTTTCATTATAAATGAAATCCCAGCCAAAGCGTCCTTTAACACAAAGGCTGCGCTGATTAACGGGTGCATCCGGGTTGGACAGTACCCCTATAACTTTTTCGCCTTTGACAGCCAGATCGAAATTACATCCGGTGCCGCAGAATGGGCAGGTGGTCCTTACTCGTTCGATTTCCCAGCGGCGGCCCTGACCGGCCATGGTCTTTTCCGTCAATGCCCCGGTCGGGCATACGGCTACACACTGGCCGCAGAATACGCAGTCGGAATCGATATAGGCGACATCCCCGGCGGTGGTTGCCTTGCGGTGGAAGCCCCGGTTCAAATAAGAAAGGTTATCTGCACCAGTCAGCTCTTCGCAAGCCCTGACGCAAGCGCCGCACAAAATGCACTTGTTCAGGTCTCTTACTATGAAGGGATTGCTGTCATCGATTGCATAAGCATGCTTTTCGCCAGCGAAGGGACTATCCTTGACCCCATAGCGATAGCAGTAATCAGCCAGTCTGCAGGAACCTGACTTTTCACAAGTCAAGCAATCCAGGGGATGGTTGGCAATCAATAACTCCAGGATCGTCTTGCGCGCTTCCACAACCGCTGCTGATTCAGTTTCTACTTCCATTCCCTGGAACACCGGGGTTACGCAAGAAGCCGGCAACAGGCGGTTGCCTTTTACTTCCACCACGCACAAGCGGCATGCGCCCAGGGGACTTAACTCCTTGTCATAGCACAGTCTAGGTATTTCTATGCCAGCCAGTTCTGCTGCTTGAAGAATGGTGCTTCCTGCCGGAGCCTCTACCTCCTTTCCGTTAATGATGAGTTTTACCAAATCCACCACCATCACTCCTTTCTACATGTTTCGACATCAGGCAAATTAAAAAACCCCCACGCTGAAACAGGGGGTTTGCCTTTCAACCACAATTTGGCGTTGAACCTTAAGGCAAGTTTCCTTGATTCAGGGCCCCATTTTGGGTATAAAATATCAGGCCCAACCAGGTTCATTAAAAATGACACCCGGTAGCGCTTGATACTTTCACCGCTGAACCCCTTCCCAAGGTATCCACTGACAAGAGATAAAAATCGCGCTTTCCCTAACTAGGTATGGAAAAGCGCGATAAAATACATAAATACAATACCGCTCCTTTCCTAATGATGGAGGCAAACCCGTTTCCAGACTTACCCTAACGGCTAGCCACCATGGCTTATGCTTTAGGTGGTGTAGCTCGGAGCAAAGCTTTTGAAAGTATGTTAAGTTTTCCCAGATTTATTTACAAAGCAGACGGTCCTTTTTCCTTCAACTATTCGACTTTTTTGAGAAGAATCCTGCTAAGCCTGTATACAAAGCAGGATAATCTTTTCACAAACCAAACATATTGCGCTTAAGCTCAACAATACCATTCCACCCCGCACTTAACTTCCCAAACCATTTCTTTTGCTTTCATCTCATTCTGTATCAAACAATATAAATAAACCTTTGGCTGATACCAGACCTGCTGCTGACGCCGGCCGGGTAAGTATTTGGGAAGAATATTAATTAAGATTCTACTCTCTCCCAGTGTGAATACAGGTTAAACCTCTCCCCACGGGCAAATCCCACAATGGTAAGGCCCAGGTGCTGCGCCCATTCTACCGCTTTGAAGGTTGGAGCCGAGCGGGATATGATCAAAGGAATATGGCTTTGAGCTGCTTTCCATACGATCTCCCAGGCAATTCGCCCGCTTAAAACCAGGCATTTGTCGGCCGGTGGTATCCGCTTGATAAAGGTCTTCCCCAGCACTTTATCAACCGCGTTATGGCGGCCTATGTCCTCATAACGAAATAATAGGCTGCTCCCCTGCCCCAAAGCCGCGCTGTGAACCCCGCCAGTCCGCCTGAAAGTCGCGGATTTCTCGTCCAGCTGGCCAATGAGACTAAGCAAGTTGGCGGCTGAAAAACGCTGCTCGAATCCAGCTTGAATCAAATCGGGTCTATTATAATCACCGGGGAGTCTTTTCCCGCTGCAGGAACTTATATAGCCGCGGCCCGGCATGGTTTCATTACGGTTTCGAAGCTCAATGTAGACATTTTCTCCTTTGACCTGGATCCCGGCCAGATCGTTATAATCGGCTATTATCCCCTCGGAAAGAAGGTATCCCACCGTCAATTCCTCAAAGGCTTCTGGAGAGCAGGCCAACACAGCCAGCTCGCTGCCATTTAGTATAAGTTTGATAGAAACCTCCACCACCAGGGCATCGGATACCGTTCGGAATTGACCCCGGTCATAAATTTTCGTGGTTCGTTCGTCGATTAATCTTGCTGCAGGCATGTTGCGACATCCTTTCCCACCCTTCCGGGCTTGTGTGTATATGCTCCTTCTTTTACGCTTTATTTAATCACAATTGCTGCCTTATTACTATGCAGCAAACAGGGGGACGTTCTTTTTTTTGGCGTTTGAAATCCAAAAAAAGCTACACCGCGTGATCGAGGGGGTGTGAAAGCTGAATTCCTCTCAATTTTCTCCCGGATTTTATTGAGCCCTGCCGTTTCCGGCCGGCAGGGCTCCCGGACGGATTATTTCCACACTGCGAAAATATCTTTCCCTTCCCTGATAATGCCCGCCAGTTCATCGCGGGTGATCCGGCGGTCGTCGAGCGCGCAGCCCAGGGCGGTCAGAAACTCCCCCGTCTCCCGGAAGGTCCGCGCCACCCGGACAAATACCATCCCGAGCGCGCCGGCCAGTATGGCGACGCCCGCGGACAAAACCAGCGCGACCACCTCGCCGGATATCGCCGTGGTCACCTTTCCC
>JBEHWI010000077.1:0-9570 GCA_040217815.1 Syntrophomonadaceae bacterium | reverse complement strand
ACCATCTGTAAAAACAAGCAGGTTGTTGTTCATATTTTGTTTTAAGCCAGCCAGGGCCAGGGCATTATCCCCATCGCCAAAATTGCTCTTATTACCTGAAGCATCCCAGGTGCGCGCAGAGGCTGCGGCAATATTGTTGGGGTCATCCACCATGGCGGCGGAAACCGCCATGTCTCTGGCCCAATAGAGATAATCATCGGCCGAGGTTGTGGACGGCATGTTGAAAAAGTCGGTATTGTCAGGCTCACCGGTTTTATTATTGAGGCTGTAGCCCTGACTGTGCACCTGGTTGGTCCTGGTAATAATGGATTTGGCCAGGTAATTAAGCTGCTCAATGAGATTGGGAACCGTTTCGTTGTATGCGGAGGGTTCCTTTTCCTGGGACAGGGAGGTTTTGCCGCGGGCATCCAGAAAGGCTCTGATTTCGCCGCCGCTGATGTCGGTGCGCACCCGGGTGTCTTCCCACACTACCATATGCATGCCGTCCGAGTCCTCTTCAGTGTCCAGTTTGTTGTAAAAGGCTCCCTGGACCAGGGCGCGTCCCCCGATCTGGATATTTACCATGTTGTTCTCGCCATCGGTAATGTTAATGTTGACCAGCTTGCTTAATTCATCGATAAGCACATCCCGTTTATCTTGCAGGTCGTTGGGCGACTGGCCGGAGGTCATGATGGCCGCTATTTGAACATTGAGGTCCTTTACCTGGGAGGCCAGGGTGTTTATCTGGTCAACGTTTATCTGAACATTGGCGTT
Organism: Syntrophomonadaceae bacterium; assembly: GCA_040217815.1. GTDB lineage: Bacteria > Bacillota > Syntrophomonadia > Syntrophomonadales > Syntrophomonadaceae > UBA5314. Next base: position 8,817 of record JBEHWI010000077.1, on the reverse strand, counting down.
AAGATCCGTTTTAAGGTCAATCAATTGCTTGTACATGTGCTGGAAGGTGTCGGCCAGGGCTTCACCCCGCTGGGTGACTACCGCGCGGGTAGAACTGTTCTCCGGATTGGCAGCCAGGTTCTCCCATGATTTCCAGAACTCATCGATTACTGAACGCAGTCCGCTTTCGGTGGGTTCATTTATTATGACTTCTATTTTGTCCAGGCCCTGCTGGGTAGCCTCCCAGTAGCCGGCCGAAGTATTCTCATAACGGTACTGCCGGTCAACGTAAGCGTCCCGCATGCGCTCCACGGCCTGGATGGTCACCCCGGTGCCCAACTGGCCAACACTGGTTGAACTGGTTAAAGACGGAGTACAGTAAGGGATAGCCGCGGTTAGATCAGACACTTGCTTTGAATACCCGGTGGTATTGGCGTTGGCCATATTGTGGCCCACCGTGTTCAGAGCCGTCTGGTTGACAAATATAGCCCGTTTGCCGATTTCCAAACCAAAGAATCCTGACATAAGCTACCTCATTTCTTTTCCAGACCCTTTTTACACCTTGCGGTCCAGTATTTTGTGGCCGGTTCGGGAAGACTTTTCTTCGGCTTCGATGCCATCCGCCGAATAGAGTCCTACCGCATCCCCCTCCACCATGGTCCAGAGATAATCAACATATTCGAGGGCATAATTTGTGAGCTCCCGGTTATCCCGGTTGATTTTCTGAAGCTGGTTGACAGCTCTTTTAAGGCCGCTTAATAAAGTGTCCAGTTCTCCGCTTAATTCCGGAAAATGCATTCCTATCCGGGACCGTATTTCACTTGAGTTTACCTTATCCACTGGTATGTCCCAAAAGGCCGCTAATTCCTTTTGCAATTTAAAACGGGCACCCTCAGTTCTCTCCAGACGAGAGACAACGATGCCCTCACTGTGTACCAGAGTATCCAATTCTCTAAGTCTATTGCTTATTATAAGCTGCTTCTTCTCTTCCCCCATCTCTACCAGGCTGTTTAATATGGAGGTCTCTTCCTTAACAGCCGCCATAATACGCCTCACCAAATTTTCCACGGACTTCCCCACTTCCTATATCAGGCGGTCTACAATAGTCCTTTCGATCATTTTTTGAGCTACATCCCCATCATCAACCTGATAAGTGCCGTTGTCAATTTGGGCTTTGATTTCATCAACTTTATCGGTGCGGATATCATCAGCCTGGTTTACAGCCTGCAAGACTTTTTGTTTTAGTTTGCTGGCTTCAGAAATATTCACGTCATCTTTTTTCATAACCGGCTGGCTGGAATCAACTTTTCCCACCTGTTTGCTGCCCAAAGTCTTTTCATATACTTTCAGGAGATTCTGCACTTGGGTTCTGGAGATCATCATAACTGTCACCTCGTGAGTAATGTTCTATATTTGTATTGTCGCAGAAAAAGAGAAAAAGGCTTAATGCCTTATACATGCTAAAAATGCTGCTTATTTTAATTTATCTTTCTCTTAAGCCTTTATACTACCTCTTACACTTCTTTAATCAAAGCCTGTCGTTGTCCTAGGACTTCCTAACATTATCAGAATCTTTAAGGAATCCTTTAGAATCGCGGACTACTTTAGACTGGGGAGCTTCTTTGGGGATAGCGGAGCGAACTTCATTGCTCACTTGATTTCGGCAGTTGTCACAGAATCTTCCTCCTCCGATCTTTCTGCCGCATCGTTCACAGAAGGCAACCTCAACATAGCCGGATGACTGAAGCCGACCATCTTTCAGAAACTGCAGTATTTTCTCTTCTTCAATTCCGGTTTCTTCTGAAACTTCAAATACGCTGGCTCCCGGATGATCTCTTATATATTTGCGAACTGTTGCATACTCGCTGTCTTCTTTTTCCAGGCACTTGCTGCAAACCCTTTTACCGCCATCGGCCGCAAACAGACGGCCACATTCCGGACAGTTTATAATTTCGGCCATGGGATAAACCTCCCTTATATTTAGTAAGCTATGCCTGTAGCCCAGGTTATCACTGATACACGAGCTGCGCCCGCCTCAAGCAGGATTCTGGTGCACTCCCTGATAGTGGATCCGGTAGTGTATACATCATCAACCAGTAAAATGCTTTTGCCCTGCACTTTCTTCCTATCTTTTATATCGAAGGCTGACTGTAAATTCTTTTCCCTTTCTTCGCGGGTGAGCTCCCTCTGGGTAGGAGTGTCCTTTACCCTGACCAGCAAATTCACTCCTACTTTGAGCTTCAGTTTTTTAGCAACCTGCCGGGCCAGAAGATCGGTTTGGCTGAATCCTCTTTGTTTCAGACTTCCCTGAGACGAAGGAACCGGCACAACCAGGTCAATGGGCCAAAAGCGTTTTTCTTCTTTAACTACTTTGGCCATCATGCATCCCATTCGATAGGCCAGATTTTTCTTGCCTATAAATTTTAAGACTTTAATGGCAATCCGATAGAGATCGGTGTAGGGTCCGGTCGCCCGGCTGATTTCAAAGGCAGGCATACGCTCCTTGCAGTCGCTGCACAACCCGCTTTCCGATTCAATATATTTGCCGCACTTGTCACAGATGGGCAGCTGGTAGCGAAGCCTTTCCATATTATCCGTGCATTCGGCACACCATGGGGTTCTAGTTCCGAACCGACCGGGCCGGCGGCAAATTGCACAGCGGGTTTGCGGAAAAATAATATCAAAAATTAAATTAAGCATCCGCGCCACCCCTTGCATTCAATATATAATATTGTAAAAGACTTTCCAACTAATCGCTAGGAAAAAGGATGATAAAAGAAATTTATTCACATAGCAGGCAGCAAAAGGCAGGAAGCTTAGGAAAGATTGTATCGCTTTGGTGAAAAAGGGCGACGTTACATGATTTTTTCTCTTAAGCGGTGGCCGTCTTTTTCATTGGTTATAGTATAACTTTTCTTATGACGTCGAGCCTGAGGAGCTATGAATAAAAAAAACATAATACATAGCCACAAAGCGAAGCACAAAATCTTTAACACTACTACCATAAAACCCCCTCCTAGCCCCTGGTATATCATATGCTGGGAAAAGGTATTCTAGTAACTCAGAAGGGGCAGCAAAAAAAATCTCCTCAAGGCACAGGAAGGCACAGGGACGGTTCTTTTGCCTCGCTGTGTCTTGAGGAGATTTTAATGCATAACAAAGCAAAAATGAGTTGAGGAACCGACCCAAACTCATTCAAACTCAATTTTTCTTCTTAATCTTCGTCAACTACTATATTATTTTTGAGGGCGTATACCGCGGCCTGGGTGCGATCTTTGACCCCCAGTTTGCGGAATATGCTGGTAAGATGGTTCTTTACCGTCTTTTCACTGATAAACATGGCGTCAGCCATCTCTTTATTGGTGTTGCCCTTGACCAGCAGATCTAAAACGTCTTTTTCCCGCTTGGTGAGGCGCACTTCGTTCTTTTTTGAATCATTGCGATTCAACTCGCGAACCAGGCGGTTGGCCACCCGGGGATGGATGACAATTTCGCCCTGCATTACCCGGTGGATGGTATCTACCAGCTCGCTTCCGGCCACATCTTTCAACACATAAGCAGAGACGCCGGCTCTTACCATCTCTACCACTTCTTCATCTTCATATATAGTTAAAGCGATTATCTTTATAGAAGGATACTCGCGTTTGATAACTTTTGTGGCAACAATGCCATCGGTTCCCGGCATATTTACATCCATTAAAATTACATCCGGTTTGGCTTTGCGGGCTATGTTAATGGCTCCCTGTCCGTCGCCTACTTCGGTCATTACTTCAATATTTTCATCCAGCTCCAGGAGTTTGCGCAGACCTTCGCGCACCAGTACATGATCATCAGCAATCAGAACCTTTATACTGCCCATAACCCGCCTCCATTTCCAATGGCACCTTAATCACTACCTGGGTACCTTCACCTGGCTCAGATAAGATGTCTAGCTGACCACCGAATAATTCAACTCTTTCCTTCATCCCCACGATTCCGTAGCTTTCCTGTTTGTTGCTTATTTTGTCAGGATCGAAGCCGATTCCATCATCCTTGATAAACAGAGTAAGACTCTTCCCGTTTTCCTCCATTTTAACCTGAACTCGTTTGGCCCCCGAGTGCTTCCGGGCATTGGTAACTGCTTCCTGCACCAGCCTAAACAGGGCTATCTCCATAGACAGGTCGCATTTTTTAAGATTACCCAGTATCGAAAAATCTATCTCGAAATTGTATTTCGCTTCATAGTTGTTGAAATAATCCTTTAATGTCGATACAAATCCGTCTTCATGCATCAAAGTGGGCTTTAAGTCAAACATGATCCGACGGATTTCCGCCAGACTCTCCCGGCCCATATCCTTGGCCTTGTTCAATTCCTCAAAAAAGGCGCCGCTGTCTTCGCCCACCAGCCTTTCGATCAGGTCCAGACGAATCAACATACTGGCCATACTCTGAGCGGGACCGTCGTGCAGATCCCGGGCAATTTTGCGCCGTTCCGCCTCCTGGGATTCAATTATCCAGAGTTCCATCTGCTGGCGGCGGGCGGCCCCCTCTAGAGCCCCGCTGATCTTATCCGCATTGCCGGTCAGCAATTTAAGAGCCAGGGTAGTGTTGCTCAAAAGCTTATCCGCCCGGTTGGCTACGGTAGCCATCTGTTTGATCTGCCGTCCCAGTTCATCACGTCGCCGGCGGGAATAGATCTCTTTTTGCCGCAGATCCATCAGGGTTACCTGGATAAGCCTGGCATTTTCGTAAGCCTGTTTTATATCTTCTTCGCTGTGGGCATGAAAGTTTTTACTGACTTCCATGAGATGAACCCTGGCAAGACGTTCTTCGCGTTCGTACTTATCTACTTCGCGAATTATCTGACCGATTTCCACCTTGATCTGCTCCATTTCCAGCTCCCGCTTCTCACTTTGCTTGCGGCAATCCTGAGAAATGTCAAAAAGATCATTGCGTCCATTCTCCAGCGTATCGATTACTCGGGAGATAACTTGATCCAAACTTCTTATCTGGACAGCACCTAATTCTTCACTATCAAAGAGTGATTCGGCATTATTCATAAAAATCCTTCCAATTTCCTAAATTCACTACAAATTCTGGGTTGTCAGCTTTTATGTTTTAGGTCTAAAGGCCTATTTGTCTTCAGGCAATAGGCCCAACATCGATAATAACGCATCCTTTATTAATTCCACTTGTTCCTGGCTTTCTCCTTCTATGTATACATTTAAAAAACTGTCTAAACCCGACATTCGTACCAGGACCCAATTCCCATTTTCCATATAAATCTTAAGATCTCTCCCACAATCACACGAAATCACTTTCATCCCGGCCAGGTTTCTCACCTGGCACTGGGTAATTTTTTTTTCTACTTCTTCTTTATTCTCTGGTCCAAGGGGAATATTGTAGCGAAGGAAAACCGGCGAGCCATAATCGGCGGCAAACTCCTTGACTATCATAGACAGGGGCCGTTCCTCAGCCAGCAGCATTTCCACCGCCAGCAGACCGGCCAGTATCCCATCGGCTATGGGAACATGCCCGGCAATTCCAAGTTGACCGGTTTCGTCCCCGACCAGAAGGCAGGAGCGCTCCCGTAAGACCTGACTTAAATAGGCAAAACCCGACTGGGTTTCATGCAATTGCAGACCGTTTCTACCGGCTACCCGGTCAACCAGGGTGCTGGTGGCCCGGGTTCTGGCTGCCGGTCCCAAAGTGGAGCGGGTTTTAACCAGGTGGCCCAGCAGCAGAGCCATGCACTGACCGGACTCCAGCCATACTCCTTCATCGTCAACTACACCAAACCGGCCTGCTTCTCCATCCATTGCCAGACCAATATCAGCCTGATAGGTAAGAACCGCGTTTTGCAGAGCCAAAAGATTGTCAGCCGTGGGCTCGGGCGGAGTGCCGCCAAATAACGGATCCCGGTAATTGTGAATAGTCTTAACTTCACATCCCAGTTCTTGAAGTATCTTTTCTAGATAGCCGGTTCCGGAACCGAACATGGGATCAACCACTACTTTTATATTTCGTTTGTCAAATAGCCTGGCCTGGATCAACTTTTTTAGTGCATCCTGATAGACCCGTTCCAGATCAATTTCCTTGTAAAGGTCTAACTTTTCGGCTTCATAAAGGTCCAGCTCGTAAATACGCCCATTGGCGCCTAAACGCTCGATTTCCTTTTCCAGAGTCTCGGTAATTTCCGGAAGAACCGGCCCACCGTAGCTGTCCAGGTACTTTATCCCGCAGTATTCTGGTGCATAATGGCCGCCGGTAATAACCAGGGCTCCCCCTGCTTCCAGGTGGCGCACCGCGAAACCGGCCAGCGGGGTAGGCGCAGCCTTGCGCATTACATAAGTCCTGATCCCATTTCCAACTATAACCCTGGCGCATTCCCGAGCTATAACTTCTGCCATAAAACGGTGGTCATAGGCGATTATTAATCCCTTGCGAGTCAGGTTCTGAGCGGTCAGGTAGGTGGCGATAGCCTGGCTCACCAACCGGCAGTTGGCAAAGGTGAATTCCCTGGCAAATACTGCCTTCCAGCCGTCCATTGCGAACTTAATGCTGGTCAATATTTTTCCCCCTTGATGGATCCTCCTGCTCAATCAGAAATGTCATTTAAATGCTCAAGTTTATCCCGGTATTCATCTATTAGAATCTGCCCATCGGGATTTAAAACAGCATAGCTGATTTCAGCAGGATCGTTGTAACCCAGGTTTTTTAGCTGGATCATCAACCATTGCTCGTCCAGGTTGTTTTGCTTCAAATTCTGGTATATCACTTTTCCGTCTACAATAAGTTCTGACCCCAGGCCCTCATAGCCTGTGCTTATATTCAAGTCAGCCGGAGTCGCGGGGCGTTTTTGTGATTTTTTAAGAACGGTGATAACCCCATCGGTCTCGGCAATAGCATACTCTACATCGGCTAAATTAAAAACGTCTTTTTCGCGCAGCTGCATCATCAGGTTTTCCATGTTGTACTGGGTTTTGTTCATGTTATGTTCGAGGATCTTCCCATTATGAATCAAAACGGTCGGTTCCCCTTCAATGAGCTTGCGCAGTGGCCGGCTCTTTTCAGATAGATACCCGGCAAAATAACTAAGCAGGAAAAACAAAGTCAAAATCCATAGAAACAACCAGACTTTATCAGACTCGTCAATGGCCAGACTGGCAGCTATGTTGCCAAAGGTAATACCGGTTACATATTCGTAAAAGGTAATCTGGCTCATCTGCTGCTTTCCTAACAGGCGAGCATAAACCAGGATGCCCAGAAATGCCAGTACAGTCTGAAAGAGCGCCCTAAGATACGGATCCATTTCATTACCTCCCGGATAGTACTTTTCACGCTATTAGTCTACCTGAGAGGCATCCTTTTTATTAATGTTGTATTAGTACAACATCCCTTATATATACACAATATAAGGAACGTTGTACTAACGCCGCTCTTCCGCTCCTATCCGCGAGTAAAGAAAATCTTTAATCACTCTTACAATGCGCTTGGAGGCTTGCCCATCTCCATAAGGATTGATAGCCCGGGCCATTTTATCGTATTCCCGCTGGTCGGCTAATAGTAAACGGGCTTCATTGTATACCCGTTCCGAAGTTGTTCCCACCAGTTTTACGGTTCCGGCCTGAACCGCTTCCGGGCGCTCGGTGTAGTCTCGCAAGACGAGCACCGGCTTCCCCAGCGAAGGGGCTTCTTCTTGAATACCTCCTGAATCGGTAAGAATGAGGTAGGAGGCATTCATTAGATGGGAAAAGGGCTCGTACTCCAGGGGATCGATCAGGTGAAAACCGGGGAGATTCCCCAGCATTTCTTGAGCCAGTTCCCTGACAATCGGATTCCTGTGCACCGGAAAGACCACTTCCACATCGTCAAATTCCTCCACCAGCTTTATCAGAGCCTGGTAGATGTTGCGCATGTTGTCACCCCAGTTTTCCCGGCGGTGAGTGGTGACCAGGATTATCCGTTTGTTAAAATCTATGCTTAAGAATTCCTCGGAGAACTGGTAATCGGGTTTGATAGTCTGGAGCAGGGCGTCTATTACAGTGTTGCCGGTTACCCATATCCGGAAGAGGGCAGTTGATTCAGCGATCAGGTTCTCCCTGGCGCTGTCCGTGGGGGCAAAGTGCAGGTCGGTCAGACAACCGGTCAGGGTGCGGTTGATCTCTTCAGGGAAGGGGTTGAATTTGTTGCGGGTTCTGAGTCCCGCTTCGACATGACCAACCGGTATATGTTGATAAAAGGCAGCCAGTGCTGCTGCGAAGGTGGTCGTAGTGTCTCCATGCACTAAAAGAAGCTGCGGTTTTTCTTTTTCCAGGACTTCTTTCAATCCGGTCAAAACGCCGGTTGTTATTGAATAAAGATCCTGGTGGTGCTTCATTATATTCAGATCGTAATCCGGTTGAATTTGAAAGAGGTCCAAAACCTGGTCCAGCATCTCCCGGTGCTGGGCAGTCACTGTCACTATAGTTTGCAGGTCATCCTGTTTTTGCAGTTCCTTAACTACCGGAGCCATTTTGATGGCCTCCGGCCTGGTTCCAAATACTACCATAACTTTGCCCAAATTCAATGCAATCCCTCCAAAAACACTAAAATGGCGAGGCCGGACCCTCCATCAGCTTTCCCATGGCACGTAGCCTCATAGTAATATATAACTCCGGGCAAGTCAAAACCAGGGAAAGGGTGTAAACGTGGCCTGGTCTGACTTATTGCTTCCCTTCGCTCCCCCATTCAAAATATGGGCATCTCTTTCCAATAATGCGCAATAAAAAAGGGATGCGGCCCAAACTGAACCGGCATCCCCTTGTTTATTTATAGCTAAGCTTTCTTTAATCCATTCATAATAAAGTCGGCATACTG
>JBEHWI010000076.1:0-9922 GCA_040217815.1 Syntrophomonadaceae bacterium | reverse complement strand
TTAAATACGTAATCATTTTTCCTGGTAACTATAGCGGAGAGGCCACACCCGTTCCCATCCCGAACACGGCAGTTAAGCTCTCCAGCGCCGATGGTACTGCATTTCGTGGGAGAGTAGGACGTTGCCAGGAATTATATTTTTCTGAAATAGGCTTCACGAAGGTGAGGTCTTTTCTTGTATCTAGCTCCCACGAACGTTTGAGGCCGGCAGTCAGCCCTTCAGGCTTCTATTGCCGGCATTAGGCGAGACATCGTCGCCGTCAAGTAGGACGTTGCCAGGAATTAAATTTTTCTGAGATAGACTTCACTTAGGTGGAGTCTTTTCTTGTCTGGCGCCCACGAAGGACAATGGGTGGACAATGGGGACGGAGCAAAATGTCCATTCTGGATTTAGCTCTTTTAAATAAAATGGGACATTATGCTCCGTCCCCATTGTCCATCTTTTGATCAAGAAACTTTATTATTCTAAATCACAGTTTGTCCTGTTATTTTTAATGACTATTTGGTAGGAAAAACTCACTGGTTTGTATGGACAAAAATAATTGTGGTGTTGTATATTAAAGGTGCGATGGCGGAAAATTAAATAGCAAAAGGTCATTTGGTTTTACCGTGTTATCAGTTTCTTTTAAGGTTTTAGTGAATTCTTTACTGGAGGTTTAAAAAAGACTTTTCCTTAATACCCAAAAAACGGTTTTACGGTTTGAGATAAACAGGTTCATTCAGTGTCCAAGTTAAACCCATCTCCGCCATCGCTTTTAAAATACCCTCACTCAAAGTGAGGGTATTTTGGCTTTTCTGCTGGAAGCTTATGTCATAAGTTAAAACATGGGAGTTAAAACTTGGGATTTGAGTCCCGGGAGCTTATATAATTAGATAACTTTTTACTATATAATCAAATGTAGGGGGCGTTTGTTTTGAAAATAGAACAAATTGTATGGAAAAAAGCAACCGGGTGGTTGTCAGGACAGAAGAAACTTGCGGATTCCGCTCAGCTGGTCTTGTTGTTTGGAGAGCCTGATCTGATAAGGCGCAGCTCAACTTATGATGAGATAAAAGCGGTTTACCCCGGGGCCTATGTTTTTGGCTGCTCTACCGGTGGAAATATATTTGGAAGCCAAATCCTGGATGAAACTATGGTGGGGACCGCTATTGATTTCAACTGTACGAAAGTAGCTGGCGCCCATATTGTTAGAGCCGAAAGCAGTTATATAGCAGGGCGTGATCTGGCCCGGGCCATACCTCATGAAGATCTAGACCATGTACTGGTCCTTTCCGACGGACTGAATGTCAACGGGAATCAGTTTATGATGGGCTTGCTGGATGAGCTTCCCGGTCATGTAGCCGTAACCGGAGGTCTGGCTGGAGATGGAGATGGATTTAAGAAAACCTACGTGATTTCCAATGAAACCACCGACAGTCATATAGTTGCAATATTAGGCTTTTATGGCCGACGATTGAAAGTAGCCTATAGTACTCAGGGAGGATGGGATGCTTTTGGCCCGGAACGGCTGGTTACCCGTTCTAAGGGGAATGTTTTGTATGAAATGGATGGGCGCTCTGCTTTAGAGCTTTACAAGCAGTACCTGGGCGATTTGGCAGAAGGACTTCCTGCCACTGGAATGTACTTTCCCCTTAATCTTCGCAGTCATGAAGGTGACGCCCCGGTTACCAGAACGGTTATGGGCATCAAAAAAGATAATGGACTGATCTTTGGGGGTGATATTCCCGAGGGCACCTATGTCCGCCTCATGAAGGCCAATTATGATCGTTTAATCGATGGTGCACATATCGCGGCGGAAAAATGTATAGAAGCAGCGGGCAAAGCGGAGCTCGCTTTGCTGGTTTCCTGTACCGCACGGCGTTTGGTTCTAAAACAGAGAACTGAGGAAGAAGTGGAAGCGGCTCAACAGGCGTTTGGCAGTGATACCATAATGACCGGGTTCTATTCCATGGGCGAGATTGGTCCGCATCGTATGGGTTGTCCGGCTGGATTTCACAACCAGACCATGAGCATAACAACGTTTACGGAGGAGTAATCATGCAAAATACTCATCCTTTACTGCAGCGCCAAATTAAGAGATATGTAGAGAGTAAGGCTCAAGTTCCCGATGAATGGGACAAGTTCCTGGAAGTAGTAAACCAGGCTTACTGGGACTCGGACAATGATCGGGTTATGCTGGAGCGGGCTTTAGAACTGAGCTCTCAGGAATTGCTCCAGGCCAATTCGGAAATGAGAGCGATGATTAAGGCTTTTCCCGATCTCTTCCTGCGCCTGGACCGCGATGGCCATGTTCTATCCTACAAAAGAGGAGATATGGAAAACTTGCCGTTAAAAGATGAACAACCCCTGGGCAAGAAATTCTATTATCTATTTGAAGAAAACAACATTGTGCGCCTTAAAACGGTTTTTCTTAAAGTCCTGGAGAACCAGATGATTAACCAGGTTGAGTTGGCACTAGAGGGGAGCGGCTCAAAACATTATTATGAAGCCCGCATCATTCCTATGGAATGCCGGGAGATTTTCGTTATCATCAGGGATATTACGGAACGAAAATTGGCCGAAGAACAACTGGTATACTACAGTATGTTTGATCCCCTGACCAATCTTTACAACCGCGCTTATTTTGAAAATGAAATGCGCCGGATGGAATATTTCTCCATGAACCCTACCGGTTTGATTATATGTGATGTAGACAATTTAAAGGTAGTTAATGATACTTATGGCCACGACCGGGGCGACGAATTGTTGAAAGAGGTGGCCCGGGTTCTAAGGCAATCCATGCGAAAAAATGATATAATCGCGCGTATTGGCGGTGATGAATTCGCCATCCTGCTGCCCGACAGCGATGCGGCAGCGGTTGAAGCCACCTGCCAGCGCGTTCGGGATACCATTACCGCTTATAACAATGCCGGTTCCGGACTGAAATTAAGCATTTCTATGGGAAGCGCCCATTGGAAAAGCAAAATCCAAAAACTTGATGACGTGTTTAAAGAAGCAGACGATAATATGTATAAAGAAAAATTTATCAACCACATAAGGCTAAACCAGGACTTGCTTAAAAATGTATTTGATCAAATAGGAATGGTAGAGTTAAATTTTCAAGGGTTGTATCATAGACTGAATACCTTGAATGCTCAGCTTCATTTAGAATTAGGACGTGTGGGAAGCGATGAATATATTAAGCTGCTGATACATCTGAAAAAGAGCAACCAGGAGGGAGACGAGGTTTGCTCCCTGGAGGTGGCTACCGAGGGATCAGCAAACCCGTCGGAGTACAAATCTTACATTAGATCACTGGTCCTTTTACTAAACGCCGCTCTTGACTAACGCATTGGTAAACATAGAATGTATTTGCATAACCTGAATAAGCAATAACACTCGATTGACAAAGGCCTGGCCAACAGCCGGGCTTCCTTAATCTTGGGAATAACGTCGCTATTTGGAATACGCCCCAGCCTGACCATATTAGTTCATCAAAGGCGGTGGATTTAAATATACAGAATACATTAGATGCTTTAGAGGGTTTTGCCCTGGTAATGAAGTAGTCTTATAAGGTTCAAATTATACAATGAGGTGTAGTGCATGAGCAAAATTAGAATCGGAATAGTTGGTTATGGAAATGTCGGCCGCGGAGTAGAAGCGGCCATAAGGCAGAATCCGGACACCATGCTGACAGCCATTTTTACCAGGAGGGAGCCGGAGGGCATCGCACCGCAAACGGCCGGGGTAATTGTAGAACACGTTGCCAAAGCCCAGGATTATGTCGATAAAATTGACGTGATGATCCTGTGCGGGGGTTCGGCCACCGATCTGCCCGAGCAGGGGCCGCAGTTTGCCGCCCTGTTTAACACTATCGACAGCTTTGACACCCATGCCCGCATCGCCGATTACCACGGCGCAGTGGATGCGGCGGCCAAGGCGGCCGGTAAAACCAGTATCATTTCCGTGGGTTGGGACCCGGGATTGTTTTCTATGATGAGAATGCTTTCCGGAGTAATACTCCCGGAAGGCAAGGACTATACCTTCTGGGGACGGGGGGTCAGCCAGGGGCATTCGGACGCGATACGCCGGGTAACCGGGGTAAAGAACGGCATACAGTACACGATTCCCGTAGAAACAGCGGTAGCCAGGGTAAGAACCGGCGAGAACCCGCAATTTACCACCCGGGAAAAACACCTGCGCGAGTGTTTTATTGTTGCCCATGAGGGAGCTGACCGGGTCCAGATTGAAATAGACATCAAAACCATGCCCAATTACTTTGCCGACTACGACACGATAGTGCATTTCATCAGTGAAGAGGAGCTTTTGCAAAACCATTCCCGCATGATGCACGGCGGTTTTGTAATCCGCAGCGGCAGCACCACCGAGGGCAATAAGCATGTAATAGAGTTTTCGCTCAAACTGGACAGCAACCCGGAGTTCACAGCCAATGTTCTGGTGGCCTATGCCAGGGCCGCCCTGCGCATGAACCGCGAAGGCCTGGTTGGAGCCAAAACCGTTTTTGACGTGCCACTTACCTATCTCACCAGCCAGACCAGCCTGGAGTTGATGAAAGAATTGTTGTAAAGAGCCAATAGAATAGAATAACTGTAAAGGGCAGTTGATCGCTATTGATCAGCTGCCCTTTTTATATTTCGGCAAATAGTATAGAACTATACCGCCAGGGATACTGTATCCAAAGAACTTATCGCCAGAGAAAAGCAGCTGAAAAAAACAATTTTGTATACTGAATTCATAGACAGAAGGGCAAATTAAGCGTTATTTTTCATAAAAGCCTATAAATTGGATCATCAGAAAAGGACAGGCTTTGCCTGGAAAACAAATGTATACAATATTCTTAATGCAATACTGAATACAAAGAACATTTCTTTATATATAATTGGTTTAGTCGAAATACCGTCCAATTTAGTACAAGGAGGAAAATAAACAGATGAGTGAAACTGCGTACAACCCTTTCGTTAATGCCCAGGCCCAATTTGACAGAGTTGCGGAGATTATCGGTTTGGATGAAGCAACTCGCACCTTACTGCGCCAGCCAGCCATGGAATATCATTTTTTGATTCCGGTGCGCATGGATGATGGCAGCACCAGGATATTCCAGGGCTTTAGAGTACAGCATAATGACGCCCGCGGCCCGGCCAAGGGGGGAATCCGTTTTCATCCCCAGGAAACCGCTGACACGGTGCGCGCCCTGGCCATGTGGATGACCTGGAAATGCGCCGTAGTAGACATCCCCCTGGGAGGCGGCAAGGGCGGTGTAATATGTGATCCGCGCAACCTCACCCAGAGAGAGCAGGAGAGACTGTGCCGCGGCTGGGTCAGGCAGGTCGCCAAGAATGTCGGCCCCGATGTGGACGTGCCCGCACCGGACGTAATGACCAATGCCCAGCACATGCTGTGGATGCTGGACGAATTCGAAGTCATCAACGGCGGCCGCTATCCCGGTTTTATAACCGGCAAACCGGTGGGCATGGGCGGCTCTCTGGGCAGAACCGAAGCCACCGGCTATGGCGTGATGTATACGGTGCGCGAGGCCTTGAAGCACCTGGGCATCAATGTAGCCGAGACTACCGCCAGCTTCCAGGGCTTTGGGAACGTGGCCCAGTATGCAGCCGAGCTCTATGGCAAAATGGGCGGCAAAACCATCGCCATCTCCTGCTGGGACAACACCGACAAGAAGAGCTATACCTTCAGGAAGAAAGACGGCCTGGACGCCGGCGTGCTCATGTCCATTACCGATGCATTTGGCAGCATCGACAAAGACAAGGCCCGGGATATGGGCTGCGAAGTTTTGGATGGGGATGCCTGGCTGGAACAGGAAGTTGACATCCTGCTGCCTTCAGCGATCGAAAATCAGATAATCGCCCAGAATGTGCATAAGATCAGCCCCAAGGTCGAAATGATAGTAGAGGGAGCCAATGGACCGACCACTCCCGATGCCGATGAAGTCTTAAAGAAGCGCGGCATCTTCATGATACCCGACTTTTTGGCCAATGCCGGGGGCGTTACCTGCAGCTATTTTGAACAGGTGCAGTCCAATTCCAATTACTACTGGGAAAAAGACGAAGTACTGCAAAAACTGGACGCCAAAATGACCGCAGCCTTCCAGGCGGTCAATGAAGTTTCCAAGAAGCACAAATTATATATGCGCGATGCAGCTTATGTAATTTCTATTAATCGGGTTGCCCAGGCCGTAAAAATGCGCGGGTGGGTGTAGAATAAAGATATCAATTGCCGGGTGGTCAAAATGCACGACAATGATATGTTAGACGAGCATTCCATACATTTTCTAAAGGAACGGGCCAAGGAGCTCAACTGCCTCTATCAGGTTGACGAGATCCTGGGCAACGAACGCCTGTCTCTAAGTGAATTGTTAGAGGCGGTGGTTCAGGTGGTTCCATCGGGATGGCAGTATCCGGAAGTTTGCGAGGCCAGGATGATCTTAGATCGACGCAGCTACCAGACTCCCGGCTACTGCAAGTCGCCCATTGCCGATAAATGCCTGATCAAGGTTGACGACGAAGTGGTGGGCAACATCGAAGTGGTATATATCCGGGATGTGCCCAAGAGCCCCGAGGGCTATTTTCTCGACAAAGAGCGCAAGTTGATTCAGACTATAGCCGAAAGGATCGGCCAGACCATTTTCCACCGCCGGCTCAAGCAGGTGTTGCAGGAGTGGAAGCGGCCGCGCCTGGACATGGCCGAGGGCAGCCTCGACTATGAGTGGATGGTTATCCTCGATCTGCTGCGCAAAACCGATCCGGAATTGCTGGTTCATGTCAGCCGCAAGATGATCAATCACCTGTATTGGAACGGGGCTGAAGGGGCGGCTCAGCTGCTCAGCGAATTCAGCCCGGGCTGGCCCGATGCCTCACAGAGCTGGGAGGTCAATTATCCGAGCGCCAAACTGCCGCGCGGAAACGTCAACCTTTTGAGTGAAAAGGCCTTTCAGCTGGCCGCCCAGAACCTCAGTGAAACTGAAATAGCGGTTCGTTTGAAACGGTGGATCCAGGAGCAAAAAGCCTATGACCTGGTCAAAACCATAGACCGGATCGATGTTTCCCTGGGCGAGGTGGTTGAGGCCGTCAAGCGCTATAGAAATATTGCCGGTGAAAGCAATATGCTGGGTTCGGCTACCGAGCGATGGCTGGACGTGGCCCTGATACGGCGCTTTTTGTCCGATAACCTGGCCTTCATCAGGGTTGCCAAACAGTACCTGGGGATAAGCCATTTTTATGAAGTGGTGAAGCGGCTTATTTTCCCCGAGGAAAGCCGTGGCAAAATCGGCGGCAAGAGCACCGGTCTCTTTTTGGCCCAGCAGATCCTGCGCTGCGAAGTCCACAATCATCCCTTGCTGGAATGCATAAAGGTTCCGCGCACCTGGTGTATAACCACCGATGCGCTCACCGAGTTCCTTCATTATAATAATCTGGAAGGTCTCAACGAGCAGAAGTACAAAGACCTTCAGGAAATCCGTATTGACTACCCCAACATAATTCAAACCCTCAAGAATGCCAAATTCCCACCGGGGATCATCAAGAGCCTGGCCATGGCCCTTGACGACTTCGGTGATGTTCCTTTGATAGTGCGCAGCTCCAGCCTGCTCGAAGATCAGATGGGAGCCGCCTTTTCGGGTAAGTACCGCAGCCTGTTTCTCTCCAACCAGGGGACCAAAAAAGAGCGCCTGGAAGCCTTGATGGGTGCCATTGTCGAGGTCTACGCTTCGGTTTACGGCCCGGACTCCATACGCTACCGGGCGGAAAGAGGACTGCTGGATTTTCACGAAGAGATGGGCATAATGATTCAGCAGGTAGTCGGAAATAAGGTGGGACCCTATTTCCTGCCTCTTTACGCCGGGGTGGCGGTAAGCAACAACGAATTCCGCTGGTCGCCCAGGATAAAGAGAGAAGACGGGTTGGTGCGCCTGGTCATGGGTTTGGGGACCCGGGCGGTGGACCGCTTGAACGACGATTTTCCTTTTATGATTGCCCCCGGTCAACCTGATCTCAGGGTAAATATCGTTCCCGAAGAGATAAAACGCTACTCTCCTAAAAAAGTTGACGTGATAAATTTAGAGAACAACACTTTTGAGACTATTCCCATTTCCCGGCTGATCAAGGAATATGGGGCTGAAATCCCCGATCTGCACCAGATTGTCTCCGCTTATCGGGAGGGGATGGTGGTAAGGCTCAACGCCTTTGAGTTGGACTGCGAAAAACAAGACCTGGTGGCCAACTTTCAGGGACTTATTGAAGGCACTCCTTTTATTAAAAAAGCTGCCACCATACTCAAGGTTTTGCAGGATAAGATGGGGACCCCGATCGACATCGAGTTTGCCTCTGACGGCCGGGACTTTTATCTGCTGCAGTGCCGCCCCCAGGGGTCGGGCTACGACGTGGCCCCCCCGCCGGTTCCCCGTGACGTCGCTGATGCCAAACGCATATTCTCCGCCCGCCGCTACATCTCCAATGGCCTGGTGCAGAACATCAGCCATATAGTATATATTGACCCGGAGGGCTACAGCCGGCTGCGGAATCTGGAGGACTTGCTGAATGTAGGCAAAGCGGTGGGGATGCTAAACACCCTGCTGCCCCGGAGACGGTTTATACTTTTGGGGCCGGGCCGCTGGGGAAGCCGCGGGGATATAAAGCTGGGGGTGCAGGTTACCTACGCTGACATTAACAATACCGCCGCCCTGGTGGAAATAGCCCGGGAAAAAGGCAATTACCTTCCCGAGCTGTCATTCGGCACCCATTTCTTTCAGGACCTGGTGGAGGCCAATATTCGCTATCTCCCCTTGTATCCAGATGAAAGAAACATGGTGTTTAACGAGCGGTTTTTGACCCGTTCACCCAATATGTTAAGTCAAATACTGCCGCAATACAGCTCTCTGGAGGATGTCGTACGGGTGATCGATGTGCCGGATACGGCTGATGGGGATATGCTGCATATAAACATGAACGCGGATCTGGAAGAAGCCCTGGGTTATTTGGGCAGGTACTCGGGTGCCACATCACCGGAAAATATTAAACCGGTTGAGCCCGGGCGGCCTGTTCGGCCTGAGCCCTATCGCTACGACGACCGCTACTGGCGCTGGCGTCTGTACATGGCCCAAAGAATAGCCGAAAAAATGGATCCTGAACGGATGGGGATAAAAGCCGCCTATGTGATCGGCAGCACCAACAGCGGAACCGCGGGGCCGGGCAGCGATATAGACCTGATCATTCATTTCAGCGGGAATGATGAACAGGAAGAGCAATTGATATTATGGCTGGATGGATGGAGCCAGGCCCTGGCAGAGATGAATTACCTGAAAACAGGGTATGCCGCGGATGGCCTGCTGGACGTCCACATCATTACCGACCAGGATATCGCCAATAAAACATCCTTTGCCATTAAAATAGGCTCTATAACTGATCCCGCCCTACCCCTGAAAATTAAAGAGTAATGCAACATGTGACATGGGGACGTTCTTTCTGTAACACTGTGTGTTACAGAAAGAACGTCCCCATGTTGCAATGTTGCACAAGCACCTTTTAGGGTTGGGCGACATATTCTAGGGTACTGCCCGTATGGCCGTTTATGGGCCGGGCAATAATCAAGTAAAAAGGATGTTTACTTATGGAACCCTTACCGGAGCGACAAAAAATGGGAAAACTGCTGCCCTGCTGCACTGTTTGCGGTCAGGTGCCGGCCCAGGGTATTCATGGCGGCTTGAAGTTAAAGAACTTCTTTATCTGCCGGGAATGCGAATGGGCGATATTAACGGTTGAAGTAGGCAGTTCCGATTACGAGATGCTGATGAATAAGCTGAGAAAAATGGTAAAAGTCTAAGCGGTACAGGGGGACGACGGGACATTGGGGACGGAGCTTGTTGTCCCTCCCTTGAGGGAGGGACAACAAGCTCCGTCCCCAATGTCCC
>JBEHWI010000075.1:0-10046 GCA_040217815.1 Syntrophomonadaceae bacterium | reverse complement strand
GAAATGGCTGAAGCAGCCGGAATAGCGCCAGGTTCAGTAGGAACGTTGCTGGCCAGGGCCTATAAAAAGGTCCGCCAGGAATACTCAGCAGAAGGGAGGAGCCAGACTCATGGGATGTCCAGACCAGGGAAAATTGTTACTCTACATGGATAAGGAATTGACAGAGCACGAAATGCTGCAAACCGAGCTTCATCTCAAGACCTGCCCTGACTGCCGTTTAGTACTCCAGGAGCTGCATTTAGACCTGGAATTTGCTCATAATTTGATCGCTCCCTGGCAAAAGCAGGCCGAAATGGCTCCTGTTCCTGATACCAGGCATGCCTGGGACAGTATAAGCAGACAGGTCCTGGTTAGAAAGAGAGGTAATAAGTACATGAAGATAAAAAAGTGGGCTGTAGCGTGCTCATTGGTATTGGCCTTGGGAATGGTTCTGACGGTGCCATCGCTTAGAGCGGCGGCGGGAAACCTGCTGCAGGTTTTCCGGGTTGATAAAGTATCAAGCATCAGTCTCAGTCAGGACGAGATGAAGCAGATCAGCGAGGCGATAAAGAGCGGCGATCCGAATATTGATTTTAACAACTACGGGAAATTTGAATCCATAGGTCAGCAGTCTTCATCCGAGCTCACCGCCGAGCAGGTAAAAACGCTTGCCTTTGCCGTCAAGCTCCCCGAAGGAGCGTGGGATGCACAGAATAAGCTGACCCTGGATAAATTCCCCGAGATGCGGGTCACGCCCAAAGTTGAAAAGATCAATCAACTTTTGACCGCCCTGGGCAGTACCGAGCTGATGCCGGCCAGCCTGGACGGCAAGACATTTGCCATAAAAACGAATGACATGGTCACATTGAGAACACCCGGCTATATCCTCACTCAAGGGCCGGCTCCTTCGGTGGAAGCTCCCGATGATATGGACGTAAACCGCCTGGTTCAAGCCATGCTGGCCGTACCGATTTGGCCTGAAAACGTCGAACGGCAGATGAGGGCCATTGATGATTGGCAGCATACCCTGGTGGTGCCCGGTGCAGATGCCAAGCAGGTCGACATTAATGGAGTGCCAGGCGTGTTAAGCCAGGCAGACGGAATAAGCCAGCTGGTCTGGCAGGATCAGGGGATTCTTTTCCTCATGGCGAATCAACCGGGAAGTTCCACTGATATACTCCAGGCAGCGCGCTCTATGAGGTAAATATGATACTTGAAGCCCTTAATATATCTAAAAGTTACGGCGCAATCGAAGCCTGTTCCGATATCTGCCTCTCCGTGGAGGAGGGGCAGGTTTTCGGATTGCTGGGGCCTAACGGAGCGGGAAAAACCACCCTGGTTAAAATATTTTTAGGCCTGGTCTTCCCCGACTCCGGCGAGGCCTATTTAAACGGTCAAATCGCAGGTTCAAGCAAAGCCCGGCAAAAAACCGGATACCTTCCCGAGCAGTTTCCGCTCTACGAATGGTTGACCGGCCTGGACTTCTTGCGCTTTAATGCCCGGCTGTATGAAGTTGGGGCCCGCAAAGAAGCCGGGGCTATAACCCGGGCCCTGGAAATGGTGGGCCTAAAAGGTCGGGAAAAAGACAAGATCAGGGGCTACTCCAAAGGAATGCAGCAGCGTTTGGCTCTGGCCGCCGCTATTGTGCATAGTCCTCCCCTGGTGTTCCTGGATGAACCCACTTCTGCCCTCGACCCGGTGGGGAGGCGGGATGTCAGGGATTTGATCAACCGCCTGCAGGAGTCCGGCGCCACCCTTTTCCTGAACAGCCACCTGTTGAGCGAAGTGGAAATGACCTGCACCCGGGTCGGCTTTATTAAGCACGGACGGCTGGTAGCCTGCGGGGACATCAGGGAATTCATGCATCCCGGCCACGATATCAACCTGGAAGTAGAGGGCTTGAATCCGGAAATATTGCGGGAACTTGAACAGCGTGAAAAACTGGTCAGCTTCGAAAACAGCCGCCTGGTTTTACGAGTAGAGGATCGCCAAGAAATCCCCGTCCTTATAGATTATCTGGTCCGACACGGTTCCAGGGTATTTAGCGTACAGGGAGAAAGCCGCAAGCTGGAGGACGTTTTCCTCAAGCTGATGCAGGAGTAAGGGGGAGAGGAAAAATACGCCACATTATGGTTTTAACCTTCAAAGAAATGATAAACAAGCGCGTTGTCCTGCTGGGGATATTGCTGACTGTGCTTTTTGTGGTTTTTTACGGGATTGGCCTTCACTTTGTCCTGCAGGCTCCTGAACTAAAAAAAGGTACTTCGACCTTTCTGGCCCAGCAGGCCGGT
The DNA here is from genome assembly GCA_040217815.1 of Syntrophomonadaceae bacterium. Taxonomy (GTDB): domain Bacteria; phylum Bacillota; class Syntrophomonadia; order Syntrophomonadales; family Syntrophomonadaceae; genus UBA5314. The sequence continues at coordinate 7,776 of JBEHWI010000075.1, read as the reverse complement.
TTTCAAATGCTGACCCTGGGTTTATTCTGCTGCATGTTTTTAGTGGGGGCCATGGCCGTTTTAGTTGGTTCGGGAAGCATCAGCCGGGAAGTAGAGACTGGTACCATTTTAAACCTGGTTTCCAGGCCGCTTGGACGGCCTGCGATTGTTGCCGGCAAGTATCTGGCCTCTGCTGTATTGAGCCTGGTTTATTCGGTGATGTTATTTGGTTCAGTGGAAGCCCTGGCAATTTACTTATTTCATTTAAAAATTAACCCAGCCAGTATAATTTGCGGTCTGTTGTTCTTCTCTTTGCTGCCCCTGACTATACTAAGCGTTACCACCTATTGTTCCACGGTTTTAAGCACTTTGGCAGCCGGCGTTATCGGGTTCATGCTTCTTGCCCTGGCTATTATCGGCGGATTTATAGAGCAAATCGGGGCCTTTATACACAGCAGCGCCATGGTCAAGGCAGGGGTTGTGACCAGTCTGCTAATGCCCACCGATGCAGTCTACCGCCTGGCTATAAATCAACTGCTGAGTTCCGTACCTTCAGCTTCTATCCAGTTGGGGTTGACACCCTTCGGTGTTGTTTCACTCCCCAGCACCGGAATGATAGTCTACATTCTTATATACGTCCTGCTGTTTTTAGTGCTGGCTATCAGAGGTTTTTCGAACCGGGATTTATAAGGAAGATTCCAGTGAGTTTGGCTTACAGGACTTTTCATAGGCGCAGGAACCGTCCATGAGCCAAAGCCACCATTTCATTGTTAACATTCTTAACCTCCATACGGTATAAGCCGTTTTGGGCGGTAAGGTTCTCTTCTCTAGCTACGGCAGTCAGCATTTCTCCGGCATTAGCAGCTTTAATAAAGGATATATTGATATCAAGAGCCAATGCGACAGAGGCCCCAGCATTGCAGGCTGCTCCGAAGGTCGTATCCGCCAATGCAAATATAGCACCGTCGTGAGTTAAGCCCATATCGTTTAACAATTCAGGTTTTGCTACCATGGTTGCCATTGCATAACCGGGCTTTACTTCCACCAGCTCTATTCCTAAATGCCTGGCCAGGGCATCTCCCCCTGTAGTAAATCCTTCTTTATGCTTTGCCAATTATATTTCATCTCCGTTCCCGCCTGTCCTTCATCCAATCCTAAAAAGTATGATCTGCTAAATAGATTTACTCTGCTGTTGCCGAAATTGCCGCCAGTGTCTTCACTTATCGTTTTAGTTTTGCCAAACGTCTGTTCCGTGGTAAAATATGTATAGCCAGAAGGAACACCTCCAATTCCCGGTAGCCCCGGGAAAAGGGGGTGATAGATTGTTTGAGTTCATTACCGCAATCTGCAGTATTTTATTAGTCATAATATCATTAAAGCAACTTAATAAGCATAAAAATAGGAGCTAACAGCTCCTAAAACATAGAAATATAACTATTCAAACTGCACCAGGAATTGTTGAATGCTCCTGATGACTAGAGGGGATTTCGATTTGCCGATCGAATCCTCTCGCTCTATTCTATGCACAGATGATCGCAAAAATCAACCTTAACTTCCCAGTTTAACTGGCTTACATCGCCCTTTCATCATGAAAAAACTCAATTCTTATGAAATGCTATAATTATATTGATGTAATGGAAAACAAGGAAAATCGAGGAGAACATGTTAGGCACAATCATAAACACGGCAGCCATTATCCTGGGTGGTGCTTTAGGTCTTCTATTTGGGAATACCCTGCCGGAAAAAATGAAAACGACATTAATTCAGGGAATAGGATTGGCCGTACTTCTGATCGGAGGCAGTATGGCTATAAAAACCAATAACGCACTGGTTGTAATCGCTTCCCTGGTAATCGGAGGGATTGTTGGAGAGCTCATTGATATAGAGTTGAGATTAAAGAACTTTGGCATCTGGATGGAAACCAAGATTGGGCGCGGGGCAGATGGACGCTTTACCAAAGCCTTTGTCAGTACGAGTTTAATCTACTGTGTAGGAGCTATGGCCATTATGGGCTCTATCGAAAGCGGCCTCAGAGGGAATCACACCATCCTTATGGCTAAATCGATGCTAGACGGCATAACCGCAATAGTTTTCGCTTCATCAATGGGAATAGGGGTATTAGCTGCGGCAATTCCGGTATTGTTGTACCAGGGAGCGATAACTCTGGGAGCAGGTTTATTGCAGGGGGTTCTTTCCCAGGCCATTATTACTGAAATGAGCGCAACCGGCGGTTTGTTAATACTGGGCATCGGCTTTAATATTCTCGAAATCAAAGAAATTAAAATCGGCAATCTGCTGCCGGGAATCTTTGTGGCCATCCCGCTGACCGTTCTTTTCGCCAGGCTGAATCTGGGCGGGTAGATTTGAATCACCAATAGAAGTAATCAGCTCAAAAATAATTCTATCCACATTATAGCCTGGGAAACAATAAGTGAGATGGATATGCCATTAATCCAAAACCTGATGGAAGTAGTCTTGCTCTTCTTGGCATATAAAAACACTATAAACATGCCAATGATAAAAAAAGAAGCCAATATAACCAGCGCAGAAATAGGATAATTAGCGCCAACCACTCTCATGGGAACTTCAAAACCATTGTTTGTCGAAGGACTTGAAAAATCAATTATTTTAAAAAGCCATGGGCTCAACGTACCTAATAACGGTAAAAAGGCAACCATAAAAAGAACCGCAGAAATTAAATAACTAGAGAGTTTGGGCTTCATATGGTTTAATCCTTTCTTAATTCTTGTCATTCCTACATCGCTCCTACATTTTACCACATTATGCAACATTTATGTACTAAAAGCCGCGCAGATATACCGGTTGAAAACCCAGATGTGTGTACAGATGACTTATAAAAACGCGCGGATAAGAAAAATGATAAATGACCCCGCCGCCAGGTCCTTGGCAGCGAGGCCAGCGAGTATAACGGGGTCAATTATAGGTTATCTTTACCTCCTGAGTTGCTGGGTTCCAATCCACCGAACAATCCAGAGTCCGGGCAATAAAGCTCAAGGGCAGCATGGTGCGCCCGGGCGGAAGAATAATCGGTTTTACCGCCAGGTTTCCCGGTTCGATGGGAACCCGGGTGCCGTTGACCAGGGCAAATGGATCATCGATACGCATCTTTATGCGGGTAGAGCCCAGACTAACGGATACGGCACGTTCATCCGGATTCCAAGCGGTTACCGCCCCCAGGGGGGTGGTCAGATAAGCGATAGGGAGCAGAGTGCGTCCCTCAACTATAACCGGGACCGCATCCATTGTGGTCCTTACCCCGTTGACGTAATAGTAATCGGCATTGATATAAAACAGCAGTGTCGTGGGCGTTGTGGCGGAATGGTCTTCCGGCACTGTATAGGTTGCTACATTGGACCAGGCTGACTGACCGAATGTGTTGTAAGCCTTAACCCGATATTTAACTGCCATTCCCGGTGTCAAACCGCTGTCGGTATAGCTGGTGGTATTGGCCGCAGTTGAGGTTAAGCGGATATAAGAGCCGTCCCCCACCAGCCGGTCTATATAGAAACCATCCTCATTATCCGAAGTGTCAGTCCAGCTCAGGGCAGCGCTGGTGCCCGAACCTGTGACGGTCAAACTGCTGGGAGCCGACGGTGAATGATCAGAAGGCGTCGTGGAATCTCCCGGCACAATATAGCTTACTTCGTTGGATGGAAACGATTTACCGAAAAAATTAAAAGCATAGACCTGGTATTTAATTTCAACTCCCACCGGCAAGCCATGGTCGACATAGGTGGTAGCGTTGGTTCCAGTTTCGGCTATGTGAGTATAAGAGCCATCCCCCACCAACCGGTAAATGTAAAAACCATCCTCATCATCCGAGTTGTCAATCCAACTCAAGCTGGCACTGCTGGTTCCGATACCTGAAACGGTCAAATCGGTGGGAGCATCCGGAAAATACATAGCCAGGGCCGGCAGTACATAAAGCATAATTCCAGCCATGGCCAGCAGCACCGCCCACCGCCATTTTCTGCGGCTAAAGATCCCTCTTTTCATTAAACAACCTCCCGCCATAGTATAAACTCATACGAAATATATCGAATTTTGTATTATTAAAATGAATCCGCTTTCCTACCTTCTAAACATGGCCGGTCAGGAGCAGGCAACCTAGCTGGTTATTAACAAACACAAAAATAGGAGCTAACAGCTCCTAAAACATAATTATTAGTAACAAACGCACCAGGAATTGTTGAAGTTTCCTGACGGTTAGAGGGGATTTCGATTTAGCAGAATCGGAATCCTCTCGATCTATTCTATGCACAGATGATTCCAAAAATAAACCTGATATTACCAGCAAGGTTGGCCCACCAGTGATTCGGGAGTCCAGTTCACCAATTTGGCGAAGATGATTTACTGACCACAACTACGGAGCAATCCCTATTTTCGCATAGCTTTCATTTTGCCCCATGGCACATCTGGATATGAGGCTTGCGTTTCCGTCGGGATATGGCTCGCTGCTTCACCGATCACCTAAAAATTGAACAATACTACATCTATAGGCTAGCACCGTAATAGACGTAGAGTGAGGCAGCGGAGGCTGCCGCCGCCGGCTAGAAGCGCTTCGGGATGATACTCTATAACCTGCACACCGCGGCTGGCCAGTTCCTTCTTTGTTCTATTACTGAGAGCAATATCGTAATGGATGATCGTATCAGATTTCAAGGGTACAAAGCTGGTTGCCCAGTGCTGCTGCTCCTCGTCGGAAACATTCAAAATCTCCATCCCGCGCCCCTTCATGAAAGCTGGAAAGTCATTGATTGCTCTGCTTGCCTCACGAGTATAGTGCATAACGGACTCAAACGCCGGCAGATAGGCCAGCGCCAGATTTTCATTCACCCGGTTAAAAACCATATCGGAATGCATAAAACGCCTTAGTTTTGGTATCTGTACACATATTACTTCGTCAAAATACTCCAATGCCCGAGGAATGAGCTGCTCAATGGATCTTTGGCTATGGCGTTCCGTATTTGCTACAAAAAGAGTACGGGGCGACAAAAACAAGCATCCTTCAAACTGCTGCCCTTCTTCGAATTCATAAAAGACAGGAATGCCCAACGTTTGCAATGCTTCCTTAACCACAATTTCCTCATGCTGTATTGCCCCCGAAGACATCTTCGAGAGGATGGCCCCCTTTTGGGTTACTGCGCATGTATCATGCAAATAGGCTAGATTGGGAAGCCTCTCCAGCAAATCCCGGTTTCTGACAACCAGATCGCTCAATTCAAAGACCTCAATGCCCAGCGATTTAAGCAGTTCTGCATAAGCCTGGTGTTCACTCAAATAGCGATCAACATCCGGTACCCTGTCATAGAGAAAATACCGATAATTGCCGGCGTTGACAATGGGTAATGATTGGACCGGCTTGTGCAACAAAACTTGCTTTAAAGTCCCGAATTTGTCTGTCCCATATTGCTGCAGGGGAAATTGCCCCTGTTTCATTTGTCTTCACCTCAAGGATATTATGCTACCCGTAATAGAAACTAATCACTTGTACCAGATTTCAACACCGGCTCATAAGCCAGGCCGGATAAAGCGTATCTGAAAATCAAGTCAATTAGGGATGTCAGAAATGAAATAGATGAGGCCGTTTATCGAACTCCTGTTTGGTGGTAAAATATGTATAGCCTGACGGAACGCCTCCATTTCCTGGGAGCCCCGGGAAATGGGGGTGATAGATTGAGTGAATTGATTACAGCACTTTGCAGTATCATACTTGTAATTATTGCAGTAATACATGAAAACAAAAATAGGAGCTAACGCTCCTAGAGTATAAAAACATATAACAATACACGCACCAGGATTTGTTGATGTTCCTGATGGTAGAGGGGATTTCGATTTCGCAGATCGGAATCCTCTTAATTTATTCTATGCACAGATAACCAAAAAAAGCAACCTGATATTACCAGCAAGGTTTGGTAACAAATACCATTCGCAACAAATATGATATGGGGGAAAGGATGTGATATTATGCCTGTTTCAACCTTTACAGCAGTTCAAAACGTATATGTGGCGTCAGCCTATCCCGACCAAAATTTTGGCAAACCCTCCCCGGGAAATACCTTGTATGTCGGTACGTACGTAGGCGGAACTTCTGATATTTACAGGAGCCTGTTGCAGTTCAATATTTGGGAACCCAACCAGGGGATCCCGTCCAACAGCACCATAGAATCCGCCGAACTACTGCTTAGCTTGTACAGGGATGATAATAGAGGAATAGCACAAGTATCGGCATTTAGACTGGATAACGTTTTCGACCAGCAGACGGTTACTTATAATACAAAACCTCTTTCTATTCCTCCCGAATTCGGACCTGTAATCCCGACCAATATCAATAGCACTGTAAGAATAAATATAACCAGCCTGGTGCAGGGATGGTACGATGGCTCAATCCCCAACTGTGGTATTGAGCTAAAAGGCCTTGAAAATGCAAATAACAATATTCTTGCTTTCTTCAGCACACGCACACCATATAGCTTTGCATGGCCTGCTTTACAGATAAAATGGTCAAAAGGAACCCTATCTGAAACTATTTTCGAGACTCTAACCGGGGCTCCGAAATCTTCCACCGTTATAAACATGGCAGGTCAGGAACAGGCAACCTGGCTGGTTGTTAACACTACTGACGGAAACCTGGCTGGTTCTATACGGATATCTCAACAGGGCGGAATATCTACCACCGACCCGAACAGTAACTTCACTATTCCGGCAGGTGAATCAAGAGTTATCTATTTCACGGGTGCAGCAACTACCGTAAACCTCATCTTTACTGCTGCAGGAACCGGAGATTATTTGGTTAGTGTTCAAACCAGGGATGAATAGTCTTAAAATACGCAATAAATAGAAAAGCACCGAAATATCCTGCAGTGATTTTGGTGTTTTTTCATCCCAAGAAAATAAGAAGCGTTTCTGAAAATCGAGTTGTATCAAAGCGTCGGGAATATTGTAGAAGAGGCCGTTTACCGAACACCCGTTTGGTGGTAAAATATGTATAGCCTGAGGGAGCACCTCCATTTCCTGGGAGTACCGGGTAAAGGGGGTGATAAATTGTCTGAATTCATCACAGCACTTTGCAGCATCTTACTTGTACTTATTTCAAGTATTCAATTAAACAAAAATAGGAGCTAACAGCTCCTAAACATAGAAGTTAATACTCTCATCTGCACCAGGATTTGTTGATGTTCCTGATGGTTAGGGGGGATTTCGATTTGACCGATCGGAATCCTCTCAATCTATTCTATGCATAGATGATTCCAAAAATCAACCTGAAATTACCAGCAAAATTGGTAGATCAGATGATGGCAATCACCAGCGATTCGGGAGTCCAGTTCGCCATCAGCCAGTTGGCGAACTCGTGCGAATCCTTTACCCATCCCAATTCCCGGCGCTTGAAGACCACCTGCACATGCTCCGGGGAGTCCAGCATAACTATATCGCCTTCATTCTTGTACATATACTCCCCTACCTCTTCCAAGCGGCGCAAGATGAGGATGCCGCTGTTCTCGGCGATGCCGGATTCCTGGGCCAGCCGGAAAACCAGGCCGGATAAAAAGCGGATCTGAAAATCGAGTTAGTTGAGGATGTCGAAAATGTTATAGGCGATACCGTTTACCATACATTTGTTCGGTGGTAAAATATGTATAGCCAGAGGGAACACCTCCAATTCCTGGGAGCCCCAGGAAAAGGGGGTGATAAATTGTCTGAATTCATCACAGCACTTTGCAGCATCTTACTTGTACTTATTTCAAGTATTCAATTAAACAAAAATAGGAGCTAACA
>JBEHWI010000074.1:0-10128 GCA_040217815.1 Syntrophomonadaceae bacterium | reverse complement strand
CGGTTTTTCGACATGATGGGCGGCTACTTGTCCAGATATGCGGTCATTTTGGAAATCTAACATTTTTTCTGCCTTGATGGTAAAAAGTGAATAAAAGGGGATTTTGAGTTATATACTATCACTGAGAAAACAAAAACAACTTCTTCAATCAGTTGAAAAAAGGAGGGATAGGTGTATTGAAAGCAACAGGAATTGTTCGCCGGATAGACGACCTTGGAAGAGTTGTTATACCCAAGGAAATACGCAGGACCTTACGCATTCGTGAGGGGGACCCTCTAGAAATCTTTGTTGACCGTGAAGGCGAAGTTATCTTGAAGAAATATTCTCCTATAGGTGAGCTGGGGGATTTTGCTAAAGAGTACGCAGACTCTTTATATGAAACAATCGGCCACATTTCAATGATCGCTGATCGGGATGTGATCATAGCCACCGCCGGGGCCAACAAGAGAGAGTTCTTAAGCAAATCGATCGGCAAAGCGGTGGAAAAGGCTCTGGAGGAAAGAAGCACTCTGATAATGAATGATCTGCAAAACCCGGATGATGAAAACCTGCATATCATTCAAAACGATGACCGGGAGTACGCGATTCGGGCTCAAGTGATTTCTCCCATCATCAGTCAGGGTGACCCTATTGGCGCAGTAATTATCGTAAGCAAAGACTCCAATGTTAAACTGGGCGAAATGGAAATCAAACTGGCGGAAACGGCAGCCGGATTTTTGGCCAAACAGATGGAGCAATAAAGTCGGTAAAAAGAAGCGGTCTTATATTATAAGATCGCTTCTTTTTTCTGGACAGGATGCAGATGGTGGGGACGCCCCATTGGGGACGGAGCAAATTGTCCCATTCAAAACTAGAATTGGACAATTTGCTCCGTCCCCAATGTCCCCTTTTATTTTGTCTGGGAGGAGTCTGCCGGCCTTACGCTTGTGATATAATTATTCAGATAAATATGGGGAGGAAATAATGGAAAAAAAGCAGGAGCATTTTCTTAAAGGGGCTATGATCCTCAGTATTGCGGGGGGACTTTCCAAGGTAATGGGGGCCGTCTACCGCATACCCCTGGCCCGCTGGCTGGGTGGTGAGGGTATGGGGCTTTACCAGATGGCCTATCCCATCTACACCACCATTTTGGCGATAGCCACCGCCGGTGTACCGGTCGCCATTTCGGTGCTGGTAGCCCGCCGCGAGACCGAGGGCTTTAGCGGCGATAGCCGTAAAATATTTAAAGTAGCCCTGATAATGATGCTGTTTTTCGGGGTGATTTTGACCTTACTGGTCATGCAGTCGGCGTCCTTTATCGCCACCAACATACTGCATGAACCGCGGGCCTACTATCCGGTTATGGCTGTGGCTCCGGCTATCTTCTTTTCTGGACTGTTATCTGTTTTTCGAGGCTACTTTCAGGGTCATCAGACCATGATTCCCACCGCTGTGTCCCAGGTTATTGAACAACTCTTCCGGGTGACCGCGGTTCTCATCCTGGCATTTTTGCTCTTCCCCAGAGGGCTTCAATATGCCGCCGCTGGGGCTACTTTTGGCGCGGTGGTCGGGGGTATGGTGGGGCTTGTGGTATTGGCTATTTATTATTTCCAGTTTAAAAGGAGGTTGGCAGAACAGGAAAAGGCGCTCGTATACAGCGGCACATCATCGGTGTCCCTGGGAAAAGAGTTGGTGCGCCTGGCTGTTCCGGTATCGCTGGGGGCGGTAGTTTTACCCCTGGTGCAGATGCTGGATGCCATTATCGTACCCGGGCGTTTGGCCGCGCTCAATTATACGACCTCCCAGGCCACTTCACTGTACGGCCAGCTTTCCGGGATGGCTGCGGTTTTAATAAGCCTCCCTACCATATTCACTATCGCCATATCCACCAGCCTGGTTCCAGCCGTCAGTGAGGCTTTTGCCAATTCTGACCGGCAGCTTTTGACCAGCCGGCTCAATTACGGTTTCCGCGCTGGTATGATCATCTCATTTCCCTGCGCGGCCGGGATGTTTATCCTGGCCTACCCGATCTGCGACCTGCTTTACAAGGCGGCTGAAGCCGGCCGGGCCCTTGAGCCTCTGGCCTTTTCAGCTATAATGCTGGCCGCCTTCCAGTTGTCCAGCGCGGGCTTACAGGGGATTGGACGCCCCGAGATCGCCATGCGTCATCTGATCATTACCGGGGTATTAAAAGTGATTTTTAATTACACCCTGACCAGCGTACCGGCTTTGAATATCCAGGGGGCGGCTATAGGAACGGTGATGGCCTTCTTTGTCGGCTCCTGCCTCAATCTTATCTGGTTAAAAAAGATCAGCGGGGTTGTCTATGAAGGATTCCGCCTGCTGAAGATTACTCTGATTACGGTCTTAATGGCCCTGGTTGTTAAGTATGCCTTTACTTATCTTCTGGGCCTGGTAAGCTCGCATCTGGCAACGGTCATAGCCATAACCATAGGCGTGCTGGTGTACGGCATCGCCCTGTTTGTAGCCCAGGAGCTGGATATGGACATGATACGAAAAACGGCGCGTGGCATTTAGGCCCGGGCTATTTAAAGGTATTTAGCCGGAGGGAATAACGAAATGAATCATTCTGAAAGGCCAATGGATGAACTTAAAGAAATAATGGACAGGCTTCTATCGCCGGAAGGGTGTCCCTGGGATCGGGAACAGACCCATGAATCGCTGCTGCGCTACTTAATTGAAGAATCCTACGAAGTGGTTGAAGCGGTTAAAGAAAACGATATGCACAAACTGCAGGAGGAGCTGGGGGATCTACTTTTGCAGGTGGTGTTCCATGCCGCCCTGGCCGAGCGGGCCGGATATTTTACTTTGGATGATGTAGCCCGCACCGTGAGCGAGAAAATGGTAGGCCGCCATCCCCACGTTTTCGGTACCCTGGATTTAAAGACCAGTGGCGACGTCTTGCAGCACTGGGAAGGGTTTAAAAAGAAGGAAGGAAAAAAATATTTACTGTCCGGTATTCCGGCCATGATGCCGGCTCTTTTAAGGGCCTATAAAATTCAGGAAAAGGCGGCCCGGGTGGGGTTTGACTGGCCTGGCGTGGAGGGTGCGATTGATAAGTTCGCCGAGGAGGTAGCCGAGCTGAAAGCAGCTGGAAGTCCGGAAGCGGTTAAAGAAGAGATGGGCGACCTGATCTTTGCCCTGGTAAATGTAGCCCGGATGAAAGGGGTCGAACCGGAGGACGCCCTGCAGGAGTGCAGCGACAAGTTTACCCGGCGCTTCAATTTCATTGAGGACCGCATCGTTGAAAACCGACAGACGCTGGGCGAAGTACCTCTAGAAGCCATGGATGCGCTGTGGGATGAAGCCAAAAAAAAGGGTTTGTAAAGGTGTAACAGAGTACTGAGCTTTATAAGCAGGAATATTCATCCTGGCATCGAATAGCCCATTATATAAAAAATGATTATGGGAGGTAATAAATATGAATAAAGCTGATATTGTCGAGCAAATGGCGGAGGCTCTGGGCAAAAGCAAAAAGGACAGTGAAAAAATATTCAATTGCTTAATGGAATGTTTAACGGACGCTCTGGTTGACGGGGAAAAGATTCAGCTGGTGGGCTTTGGCACCATTGAGGTGCGCGAACGGCAGCCGCGCAAGGGCCGCAACCCGCAGAGCGGTGAAGTTATTAATATTCCGGGCGGGAGGGTTCCATCCTTTAAACCCGGCAAGGCCTTAAAGGATGCAGTAAAATAGGATGCGCCTTGACAAATTCCTCAAAGTATCAAGGATTATCAAACGCCGCACCGTAGCCAAGGATTTTGCGGAAAACGAAAGAGTCATGTTGAATGGCCGGTTGGCCAAACCGGCCAGTGAAGTAAAAAAGGGCGACCTCATTACCGTGCAGCTGGGAGACCGTAAAACCGTTTATGAAATCCTGGACATTAAAGACAATGTTAAGACAAGTGATGCCAAAAACCTCTACCGTATAGTAGAGTAGGATATGTTCAAAGCCGATAAATATCGGTAAGCACCGGGCTGATTCCATCAGGGCCGGTGTTTCATTTTGTAAAAATGCCGCAGCGATACCCGCCCGCTGTCTAATTATCGGTGGCATAAAAAAAAGCGGAGCGCATATCTATTATCAGATTAGGCTTTTTAAGGAGGCGGCGGGATGGCCGAGCATTTTATCAAATTGACCAATCGTAAAAATATGGAGCTTGCCGGGGTCAACAACGTGATCAACTTTGATGAGCAGGAAATAGTTCTCGACACCTCGATGGGAACCTTGTTTGTGGTGGGCGAGGATCTGCATATCAACCTGCTCAAGCTGGATGAAGGCAAGGTTGCTTTAGAAGGAGGCGTAAATAGTATAATGTATAAGGCCCCGGGAATCGATATGAAAAGTAAGAGCAAAAATATCCTGGGGCGCCTTTTAAAATAACTGGCATTGGCAAGACTTCGGGCGCCTTCCAGCAGCTAGGGGTACTGGCGGGCGCAGATGTCTTTCTATGGAGGGGTTATGCCCAATCTTTTAAACCAGATTTGCGCCTTTCTCCTGACCTTGCTGATTGGAATTTTGCTCGGAATAATAATTCATTTTTACCAATTGACGGTTCGCAAAAGCCGGCTTCGTAAAATTCTTTTGATCATGATGGATTTTAGCCTGTGGATCCTGCTTATCGCCCTGATTTTTTTCGGCCTGGTCCTGATAAATCTGGGGGAATTGCGGGTCTACGTTTTTGTCGCCTTGATCATCGGAGTCCTCATTTATTATCGGTACGGAGCCCGTCATCTGCATCGTCCGCTGGCGGCTCTGGCCAGGGTGGTGGTAATATGCTTTTCCTGGTTGAAACACCAGCTGGCCAAACCGTTCATAAAGATGGGAAAAGCGCTTCATAATTACTATACCCGGAAGGCGGAGGAGGCCGAGCCTCCTGATATTTAAAAAAAATAGGTCTTTAGCAGGAATACCCAGTCCCTTTGACGAATAAAAACAAACACTTTTTTCACTATATTTGGTAAATTTATCAGATGAGGGTTTTTTCATGAGAATCGAAATTCGCGGCGCGGAAAAATTGACTTTTGCTGAAAAACAGGTGGTTGTCTTAAAAGAAATGGGCAAGACGGTTGAAGAAATGGCCCGGCAGCTTAAGACCAACCCTGGCAATGTATTGGCTCTGTTAAATCGCGCCAATTCCAAAGGATATAAATCAATTATAGTAATACCTGGAGAGGTACTCGGTTTGGCTGAGGAGGACTCAGATGGCCAGGGCTAAGAAAACCGGCCAACCGGCCAGGGCAAAATTAATAGTAAGCTGCCTTTTGCTGGGGCTAGCGGCCTGGGCGGTAGTTCCGCGCGCCCTTACGGTTCATGATCTGGTACAGCGCAAAGCGGTGCTGGAGCAGCGTAAGGCTGCCCTGCTGGAAAAAAACCAGCAGCTCACCATGGAAAAAGATTCTTTGAACTCTCCAGAGACAATTGAGCGTATAGCCCGTGAACGTTTGGGCATGTTAAAGAACGGAGAACGGTATATAGTGACGAAGCAGGGCGAAAATTAACTGAGTACTCTGTCAACCCTAATTCTATATATTATCGCCGGTTAAATTTTCGCATGACTGCGTTGTCGTTAATCGCAATACGTCCAGTATTACTCAATCCTCCGCCTTGCCTTGCAAAAATTTTCCTCGCCGAGTAATATATAGAATTAGGGTTGGCAGAGTACAGCTCGTGATTATCGTTTTATATTGACTACATTTGAGGGTTTTTATAAAATTAAGCTAGCGACTTCTTGAGGGGGATATCACACTATATGCCTACTGAACAAACAAATATTGTTCCTGGTGAGGTTCTTGAAGGCAGGGTGCAGGGCATCACTAAATTCGGCGCATTCATTGAGTTGCCGGGGGGATCTGTAGGACTGGTTCACATTTCGGAGATAGCTGATACCTATGTAAAGGATGTCAAAGACTTCATTAAAGAAGGCGACATCGTCAAGGTCAAGGTATTGAATGTGGCGGGGAAAAAGATCGGACTATCGATCAAGCAGGCCCTACCTCCAAAACCCGTTGAAAGCAGACCGGTGCATGCCCACCACGCCCGCAGGGAGTCGGACGGTTATTCCGGCGGCGGCGGCCGATATCAGGGTGGAAGCGGCGCCAAGAGCAGCAGCGGTCCGGCCAACCTTGATGACAAGATAGCTAAATTCCTCAAGGAAAGCGATGAGAGAATGCAGCCTCTCAAACATCGCATGGAACAAAAAAGGAGAAATCGCACCTATTAGGCATATTATTGATTAACAAGCACTTCTTATCGGGAGTGCTTTTTTATTGCGTATAAAGCAAGGAGGACGTGTTAATGAACCTGGCAGCCGTTGATATAGGAACCAATTCCTGCCGCCTTTATATAGCCCGGGCTTCAGCGGGCAGGCTGTTTACCCTTTACCGCGATTTAGAAACCACCCGTATTGGTGAAGGGGTATCAGCTAGCAGCCTATTAAAACCGGAAGCCATCCTGCGCACTGTAGAATGCTTGAAACGATATAAAGAAATTATGCAGACTTACCGGGTTAAGAAGCAACGGATTATAGCTACCAGCGCGGTCCGCGAAGCCCGGAACCGGGAGGAATTCGTCGCACTGGTCAAGCGGGAGCTGGACCTGACGGTTGAGGTTATAAGTGGAGAGGAAGAGGCATGGCTAAGCTACCAGGGCGTCAGCCGGGGGCTTGATCTCGCCGGGGAGCCCCTGTTGGCTGATTTAGGCGGCGGTAGTACCGAACTGGTTTGGAGGGAAGAGGGCCGGCTTATGCTGCTTTCCCTTCCGGTGGGTGCGGTTCGAGCCGCGGAAGGCAATATGAGTTTAGAGCAGATAAGGGCAGTTCTTACTCCACTCACCACCAGGCGTGATGTCTTTGACGGCCAGCCCCTGGTTTTTGTAGGAGGCACGGCAACCAGCGTTGTGGCTATCATGAAGGGTTTAGAGGAATACGACCGGGAGGTGGTTCACGGTCAGGTCGTCAAACTGGATGACGTGCGGCTGGTTTATGAGAAACTGCAGCGCATGAACCTCGAGCAGCTGCTGGCCACACCGGGCATCCAAAAAAAGCGGGCTGATATTATCACCAAAGGAGTCCTGGTCATGCTCTCTATTATTGAGGAAATGGGCAAGGGTGAAGTAATAGTCAGTGAAAGCGATCTGATGGACGCTATTATCTGGGAACTCTACGAAGGATAGGAACTGCCCCATAAAGGACTAGTACAACATTCCGTATATTATGCACATAATTTGGGCAGATTTTTCCGAATTCCTGCGTTGTCGTCAATCGCAATACGTCCAGTATTACTCCCGACGCCCACGGACGGGCTAGTGCAGCGACGTTCATTGACGAACTAGTGCGGCGGTGGCAGGAAGCCAAAGAGCCGCCGGTGTCAGGACGGCAAGGAGCTGCGATGCCGTGTACTTCGAAAAAATCTGCTCCAACTTATATACATAATATACGGAACGTTGTACTAATCAGGCAGCCGCTTTGTTGAAGTTCTGAATATTCTGTTTGATATACCTGGCTTTTACTGGAAATTTAGCTAAAAGAAAAAAGTTCATCTCCCGTCTAATGACAAAATTTACCAGACAGTATTGCTATAATTGGTGGACAAAGCTGGAGATGGGGGATGGTAATGCTGGAAAAGTGGGAGGTCTACCCCTACCACCGGGTAGCTGACCAGGGAGCGTCGCGCCGCCGGAAATGGGCAGAGCGGGGGCGGCGTCTTCAAAAGTGCCTACCCGATTCCAGGGGGTTAATGCAAAAGGCTAAAGAACTGAAGGCCGGCCTCTATGTGATGATGAACGCTGAAACCGTTCTTTTGGGTTTGGGAGCGGCGGTCATGGCCCGGGCTTTTGTTCTAGGTGAACTTTTGCCTTTTATTTATGCTTATATAGCCGGGTTTGGACGACAAAACCCGGGGCGCCGCTTGCTGGTAGGGCTGGGTGCCGTCCTGGGGCTTTTCTCCTGCTTGAGCGGGGCCAGCTTTTGGGTAAACCTTATCGCCGTTCTCGCTTTGCTGGCCGTTTTAAACCGGGCCAGGATTCCGGGCGGGCACCAGTGGTGGGGGATACCGGTTTTGACCACCGCTCTTCTATTTTTAATAAAAACCCTTTTGATTCTCAAAACCGGTTTCACCCTCTACGGAGAAATGGTGATTGTTTTTGAGGCTCTTATAAGCGGAGTCCTGGCCTTTATTGCCATGGTCGGAGAAGAGTTTATAGGGGAGCGAAGGCACCTCGCCCACTTCAGTTTTGAAGACAAAGCGGCCGTTATGGTTCTGGGAATCGGTCTGATTCTGGGATTAAACGATCTTACGATATGGGGCTTGAGCATAGGGGGAATCCTGTGTCGTCTGGGCGTCCTTTATGCAGCCTTCCTGTGGGGAAGCGGAGCGGGAACCATGGTGGGGGTTATGTCCGGTATTATACCTTCACTTGCTTCCCGCATTTTTGCCCAGAGCATAGCCATGTACTCGGTAGCCGGTCTGCTGGCCGGCCTGTTCCGCAACTTTGGTCAACTGGGCAGCATAATTGGTTTTATGCTTGGCAACCTGGCCTTTTCCTTTTTCATCACCGACGGCAATGCGGCGCTCATGGGTATTTGGGAAACGGGGATAGCTTCGGTGCTCTTCTATATCCTGCCCGCCGCCTGGAAAGACCAGATGGCTATCCAGACGGTAGGCCCCATCCATTTGCCAGAAAGCCGTTCCATGCAGGTAGCCGCCTCGCAGTTAGAGGGGATAACCCGCGGCCGAATGGAGGACCTGGTGCACATTTTCGAAGAGATGAGCGCCACCCTGCAACAGTCCAAGTCACAGGTTAATGAACCGAGCTCCTATTTGGGATATCTGTACGAACAGATTTCCTGCGGAGTATGCGGTTCCTGCCCGCGTTATCCCCGCTGCTGGGACCGGGAATCCTACCAGACTTCGAAGGAGCTCCTGGATGTTTTTTCCCTGGCTGAAACCAGTGGGGAAATCAGAGAAAGCGATATTGGAGGGGCTTTTAAGGCGCGCTGCTTCAAAATGAGTGAGGTGGTGGCAGAAACCAACCGTCTTTTTGAAACCCTGCGCATCAATGAATACTGGGCCCAGCGCTTTCACCAATCCCGCCAGCTGGTTTCGATGCAGTTAAAAGGCGTCAGCCAGGTCATCAAGAACCTCTTGGAGGAAATGGGTGCCCGGGCCATTTTGAACGCCGATGTGCGTAAAGCGGTGATCGGGGAAATGAATCGCTTAGGGATTACGGTTCGCGATGTCAGCGCCATGGAGCAGGGAGAACGGCAGCTCTTACTGAGCCTGTCGACCGATAGCTGTCCGGATGGAAACTACTGTGAAACCTGCATAGCTCCAGCCATATCGGCAATCCTGGGAGAGAAATTGAAGGTTACCGGTAAAAAATGTCCGCGCAGTCCCCAGGGATCCTGCTCTATTCAGCTCAGCCGCGGCTTCGTGTTCAGGGTGCTCTCTGGTGCCGCTCAGATCGGTAAAGAGGCAGTGTGCGGGGACAGTTTTACCATAGCCACCCTGAAACAGGGCAAACAGCTGATAGCCTTGAGTGATGGGATGGGCGTTGGAGAAAAAGCCTGGGAGGAAAGCCAGGCCGCGGTGCGCTTGCTGGAAAACCTGCTGGGCAGCGGCTTCAACCAGGAAACAACCCTCAAGACCATCAATTCTTTACTCTTGCTGCGCTCTACCGCCGAGAGCTTCGCTACCCTGGATATGGCTATGATTGACCTCTATTCGGGCGAAGTCGATTTTATCAAGATTGGCAGTGCACCTTCCTTTGTAAAACAGGGTAAAAAGGTCGCTACGATTACATCCAGCTCACCCCCCATCGGGATTCTGGAGGATATTGACCTCATAAGCGATCACCGCCAACTAAAGAGCGGCGACATACTGGTTCTGGTTACCGACGGGCTGGTGGAGAACCCCCAAAAGGGATTGACTGAGGGTTGGATTCCCCGGTTTCTGGGGGGGCTTGGCGACAACGATCCCCAAATGATTGCCGAAGGCCTTTTGCACAAAGCACTGCAGCTCTGCCGCAACCAGCCGCCCGATGACATGACCGTTATCTGCGCCCTCCTCGAATTTGAACCCGATCCGTAAATGAGTTTGGACACAGGGGGACGTTTTTGTTGTGACAGGGG
>JBEHWI010000073.1:0-10630 GCA_040217815.1 Syntrophomonadaceae bacterium | reverse complement strand
TGGTATATCTTCAACTGCTTTTGTATCATTTGCTTTTACGGTTATCAGATCGCCCACGGCCAAACCCACTACATCATTCAGAGTTAATGTTTTGGCTGTATCATCAAAAGCGGTTATGGTATAAAGATAACCCTGCATAGCAAGTGAATATTGGCCTTCGGCATGAGTATTTTCGGTCTTAGCCAGAGTAGAAAAACCTTCGGCATGGGAGTTATTCCCTCTCGCAATTACGTTGTTTCCTTCCACATGGGCGGCTTCTCCGCTGGCCGCAGTCTCATAACCCTCCGCGTGGGATGACCCGCCGGCAGCGGTTGAACCCGATCCTTCAGCATGAGATGATCCTCCAGTGGCGTTGGTCCCCGAACCCTCTGAATGGGCAGCCCAGTTAGATGCGAAATTATTATAGCCTTCCGAATGTGCTGCGGTTCCCGAAGCCGTCGTCACATATCCCTCGGCATGAGAAGAATCGCCCGCTGACTGGTTGCCCGATCCTTCGGCATGGGATGACCCTCCGCTGGCAGTAGAACCGGAACCCTCGGCGTGGGCGGCCCAGTTGGAACTCAAGCTTTGAAAGCCTTCCGCATGTGAAGCATCACCGGCAGACTGGGTTAAATAACCCTCGGCGTGGGAGGAGCCGCCACTGGCGCTGGTATCGGAACCCTCGGAATGAGAGGCAAACTGTGAAGCTGTGGTATTAAAACCTTCGGCAAAGGAAGCCTGGCCACTGCCCAGTGTATTCTGGCCCGCAGCGCAGGCGCAGGTACCAGTCGCATTGGTATTACAAGCAGGGGCCTGACAAGTTCCATTTGACATTGCACTCAACACCTTTTCTATAATATGGTATATTTTATTCCATATGCTGGATAGGAGTGCCCAATATGGTTATGTGGAAAAGCCCCCAAAAGTAAATCCCCTGAATAGATCAGGGGTATGCAACTCTCATATTACCCGGGGACTGTTACACCCTGCAACAGTCCCCGGGTAACGTGTAACGTAATAGCCGCGCTCCTTAACCCATTAAACCAGCTTGGATATCGCGTCCAGTTGCTGCGCTAAAGCCAGTATTTCCTGAATACTGGCAGTCAGTTGTTCGGTGGCAGCGGCCTGCTCCTCCCCCGAGCTCATGGAGGCGGCGGACAGGGTTGATGTTTCGGTAAGCTTTTCGCCGATCGAATTAGTTAATTCCCGGATTTTGCCTACGGTCTGCCGGGATTCATCAGACAGTTTTCTAATCTCCTCGGCTACGACTCCGAATCCGCGGCCGCTTTCCCCGGCACGGGCTGCTTCAATAGCCGCATTCAGACCCAGCATCTTGGTTTCATCGGCAATCTGTTTGATAAATCCAATAACTTCATTTATGTTTTCCGACAAGTCGAAAACTGCTGCAACATTGGCATCAACCTGCTGGTAATTGGCCGCCACGTTCCCGGCCGCGATGGCTATATCCTGCACCACTTTGGCGATCTCCTCCAGTGCTCTTTTCAGGGTATCTGCTATTTTGCGCAGCGTGGCGGCGTTGGTTTTAGGCAGGGCCAGCCCAAAGGTGCCGGTGATTTGCGGTAAACCATCTTTATCCGGCTCAGCTAATGGATAGGCCATTACCAGGGCGGGAACCCCGTAATGTGAATCGTTTAACTCCCGTGAAATAGGTTTCCGATACTTTAGAACTTCTGCTGATACAGTACCTTCTTGAATCGGAACTTCCACTTGCACATCGGGCATATCAAACTTGTTGGAAGCCTGTCGGTGGCTTACCCTATGACGGCCGGTCATATATATGAAGGCTCCTTCAGGGAACATCTCCGCCAGCATCGGGGCCAGTTCGGGAAAAGCCCGGGCGACTACAGGTTCCGACGGGTATACAATGCTAAAGGTTCCAACGATCAATTCGCTGCTAATTGAATCATACAGCGGGTGAACCTGGGCCTGCAGCCGGATGCCATACTTGGAACGGACATATTCTATAGATACAGGAGCATTTTTCTGAATGCAGGTGTCAGCCATCCCGTTTTTCTCAATGGTACTGCCCACTTTCCATATAGCAACGTCAAACTTGTCAGAAGTATATTTATAGGTAATTTTCTCCAAATCAGTGACCAAAAAAATAGCCCCCTGTTCGTAGGTCGGCATCAGAACCGGTGCCAAAACGCCCAGGGTCTTTATAAAATCGGCAGTCAGTTTGACCAACGTTTCTTCTCCCTTCAATAAAATCATCCATGAACCATGCATAATACTAACGGGAGGTGTGTAGCACACCTCCCTGCTCAATTTTTAGTAGAAAAGTACCGCCATGACCAGGCCAACTACTAAAGCGACCACACCGCCAACCATACCTATCCAGAATATGTGTTTATAGCACTGCTTGTGGTTTAAGCCGGTTATGGTCATGAGGGCAAAAACGACACCGCAGTGCGGCATGCAGGAAAGGCCGCCCGCTGCTATGGCAACAATTCTATGAATTACGGCAGGATTAACACCGGTAGCCAACCAGGCCTTTCCGAAAAGCGGGACAACGATACCCAGGGCTCCAGTTGAAGAACCGGTTACCGCAGCCAGAAATCCGGTTATTACTGACATCTGCACCAGGGCGCCTCCGGGCAGCTTGGCGAATACGTCGAGAATAGTCTGAAATCCAGGAGCAGCTGCGGCCACAATTCCGACCCCTACAGCCGCCGCAGTAAATACGGTAGGCCCCATGGCGTTTAAAGCACCGGCGTTAAGAGTACCCAGCTGGTTGGGAAGGTGTTTGTGCAAAACAACAGCAGCTACGATAACTGAAGCCAGAAGGGCTGGAGTAATTATGTTGGAGATCTTCATGGCGCTGCCCACCAGGATGATAGCGATAAGGACTACCATGGGAGTCACTGAAGCGATCAGAGAAGGAATATTTTCATCACTGCCACCGGCAACGCCGTCTGCTGCAGTTATCTCATATTGTTCTCCTTTATCCAGCGCAACCTTGAGCTGCCACTTGATATACATCAGGCCAAAGGCCAAAACTGCAATTGAGGTCACTATCCCCATTAGAGGAGCTGCTGTCAGGGTTGTGCCCAGCGCGGTCGGAATAACATTCTGAATGGAAGGGGAACCGGGGAACATGGTCATGGTAAAGGTCGCGCAGCCCAATACCAGCGGTGCCAGCAAAAGGTGCCAGGGAATGTTCATTTCCCGGAACAAGGGGCGGGAAAGGGCTACGATAGTAAATATAACTATAAATATATTTACGCCGCCAAAGGTCAGCAGAGCGCCAATAATGACTACAGCCACCATCACCGCAAAGGGATTGGAGCGTCCGGTCAATTTAAGAACGCTGTTGGCAATAGCGACTGTCGCCTTGCTGTCCTCCAGGTATTTACCCAGAATCGCTCCTAGAATAAAGATTACAAAATAGCTCGTAACAAAGTTGCCCACGCCGGCCATATACGATTTGGGTCCGGTGAAGAGTGACGGCATCAGGGCCATGCGGTTGGTCACTATGATTAAAAGGGCAGTTACCGGCCCGATTATCAATATGCTAACGCCCCTGTAAGCCAGGAAGATTAGTAAGGCAATACCTAGTAGAATTCCTACCGAAGCTAACCAATTCATTCTCATCCCTCCGATTAATACCAGTAATTCATGCTTTACTGCCTTTTTTCGTGATTCTCTTTATAATAACCTTGTGCTTTTTTTCACTAACCCCCCTATACTTCGAGCCGGTTGAAACGTTCTAATTCAGGCGGTTTTACCACCTGATGACTTAGTCCCGCTCCGGTTCCAGTTCACATTTGACTGATGGTAACAGATTGTAATGCATCAACCTTGAAATGTTTTTGTGAACCTGGACTTAAACCGTTCCATGAATCTTTAACAATTCAATCTTCCTCAGAGCCTTGGACTATGCTAAATATGGGATTTAATTGACCGGGTTTAGTGAATTAAATAAAATGAATCTTGTCTTAGCGCGTATCACCTCCGCTGTCTTATTCCCGACCCTCTACTCTCAACTTTACTAATTGCAAAAATTGTGCCAAAATTTGGACTGTCTGCAATGATGACCGCTAATCAGGAGAATAAGGGGTTAACATTCCCGTCAAATCCCTGGTTATGCAGGTTCCTCATTTCAGAATTAGCAGGTTTATCCCTGGCTTGTCTTAACCCGGTAAGCGTTTTGGGTTATCAATTTGCGGTCCTTAAGGTTACATCTTGTTTAACATGTCGTTGGGGGGCCCAAAATAATCTTAAAAATCTCAGTTTACTGGTAATCGTCAATTACAAGACAGGTTTAAAGGCGAAGGCAAGTGGTGCTCCCCAATAAGAGCCGCGGATATAAACCATGATGGTAACGTTTTGTAGATTGAGGTCCATGGCAACGGGCACCTAAAGGGCCGGGTCTACAACATACAAAAGCGGAGCCCCTTCTCACATTGTTTACACGAAGGCAAAATCGTGAATATCAAGTGCAGTCGTCTGGCAGGATGGAGCGAAGGCATGATGATTCCTTGATTGTTCCTTTCATTACCTTAATTGAATATTGATGGTACTTGTTCTAAAATAGGAACGATAGAGATTTAGGAGGAGTTGCTGTAATGAATAATGATTTATGGTTGAAAAATTTTTTTACCAGTGGTTTTTACGAAAAATACTTTGGCTGGGAGCTTGATAAGGAAAATCCCGTTCAGATTGCTGAAAGTGTTTTAAAGCTCCTTGACACCGAATCCGGACATATATTGGACTGGTGCGGCGGTTGGGGGCGAATATCCATTCATTTTGCCAACCAGGGATTCAAAGTAAGCATTCTGGACTTTAATCCCGAATATTTACACCGGGCCAGGGAAAATTTTAAACAAAACGGTCTGTCGATTGATACAATTTTCGCCGACTGCCGGGATACACCCTCCAACATTCAAGCCGACTACGCCGTCTGCCTCTTTAACTCGCTGGGGTTTATGAATGATGAGGAGCAGATTAAAGCCCTGGTCGGCCTCAACCAGGCCTTGAAACCGGGAGCCAAAGTGGTCATGGATGTGATGAACCTGCTCTTCCTGGCCCCTTATATCAAACGTCCCTTTGAGGCCAAAAGACCGGATGGCCGCATTTCCCGACAAACCAACGATTTCGATTTTATCACTAACACCATGCACTCTTTTTTTGAGATCATCGATGATTGGGGCAACGTAAGGGATAGAAAAGAATTTTACCAGCGCTTATACACCCCTTCGGATTTAAAAAGGCTGTTTGAGGCAGCGGGGTTTAAGGTTGACAACATTTTCGGAGGGTTCAATAAGGAAAAACTCACCTTCGATACTCCCAAGCTGGTAATTGTCGCCCAGAAATAGTGATTCATAAAATTTTGAGGACATCAGGAGATCTCAACCTGGTGAATTAAGATAACCAGGTCCTTAGATAAACACCAGGTCGTTTTCCGGGTGGTCGCGATCCGCCCTATCCATCAATACATTCAGGAGCATTTCCAGTATTCGTAGAGTACCCCGGTAACCAACAACCGGCAAAAGGGAATGTACATGCCGATCCATAATAGGAAACCCAATTCTGACGAGGGGTGTGTCTTCAGCATTGGCCAGAAGTTTGCCATGGGTGTTTCCTATGAGCAGATCAACCGGTTCCTCTTTTAGCCATTGTTGCAGGTCAAAAAGATCCGCCGGGGCTTTAGCCATCCCTTCCATGTGGTATTTTGCATAAATCCGCTCCATCCGCTCTTCAAAGTAGGCTCCCGGGGTGCCGCTGACCGCATAGCGGGGAATTATTCCGATCCCTGCCAGGAACTCGGCCAGGGCTATGATCACATCGGGATCGCCGAACAGGGCCGCTGTCTTATTGTATAAATAGGGGTAGGCATCCAGTATCACATCGATAACCTGTTCTCGCTCATACTCTAAATCGGCGGGCACATCCTGGCCGCTCATACCTTTGAGCTTCATTACAAAGCGATCAACAGCATCAATACCTATCGGCAAATCCATCAACTCGAAAGGCACTCCGCATTTATGGTAAAGCTTCCACGCGGCCGCTTCGGAAGCATATTTGCCAAATGCCAGGGCCTTTCGGCAGTTCCCCATATCGATTATGTCAGCTGCCCGGGTGCCGCCAGCCGGGTACTGGTTGATTTTTTCCACGCCCCGCTGGCCGAACACCCCACAGGTGTCGGGAAACATTATGTAATCCATCCCCATCAAGCCGCTAATCCTTTTAATTTCCTGCATGTCGCCCGGATTGACAAAACCGGGCAGGATGACGGCTTTATAGTTAGGGGTGCTTTTTGAGGCCAGGCATTCTATTGCCGAACTGGTCATGTTGGAAAAACCGGTAATATGGGAACCATGATAGCTTGGAGTGCTGGCATGGATCAAGTACTTGCCCGGCGCTAAGGGAAAATCATTAAGGCAGGCCTTAATATCATCCCCGATGGTTTCACTGAGGCAGGTGGTATGCACCGCTATTATTTCTGGATCATAAAGCTTAAAAATATTTTTGAAGGCGGTTTGCAAGCTCCCTTCGCCCCCGAATATGGCTGCCGATTCCTTTAAAACACTGCTGGTCACCTTTAAAGACTGGCGAAAATGCCTTTTTAGCATGGTGCTCTGGTAGCGGCTGCACCCCGATGCTCCATGGCTGTGCGGCATGCAGGCATGCATCCCCATGGCAGCGTAGATAGCTCCCAGGGGCTGGCACCCGGCCAGCGGATTTATGCGTAAAACCTGTCTTTTTACAGGGTCTTTCGGTGTCAAATCAAGCATTTATCTTATCTCCGGCCAGCTTCCACGGCGAGGTTTTGTTTCGCCAGCCTGTCATATCCATAGTCATCAATAAGTCGTGGGCAAAACGGACGGCACCGTCAAACCCGCCATAATCAAAGCGATAATCGTCAGCTTTAAAAAAGCAGGCATCCTCCCCTATTCCGGAAAAGTTTTCTTTAATCCCCGGGAAGTAGATATCTGCCTGAATTATATCGAGCAGATGCTCTACTTCCCCCCGGCTGAGTTGGGAAATAAGCAGGCTTTCGTAGACTGCCTTGGAAGGACCGTGTTCTTTAAAAAGCACTTCTGAACGCTCTTTTATCCTCTCGTGCAGGCTTACCGGCAGGCTTATGTGGTAATGCTCAAAATCCGTTCCATAGTGTACCGTATTATTCTCCTGATTGGCAGTGCAACTGCTTTCCATGGTCGAGAGAAAGCCCATTTCGTTCTGCCCTGACCGGCGCAGTAGGTCATGCCCTATGACCACCGGATTCACCTCCAGGTCGTAGAGCAAAGCCTGGTAGTGGCGGGACACAAATTCGTCCTCAAATAGAACCGCGACTTTCTTTCTCAATCTCTTTTTACAGTCATCAAGACGCTCTTTAATCTTGCCTGTTTCTTCAGTGATTAAAGCTTCAGTCCTTGCCCATAGTTCAGGTGAATCAAAGAATTCAGCCATGTTTCTCAGTGAGTTTCCAATATTGTCCATGCCGATAAAGTTAAATCCCATCCAGGCCGTGCCGAAACGTTTCTGCATGACTTCGATCAGATCAGCCACCGCCTTGTCGCTGGTAAACAGGTTTAAACGCGCCTTATGGGCATTCCTCAAATCATCGATATTTCCGTCACCCATCAAGACGGCTACAATATCGTATCCAATCTGCTCAAATATCCGGGCTATTTCCCTGGCCCGGGAACCGTTGTATAATTCGCCAATAATATTTACCGGGTATTTGCCTACGGATTGTTCCCCACTGCCCATGACCCGCTCCATGATGCCCCGGGTGGCCAGCCGGTAGCCGGGCACGCTCCTGAATCCTTCGCAGGCAAAAGGCAAAACTTGAATCCCATATTCGGCTTCGGCTTCCCGGGCAATGCTTTCCACATCATCTCCAATCAAGCCTATCGGGCAGGTGGAGCAGACGGCTATTACCGGGGGGTTAAAGATCTCAACCGCTTCTTTGATAGCCTGTTTCAGACGGGCTTCGCCACCGAAAATTATATCGCTTTCATCCATACCGGTAGAAACGCTGTAGCTATAATAGTCCATCTGAGCGTTTTCCGGCTGGTAGCGCAGGCGGTTTCCTCCCCAGGAATAGTATGAACACCCCACCGGGCCATGGGTGATAATCAAAATACCTCTTATAGGGGTCAACACCAATCCCCGACAGGCCATATAGGAGCAGCCATGTTTGCATAAGATCCCGGGTACATCCATTATCAGGCTGCCCACGGTCCTCTCCCCGGTCACGACCCGCCGTCCGCCAAATTCACCTGTTTTTCCGGATGACATCAATTTATATCCCCCCACCGACCGGCCAGGTCTTCCAGTTCCTCCAGTTCCATAGGCCGGGGTACCACAAATTCCTGGTTGATGTCTATGTTGTAGGCCAGATCGTGATATATCCGGGCCTGAACTGAATCGGGAGCATATTGAACCACGGTCTGTCTATTTATTTCCGCTTGGTGAACAACCCCGTCCCAGGGAATAAACTGAATCATCCGGCTGCCCAGTCTTTCGGCAAAAGCCCTGATCAATTCCTCTTCGTTAGCAACCCGTCGGGCATTGCCGATGATGCCGCCCAGGCGGGCGCCACCACTTACGGCAAACTTTTTTATGCCCTTGCAGATGTTGTTGGCGGCGTACATGGACATCATCTCACCTGAAGTGACAACGTAGATTTCCCGGGCCTTTCCTTCCCTTATGGGCATAGCAAAACCGCCGCATACCACATCTCCTAAAACATCGTAAAATATATAGTTGAGATCATCGGTATAGGCTCCCAGGCTTTCCAGGAGATCGATGGAAGTGATAATACCCCGGCCGGCGCAGCCCACCCCGGGTTCGGGTCCTCCCGACTCGACACAGCGAATTCCGCCAAAACCGGTTTTAACCACCTCGGCCAGCTTTACTTCACCGGATTCGCGCAGGGCGTCCAAAACAGTTCGCTGTCTCTTCCCCCCGATCAACATGCGGGTGGAGTCCGCCTTGGGATCGCAGCCTATCTGCATTATCGCTTTGTCCATATTGGCCAGAGCCGCCGCCAGGTTCTGGGTTATGGTGGACTTGCCGATGCCGCCCTTGCCATATATGGCTACCTGCCTGCATTTTTTGTTATATCTATCCATTCTATCTCCTCAAACCCGAACCGGTCCGGATGGCTTTTTCATCAAGATCCAGACTCCCCGTTCGTCATCTATAATCTCTGCCTCAATTCTCAGTTCATCCAGGAATCCAGAATAATCCGGAGCCTTAAACCGGTTGGTGGCATCTTTTACGTTTTGGGGCCACTCGGGATGCAGGACCTTCATTTTAGCTACAATCTCTTTGGCCAGTTCGGCATTGCCAAAGCCTTTGCCGATATAGGTAATGCCGCCCGGTGCCAGCACCCGGTATATTTCTGAGAAAGCCTGCTTCATCTCCCGCCGTTCTCCCCAAAATCCTATCGAGCCCCGGCTCACGATCAAGTCAAAATGATTGTCCGGCCAGTTTATATGGCGGACGTCTCCAACCATCAATGAGGCTCGGTCTTCCAAGCCCCAGTCCTTTATTCGCTGGCTGGCTAGTTTCAAGGCGTCCTCCTCCAAATCGAGCAGCGTAACATGCATTTGACTGGCCAGGGCCACGTTCAAGCCCAGGTGCCCGCCCCCGCAGCCGACGTCCAGACAGGCGCCGCTGGTTTTTCCAGCCACTTTCAGGGCATCTTTAGCTATCACTTCATAGATCTGGAAGAATATTTCCCGAGCGATCTTGTCAAATTCCTCTCTTTTGT
The DNA here is from genome assembly GCA_040217815.1 of Syntrophomonadaceae bacterium. Lineage (GTDB taxonomy): Bacteria > Bacillota > Syntrophomonadia > Syntrophomonadales > Syntrophomonadaceae > UBA5314. The sequence goes on along the minus strand of JBEHWI010000073.1, from coordinate 900 downwards.
TCAAAAGGTTCACTCCGTCCTAAAATCAATTGGCCAGCGGCACGCAGCTTTTCACATCCATTCCGTGATTATCGGCCAGACTGGTTATACGTACATTGATCCCATAGGTCTCTCTCATATTGTCTTCCGTGATGATGTCGTCAGCACTGCCGATTTCAAAACCGTGCTGGTTCAGCAAGGCCACTTGAGAGGCGCAGAGGAAGGCGTGATCGGGAAAATGAGAGGTCATTACCACCCCGATGCCATCCTCTTCGGACAGTCTTTTGATCTGCAGCAAGACCCTAACCTGGTTGCCGTAATCCAGGTTGGAGGTGGGCTCATCAAGGATAAGCAGCTGCGGCTGTTGGGTCAGGGCGCGGGCGATAAGCACCATCTGCCGTTCCCCCCCGCTTATCTCTGAATAGGTCCGGTCCTTCAAAAAGGAGACGCCGAGCCTTTCCAGCGATTCTTCGGCAATCCTGACATCATTTCGAGAGGGTGATGAGAAGTTGCCCAGATGGGCAATCCGCCCCATCAAGACCACGTCCAGCACGGTATAGGGAAAGGGCGGCGTATGGGCCTGTGGTACATACCCGATTACCTTGGCCATACAGGGCTTGGACCACTTTTTGATGTTCTTTCCGTCGAGGCTTATCTCCCCGCTTTTCAGGCTGATAAATCCCAATATGGATTTAAATAGAGTCGTCTTTCCAACCCCGTTGGGTCCGAGCAGGCACAGCATATTCCCATCATCCACGGTAAAAGAAATGTTATTGAGGATGGTCCTCTGCCGATAGCCAATAGATGCCTCCTTAATCTCCAACATCATACCCACGTATCCCTCCCTTTAAATAACAGGTAAATGAAGAACGGCGCACCGATGATCGCCGTCAATATTGACAGCGGTATTTCAACCATAAA
>JBEHWI010000072.1:0-10657 GCA_040217815.1 Syntrophomonadaceae bacterium | reverse complement strand
GCCACCGCACCGCCTAAAATGGCGGGGGCCTGGTGTAAATCTTTTTCCCTTACTAGAATGGGAATTTGCACGGGGGGGACGTATATTTTGTTGAATCGAAAATCCAAAAAAATCTCCGTCCCCGCGTTGCAAATTCCCCGTACTCCTGTTTACTCTAGGCAAAAAGTAATACCAGGAAGATTACACAGCCCAAAATGGCTGCGATTTCGTTTTTTGATATTCTTAACGTGTACTGGCAGTTGTTTACACAACTCAATTTAACCTGTTCCTGTATTTCATCGGTCCGCTGCAGGGAATTGGCTATATAGTTTACTAAAATATGAGCCAGCTCCTTTAGCTTGGTTTTAACCCCCAGCTGCCTGTTTTTAAAAATTAGACCGGCCTGTTCAAAAATATCACCTTTAAACTGGCCTACCGTCCTGCTGAGTTCATTTACAATAAACATGATCATATTCAGGTATCTTGAAACCGGAATACCCGCCCTATTTAAGGGCAAAAAGACTTTATCAAACATATCCATGATTGATTGCAGGGAAGTTGTGAAAAAATACAGGTTGCCTATATACCAGATGAAGAATATCCTGATCATTTTTAAAAGAGCTGTATTTAAATTGGCATCATAGGCTGCTCCCGGGTAAAGCTTGCTCATAGCCAGTGACAATAATATTCCAAACATATACGGAATTAAAATGATTATCCCGAAGGAAAGCATGTTTTTTAGCATAAAGCGAAGATCACTCTTTAAAAAAGCCGTTATGGCCAGCAGGAATATTGAAAAGTAAACCAGCTCCAGCCCATTTTTACAGAAGGCTGAAGCAACCGCCAGGAGTAGGGCCAGGATCAGCTTTACACCTGCGTCGATTTCCGTATTTTTACTATTTAGCTCGGCGGAATATACCTGCACAAAATCCACATCCCAATTCTACTTAAATAAATTCGGATAAAATACCCCTCTTTTTTATCTCTTTGACTGTTAATTCACTGATAGTTCCGGTTATTAAACCGGTTATAATCGCCGAAATCAACAGTACTGGAAGATAATACAAAATTACGGTTTCTCTTAAGATTACTGAAGCAACGACCAACTGGGCCGCATTATGGGTTATAGCCCCAATGATGCTGATTCCCTTGATGCTGAATACCTTTGACATTTTCTTAAAAACCAGCCACATGACAAGGGCGCTTAAAAGCCCTCCGGACAGGCTGAAGGGCAGGGCGGTAATACCTTTGCTCAAAACCCCGACGACTATGCAGCGAAGAACTACAATGGTCAAAACATCCTTAAAGTCCAGAAAGGCTATGGCGATAATGGTGATGATATTGGCCAGTCCGAGTTTGACTCCGGGAATCGGAATCGGAACCGGTATAATCAATTCCAGGAGGGAAATCAGGATCGCATTGCAGATTAGGATTATGATGACCGCTTCGCGCTTTTTTTTGTTCAAGTCTTCACCCCTGGCTCCTGCTAATACGAAAAAGTGTCGATTTGCTCATTATCACCCACAATGGTGATGATGACTTTAGATGGAATACAAACCGCCCTGTCGCCGGGTTTAGTCAACCAGCCGGTCTTTACACAGGTCTGATTGGGACAGGTGGATGTAATAAACCTTATCCTGCCTTTTTCAGCCACGATAACCTGCTTTAACGGTTCGTTTATATAGACCGATTCTGATGCCTGAAGAGCACTCAAATTAATCGATTTAATCAATTTGCCGTCCTGGGTTATAACCGCTTTAAGCTGTGCTCCGGGAGCGACCCGGTAGTTACTCCAGGCGAAAAAGAGAACGGCTATTACGGCTATACTGACAATTAGTATTATATCACCCGTTTTGAATGTACGTATATTCATGAGTTGCATCCTCCAGGCGGAAATTGCCTTTTAAGCCTGGCGTTACATATATCTTCTTGTCGTTGGTGATAAAGATGGCTTCCGCCTGGCCATAGTTTTTGACAATATCCATTCCCCTATCAAGGCCTAAAACAATGACTTTAGCAAGGCCATCAGCGGCTGTCGCCGATGAGGCAATAATGGTCACGCTCATCAAGCCGCTGTCAATGGGATAGCCGGTCCTGGGATCGAATATATGGCAGTAACGCTTACCGTCTTTTATGAAATAACGCTGATAATCGCCAGAAGTAACTACCGCTTTATCGGTCACCTCTACAACTCCAACGAGTTCACTATTCTCCCCCCGGGGATTTTGGATGCCGATCCTCCACGGGTTTCCATCGGGTCTGCTGCCCAGGGCAACGACATTCCCTCCCAGATTTGTGAAAGCCGAAGTTATGCCGTTTTTCTTATATATACCTATAGCCAGGTCTCCAATATAACCCTTGGCAATCCCGCCCAGATCGACCATCTGCCCTTTTCTTGGCAGGCTGGCTGAACTGGTCTTTTCGTCTATCAGTACATCCCGGTAGTTGACCAGGGAAAGGAGCTCTTTCACAACTTCGGTTGATGGCACCTGGGGGTTGTCGGTTCCGATGCCCCAGGTTTTAACAAGCGGAGCCACCGTTATATCAAAGGCAGCTCCGCCGCTTAAATCCGAAATCTTCCGGGCCTCTTGCAATACCCTGATGGTTTCCGGGTTTAAATCAACATATCCGAGACCTGAGTTGTTATTGAGTTTATTGATATCTCCACCCGGACTATTAATAGTCCACAGAGCGTCCAGGTCTTTTATTTTGGCCGATACTTGGGCGGAGGCTTTCTGTGCATTGTCCCCATAAACCTCCTGAAAAATTACCGTACCCAACGCAAAATCGGTTGATTCAACCGGCTTTGACTGCCCATTGTTACAACCGATAGAAAAGACCGATAGACCCAAAATCAACAGCGTTAAAACTATTTTTTTCATATTACTGATCCCCAGGGTGTCAGGGGGACGGTTCTCTTGACACCTCCGCAATCCATTTCAATGAGGTGTCAAGAGAACCGTCCCCCTGACACCCGAACCGGAGATAATTAAACTGCCTCGACCAATTCCACCGGCGGAATCTTGTAAGTCTTCAACACCTTGGTGGGGCATTTTTCCATGCACACCGGGTTGTCGCATTTCTCTATGCAGATGCTGGAATCGACTACGGCCAGGTTGTTTTTCATTTTGATGGCCTCATAGGGGCACTGCTTGACGCAGATGCTGCAGCCGATGCAGCCCACCTTACAGATCTTGCGCACCACCGCGCCCTTGTCCAGCGAATTACAGTATACCGCTACATGAGCCTCCACCGGAATCATGTCTATGACTTTCTTGGGGCAGGCCGTGGCGCATTTACCGCATCCGGTGCACTTTTCTTTATCAACTTCCGGCAGTCCCTTTTCATTGATGTGAATGGCATCGAAGACACACTGCTTGACACAGGTCCCCAGACCAATGCAGCCGTATTCACATTCTTTGGGCCCGCCCTGCAATAAAGTAGCCGCCAGACAGTCATTTATCCCTGCATAATTATACTTGCTGTTTCCCACCGCCGGCTGAGCGCACTTCACAAACGCATACTGGGGCTCGATTTCAGCCGCTGCTTTACCGGTCAATTTGGCCACCTGTTCGGCTACGACCTTTTTCCCGGGGATACAAAGACTGGGAGAAACATCTTTATCAAGAACCACCGCTTCCGCGTAGGCCTGGCACCCCGCAAAGCCGCAGGCGCCGCACTGCCCCTTGGGAAGGATGTCTTCAACCACATGAATCAAGGGATTCATTTCCACGGCCAGCTTCTTATTGGCAAAGGCGAGAACCAGGCCGAAGAACAGCCCCACCAGGGCCATGATGGCAATAATCGTAATTACACTATTCATTCTAGCTCACGTCCTCCCTTACATGGTGATCATTCCGGAAAAACCGAAAAATGCTAAAGCCAGGCACCCGGCTACAATAAAGGCTATTCCCAAACCATCCAGTGATTTTGGCACATCGGCCAGTCTCAACTTCTCTCTACAGCTTGCCATCAGCACAATAGCCATGGCAAACCCAACACCTGAACCGACCGCATTTACCAGGCTCTTTCCGAAGGAGAAATGAGATTCGACATTAATCAGGGGAACACCCAGTACAACGCAGTTGGTGGCAATTAAGAGCAGGTATATTCCCCACATCTTATGCAAATTGGGCGTATATTTCTTGACGATCATCTCCAGCAGCTGAACGAAACTGGCAATGAGCAAGACAAATACGATGGTAGTCAAAAACGTTAGATTTAGAGGTAGCAGGATGTAATTGTAGACCAGCCAGGCAAACATGGAGCTCAAGGTGATGACAGCGGTAACCGCCATCCCCATTCCACCGGAAGCGCTCAAGTTCTTGGATACTCCGAAGAATATACAAAGGCCTAAGAATCTGGTCAAAACAAAGTTGTTGACAACCACCGCGCCCATAAAAAGGAGGAAATAATCCATCATACCGTTTCACCTCTTTCCGCCCGGGCTTTTTCTATACGCTCGCTCAGGATTTTAAAGGCCGCCACCAGGTAGCCTATAAGTATAAAGGCGCCGGGGGCCAGGATCATAATCAGGGCCGGCTGGTAGCCGCTCCACATCACCTGGTAGCCCAACAGGGTTCCATTGCCCAGTACTTCTCTAATCGCTCCGATGATCAACATGGCCAGGGTAAAACCACAGCCCATACCCAGCCCATCGATAAAAGACCGGAAGGGGGGATTCTTGGAGGCAAAGACCTCGGCCCGGGCAAGTATTATGGCAAACACCACCACCAGGGAAAGATATATTCCCAGTTCTTTATATAGCAGCGGCGCAAAAGCCTTTAACAATAATTCAGCCAGCGTAACAATCGTGGCTATCGAAGTAATATATATGGGTACGCGCACTTTGGGGTTGACCAGGTTGCGTACAATGGAAACGACCAGATTGTTCATCGATATGACAAAGGCAACGGTAAGTCCCATTGCCAAAGCGTTTACCACGGAAGTGGTTACCGCCAGGGCGGGACAAAGGCTCAAGGCCAATACAAAGATTGGATTCTCAAGGACCAATCCCTTGGAAAAGATGCCCCACAATCCTTTCATATCAGTTGCCTCCCTTCGTAAGTTCGCTTGATTCGTCAACGGCCTGTTTTACCGCCAGGGTAACCGCCCGGGAGGTTATCGTCGCGCCGCTTATGGCCTGAATGTCATCCTTATTGGTGGCATCCTTGGTCACCTTGAGGTTGGCGGAAGTCTTGCCGGTAAACTGTTCGTAAAACGAGGGTTTGGACGCTTTGTCGCCCAGGCCCGGCGTTTCTTTCGCTTCCGTGATGGTGTATTTAATAACCTTGTTATCCGGTCCGATTGCCACCAGCAGCTTGATTGTGCCCCCATAACCCTTGCTCTCGGAAGGAATTATATAGGCAATAACCTGGCCGTTTTTGCTAGCCTTATACCAGCCGGTTTTACCCTCGATAGGGGTGTACTGATCGGCTCCGGTTACCAGGCTCTTTAAAGCCAAGGTATTTAATTCAGCCTGTTTTTGCTTGGCAATATCATCGGTCAGAAAATAGACCGTTGCTATGATAATTCCTGATATAATACAGGCTCCCGCCAGGTTGAGGGCTATCTTTAATATGCTGTCATTTTTTTCATTATGTTCCACATGTTCTGTCATCGACTAATCTCACTTCCTTCCATACAGCGCAGGCTGGATATAGCGATCGATCAACGGGGTTACACAGTTCATTAACAGGATTGAGTAGCATACGCCTTCGGGATATCCCCCTACCAGCCTGATAAGTACTGTTATGGCACCGGCACCCGCCGCGAAAATCAGCTTGCCTTTTCTGGTGATAGGCGTCGTAACCATATCCGTCGCCATAAAAAAAGCACCTATGATAAGGCCGCCAGCCATCATATGAAATATCGGATCACCGGACCCAAAACCATGGGGGCCGAATATCCAGGTGAGAATTCCAACCGTTGCTATCATAGTCACCGGTACTACCCAGTCAATATAGCGTTTGTAGATTAAAACCAGGCCCCCCAGGACCAGTAAAACAACTGAAGTCTCGCCGATGCACCCGTTCCTGAGCCCCAGGAACAAGGCTTTATAGAGTTCAGTATTGTTTCCAAAGGTGTTTATGAGCGCGTCATATCCCTGAAGCTTCAGGATATTTAGAGGAGTAGCACTGCTTGTGGTATCAACCACCGTTTTCATCGAGGTCCAGGTGGTCATCAACACCGGCCAGGAAACCATCAGGGCCGCTCTTCCGATATGAGCCGGATTGAAGATATTGTAGCCCAGTCCCCCGAAAGCGTGCTTGGCTACCACTATGGCAATGAATGATCCCACGATGGGGACAAACAAGGGCACCGCCGGGGGCAGACACATGGCCAGGAGCAGACCGCATAAAAAGGCGCTGCCGTCCGTTACGGTAATCGGCTTTTTCATATATTTTTGGGTGGCCGCTTCAAATACAACCGCTGATAAAGCCCCGGCCAGCAGGGTTTTAAAAGCCGGCATTCCAAAATGATATACGGCAAATATTACCGCCGGCAGCAGGGTCAAATTTACCGTCCACATTATCTTCTGAATCGAAGTATCCGCAAACATGTGTGGCGACGACGAAACAACCATTTTATGGACTGGTTTTTCTTCCTTCTCAGGTTTTTCCTTTTTCTCAGGCTTTTCTTTTACCTGCTTTTCAGCCTTTTCCGGTTTTTCAGCTTTCTCTTTTACTTCTTTTTCGGTCTTAACTTCTACTTCGGGCTTTTCCTGGTTTATTTCCTGTTCGTTGTTTTCAATTTCCGGGCTCATTTACTTACCTCCCTTTGGGGCAGCCATTTTCTTGGAATATCGGATGTAATGAACGATTCTGCGCTTGGCCGGGCATACAAAAGCACAGCAACCACATTCCATGCAGTCAAGCAAGTGGTATTCATTCAAAGCTTCTTCTACAAATGACCTCTCTCCAAGAATACTCAGCATACTAGGATTCAGCCCCATGGGGCAGGCGTCCAGACATTGACCACAGCGAATACAGGGCGATTGGGGGCCGTCGTTAATGCCGTCACTGGTGAAAGCCAGGATGCCATTGGCTCCCTTTATGATAGGAACATCAGCCGTGTACTGAGTTACTCCCATGAAAGGTCCGCCCATTATAAGCTTTTCCGGGCGGGTTTTAAATCCACCGCTCTGTTCAACAGCTTCCGCAAAGCTGGTGCCGATTCTCAATTTAAGGTTTTTGGGTTCGGCTATGGCACTGCCACTTACAGTTACAATCCTTTCAATAAGAGGAATGCCGTTTCTGACTGCATCACAGACCGCCACTGCCGTCCCCACATTCTGGACCACAACGCCTATGCTCATGGGCAGTTTGCCGGAGGGAACTTCACGTTTGGTTAAAGTCCTTATGAGGGTTTTCTCCGCACCTTGCGGGTATCTGGTGGGCACTGCCATCACTTTGACGCCTGTGCCGGCCAGAGCTTCGCTCATAACCTTTACCGCGTTCATTTTATTGTCTTCGATCCCCAAAACCACGTTTTCTACCCCGAGAACTTTCTTGATTATCAAAATCCCGGTAGCCACTCGTTCCGAATATTCAAGCATCATCCGGTGATCGGAGGTTAAAAACGGCTCGCATTCCGCCCCATTTATAACCAGGGTGTCAATACGACTGTCAGCCGGCGGGGTGAGTTTTACGTAAGTCGGAAATGTAGCACCGCCCAGGCCGACAATGCCGGCATTTTTTATGATTTCTATTATTTCAGCATTATCAAGGCTTTTCCAATCCCGTTCGGTTAGTATACCTTCTCCCCACTCATCCAGGCCGTCGCTTTCAATAACAATGGCAGAGCATTTGCCCAGGGTCGGATGCGGTTGATCCGCAACCTCCAGAACCTTGCCTGAAATGGTGGCATGGACGTTGCTGGAAACCGGAGCTTTGCCTTCGGCAATTAGCTGCCCTTTTTTAACCAGATCCCCTTTTTTCACCAGGGGAACCGCCGGTGCCCCAATGTGCTGGCTTACCGGGAGAATCACCTTTAAAGGCAGGGCGTTGCTTTCGATCGGTTTCCCTTCCGTCGGTGTTTTGTGGGTATCTGGATGGATACCCCACTTGATTTTGCCAAGCATCTGAACCTCTCCTTACTTGGTTATTTAATGGTTCTAACAATGGTTGGTTTTTCCGATTGCAGCGATTTATCCAGACGCCTGATGATAAATACGGCCAGGAGGCCAAAGAGCAGCCCGCCAAGTATCATCAGTAAATTTGCTGAAATCATTAATCGGAAAGACAGATAATACCCTAGATATATACCCAATCCAACAGCCAGTAACGGCAAAACGAACATCATAAAAGCGGCCAGGAGCATGTTATTTTCCTTGCTCTCAATTAAAACCTGCTCCCCGACCCGGGCACCGACTTCATCGGTGACATCAATGATCATGGCGTTGCTGCCCGGACAAACACCGCAATTCTCACAATCACTGTGTACGCTGCACCTTACTTTAGCAGTTTCGCCATTGGATTCGATTACCACACCTTCAATTAGTTTTTCCATGTTTCAAAACCTCCCGCCACCTGAATCATTAAGAACGGACGGCAAGACCTCAAACTTTCAGGTTGGGAAATACAATAATAGCTGAACAGAGTTTGATCAGCTACACGCGAACCAACCATATAATAACTTTAGCAACGAATCTAATTAAAAATGTTAGGGCAATTTAAAGACTAATGCAATACGCATCTGTCGAATATTTATGTATACTTTACAATGAAATATCCCCCACTAATGCTTCATTATAATACAGATTGGGCTTCCTTCCATGTGAAAATTTTGTCATGCCCGCTTCAAGTCCCATTTTGTCAAGCGATTGCTGCAAAATGAGGTAAATCGGCTTTTCTTTAATTGTTTCCCAACCAGCCATTCCTGGTCTTTGTGTATGGCGAAACACTACCTAATCTGGTAATCTATGATGCAGATGGTAAATTCATTAAACTGGTTGGGGTTGCAAAAATGCCGGCTTTGGAAACTATCGGAAATTTCCTTTTACTTTTTACCACAGTGAGTTGCATGCTGCTTATTGTTTTTCTGGTCCTAAAATTATTCGGGAAGCAGCACGCGTACGACAATAGAACTGAGTTTACCCTCACTGTGGCTCTGTCTGGTGCCGTGGCTCTTTGGGCTCTATTTAATCTCAATGAATACTTCTCATCCCCATGGGTTTTCCAATGCCTTTCGCTCATTCTAGTGGCCTTTTTCTTTGCCTGGTACGTCAGGTTACTGGTCGCTCGAAAAAACGCCAGTTTTTGTAAATCTCATATTTTCTATACGGCAGCCCTTTTGACCATCCTCAACTTCCTGGCAGTAATAATCTTTGACCTCGACAACCCCTGGTTCAGAGTTGCTTCCGTATTGGGCTCGGGACTGGTCATCATAATGAACACCATAGTAGTCTGTCGCCTAAACCAGCTCAATCTGATTCTCTTCTATAAATTTGTACCAGCTTTCCTCTATTTGGGATTGACGGTGTTTTTCTTCGCCTATTGCCTTTATTTAATCAACGGCTCAATTATCTTGCGCTTCATTTACATAATTACGGCCTTTTTGATGGTTATTATACTCTTTGTAGACTCAATGGATCAGCTGTACTTCTTTACCACCCGCAACCTCAACCAGCGCATCGACTTTCTGCAAGAGGAATATGCGGCGGAAATGGAAATGGTGGAAGATGTAGTCATATCTCTGGCCCGAACCATTGACGCCAAAGATCGCTACACCGAAGGCCACACCGAAAGGGTGAGCCAATACTCGGTTTTTCTGGGTGAAAAGGCGGGCTTAAGTGAAAAGCGCCTGGAAATTCTGCGCATGGGTGCCTTAATTCATGATATTGGGAAGATAGGAATTGATCAGGACGTACTCAATAAACCAGGAAAATTGGATGAGCAGGAACGCCAGCATATTGAAACCCATCCGCTTTTGGGTGAAAGGATATGCACTCCCTTGAAGGCGTTCAAAGATGTCCGCAGTATCATCAGAAGCCATCATGAAAAACTGGACGGCTCCGGCTATCCCGACGGTTTGATGGGCGATGCCATTAACGTGGAAACCCGCATTGTTACCATAGCCGATATTTTTGATGCGTTGACCACCGAAAGGTCTTACCGCCAGGCCCTTTCCATTAAAACTGCCATCACCATAATGAAGGAAGAAGCTACCCTCGGCAAACTTGATATTGAACTCATTGCTCTTTTTGAAATGGTCTTGAGCGATATGGGCTTGTTAAATTGAGCACAGGATTATCAGCACTCTTCCAGCTGCATGAGCTCACTGTAATTCCTTGAGCAAAAGCAAATTATCCCTCGTGTGATATCTAAAAATAAAGATTGTATATCCTGCCTGCCTGACCGGAAAAAATATATTAACCGGCAGGAAAGGAGGTATGAATATGTTCGGGAAAGTTAAATGGTATGATAATGCCCGGGGATTTGGGTACATTGAAAGCGAGAAGGAATCAAATGTCTTCTTTAACCGAACAGCGGTGGAAAACAGCGGGCGCGTAAGTCTCAGCCACGGAATGCACATCGAATTTGATTTAGCCGAAGATAGCAAACAAAAACGGGCGATCAACCTGCATGTCCTGGCCTGATGATCCATCCTTGAGTGTCAAGGGGACGGGGTTGTCGACACATTTGCTTCTTATCTTTACTGCAAATGTGTCGACAAC
>JBEHWI010000071.1:0-10748 GCA_040217815.1 Syntrophomonadaceae bacterium | reverse complement strand
ACTCTCTCCGTCAATGCCTTTAAAATCTTAAACTATAAAAATAAATATACCCACTCGACTGGATTTTGTCAATCACCAGTCTGATTTTAAAGTTAATTACATAATCAAAGGTAACAGGGGGACGGAGGCTTTGTTGCATTTTCAATGAAACAAAGCCTCCGTCCCCCTGTTACCTCCGTCCCCCTGTTGCCTCACACCTATTTATACCCGTAGATGAGCATATACGCAGTGACCCAATTGCCCGATACCAGTTCGGCCGGATCAGGTTCTGTACCGGCATTGCGTATGGTTATTTTGTCGTGGGCCTTGAGGTCTAATTGAGCGTAATCGCTCATAACCGGGCCGCCATAACTAAACCTGGCCTGTTCTACGCCGTTAACATCGACCGCCCAGTCCTGATACACATTCGTTGTGTAAATGGAAAAGGTGATTCCATAGACTCCTTCATTTCCGACTTCTATAACTGCTGTTCCAGGGGTGTGACTTATTCCCTCCAGGCGCCCGTTGTCGCTGAACTTCAAATTAGCGCCAACCGGGATCGTTTCAGTATTCTTTTGATAAATATACCCTGCGGCCACCAGCTTTTTGCCCACTAAACTCCCGGCCTCCCTAGTCCCGGTTGACATTGCACTCCCATTATTTACGCTACGAGGCCTTGAACTACGCACCCCGGATCTGCGGCTTCTTTGAAGACCGGCTGGTTTTGAACGCCCTAGACGGAAACGTATACTCTGATGCCCCATTGCATCCTCTCCGCAATACATATTAGCCTTATTCCCCTTTCCAACTGACTTGATGCTGTTATATTAAGATATGACCTGCTGAACAAAATGTTTACGCCAGGCCCAGGAATGGGAACTCTTCTATTGCATTTGGTCCGGGGTTTTGGGAGGCATGTTCTTGTGCTACCATGAAATGGTATGGTAAATAACCTAAAACCCTTGAATATATTTAAAACAACACCCTTAATTAATATGGTGAGCGCCTATGTATGAATATAAAGGTAATATTCACGTTCATTCCAGCTACTCGGATGGTTCCGGAACCATCCGGGAGATTGCGCATGCCGCTGAAAGAGCAGGCTTGGACTTTGTGGTGGTGACCGATCACCGACAGCTGACCGCTCTGACTAATGGCGAAGAAGGGTACTACGGTAAAACATTGCTTATGGTCGGCATGGAAATCAACCGGGAACGGAATCACTATCTTGGTTTAGGCATTGATAAGGTGGTTGAGGACGATGATGAGGAGCCCCAAAGAGTGATTGACGCCGTCAACGAACAAGAGGGCTTGGGCTTTATCGTTCACCCGTATGAACTGGGATCAAAATTGATTGAGCACGGCAAAACCTACCCGTGGACTGATTGGGATGTGCATGGATTTACCGGCATGGGCATCTGGAATTACCTTTCACAATGGCGCGACGGACTTACCAGTATTTTTAAGGCCCTGTACCTTACCTACATTAATCCGCACCAACCGACTAAAGACGGACCGGATCGCGAAACGATGGCAAGGTGGGATCGGCTCTTACAGGAGCGTATGGTCGTGGGGATAGGATGTTCGGACGCCCATGCCATTATCATAAAGCGGGGGCCTTTAAAAGCTGTTATCTCTGATTACTGCGCCAGTTTTAGATGTATCAATACCCATGTTTTACTGGAACAGCCGCTGACCGGCGACGTGAAGCAAGACAAAGGTATGATTTATAAAGCACTTCAAGCGGGAAGATGTTTTTTTAGTTATGATTTCTTTCGTGATCCGGCCGGGTTTCGTTTCTATGGAAATTCATACGATAAGATTGCTCAGATGGGGGAGGTCATTGAGGCGGCAGGGGCAACACTGATAGTCGAAAATCCCGGCGGTAAAGTTTATCTCATGCGGGGTGGCCGCCGCTACCTGGAAAGCGACCACCGAAAATGCTATTTCCAAGACCTGACTCCGGGGGTATACCGGGTTGAAGTGTTCCACAAACACGGCCGGGATCACCGGGCCTGGATCTACTCAAATCCTATTTTCCTGAAATAACAGCCAAAGATTGGATGGTCTCTCGTTTGATTAGTATCACTGGCGGTAACACAACGGCCTTTACCTCTTGTGATTCTGATTTCTTCCATTTCGCTTACTCCTCGGTAGGTGCGAATATCGCTGCTGCTGCCGTTTTGGAATGAGAAAGTTTATTGCCTGCTTTTACCAGTAATACTACCGCTAAGACAGTAAACGGCAGTCCTCCGATAAGGCCGGTAACAGCCGGGCCGAGAATGGGGTTATATCCGCCTTTCGCCAGAAGAAGCGGGAGCCCGGCCCCAGCGTTTATCAACGAATGAATCATTGCAGCAGGTATTACGCTATCCAATTTAATTGAGATATAGCCTTCTATAACCCCCAGCCAAACAATAAACACAGTCATGGTCAAAACCCCCAGCCATGGATAGCCCGTATAGCTGGTTCCGTAATTATGCCCCATCACGACCACCGGTATATGCCACATGCCGTGTATAATGCCGGTGATGACCAGGGCCGCCCGGTCGGATAAAATCATGCGCAGCTTGGGAAGCAGATATCCTCTCCAGCCGAGTTCTTCACCCAGGGTCGGAATGATATTGATAACCGGACCCATGATAACTACCATTAAAATCTGAATAAGCAACAAATTACTAACAGAAAGACCGGCTGTGCCGCTTGCAGCTGCCATCCTTTTCAGGACCGTAAATTCTGAATCGAACGACCCCGGAGAAATCAGGAAATACAATGCCCCGCTCAAAAACAATAATGCTGTCGGTCCGAAGTAAACAAGCAGATAACGTTTTATATTCCCCTTGAAATAGGGGTTAAGATACATATTGCCAAAACCCTCTTTGGTTATAAGTCTTGTCAATATACTGCATAATGCGGGAACAAACATACCTGCCATGACAATAAATACAGTCACACCCGTTCCGTAAGTCAGCCCGTTCAGAGGTATCAGCATAAAAACAGTCCAGGCCATGACAAAGGTCAGAAGAATAAACCAGGTCAGCCGTTTCTTTACTGCCGTTTTTTCCTGTTCCATAGTGACATTCCCTCCCGATTTCTATTCTTCGCAACAATTGCATTGAAGCTTTTCCACAATACTTTGGAAACGCTGTTTATCAACAAGCATCGAAAAAGCCGGATTGTGAACCACCACATCGGCCATGCTCTTCCTGATAGTTCTTTCATCCCTGGGAAGACCATTCCCAAGATCAAGCTTGTTTAACCAGCCGTCCAGCAGGTCGAAAAAGTCGTCGCCGTGCAGGCTCAAGGGATAAATATCACTGGTTGCGATTTCCATATACTGCTGCAGCATATCCAGGGCTTTATCAGGATCGTTCTGAGCGATATAACCCTGGGCGGCGCAAATGTACAGACCAACAAGGACGGCAGGGTGCAGATGCCTCATATCAAAAGCTTCCGCAATATCAAAAGCGCGCTTCAGCACCTCATCAAATTTAGGAGGGTCGTCCGTGCACAGCATCAGGTAGGCCGGTAAAAAATTGAATAAAACAACGATATTTTGATAAATACCCACCTGCAATACGGCTTTGGCGTCCCGGGCGCGTCCCGTCATCTGGTAAGCCGAAGCCAGGAGCGATTCAGGCGGCATCGCAGCCTCAATGCTTCCCTCCAGCAGCTCAAGCACGGCATTCGGGTCGCCGGCGGCCAGGGCGCAGTAGGCTTCCATAAACAAAGCCTGCTTTGTCAGCGGTACTTCGTCGCTTTCCTCTTTGACCCGGACAAAAAGAGCCCTGGCTTCCTCAATCAATGACAGCGATTTCTGCGGGTCCTTCTGCAGCTCGACATGGTTTACTATCAGAATTCCCATTTGCAGCAGCAAAGGAAAACACGAATAGTACTTTTTGATGATTTTACGGCAGTCTTCCAGCACCGAATCGAACGGTTTTTGGGTAAAATCGGACGACAGTTTCCGGTACAGCTTGCGAATATCCTCTTTAGTCATCTGCGGCTTATAGTCCATTAAATCATCAATACTGATGTTGAAGTAGGTCGCCAGGATCGGCAGACTTGTAATATCAGGATAACTCTGCTCTGTCTCCCATTTTGAAACAGATGCTTTGGAAACTCCTACGTAATTGGCCAGCTCATCTTGAGTAATGCCCTTTTCCTTGCGTTTTTTGACCAGCACTTTAGCAATATTGATTTCCTTCATATCACTCACCTCTGCTTATAGCTTAGTTGGCAGTAGGGAGTTAAGCAATGGATTGGGATTCAATTTCAATTGACAAAATCAACTAACACGATACCTTTTATGAAATACCACTTGCTGCTGCCGACTGAAACGGTTCCCAGTGTGATTCGTCTTTCATCGGGAATACACTTTTTTTCCCTGTTATTGCGGGCGATAATATATAATATATTGTTGATAGTAATTCTATAGTCTTAATAGTAAATCAGGAGGAAAAAAGCATATGTACGACAATATTATCGATACCATTGGTCACACTCCCCTGGTCAGGATAAATAAGTTGAATCCCAAACCGCATATCCCGCTTTATGCCAAGCTGGAGGGTTTTAATCCAACCGGGAGCATCAAGGATCGTATTGCCATAAAAATGATTGAACAGGCGGAAGAATGCGGTGCTTTGACCAAGGGAAAAACCATAATCGAACCCACCTCCGGCAACACCGGGATCGGTCTGGCCATGATCGGCGCCGTAAAAGGGTATGCGGTTGAAATAGTCATGAGTGAAGCAGTCTCCGAAGAACGCCGTAAAATGATTGAAGCCTTTGGAGCCAGGACTACTCTTACCGATGCCTCCCAGGGCACGGACGGAGCCATACGGAAAGCCCATGAACTTTGCCGCACCTATCCTGATAAATACTTTATGCCCAACCAATTTTCCAATGAATACAACAAGCTGGCCCATTATGAGACGACCGCCGCCGAAATCTGGGAGGACACCGGGGGCAGGGTAACCCATTTTGTTTCGGCGGTTGGCACCTCGGGAACCCTCATGGGAGTTGGAATGGGATTAAAGGCCAAAAATCCTGACATAAAGATAGTTGAAGCCCATCCGGTTCTTGGCCATTATATCCAGGGCCTCAAAAACATGCAGGAGGCTATAGTCCCGGAAATCTACGATCCCGACCAGATCGACATAAGGGTTATGATAGAATCCGAAACTGCTTTTGCGATGGCCCGAACCGTTGTAGCGCAGGAAGGCATCTTTGTGGGTATGAGCAGCGGAGCTGCCATGGTTGCTGCCCTGGAATGCATAAAGGACCTGGAGCAAGGTTTTGTGGTGGTTGTGTTCCCCGACCGCGGAGAAAAATATCTGAGTACCGGTTTATTTCATTTGGCACCGTAATAGATCTGTAATTATTTTAGAGCGAAATTATGAGTTATGAACAATGGGTATGGTTAGAATAAATTTTTGACTCATCTAAAAGCGTTCTAACACCATAGCCCAACGATTCTATTATACTGATGATTCTGGAAGGATTTATTTTGGCTGCTAAATAGGTAATTACGATCAGGGACATGATAAAGTTTGGATCAACCATTTGAATGCCGTCAATTTGCAGCAATTCATATGTCAGCTGGTTTTCACAGGCAATATTATTCATACCATCCAGAATTAAAACAATGTTCGAAAGTAGTTGATTCATTGCCGCTTCCTCCCAAACGCAAAGGTACGATACGCGTCTATCGGTAAAAGTGACTATTGTTTCTCAAAGTACGGTAATTAAAACCCTTAATTTTTATAAACTGCAGTACCGGTCAGAGAAGTGTCATATCCTGCATGTTGCTCAATAGCTCGATGAAAAGCAGCCGAATTAAGGATTGACAGTATTTCCTGCCATTCCGGTTTGGCAATTGTCTCCTGAAGCACTACAATATCGAACCTCTCTTTAAAAAGGGGGGCAAAATCCAACCCCAGCTTTTGAGCGGCAAATTGAATGCCTATGCCAAAATCGGCCTCGCCGTTGGCAACTTTAAAAGCAACTCCCAAATGGGTATTTTCTACATTATTATAACCCTGAATCTGGCTGACAGGTATTTCATTTTCTGATAAATATTGATCGATTCTTAAACGGGTGCCCGATCCTCTCTGACGGTTAACGAATCGAAGCCCTTTCCTGCTGATATCTTCCCAGGAATTGATATTATGCGGGTTGCCCAGCGGGACTATCCATCCTTGGACCCTCTGTACAAGGTTTATCAAAATATACTTTTCGCCTGATAGCAAATACCTGGCAAATGGAGCATTATATTCTTGAGTTTTTTCATCCCATAAATGAATCCCTGTAAACTGGGCTTCTCTGTGAAATAGAGAAATCAAGCCCTCCATGCTGCCTGTGAAGTCAGTCTGGAGTTTAAAGGTAGACCCATAACCTAAAAAATCAGACAGCAGCTCGATACCTATATCGTGGCTGCCTACATAATTGAAATAACTGCCATTTTCAGTGTTTTTAGTATTATTAACAGACTCGGAAGATGTTTGATGGACGGAATTGCCTTGCAGGTACTGCATTAGTGAATCGTAATCAATTCTGTACATTTTTCCTATTCGGCGAGCGGGGATTTCACCCCGTTCTATAAGTTTATACAGAGTATATCTGGATATTTTGAGTATTTGAGCAGCTTCTTCAGGAGTTAGAGGTGTATAGTCGGTAATAGGAATCAACCCCTTTGAGATTTTTATAATAGTGTTTTAGGGAGTATTGGTTTCTATTCGGCGTTAACTTGAAGCATAAAAACGCATATTTACATTATCATTATATATTTTTTAAATATCATTAAAAAAGCCTAAATTTTTGCCCTTTCCTCTATAGGAAATGCTTACCGATCGGTGGCTATTCAGATTATTTATCTATCTTCATCAAGTACGCAGCCTTGCCTGGCATATACCTCCTTTTCGAAATCATGAAGGACCTCGTCACATATTATTAAAAACAACCTGGCTTCTTCCGCCTTGTAACCCGTAAAATAGTCGCGGGATTGAATTTTTTCCAGCCACTTGATGAGCTTTTTCAACTCTATTTCATTCTTTTCCAATTCGGCAAAAGAATAATTATTTCCAGCACCAGTTTTGTCGATTTCGGAGACAAAACTTTGGCAGCGCTCAATTAATTGTAAGTATTCCTCATCCCTATCAGAACGAAACTGTTCAATGGTCTTTTCCTGATCAGGTAAAGCTAACGGAACGGCGCATAATATCTGACCGCCACCCCCATGTTTACTTATTTCATCTAATACGCCGCGCATGTATTCTTCAGTTTTCTCACTGCGCGGCAAGGCCCACACCCCGGTTTGAATTCCGATAGCGCCAACTTCACGCATCCGGCGCCATACCGAAACCCTTAAGCTGGATGGAGAGCTCGGCACCTGGGGAAGAAATAACAGCCATTCTTGATTTGACTCTCCCATAATATCACCTCGCAAAACATGAAACAAGTGTTGCAATTCACAGCTATGGTGATTATAATGATTGCATTAAGGCAATGCAACACTTGTTTCAATTACCGGCTACTTAACTTGAAAGGATGCCTACTTGTGTTTAATAGTGTTTCTAACTGGAAAGACCAGGGTATTATTGAGCATTTAGAGGATTTTAGAAAAAACCTCTTAATAAGTATAGCAGCTATAGTGGTTGCTGCTATAATAGGTTTTTCAAGTAGTGACCGGCTAATATCTATCTTAATTTCACCTTTGAATAGTCTCAATCAAAAACTTATCGTTACCGGCGTAACCGAGGCCTTTTTTGTGAAACTAAAAGTATCTCTATTCGCCGGTGTCGTTTTCGCCTTCCCGGTTATTGTAATTGCTTTGTGGCGCTTTTTCAAACCCGCCTTGCGGCCCCGGGAAAGAAAGTATATTTACTGGCTATTCCCGATATCGATTTTACTATTTGCGGGGGGAATATTATTCGCTTATTATTTAATCCTCCCCTTAGTATTAAACTTTTTTATCTATACGGCGGGAAACAACCTCAGCACCATGATACGAGTAGACGAATATTTTTCCTTTCTCTGTTCATTTGTTCTCCCTTTCGGACTGGTTTTTGAATTACCCGTTATTGTATTCTTTCTTACTGCCATAGGGCTGGTCAATCATAAAATGCTGGCCCAAAATCGTAAATATGCCTTGCTGATAATAGTGGTTCTGGCAGCAGCATTAACCCCGGGGCCGGATCCAATATCACAGGTGGCAATGGCTGCACCTATCTACCTTTTATACGAAGTAAGCATACTGGTAGCCAGGTTTTCCGGATTGAAAAACGCCGGGAGTTGGCAAAAGGGACTGATAAAAGGAATAGACTCATTGAAATTATCCGGCCGCAAAATAGAAGGAAAGTAATACCGTTCAAAAAGTACCAATAAGCAAAAGGAGGTATTCAAATTTTCGTCATTGCCGGTTGTATTCGAACCAGGCGTATCTGATATAAATTGAATTTAAGGAGAGATAAAAATGATAGCAAATCTTCTTCAGCCCACTCATTTAATCCTGATACTGGTCATATTGCTCATTGTAATCGGTCCGGGAAAGCTTCCCGATGTCGGCAAAGCGTTTGGAGAGGCCATAAAAGGGTTTAGACAGAGTAAAGATGGGGATTCTGAATTAACTTCGTCAGAAGCCCGGAAAGATTCATAATATTATCCAGTTTATTGTCGGGTTAGGTAAATTGGAAGGGGTATTATTATGGGCAGTATAGGTACCTGGGAGCTCATCCTGATATTGGTAGTAGCCCTATTTGTATTCGGGCCCAATAAACTTCCTGAGGTTGCAAAAGGACTTGGAAAAGCAGTTAATGAGTTTAAAAACGCTTCTATGGGAATCCAAAAACAGTTTCAGGAGGCTTTAACCGAAGAAGCCCCCGGGGTTACCAAGGAACAAGGCAGGGAGAATGAAGCCTAGGGGTGTATTATAAAACTTTGGCTAAAGTATACCAAATTGGTATGATTTTGGGGAGCATTTTTTGGGGGGTAGACGGCCTGAACAGCCGGGTCTGCCTCCCCTTGGTTTTGCAGCTTTCCTGCTAAGAGACTTCGAGGATATCCTTCCATAATAAGGTGGCAAATTTTAAATGAGTCCATTTAAATATGTACTATGTAATGGCGACATAGTACATTGGTAATATATAAGAAATACTATAAAGACCAGGGGGGAATAAAATTATGACCAGGCTAAGGGACTTCTTATTTGGCGATAGAAACGAGGAAAATGAGGATAACGAAAGCCTCAATTACAGACTATGGATGACTCGCAGACAAAAGAAAACTGACAAAGTATTTAAAGGTATGACCCTGGACGAGCTGGAGAACGAAGGATTCATCAGTAAGACTGATAGAGAGGGAATAACCGAACTATGCACCGAAGAAGGCGTAAATACCATTATTGTCGGTGAACGTAGAAGCGGTAAATCATTACTGGCCAGGGCCATCGCCAATGAAATACCCGGAACCTATATTGAAGTGCTGACTAAGGAAGAAATTATAAATCCATATAGGAACAAACCGATTAAAGACGCAGTTGTAGTAGTCGATACGGTAATAGAAGACAACCTGCCCAAAATAGGAGATGCCAAGAATGCAATCGTTATTTGCGCAGGAACTATAGGCGAAGCACTATCCTTTATAGAAAACAACTATGGAATAGAAACAGCCAATAGATTCTCAGTTGTCATCGAAACAGCCCTGTTTGATGAAGATAAAATGCCCTTTGTCAAGTATTATGGAGTTATTCAAAGAAACAAAGAGGCAGTATAAAAGACTATTTTGTTCATCTTCTACAAAGACAAAACCATATTTCAAGGTTGACTGTTAAAATCACAGCATTGGCCGTTTGTCCTAAACAATTTAGGTCTTAGGTCCGATGCTTTATTTATGATGTTGGGGTAACCTAATTATATAGGTAATTGTAATGTGTTGTAATTGGCGTATTAGGGGGCTTTGGGGTGAGAAGGGTATACCTTGAGGATCTGCAGCCCGGAATGATTATAGCCAGAACGATAATAGGCCGGGACGGGAGATCTCTTTTAACCGAAAATACCAGATTAACGGAAAATTACATCAGCAAACTTGATACGCTGGGTATTACATCCATCTATATTAAAGATGGACTTGCTGACAATGAAATACCTGAGATCATTTCCCAAAAAGTTCTTGCGCAAGTATCCAATAGTCTCACCCTTTCCATAAAAAACCTTACAACCCGCAATGTCCTGCAAATAGACAGCCTTAAAAAAGGCGTTTCTCTCCTCATTGAGGATATTATGAGCAATCAGCACCTGCTGATTCAATTAGAAGACATTCATTCATCTGATGACTACCTCTTTTTTCATTCCATAAATGTTGCCGTTTTCTCGATTATGGTCGGAATAACCCTTGGATACCCGGAGAATCGGCTGATGGACATGGGGCTGGGCGCACTGGTGCATGACATCGGCATGACTATGATTGACCCCGGTATTGTAAAAAAACAAGGCCCTCTTGACCCCAGGGAACTGGAGCAGTTAAAGGGGCATACCGAAATCGGTTTTAATATATTGAGAACTTACCGCGAGGTTTCTACCATGTCCGCCCATATAGCCTATCAGCATCATGAACGGATCTCGGGCACCGGTTATCCCCGCCAGCTGGAAGGCCGCCAGATTATCGAATTTGCCAAGATCGTAGCGGTAGCGGATACATTTGACGCGTTGATTTCCGATCGCCCCTATCGGAAAGGATATTCAAGCGCCGAAGCTGTCACTGTACTGAACAAG
>JBEHWI010000070.1:0-11397 GCA_040217815.1 Syntrophomonadaceae bacterium | reverse complement strand
TAGATATAGATAATGGTCGAAAAGAAGCATTATTTTTTACTTTATTAAACTCAAGAGTTTTAATGAGAATTATTGAAGCGGTCTGCGCAGATTTTGGTGTTGATTTATCAGAAGGTATAAAGCATATCGACTTTGATATAACAAATAAAGCATTTATCTCGTTGTTTAAGAGTGTTTCCGGTAAAGAAAGTTATAATGAAGCAGAAATAATCGAAAATGAAATTTGCAATTTGGCGGATAGTGTTTTAATTAATTACGACTTTCCAACTGTTAATGAATTATTGCTTTGGAATGTAATAGAACGGGGAACAATTCTTTACAAGCAAAAACCAATTAACAAAAAATTATTAATAATGCTTGATGATATTCAGGATTTGTCTCCAAAGCAAAGAATACTGATAAGCAAGTTGCTTCAAGGAGTTTTTCCAACAGCAAGATGGATTGCTGAAAGGTATCAAGATTTAAGACCTGAAGATATTATAGAACCAGGTGCAAATGAGGGTAGAGAATACAAAATTCATAGACTTGAACATTGGGCAAGTCAGAGTAAAGCAAAATTTCAAAAAGGATTAGTTGATATTGCCAGTAAACGAGTTAGAATGTCTGGAATCGTAGACGTTTCATCATTTGAAGTTCTTCTAGAAACAGTTGAAAATAAAACAACTTATGAGAGTAAATATTGTTTAGCTGTAGATACAATATATTCTAGAATTAATTCTAATTCTCAGTATGGGTTTAATGACTGGATAAATAAAACAATAAACATGGAGGGGAACCTTTTTGAGAAAGCCGTAGCCTTAAGAGAATTAGAAATCTTAATCGAAAGAAAAAAGAGGCGTGAGAACACTTTGTTTCCTGAAATTGAGTTTCCCGTACTTGAAATGGATAAAATGTCTAGTACTTCGGTACAAAATGCAGCCAAATTATTTATATCAAAAGAATTCAAAATTCCTTACTATTTTGGGATAGACATCTTAAAAACGCTCTCTTCATGGAATATTGAACAATTTCTAAATATTTGTGGAAATCTGTTTTCGGAGATAATGGCGGCTGCAACTTTAAGAAAATCAAAACAACCCATTTTAGCGGCTATGCGTCAGCAGGCAATAATTAAAGATATAGCAAAAAAACGATTGGATGAAATGCCAATACGTATCACAAATGGCTCACAAATAAAAAATCTTGTTTTAAATCTGGCTAATCTTTGCCAAAAATTAACTTATGCACCTAATGCTCCTTATGCCCCCGGAGTAACCGGTTTTGCCATTGGTTCATCTGATTGGGATAACTTATGTTCTTCATCATTCCTTGAAAAAAAGCCTAGATTAAAGAACCTTGCCTACGTGCTAAGGGATGCAATAGCATATAATATATTAGAAGTAAGAATGCCCGTATTTTGTAAACACCATGAATGGGTAGTTTTGTATCTTAATCGTCTATATTGCGCTAATTATTGGTTACCATTGGATTATGGAGGATTTAAGGAACAAAAGCTAGATTTGTTATTACAATGGCTTGAAGCACCAACGGAAGGTATTACAAAGGAAGGTCTTTTTAAAGATGCCTAAAGACGAATGTTACTGGTGGCCTAATTATTTCTTTTGTAAAGGTGAAGAATTTAATCAATTTTGGCAAGATTTCTTTGAGATTAAACCGAGAAAGCTTCTATTTATTCTTGGAATGGGTTTTGATCAAAGAATGAATTTAGGTTTAAAAAATATTATATCTTCGATTAAGGATTCATCTGTTCAATGCTTGCTATTGAATTTCAATGAAGGTGAGCTTTCGCCATCAAATGATTATAAAGATATGATAATAAATAACTATAATGAACTTAAAGGGTTATTAAGGCCTGAGTATATCAACGAAGTCAATATAAAAATGATAGATGATAATCGCCGTGTAGGTGGTAGAATTGTAGCAAATTTATTCAAAGACATATCTTCAATTGAAGCATTTACTGATATAGTGATAGATATAAGTGCTCTTCCACGAAATATTTATTTTCCAATGCTTGTTCAGATACTTGACATAAACAAGACGAACCCTTTGCAAAATGGCAAGAGGCGGAATATACATGTAGTTGTGGCAGAAAGTAGTCAGATTGATTCAAAGATTATTGAACAAGAATTAGACGAAAAGGCGGATTATATTTTTCTTTTATCTGGAGAAATGAAAAAGACTTCTAAAGCCAACAAACCGATAGTCTGGTTTCCTGTGCTTGGTCAAAATAGAGGGGAACAATTATCCAGAGTTCTCGAATTACTTGAGAGTAGTTCAACGTATAACAGTTTTTTAGATTTGGAAATATGTCCTGTAATGCCTTTCCCATCTAAAGAACCTAGGATGCCAGATTTTCTTATTTCTACTTACCGAGAACCATTTTTTAGTAGTACTGGTATTGAGGCTAGAAACATTTTATATTGCGACGAACAAAATCCATTTGATATTTATCGCCAAATAATGGAGTCGGGTTTTAGGTATGATAAAGCGCTGAACCTCATTGATGGTTGCAGGAAAGTTGTTTCTACAATGTCCAGTAAACTAATATCTTTAGGAGCACTTTTGGCTGCATATGAGGGGAATATGGCCGTTGCCTATACCGGTGCACAAGGATATAGAATAAATGGTTTAATTGATGAACATAGTCCGGTTGATCTGTTTGAGGTATGGTTAGATGGCGAACCTTATGAATGATGAAAAATTAAGTATTATTGGAACTGGTCTAATATGCCTTGATATTATTCAAAGCTACAACAACACGTATTATATGGCAGGGGGATCATGTGGTAATGTATTGACCGCACTTTCTTTTCTCGGATGGGAAGGAACTTTAATAAAGAATACCTATAGAGATTTAGCCGGGCGTGTAATTAATGACGATTTGAATAGTATTGGGGTACATTGTTTAGAATACGGTATTCCAGTTGATGCTCCTAGAATAATTCAAAATATTGATATTATTGATGGCCTTCCCAAGCACAAATATTTATTTCAATGCCCAATATGTGGGAAAACACTACCTAAATTAAAACCAATTAGTGAAAAAGATGGGCAAAATATTCTAGCAGGCGTTCATAAACCTAACGTTTTTTATACTGACCGTAGTTCTAAAGGTATTAATTTATTGAGAAATAGATTGATACAAGAGGGAACTTGGTTTTTTTACGAGCCCAATAGTTGTAGGAACCCTAAATTAGTGTTAGAAAATGCTGCGGAGTCGCATATAATCAAATTTTCATCGGACAGAATACCAAACTCAATTGCTGAACGAATTAGGAATGATGCCTATAATCAGAATACCGTTCTTATTGTTCGTACTGAAGGTTCAAAGGGTTTATCTTTCTGCTATAAAACTCGGAAAAAAGGTGAAATGTCAAAGTGGCACCATTTAGATGCTATTTCTACACCTACAATAGTTGATACTGCTGGTGCAGGTGATTGGTGCTCTGCTGGTATTCTTTATGTTCTTGTACAAAAATTTCCTGTATACAAGAATTGGTTGTCTTATAGTGATGTAGTAGGAGCTCTACAATTCGGTCAAGCGTTATCAGCCATATCTTGTGGCTTTTTGGGTGCCCAGGGCTTAATCCATTCTGATGCCACAGAAGTACTTGAAAAGCTAATTGATAACCATAAAGATATAATAAAGCCAATTAATAAAGAATCAACTCTATTAAGTCCCCCAAAGCATGAGGCATTTTGTGAAAAGTGCTTAATGAGAATTCAATAATGATAAATCAACATTGTAATACATTATTAATCGCTAACTTTTAAACTAATTGAATTATTGTACAACTATTTTTAATTACCATATTTTCCAGGTTAAAATTTATTGGGCTTTTAGGAAACGATATTGAACAATATTTTTATCCGTCAACAGAAAATTGTAGTTTTATAAAAAGGTTTATAAGCCTAATAGCTTATTATTAACCCCCTTCTAATTAATTAATACAGAAGGGGGTTATTTGGTTTTTTGCCCTTAGAGCTACGGAAATGTGATTTTTATATTATAATTTGGGCAACGAGTTGGCAACGGTTCATTAATAAGAAACATAGGTTATTTTTTATCTTTACGAGAATAGAAAATCAACTGGCTCTGTAAAGATTCATTACAATAATACAAACGAATATTCCTTAAGGAGAAGGAGGGGCATATTGGTAAGATTATTACCGGTGCAAGAAGCTGTTGGTCTGGCTTTATGCCATGATTTAACCAGGATAGTGCCTGGAGAGTTTAAAGGGGCTGCTTTTAAGCGAGGTCATATAATTCACAGCGACGACATTCCCATTTTGCTCGATATGGGCAAGGAACATATTTACGTCGTGGATACTATGGATATGGTGCATGAAGATGAAGCTGCCCAGCGTTTGGCCAGGGCTGCGGCCGGTGACGGGCTGGTATTTGACAATCCTTCTGAAGGAAAGGTTACTATGCGTTCTGATAAGTTGGGCCTGCTTAAGGTTAATACTAAGGCTTTATTAGAGGTAAATAGTATAGAACAAGTCATTTTTTCAACCTTACATAATAATCAAATAGTCTCTTCGGGCAAAATTGTTGCTGCTACCAGAGTTGTTCCATTGTTTGTTCAGGAAGAGACTATAAAAGCAGCTGATCAAGTATGCCGTAGTAACTATCCATTAATAACAATTAGCAGACTAAGAAGCATGAAAGTTGGAATTGTGACAACGGGCAGTGAAGTATATTCTAAACGAATTTCTGATGGGTTTGGACCAGTTATTTCGCGTAAATTGGATGTATTAGGAAGTCAAATATTAAGCCAAATAATTGTTAATGATGAAAAAGGCATGATATCCCAGGCAATAAAAAAACTAATTGGTGATGGAGCGGAAATGATCATGGTCACCGGTGGCATGTCAGTGGATCCGGATGACCAGACTCCATCCGGAATAAAAGAAGCCGGTGGACAAATTATTTCTTATGGGGCACCGGTATTGCCCGGTTCGATGTTCTTGCTCGCTTATCTTGATGGGATACCTGTTTTGGGGCTTCCTGCCTGCATTATTCATTCGCCGGCAACAGTTTTGGATTTATTGCTGCCGCGACTGCTGGCCGGGGAGCGATTGGAGAGAAAGGATATAATCGAACTCGGTCACGGGGGGCTTTGTTGTAATTGTAGGCAATGTAGTTTCCCTGAATGTGGTTTCGGTAAATGCGGCTATTAGGGAATTATATGAGACCATAATGCGGCAGGAGGAAAAGCGATGCAAAAAATCAATCAGGAAATTGCCAAAGCCTGGGAGCAATTCGTTTCAACCTCGGTGATCAGGCTTTTACTCCCGCCCTGGTGGCCAGTTTACAGGTGGCTGAAGTCGTTAAAATACTGCTGGGCCGCCGGGGGAACTGCTGCGCAATCGAATTATGCTGGTCAACCTCCTGGACATGGATATGGACACTATAGAAGTAGTTTGCGAAAGGTGAAATGTACTTAGAATTTGTTCAACCAAATAGATAGATAAAAAGTTCCCAAAAAAGGGGGAGAAAAACTCCCCCTTTTTTTAGCGATTATTCAGCATCGGCTTTATTGCCATAGGTTTCTTCGCACCAGATAGCATGATGATGTTGAGCCCAATCCGCTCTGACGGTGCCTTTCCACATACCCCAGAAGGATTCGCCGGATCCGGGATGGAAGGAGCCAAGGTAAGCGTGCATGCACACCATGCAGGTTCCAATTATCATGGACAGGTCATGAATCCAGTAGGAGGCCCTGACCAGTCCACCGGGGAAGATGGACGGGAACCACATGATATACCCGGACAGAGCCAGGAAGATAACGGCTGTTGGGGTTACTATGGAGTTACCTTTTTCACCGCCGTTAAACCTGGTCTGCGGAGGAATAGTGACATGGAAGCCCAGGAATTCCAATGGGAACTTGGCTATAAAGCCGATATCATTTTTACCAAACCGCAGCAGATCCTTAATCCATGCAATAAGTCCGTTAAATCCGAAGACCAAACCTATAATCAGGACAAAGGTCAAACCTACTGCCGAGATCCGGTGTATCCATGCGGTTACGGTGGATCCCCCAGCATGTAGGAAAATAAGCAATCCCGTGAACAGACAGATCAGGTAAGTCACCGTATGACCCCAATGGGAGAAGCGGGCCAGCAAATTGAATCTTTCTACGCGTTCTACATCGTCACGATATTCGGGAATCAACTGCATTATTCACTCACCCCTTCCCCATGTTCAGCATCGTGTGCTGCGTGTTTGTTGGCCAGCATTCTGGTGGTAACGAAGCTGACTGCCGAACCAGCGAGGGCCAGCGGGATCAGCCAGCCAAAGTAAGGCTGCACCCAGTTCTGCCAGAAGTTTACTTGGCCGTAGGCTTTAGGATTGACCGGCAGGCCGAACTTATCAGGCGAATTAGTCAGGATATAGATCTTGTTTAAGCCGCCCAATTCCGTGCGCCCATAAATAGTGGCATTGGGAAAGCCGTTCATCTGCAGGTATTTCACCCTCTCGGCAGCCTTGGCCAGCAGGTCCTCGCGCTCGCCGTACTCTAAAGCACCGGGGGCGCAGGTGGTGACACAGGCTGGTTTCAGGCCGGCCGCTGTGCGGTCGGAACAGAGGGTGCACTTGGCCACTTTGTCTTCCCGTTTGCGGTACTTGGGCACCTCAAAGGGGCAGGCATAGGTGCAGTACTGGCAGCCGATACACTTGTTCAGGTCGTGGTTGGTTGCGCCGGTTTCGGTTTTGGAATAAGCCCCCCTGGGGCAGGCCTTCATGCATTCCGGATCCAGGCAGTGCATGCACTGGAACTTGGCAAACTTCCACTGAATGCCATCGACGGGATGCTCATACTCGGTCATCTTAACGATGGTATAAGTGTCGGCATCGGTACTCTCCTTGGTCTGGTAGCTGCCGGTAAATGGCTCTATTGCCGCCGGCAGCTGGTTCCAGTTTTTACAGGCTACCTGGCATCCGCGACAGGCGGTGCATTTGCTGGAGTCGTACAAATTAGTCATATTTGCCATTTTTACGCCCTCCTTATGTCGCATAGAAATGCTTTATATTCGGGGCAAACGGTATTGGCGCAGCCAATGTGAGGGGTTAAGCGGTTGGCCGGATCGCCGGTGGCGTATCCTTTGAACCCATACTGCCAGGACAGGGCTACCTCGTGAACGGTTTTGCCGTCCAGGAAAAATGGTTTTACACGTTTGGTAACGCAGGCTACTGCTTCCACATCACCGCGAGTAGTGGAGACGATGCAATTTTTACCGTTTTCAATTCCCTTCTCTCTTGCCAGCTCTTCACTGAGCTCCACGAACATATTCGGCATTAGCTCGGCCAGCCAGGGCAGGTTGCGGGTCAAAGCACCGGTTTGCCAGTGTTCCGTCAAGCGGAAAGTAGTTGCGATTATAGGATACTGATCAGTTTTCCCCTGCTTGTCAGGCTCCCAGACTTTAGTTGCCGGGTTGACTGCTGTCTTGTTCAAGATTGGAGCCAGCGGGCTTTCCCATGGTTCGTAGTGTTCGGGGAAAGGACCGTCTTTCATAGAAGTCGTGGCGGCAAACAGGCAGCCTTTGCCTTCCCAGCGCATGATAAAAGCATCCGTGAAAGAAGGTTTGTCGGGTCCGGTTGTTTTGATGAAGTCCGGTACGTCAATACCGGTCCAGGTTCCCAGTACATCGGGCTTGGTGGCATCAGCCGGTTTGGTGGGATCCCACCAGACCAGGCGGCGGTCATCATCACCCGGCCAGGGAGTCACGCCGTCGGGCTGTACCGAACAGCGGTTGTAAACTATACGGCGGTTCATAGGCCAGGCCCAGCCCCAACTCGGGAAGAGACCCAATCCGCCGGGGTCGTCTTTTTTGCGTGATTGAGCTTTATAGAACATCTTGCCGTCTTTCCAGGTGGTGGCTCCGCAGTATACCCAGCAGCCGCAGGTAGTACTGCCGTCATCCATCAGCTTGCCAAAGCCTTCTACGGGTTTGCCATCAGCCACATTGAATCCGCATAATTCATTGGCAACCTTAAGCACATCAGGTTCTTCCTTATCATTCAGGTTGTCATAATCCCAGGTTAGTTTGGTAATAGGCTCGTCATCGGGACGGGTGCTGCCAGCATAGAGCTTTTTAATCCGTTTGCCGATTTCGTTGATGATCCAGAGG
This sequence comes from Syntrophomonadaceae bacterium, assembly GCA_040217815.1. Classification (GTDB taxonomy): domain Bacteria; phylum Bacillota; class Syntrophomonadia; order Syntrophomonadales; family Syntrophomonadaceae; genus UBA5314. The sequence continues at coordinate 3,261 of JBEHWI010000070.1, read as the reverse complement.
TCGGCCTTGGATTCGCCCACCGGGTCGGCGCCTTTCCAGCGAAATTGAACCATGCGGCTGGTGGAGGCGGCGGTTCCTTCCTTTTCATAAACCGCAGCAGCGGGGAGGAAGAAAGCCTCGGTTTGAATGTCCTTCGGAGTGATCGACTTAACCTTATCGTTTTTAACCGGCCTCTCCCAGGCTTTGTAGCTCCAGAATTCAGCAGTTTCGTGCAGCCAGAGGTCGATGCAGACAAACCACTTCAGCTTGGTCAAAGCTTCCTGCTCCTTATTGGCATTGGGTCCGCCCACAACCGGATTGGAGCCGTTGACGAAGAGGCCTTCTATTTCGCCCTTGTACATGGCTTCGAACAGGCCGATATGGGAGTAATTCTTGCCATCAACGCGTTTGGGAATATAATGGTAGGCAAAATCGTTGTCGGCTTTGGCATTGTCCCCATACCAGGCCTTGAGCAAGCTGACTATCCATTTGGAGGTATGCACCCGCCATCCGGAATTCTTTATGCCGGCCGCAGACAGGGCGCGGAATTCCGCCAGGTTGGTAAAGGGCAGTTTGGCCGCACCCGGTGTGGTTTTACGAATATAGTTTATCAAGTCCTTGTAATCTGCACTAGCGGTCGGAGAATCAATATACCCGGGTAGATAATGATAGAGCAGGGCCATATCGGTGGCACCCTGGACGTTGTTTTCACCGCGCAGGGCGTTGATGCCCCCGCCGGGACGTCCGATATTGCCAAGAAGCAATTGTACGATGGCAAAAGCCCGGATGTTTTCGCTGCCTACCGTATGCTGGGTAATTCCCATAGCATAGCAGATACAGGCAGTTTTGTCGGGTGCTCCGGTTGCGCAAAACATATTGAGGACCTCCAGGTATTTGCCTTTGGGAGAACCGGTTATCTTGCAAACCGTATCAATGTCATAGCGCTCGTAATGCTTCTTCATCAGCTGGAATACACAGCGCGGATCCTGCAGGGTCTCATCTTTCAAGATGTTACTGCTTTCATCGTACTTATAATTCCAGCTGGTTACATCGTAACTTTTCTTGCTTTCATTCCATCCGGAAAAGAGACCGTCTTTAAAATCATAATCGTCTCTTACCAGGAAGGCGGCATTGGTATATTTAACCACATAGTCTTTGAGGTATAGATTGTTGTCGATGATATATTTGATCATGCCGCCCAGGAAGGCGATATCCGTACCGGAGCGCATCGGACAATAAATATCGGCAATAGCCGCGCTCCTGGTATAGCGGGGATCCACACAGATGATCTTGGCCTTGCGCTTGGGATCAAGACGAGCCTTGGTCAACCATTTCATGCCAATGGGATGGGTCTCCGTCATGTTGCTGCCCATTAGTAGGGCAACATTTGAATTTTTCATATCGATCATGGAATTGGTCATAACTCCGCGTCCAAATGAAGGGGCTAAGCCTCCTACCGATGGTGAATGGCAGAGCCGGGCCTGGGTCTCCAGGTAGACCAGACCCAGGGAGCGCATCATCTTGGATAGAACATAGCATTCTTCGTTGTCCAGGGCCGATCCGCCGATGGAGGCGATTTTCTCAGTGCGGTTTACGATGACTTCACTTCCGTCAGCCAGCTTCTCTTTATGGATGAAGCTTTTGTCACGGGTTTCTTTCACCCGTTTGGCGATTTCATCCAGCATCCAGTCCCATTCTTTTTCTTCCCACTTCTCAGAACCGGGAGCCCGGTACAGAGGCTTGGGTACCCTCTTGGGATTTATCACCTGTTTCCCATGTTCATCATATATTTCCCGTAGATTGAACATTGCTGCTCCTTTGGGGCAGGCGCACCCTTCATTAACGGGATTGTCGGGATCTCCAACTACGCTTAATAGTTTAACGAATTTACCGTTCTTTTTCTCCGAATATACGACCAGGCCGCAGCCTGAACCGCAATAAGGGCAAACGGTAGGCACCGGAGTTATATCTTTAATGCGCAGATCCTTAACTGCAGCTGCAGTAGCAGTTAGATTGAAACCCAGAGTTGTTCCTAAACCTACGGCGGCAACCGTAACCCCGCCTCCTTTGAGGAACTGGCGGCGGGTTATCATCTTACTCATCTTTTTTCCCCCGTTTCTTTGGTTTGTGTCGCTTTATCTGGCTATAATCGCACATATTAGGTACATTTCTTATTAGGAAATCTCATCAAAAAGACAAAACCTCCTAACTACAGTAGGAGGATGGTCTGTTCTATCCGGCGACTACACTTGACCATGAAACTGTTTTCATACAATTACTCCTACCCGAAAAGCAAGTCACCAAATCGCCAAATTACGGTTTGGTTCCAATAAACCTAAACGATTGAAGCCTGATTCGCATGACTATGACTCTTTTCCAAGCAAGGGAGATAAACCCGTTTCCAGGTTTACCGCGGCTGGTCCCCAATGGCTGCAGGCTTTAGGAAAACCAGCTGTTGAGCCAAGTATAAAGAGTATTCAGTTTAATACCGCGCAAGTCTACAGGGCGAAATAATTATGTTTCCACAGTGATGTCAATGAGGCAGGAAATCCATGAAAGGTTATGAAAAACAGATTTTGGACCATGCCGGTTGCAGACATTAGAAAAAAAGCTGATGTCGCATATCGGGTAGGTCAAGAAAGGCTTCCACGGATTTAATGTCCTTATATGCAATACTGCGTTTTGAAACAAGACGAACCACCGGTCCATATGGTGCAACTCAGATAAGAAGCCTAGTGGCTGGTATAAACCCTGCAGTTGAAAGCACTTTCTCACCTCCCTTTACGCTGCATTTAAGTAGTATGGTACTCTAGCATTGCCCGGTTCTTTATCAGTTGTAGACAAGAACCATCCTTTTAAGAGTACCGGAATTCTTTAATGAGTTCGACAAGGATTATAATATTCCTTTAATTAATAATAAAGATGCATGTAGGTAATATAAAAACCATTTAACGCAGGTGTTATGGCCTTTTATATAGGATGATACAGCAAATATTGCGGGTGAAATGTGATGCGGTGCTAAGATAATATGACTATAAAAAAGCCCAAAAGTTGAGATCCTTTTATTTGTCTTAGTATAACTTGGATTTATGACTAGATTGATTTAAGAGGAAATGTATCAAAGTGGACAATGGTCCCGAGTTTATCTCCAGGGCTTTGGATGTTTGGGCTTACTTCAACCATGTTCAACTGGAGTATTCCCGGCCAGGCAGGCCAATTGACAACGCCCACATCGAATCGTTCAATGGCAGCTTTCGGGATGAGTGCTTGAATACCAACTGG
>JBEHWI010000069.1:0-11548 GCA_040217815.1 Syntrophomonadaceae bacterium | reverse complement strand
AGCGGGCAAAAGAACCGTCCCCATGCCCGCCGTCCCCATGCCCGCGTACCTGCGTACCCGTGTTAACTAAGGAGATTACGGTATGAGAGACAGGTTAAAAAATGTGCCCATGCAGCCGGGGGTATATATCTACAAGGACAGCGAGGGGCGGGTCATATATGTCGGCAAGGCCAAGCTCCTGCGCAATCGCATGCGCTCCTATTTCCAGGCCAGTGAAAAGTTGGAGCCCAAGGTCAGGGCCATGATGAACCGGGTGGCCGGCTTTGACTTTATCGTTACCGGGAGCGAGATGGAAGCCCTGCTCCTGGAAGACAACCTGATTAAGGCCCACCACCCCCGCTACAATATTCTCCTCAGAGACGACAAGACCTATCCTTACCTGAAACTGACCGTGGCTGACGAATTTCCCCGCCTGTCTATGGTCAGGGAGAAAAAGGACGGGGTTTCCCGGTATTTTGGACCCTACACCGATGCGGCCTCCCTGCGCGAGAACCTGCGGGTTTTGAACTCTATCTTCATGCTGCGCTCCTGCAAAACCTTCAGCCGCCGGGGACGGCCCTGCCTGAACCATGATATCGGAAGATGCTGGGGTCCCTGTGTCGGCAAGGTTAGTCCCGAGGATTATCAGGAGCTGGTCAGAGATCTGATCGCTTTTATGGAAGGGGACTATATGCAGCTGGTCAAGAGCAGTGAGATGCAGATGAAGGAAGCGGCCGCCAATCTGGAATATGAAAAAGCGGCCCGGCTGCGCGACCAGGTACAGAGCTTGAAGAGGCTGGGTGAAAAGCAGCAGGTGGCTCTGGCAACTCCGTACAACCTGGATCTGGCCGCTCTTGTATTGGCCCCGCGCTCAGCCCTGGCCTTGATCTTCAAGATTCGCCGGGGAAAATTGATCAGCAAGGAGAGCTTCTGGCTGACCCGGGTCATGGAAGAAAGTGAAGCCGAGATGATGGAATTTTTGCTGCGCAGCTATTTTACCGAAGACCATGATACAATTGAAGAATTGCTGGTCAACCACCTTCCCGCCAACCGGCAGCTCCTGTCCGAATGGTTCAAAGAGCTGAGCGGACACCGGGTGGATATCAGAATCCCGGTAAAAGGAGAAAAACGCCGCCTGATGGAAATGGTGGAGAACAACGCACGGTTGTTGATGGAAGAGCAGTTGAACCAGGATGATAAAAGGCAGAGAGTCTTACTGCAGTTGAGTCAGGCGCTCAACCTGGAGACGATTCCCGAGCGCATCGAATGCTATGACGTCTCCCACCTGGGCGGAACGGAAACGGTAGCTTCCATGGTGGTTTTTACCCATGCTGCGCCTGACAAAAAGGCCTACCGCCGGTTTAAAATTAAACAGGAACAGAACGACGACTACAGTTCCCTGGCTGAAACCCTGCAGCGCCGCTTTAAGGAAGCCCGCCAGGGCAATCCCAATTTCCTTCCCGAGCCTGACTTGCTGGTGATTGACGGAGGGCTGGGCCAGCTGCATGCCGCCCAGAAGGTCCTCCATGAACTAGGTGAAGATGTAGCGGTTATAAGCCTGGCTAAAAAGAGAGAGGAAATATTTCTGCCCGGGCAGGGGGAATCCCTGCTCCTGCCCCGCCGGGATGAAGGGCTGCAGCTTTTACAGAGGCTGCGTGATGAGGCTCATCGTTTTGCCATTAGCTATAACCGGCAGCGAAGAAATAAGAAAATTACCAGTTCGCTGTTGGATGAAATCCCGGGTGTAGGGGAAAAAAGAAAAAAGGCCCTTTTACAGCATTTCGGCTCGGTAAACAAAATTAGAGCCGCTTCGCCCAAAGAGATCAGTTCCCTTCCCGGAATAAGTATCAATTTGGCCAGGGATATTTTAAACTATTTGCTGAGACAGCAGAAATCCTGAAATATTTCCCGGGAAATAACGATAATATGTAAAACAGCAATGGAAATATCTGCGGTCAGGGATGGTATAATTTTAACAGGGAGATAATTAAGAAAGGGGAGTTACAATGATACGGGGATGGATGGTAAGATGGGTGCTCAATATTCTAGCCCTTATCCTAACCGCCTTGCTGCTGGGCTCGAATTTCGAATTGACCGTTTGGGCGGCCATAGTTGGTTCTGTATTTCTGGGTGTCGTAAACGCCTTTATCAGGCCAATTCTTATCGGCTTGACCCTGCCCCTCAACATAGTCACCCTCGGATTATTTACGTTCGTGATCAACGGCTTTTTACTTTGGATAACCTCGATAACGGTGCGCGGTTTTGATATCGCCGGTTTCGGTTGGGCCATACTGGCAGCCATAGTTATGAGCATCATCAGCGGCGTAATATCCTTCTTTATAGATGATCGCTCTTTTAATTTTCGATAGATAATCACATGTATTAATGACAAAGGGACATGGGGGACGGTTCTTTTTGTCCCTCCCTGCAAGTTTTAAGGAGGGACAAAAAGAACCGTCCCCCATGTCCCTTAATTGGTTGAACGATATTCAGGAGGATGAAATGACTATAAAACTGGTGGCGATTGATCTGGACGACACCCTGCTCGATCCGGATCTTCAAATCTCCGGGCACTGCCTGGAGATAATTCGCCAGGTGCAGAAAAAGGGGGTTCTGGTAACCCTGGCCACCGGCCGCATGTACCGCTCAGCCCTGCCCTATGCCAGGCTGCTGCAGGTGGACGTGCCCCTTATTACCTACCAGGGGGCCCTGGTAAAGAATTCCCTATCCGGTGAAGTGCTTTACAATAAACCGGTGCCCTTTACGGAAGCGGTTGAGGTTATGGACTTTTTTCACCAGGCCGGTGTTCACTATCACTGCTACTTTGGCGATCAGTTGTGCATGGAACGCTTGACGAAAGACGGAAAGGAATATTCCGAACTGGCCGGAGTTGAACCGGTTCTTATGGAAAACCTGCGGGAGATGGCGAAATCCCGGGAGACGCTGAAGATCCTATCGGTAGTGCATGATAAGGAACTCATTTCCAAACTTCAGAGTGAGCTCGTTGCAAGGTACTCCCAGAAACATCTAAATATAACCCGCTCCAAGCCCTATTATCTGGAAGTGATGCATCCCCAGGCTACCAAAGGGGACGCGTTGCAGGTGGTGGCCGATCATTACGGCATTGCCAGGAACCAGGTAATGGCCCTGGGGGACAGCTACAATGATCTGGCCATGATTGAATGGGCCGGACTGGGTGTTGCTATGGGCAATGCCCGGGATGAGGTAAAGCAAGCCGCCGCTTATGTAACCCACAGCAATGAAGAGGAAGGGGTAGCGGAAGCTCTGTATAAATTTGTTTTGTAAGGAGGGCGTTTATGGCATCCAAGGTCTATTTCACAAATTTGAGGGCCAGGAACAATCGCAGCCTGCTGGACAAAATGGAGAAGCTGAGCCAGAAAGCCGGGCTGAACCAGGTAATCGAATCCGGCGATCTGGTGGCCATCAAGCTTCATTTCGGCGAGCCGGGAAACTTAAGTTACATCAGGCCTCCCTATGTGCGGCGGATGGTGGATATGATAAAGAAGAAAGGCGGCAAGCCTTTTTTGACTGATGCCAACACCCTGTATAAAGGCTGGCGGTCCAATTCGGTCGACCACCTGCAGGCGGCCATCGAAAACGGGTTTGATTACTCGGTGGTGGGGGCTCCCCTGATCATAGCCGATGGTTTGACCGGGAAAGATTATATCAAAGTTTCCATACCGGGAACCCATTTCAAAGAGGTGAATATCGGCAGCGCGGCTGTTCATGCCGATGCCATGGTGGTTATGACCCATTTTAAGTGCCACGAGCTGACCGGGTTTGGAGGAGCCATAAAAAACCTGGGGATGGGACTTGGTTCCCGCAGCGGCAAACAGCAGATGCATTCCGATATGCTGCCCAAAGTACTGGAAGCAAAATGCACCGGCTGCGCCAAGTGTCAAAAATGGTGCCCGGCCGATGCCATGGTCATGGAAGCTTGGGAAGGCAATAAAAAGGGGCAGAAGTCTTCTATAGTCGGTGAAAAGTGCCTGGGCTGTGGAGAGTGCGCGGTAACCTGCACCTTTGATGCTATCATGCCTTCCTGGCGGACCACTCCCGAAACCACCCAGGAAAAGATGGCTGAATACGCCCTGGGGGCAGTTATTGATAAACCAGGCAAAGTGCTCTATGTCTCGTTTGTCATGGATATAAGTCCAGAATGCGACTGTTACGGCCACAACGATGCCGCCATCGTCCCCAATCTGGGCATAATGGCCTCGATGGATGCGGTGGCTTTGGACCGGGCCTGTGCGGACATGGTGAACACCCTTCCGGTATTGCCCGGTTGTATGATAGAGGGGCTGCCGCCCGGTAAGGATAAATTCGAAGCCGTGCATCCCGGTATAGGCTGGATGGCTACTTTAAAGCATGCCGAAAGCCTGGGGATGGGCAGCATGGAATACGAGCTTATTGAGATTTAAGTACAACGTTCCGTATATTGTGCATATAAGTTGGAGTAGATTTTTTCGAAGAACAAGGCGGAGGAATGAGTAATACTGGACGTATTGCGATTGACGACAACGCAGTAATTCGGAAAAATCTGCCCAAATTATGTGCATAAATATATGGAACGTTGTACTAATACTAACAGGGGGGCTGGTTTTGGTGCGCCAATTGATCCTGGCAGCCGATCTGGGGGCCAGTAAAATACTGACTGCGGTGCTTGATTCAGGCGGCCGGATTTTGATGCAAGAAAAAAACCCTACACCCTGCGATCAAGACCCGGTTGCAGTTTTGAATCAGATCTGCGCTTCGCTGCTTAGCTTAAAACTGCGGGTATGGCAGGAAGGCGATCAGGTTAAGGGAGCTGCGGCTGCGGTGCCCGGGCCCCTGGCTTTTCCCGCCGCTGTCATGCTTGATTCGCCTAATCTGGGCTGGAAAGAGGTTCCCGTAAGCGACATAATGACCGAAGGCCTGGGAATGCCGGTAATTATAGAGAAGGATACCAATATGGCTGCCCTGGGCGAATATTATTTCGGCTCAACGCCTTTTTCACCCAATCTCATATATATAACAGTCAGCACCGGGGTTGGTGGAGGATTGATTATTGACGGCCGGCTTTACCGTGGGCAATCGGGTGGAGCCGGGGAAATCGGGCATATGGTGGTGGAAAGAAACGGTCCGGTATGCGGCTGCGGGAGGCAGGGCTGCCTGGAAGCCGTGGCGGCGGGCCGGGCCATATCCAGGCGGGTGGAAGAGATGAAGGCCAACGGCTGGGGTGTGGATATGGATTTGGGTCCCGGCCCCTGGGGCGCCCGGGAGCTGGGTGAAGCCGCTCGGCGGGGCGACCAGGCGGCTCTGGCGGTGGTGCGTGAAACGGCTCGATTTTTAGGACAAGCTATAGCCAATCTAGTCAACTTATTCAACCCTCAGGTTGTGGTCCTGGGGGGAAGCGTGGCCCAGGGCTGGCGTGATCTGATCAAGGCTTCACTGGATGAACAGGTGCGTTCGATGGTTTTTTCCCTCAATGCCCGGGAGCTGCGCATTGAGTTTACTGATCTGGGCGAAGCCATAGGTTTGTTTGGATGTCTCGCTGCAGTGCTGCATAAGGAGCGGGAGACCAGGATATAAATTATAGTTAAGGGCATTAAATACATTCAGGGGGTGCTATATGCATAATGACGTGATGATGCGCTATCTATGGGATCTGCCCGGCCAATTCGAGTATGGGCTGGCAGGGCGCGAGGCCTTGCCAAACATAGGTGAGGGCGTTCAAAACATAGTAATAACCGGTATGGGTGGCTCCGCTATCGGCGGGGATATTTTACGCAGCCTGGCAGCGAAGGAAGCACGGGTCCCTGTGGTAGTAAACCGTGGCTATGAGATCCCCCGCTTTGTGGGCCCGCAGACTCTGTTCCTGGCCGTTACTTATTCGGGCAACACCGAAGAAACCTTGAGCTCTTTCGAGCAGGCCAGAAAACAAGGGGCTCAGATAGTGTGTTTGACCAGCGGGGGGCAGCTCAAGGAACTGGCCGGATACCACGACTATCCGTGCTTGATGGTGCCGGGGGGCTTGAGTCCGCGGGCGGCAACCGGTTATCTGTTTGCTCCGCTGGCCCTGCTTTTGGAGAAAAACGGGCTTATTCAAGGCGTCACCGAAGATCTCCAGGAAACGGTGGATGTGCTGTACCGGCTGCGCGATCAATTGAACCCTGAAGCGCCGTTGGCGGGAAATCCGGCCCGTGAGGCCGCCCGCCTGATGAAGGGCGCGCTGCCTGTCATTTGGGGCAGCACCGGGCTCAGTGAAACGGTAGCTTTCCGCTGGAAGGCCCAGATCAATGAAAACGCCAAGTCACCAGCTTATTGGGCGGTTTTGCCGGAGCTCAATCACAATGAAATTATGGGCTTCGATGAGCCGCGGGATATTATCAAACAGCTGTGCCTGATTATTCTAAGAGACACCGGAGATCATCCCCGGGTGCTGCGCCGCATTGAAATTACCAAAGACCTGGTAAAGGATAAAGTTAAAAACCTGCTGGAAGTGCAAAGCAGCGGTCGTTCCTGGCTGGCCCGTTTCTATTCCCTGGTTTACATTGGTGACTACGCCAGCACCTACCTGGCATTGGGATACGGAAAAGATCCTGTAGCTATTGAGGCTATAAACCACCTTAAAGCCGAACTGGCCAAATAAAAAAAACCCCAATGACCATTCCTTTGGTTTTTACAATGAAAGGGACGCATCTTAGGCTCGGGCTCAAGATTGCGTCCCTTGGTATTTTGTTTTATAGGGTGTGCCCGAATAGGGGCGGCTTTTTATTTTCTTCAATAAAGTAATATTTTAGGTAAAATTTAGTTAACAAAATGGGACAGCAGGTGCAAGGTTTTAGCCGGCTACAGCATATCATTAATAGCATTCAAAGGAATTCGAGGCAAATGCAGGAATCATGTAAAGCCTGACCGGGAAGGTTCCAATGGGGGCTTTAAAAGGGGGGACAATTCAGCTTAAACGGTACATTATTTTTAAGAGGAGATGATAGTATGATGCGGTATTGCCGGTTGAGCCTGGCGGTCTGCTTTCTCACTATTCTGACCGTGATCGGGCTGCCCGGCTCGTTGCAGGCTGCTCAAAAACCGAACCTGAGCCTGGAGGAAGCCATCAACCTGGTAAAGGAGAACTTCAGTATTCCAGAAGAGTATAAAGAATTCTCATCCAATTATGAAGCCAATTACGGACAGGCGGCCTGGGTCTTATCCTGGAGGGCGGCGGGAGCCCCCTATGGTGAGTTCAACGCGCAGGTGGACGCTAAAAAAAGCATCATAACCAGGGTGAACAACTGGGGACAGGACTCCAATACCTACACTTCTCCCATCAGCAGGGCTCAAGCCAAAGACTCGGCCGCCCAGCTTTTAGAGCGGCTGCTTCCGGACCGGATCGATGAGCTGCAGTGGGTGGCTGATGACGAATTGATAAGCCCCCTGGAAAGCAGTGGCACATCGGTTTACACGCTGCGCTGGCAGCGGGTCCACCAGGGAATTCCCTTCCCTGAAAACGGAGCCACCTTTCAAGTGCGGAGCGGGGACGGCCGTATACTTGAATACTCGCTCACCTGGACCAACGGCGATCTGCCGTCGCCTTCCGGGATCATATCCGCGGATCAGGCCCGGCAGGTTTTTGAAGGAAGCAGTCTTTTAGAACTGCAGTATTTTCAGCCTGATTATGTGAAGCCCGGATTTTCATACCAGAAAAATCCCGTGCTGGTATACCGGGTAGGGGCTCATGGCTCGGTAGCCATCGACGCTTTCAGCGGGCAGCCGGTAAAATACTGGGTGAACAACGAAATCGCTTATGATATGGCCGGCGGTATGGGCGGCAGGGAAAAGAGTGCTACGCAAAGCTCTTTATCTCCGGAGGAGCAGCAAGAGGTAAGCAGCAGTTCCCAGGTTATCTCCAGTGAACAGGCGGTGCAGGCGGTTAAAAAGTGGTTCAATATCCCTGCTGACCTCTCCCTAACGCAGAGTAACCTGGTGAGCCAGGGCAGTGGTGCCTCCAAGATGCACGTCTGGAACCTGAACTGGCAGAATGAGGCCAGCCAGGGCAGCGGCTATGTAAACGCCCGGGTAAATGCCCGCAACGGAGAAGTAATCAGTTATTCGCGGGACTGGTCTCAGCAGGCCGGCAAAGCTATTCTGAGCAACGAGGAGGCCCGCCAGGCGGCGGAAGCTTTCCTCAAACAGATTCAACCGGGCCGCTTTCCGGAGACTGCCTATGAGGAGCCTCAAGGGCTGCAGATATACCCAAGAGGGGACTCTCTCCGCTATTTCAACTATTACCGTGTGGTAAACGACCTTCCCTTCCCGGGGAACTACCTCAACCTGACCATAAACGCTCAGGACAAAACCATTGTCGCCTATGAGCTGAACTGGACGGAGGCGAGCTTCCCTTCCAGTGCCGGAGTGCTGAACAAACAGGACATAAGCAGCCGGTTCCTCAAAGACCGGCCGTTGACCTTGAGCTACGCCATACGTCAAGATCCTGGCAAATCAGTTCCCACCGGGCAGGAGCAAATTGGACTGGTCTATAAACCTCTCTATGGCGCCTATGCCACCAGGGCAGACCAATTGGATGCTATCAGTGGGCTGCCGCTGGATTGGCAGGGCAATCCGATAGTGGTCAAGCGAGCCTTTTTCTTCGATGATATTGAGGGAGATCCAGCCTGGGCGGACATCAACGCGGTGGGGCGGGCTGGATTATTCGGAGAATACGGAACTTCCTTCCATCCTGAAGAGGGGCTGACCATGCAAAGCCTTTTGACCAACCTGATTAAAGCAAGGGATCCCTACCTGGATCCCAAGCCCGATGATATTATACGGGAAGCGCGTTCCAGGGGATGGATAAAAGAGCAGGTACAGCTGGAGCAGTTGGTAGACCGTGAGAACATGGCCCGGATCATGGTCCGCTTCACAGGCCTGGACCGAGCCGCCCAGGCCAAAGGGATTTACACCCTTCCCTACCCGGATGCCCAGGATATATCCGCGGATTTTTACGGGTATGTCGCTCTGGCCTACGGCCTTGATATGGTTAAAGGTGGAGCTGATGCTTACGAGTCCGGCCATATTGTAACCCGGGCAGAAGCGGCCAGTTCCCTGGTAAAGGCGATGAAAAGCAATTAAGGATATGTAATAAGAACATCTTACCGACCGGCTTCTTACGGAGCCGGTTTTTTTATAAATTTTTTAGCAGGTAAATACATAAGTCGGCGGGTGCGCACCATATAAAAAGATAAGGGAATAGTGAGGTAAGCGGCTTGTGAAGTTCTATGGTGATTATCATATCCACTCCCACAACAGCGACGGCCGGCAAAACCATCGTGAAATTATCGAAGCGGCCCGACGGAAGGGTTTGCAGGAGATAGCTATTACCGATCATGGCCCGCTGGCTGCCGTTATAGGTATAAAAAATCCTAAACGGTATGAACAATTGGGGGAGATAATTGAAGACAGCGACCGTCAGGGGATAAAGGTTTACGTTGGTGCCGAAGCCAATATCCGCGGTTTAGACGGAAAACTGGACCTGAACCAGGAGGTTATCGATAGTCTGGATGTTCTTATTGCCGGCATGCATCCTTATACCATGCCTTCTTCGTTGAAGGATGGAGCGCGGCTATTTCTGCAAAACAGCCTGCGCCACCTGGGTAAAAGCCAGCGCCGACAGGCCCTCATCAATAATACCGAAGCCTGTGTGGCCGCCATTTATGCCAATCCAAGACTCGATATTCTGTCGCACCCGGGCTTGTTCTTTGCAATAGACGTCGCCGAGGTGGCCAGGGCCTGCGTTCAAAAAGAAGTTCTATTTGAAATTAATTGCGGGCACGAGCACCCTGATTTTTCTGATATAATGGAAGCAAATCGGATCGGAGTCAATTTTATTGTCAACAGCGACGCCCATTTTCCAGATACAGTGGGGGAGCTTGCTTATGGAAAAAGGGCTATTGAAATGCTGGGCATTGATCCCGAACGGGTGGTAAACCTGGATGGTCGGGGAGGACTAAACAAGTGGGGGAAAAAAGCCAGGGTTTGCACATATTGATAATCACAGGTCTGTCCGGAGCAGGCAAGACTCAGGCCATCAATTGTTTAGAAGACCTGGGTTATTACTGCGTTGACAATCTGCCGCCAGTGTTGATGAACAAGTTTATTGAGCTGGGCATGCAATCGGGGGGTAGAATCGAAAAGGTAGCCCTGGTTATCGATGTGCGCGGGGGCGATTTCTTTGCCGATTTTACCCAGGCCCTGGATGAGCTCCAACAGCAGGGAATCAGCTACGCCATCTTGTTCCTGGAAGCTTCGGATGACGTGCTGGTGCGGCGTTTCAAGGAATCAAGGCGCCGTCATCCCCTTTCCGAAGCCGGCAGTCTGCTGCAGGCCATACGCCTGGAGAGAAGCATGCTGGAAGATCTGCGCGGTCGGGCCAACGTCATTATCGACACTTCGGATATCGCCCCTCGCAAATTGAATGAGAAATTGACCAGCCTTTTCAGCTACGAAAAAGGTGAGGCTTTTACCATAAACATTATTTCCTTTGGATATAAGATGGGGATTCCACTAGATTCGGATGTAATAATCGATGTAAGATTCCTGCCCAATCCCTTCTATGATCCTCGTTTACGGCCTTTAACCGGAGAGGACCAGGAGGTTATTGACTACGTTTTGGATTCACCTACGACTCAGTCCTTTCTGCGCCGCTTTCTCAATCTTTTAAAATTTCTCATTCCGCACTATGTCAAGGAAGGCAAAACCAATCTGGCTCTGTCTATTGGCTGTACGGGCGGGCAGCATCGTTCCGTGGTCCTGGCCGACTACCTGGCCCGTCAGTTTGAGCGGATGGGATACAATACCATAACCCGACACCGGGATGTTGCAAAACACAAGTTGGAGGAGTGAGCGGTCGTTATTAAAAGGGATCGCAAGATCGTTGTAATCGGCGGCGGGACGGGACTGGCAGTCCTTTTAAAAGGACTCAAGAATTATACCTCGCAGTTGACAGCAGTGGTTACAGTCAGCGATGACGGTGGCAGCTCCGGACGTTTGCGCGCGGAGCTGGGTGTTTTGCCGCCGGGGGACATCCGCAACTGCCTGGTGGCCCTGGCGGAGACCGAGACCCTGATGGATCAGGTATTCCAGCATAGATTTGGCCAGGGCAATGGACTGCAGGGCCACAATCTGGGCAACCTGCTCCTGGTGGCGATGACTGAAATTGCCGGGGATTTTGTATCCGCTATTAAAGAAGTCAGCAAAGTCCTGAAGGTCCGGGGCAAGGTAATACCCGCAACTCTGGAACACGTGGCCCTGGGAGCCCATATGTCCGACGGCACCACCGTCTATGGCGAGACTTCCATTCGCAACTACGGCAAGCGCATCGAAAAGCTGTTTTTGGTTCCTGAACTGTGCCTGCCGGTGCCGGAAACTATCGACGCCATCATGGAAGCCGACGCGGTGGTTATTGGCCCGGGCAGCCTCTATACCAGCATTGTTCCCAATTTGCTGGTGCAAGGGGTGCCGGAGGCCATCGGTCAGAGCCAGGCCCGCACCTTCTATGTTAGCAACATCA
>JBEHWI010000068.1:0-11777 GCA_040217815.1 Syntrophomonadaceae bacterium | reverse complement strand
ATCCGTAGTATAATATATTACTGCGCCGTCAGTAGCTGTTGTCAGTGCTACTTTCGTATCTTTCTTTACTTCACCGCCCTTGGGCTGAGCAGTTGGGGTTTCAACTACAGGACGAGGTGTAGCTGATACCATAGCAGAATATGAAGACACCAATCCATTCTTACCAATTGCATTTATTCTAAATGTATAAACTGTTCCGTTAGAAAGACCTGTTATCGTACAGGAGTTCAAAGTAGCGTTTGTGGTACTCCATCGGCCGTCTTCCGGCATATATTCCACATTGTATCCGGCCACATTTGCTGCATTCCAGCTTAAAGACACCTCGCTGTCACCGGGGTGCGCCTGCACCCCGGTTGGTGCCGCGACCCTTAAATAAACAAAAGCTGCAGCAGCTATTACTATCACAATAAGCAAGATAGGGGCTATTTTTTTAACTTTATTCAGCATCCTTTACATCATCCTTTTAGTAGTACTTAATCGGCCGTTGCCGACAAAAACCGTAGCTACCTGATAATCTATTTCTATTATCGCATGGAATTTCATTAAAGTTTAGATTTATAATAGCATGAGATCATTCCGCAATATCATAAAACCCCGTCCCCTTGTCAACCTTGTCACCCCCCTCTTAATCGCTTTCAATTGTGAAAAGTTTCAAAACTAAACAGCTCAAAATATCGATCTTTAGCCGTTACCATATTACGACATATTATACAGTACTTTATTTAACAGGATATATATACTAATAGATACCACTGGTAGAGTAACTTTGGAAAAGTGAAAAAGTTCGGGCAAACTTGTTGTGAAACAAGGACGCAAAGCCTTCGGACCTTATAATAAGGTGGCCGGGTTGCAGATTACATTCTGAACCAGGCCTTTTTTTCAGGTAAATAATAGGCATAAATATTACGCGGAATATCTTGTAGGTATTGAAAAATACAAGTAAACGAAAAGAGGTGTAATAATGAAAGCTTTCATCGACTCTATAAAAAATACCACTTGAATAAAGTTTGCAGGTGATATATGTAAGGTTGCTCCTTAAGTAGAAAATCAAAAAATTTATTTGCAAGCATAAAACAATCATAGCGCGGCTATTTAATCTTGCGCAGTATCAATATGTATCCGATTTATTTGCTTGTTGTACTTTTTAATATTGCAGCTTTCAAGTAAAAGGATGCGGAAAGAGAGGATTAAGAATGACCAGCCGAAAGAAAATTTGTTATCGAATTCTTGCAGTTTTATTTATGCTGGTTTTGATGGCATTTGCAGCTATACCAGCTCAGGCAAAGGCTGCTGGGTCCGGGTCTTCGACCAACCCTCCGAGCGGTTACAGCCCAATTGCACCCGAGGGACTCACTTCCAAGCCAACCGCACATGCAATGCGTGCTTTGTTTGCACCGCCTAGTGTAGGAGACAAGGCTTTGCTCATCGAAGATATATTACCATGGGGAATCGACAAAGAGACGCCGATACTCAATAACTTGGGAATATCTTATGATCTTATAAGTTCCAGCAGTCTTGCTACAACCGCTCTTGTCAATTATTCCATAATAATATACGTCTCGGACCAGCCCGATTCATATTATCAGAACATCAACGATAATATAGACGCCATAGAAGCTTTTGTATCCGACGGCGGAACCCTGATCGCCCATTGTGCGGATAACGGCTGGGCTGGCGGCAGCTGGTTTGCCCGGAACATTTTACCCTCAGGGGTGCAACATGAGCGTAATGTGGGTGATATAGTATGCGTGAATCAACCTGCTAATCCGGTAATGTACAGTTTATCACCAATTGATCTTAATAATTGGAATCAATCATATCTTGGCTATTTTACCAATCTGCCGGAAGGTTATGCCTGCGTATTATCCGATACTGAGGGACGACCCATTTACGTGGAATATAGCTTTGGCTCCGGCAAGGTCCTCGCTTCGATGCAGACCTTGGATTGGCACCTTGCCAGTGACGTGGAACAGACCAATGAATTGAATTATGCAACGGGTAAGGTCGTATCAATACCCGTGACCGGAGTCTCGCTTGATAAGCATGAGGATGCCATTAACATCGGTAATTCAGATCAATTGACAGCGACGATCGAGCCTTCTAACGCAACCATCAAAGGTGTGAACTGGTCTTCGGATAATGAAATGGCAGCCGTTGTTGACCAGGCGGGTATGGTTAAAGCTGTCGGTCCAGGTACCGCAAATATAACTGTTACAACTATTGATGGCGGATTCAGCGATACCTGTAAAGTTATAATTGAAGGTATACCAGTAACAGGCGTTTCTCTCTACCCAACATACATAACCCTACGGGCCGGACAGGGCTATCAGCTATCTGCTGCTGTTGCTCCTGAAGATGCCACCGATCAGAATATGACCTGGTCTTCGGATAATGAAATGGCAGCCGTTGTTGACCAAGGGGGTAATGTTACAGCTCTCAGTCCGGGTACTGCAACCATTACTGTCACCACGGAGGATGGAGGATATACGGCGTCTTGTCTCGTTACGGTTACGCCGGCAGAAAGCCAAGAAGTCTTTCTTAAAGGCAAGTATATTGAACTTGGGGTTTCGTCAAGCGGGTCCTTCGGCACAGAATCTTCGGCGCCGGCAGATTTTTATGCCCCAGACGGACAATTGGGCCTTACGTATAATGACAATGGATGGGATTCGGGAATTCCGCCAACAACCGGTGACTTTTTTCTCCCCGGCACCTCGGAAGAAGGTTTTACCACCGGCTATACGGTAGGATACACTCTTGACAGCACCCATTATGCGTATACAAATTCCGAAAGGACGGGAAACATCGATATTCCAAGCGTTACGACCAACACCTCTGCCAGCGATGTCCAGTCGGCTAATTCGGTTGGATATAGCTATGACAAGAAGATAAAGGTAGAACAAAACGTTAGTTTTGCCGATGGTGATAAGTACTTCACCAATACCGTCACCCTGACCAACAACGGGACTGATGAACTGCACAATGTCAGATACCTGCGCAGCTGCGACCCCGATCAGGACGCTGACACCTTTGGTGATTTTTCTACTTTGAATACTGTCCTTAGCAATCCTTCGGAATCAGGTAATCTAGCCCTGGTAAGAGCTAAGGGATCACACAGCAACCAGCCCTTATACCTGGAGGCTCGGGACAGCAGAGCGCGGGCTGCAAACTACGGATTTGACAACCGTGATCCCTATGATCCCTACTTGTATCAAGAAGATGGCAGTCTGCTTCTAAGCCCTGAAATCTCTAGCGATTCGGCTATATCTCTGGTTTTTGCCCTCGGAGACCTGGCACCCGGCCAATCAGTCACATTGACATATTACACGTGCATGACCGATGAACGGTATGCAGTGCATGTTACCGGAGTGAGTCTTGATAAGACTACGGACAGCATAACCGTAGGCAGCAGCGATCAGCTAACAGCCACAGTCACACCTGACAATGCGACCAACAAGAGCGTGAGCTGGGAGTCCAGCGACCCGTCAGTAGCCACGGTCAGCGATACAGGACTGGTGACAGCTATAGCTGTTGGTACGGCCACAATAACAGTCACAACAGCAGACGGCAGTTATGCCGCAGTATGTGCGGTGGGGGTTAAAGAGGCAGCACCTTTGCCATCAGTAACCTTGAGCGATCTCGTGCTATTCAATACCACCGACCCGGTCTATGTCAACATGGGCATCATAGCCACCTTCTCCAATCTAAGCGGAAGCACCATCCTCGATAAAGGCTTTATTTCCATCAAGAATCCGGGCAGTGATCCGGGAACAAGCTTAACCCTGGATATGCCTGGAATAACTATCATATCCGCCTCCGACACGGACATTCTGGGAAGGGTAATCCGGGCCATAAAAACCGAATATGGCAATATCTTCTATGTGCGTGGCTTTGTGACTTACAAAGCTCCCGATACCGGTGCGGCGACTACAGTGTACAGCGATAACGTGATTATGGCCGTTAAACCGGCAATGCCCAATTAAAATATGACACGCGATATTTAAGAAGATATTTTAAAGGAGGTAATTGCTGTGCCTAAAGAATATGAGAGCCCGAAAATATACATCCAGGAGTTCGAACTGGAAGATGCCTATTGCGTCAGTGCTTTGTTTAGCGGCGTAGGCGCTACGCCCTGCGTTTATCCGACGAATCCTGATGGCACCCAAGCAAACGAGTAAGCATTATAATCTTAAGGAAGGTCTCAGGCAGGCAGGGTTAAACCCTGCCTGCTTATGATACTGGAATATAAAATGAAAAGAATTTGCATTGCCCACTTGAATATTGAAATGGAATACATAGACAAGTGTTTCTTTAATTACATACTGAGTAACTATGAAAGCAACTGTTTTGTAGAGCCGGATATGATTTTAGAGACCAAACTGGTTGAAGAAATTATTAAACCCCGGGGTGAAGTGGTAGAACAGATCGGAGATGCCACAATAATTTCACTAGGAGATAAGCAGCGCAGCCATTATTTAACTGACAGCGGGAGCGGGGAAATAGTATGTGCAACCTATTATGATGAAAGTTATAAGCGGGTGGAAATACATATTTCAAAAAAAGCGCCACCCCAACCAGGTTCAATTACCGATTATGAATATTTGTATACCGGCTTTGCCTTCAGCGACAGGCTTACCGAACTGGGCGGTGCGGTGCTGCATGGTTCAGCTGTCGCCTACAAAAACCAGGGCATAATTTTCTCAGGAAACAGCGGCATAGGCAAGTCATCTCATACAAAACTATGGAAAGAGCGTTTTGGCAGCCAGGCAAGCATAATAAATGACGATAAACCCGCACTGCGTATTTATGATGGAGTGCCATTTATTTTTGGTACTCCCTGGAGCGGGAAAACGCATTTGAATGTCAATGTGCAGGTGCCCCTCAAGGCGATAGTGTTTATCAGACGGGCTGAAAGCAACGGGATGGAGAGGCTGAATATAAGGGACAGCATATTTAATTTAAT
Source organism: Syntrophomonadaceae bacterium (assembly GCA_040217815.1). Lineage (GTDB taxonomy): Bacteria > Bacillota > Syntrophomonadia > Syntrophomonadales > Syntrophomonadaceae > UBA5314. The sequence continues at coordinate 6,817 of JBEHWI010000068.1, read as the reverse complement.
GAGCCAGATTTCCCGGCCCTATTATGACGAAGCCATAGGGTTGAAAACCATCACCATGATTGAACAACTGGTCAATTACGTGCCCGCCTACCTGTTGCACTGCAATACTGACCCGGCAGCCGCAGTCACCGTATTTCAACAACTGACGCAGGAAGGGGTAATAATGCCATGAAAATATCTCAAGGATTTCAGTTAATGGACATTGCCGGGCAGCATATCATAGTACCCCTGGGAGCTAAAAACGTTAATTTCAATAAAATGATCAGTTTAAATAACAGCGGGGTCTTCCTATGGCGGCAGCTACAAACGGAAAATACTGAAGCAGAGTTATTGGAAGCCATGTTGAATGTGTATGATGTTGATGAAGAAACAGCTGTGCAGGACATTAAAAGTTTTATTAAAAAACTAATTGAAACAGGAATTATTGAATAGAGATATTATCCTCAAACTCAGCCACCACCTGCTGAAAGCAGGTAGGTTGGCCTATCGTTATGCAATTTGTACCTGGAATTTCAAGGTGACACTATGATGGCATTGGATAACAATACTCAGCAACCAGTATTAATGTCTAGTTAACTAGCATTTTAAAACACTATTTCCCCCAGGTATTTTTGGGCCAGTTCTAGATCGCTGGGTTTATCTACATCCACCCCCACCTCGGCGTAGCTCGATACGATGGCCTTGCCTTTGATGCCTATTACCTCTTGAAACCGCTTTTCGGCCTGTTTCAGGGTCAGAATACCCAAAATATACCGCACTACGGTGGTAAATCCGAAGATGCGGGCCAGGGCCAGGGGATTTTTGCGGCGGGCGATGATCTCGCGGGCAATATCAATACTCTTCCTTATTACATCCCGGCGCAGCACAAACAGGTTGCCGCCGGTAAAGGTTCCTTCTTTCATTTTCACATAGGTCCGAACCACTCCCGGGAATTTGGCTTCATTTACCTCCCGAGTGGTCACCGGGTAGAATATGTCCGCTTCTATTGTTTCAGTTCGTTCGATAAAATCGTCGATCGCCATGCTGGTGATAAATGGAATATCGGTCGGCATAACCAGAAGCCGTTCGGTGCTCTCGTATTCTTCTAAAACCCGGGCTGCGTTGGCCAGGCTTTCGATGACATCATCCCCGGCAGCCACAAAAAAGAGGTTTTCTTCCCTTCCCAAAAGGTTGCGCAGGGCATCCACCGGCCCGCTGATGACTATGTTCCGGATATACTGGGACTGGCGCAGTGATTTATACACGTAATAGATCATCGGATAGTTGCCGATAATTATCAGGGCTTCACTATCGTAGGGCGCGATTTTTCGCAAGTCCCCACTGTTCTCGCCGCCGGCCAGTATAACAGCATCGTATTGCATGTTTTTCCTCCATTAATCGTTAAGAGCCAGCCCATCCTTTTTAATAGCATCTATCATGCTGTTTTCCGCATTTTCAATATGCTCCTGGGCTACTTGTCTGGATTGGGCCACATCCCTGGCCTGAATAGCTTCTACAATGACGCGGTGCTCCTCCAGCGACTGTTTGGATCTTCCCGGATAGGCCAGGGAAGTACTCCTGAATCTCTGAATTTGTTCGCGCAGGTTGCTTATGATAGACCACAGGCGCTTATTGCGGCTGGCCTGGTAAATTGCCTCATGGAATTTAGTATCCACTTCTACGATACGTTCTATGTCATTGCGGGCTATGGCTTCTGCTTTCTCCGCCAAAAGCCGCTCCATGTTTTCCATTTCTTCATCGGTAATGCGCTCGGCGGCCAGAGCTGCCGCCAGGCCCTCCAGGGCCGCGCGTATCTCAAAAATGTCCGCGATGTCCTTGAAGGAGAAATCCGCCACATAGGCTCCTTTGCGCGGAACCATAACGATAAATCCTTCCAATTCCAGCTTGCGCAGAGCCTCCCGGATGGGGGTGCGCGATACTCCCAGCTCTTCGGCAAGTTGAATCTCCATCAGCCTTTCCCGTGGTTTCAGGGTGCCGCCGATTATTGCTTCCCGGATGGCATCCAGCACCAATTCCCGCAGCGGTTTATAGGAATCCAGGTTTACAGGTCGAAGTCTTTTTTCCTCCATTATACGATCACTCCCCCATATAAGATGAAACCAGAAATACCTCCCGGTACATATTCTTCATTTGGTCCCTGGCTGCTTCAGCCTCCCCAATGTTTTCGAACAACCCGAATACGCTGGGACCGCTGCCCGACATCAAGACCGCTGCCGCTCCCAGGTCCGTGAGCCTCTTTTTTATCTGGCCTATTTCCGGGAAACGGTCGATGGTGACGTTTTCTAATACATTGATCATATTTAAAGCCATGCTATCTAGATTATTATGCTCCCAGGCGGCCAGTAATTCCCGGGCATCCGGGTGGTTCTTAACCATGGTCAGATCGAGACGGCCATAAACCTGGGCGGTGGAAACTTCAAACGGCGGTTTGACCAGGACCAGAGTCAAGGCATGAGCGGGATAAACAGGCTCTAATATTTCGCCTCTTCCAGTAGCCAATGCGGTGCCTCCCTGCAAACAGAAGGGAACATCAGACCCCAGGCTGGCTGCAATGGGCATCAGGTCATCCAAGCCTGCCCCTAAATCATAAAGCCGGTTAAGCCCGGATATAACAGCTGCCGCATCCGTGCTGCCCCCTGCCAATCCTGCCCCTACCGGTATATTTTTCTCTAAAAAAATCTTGACTCCTTCTTTTATTCCATATTTTTCCAAAATTGCAGCGGCTGCCCGGTAGGCCAGATTGTCTTTCCCTCCAGGAATCTGGGCGCTATTGCTTTCAAGAATTATTTCCCGGTCTGGCTCAAGAATAATGCGGTCACAGAGGTCGATCTGGTGCATTATGGTCTCCAGCTCGTGATACCCGTCAGGCCGTTTGTACTTTACATCCAGGGTCAAATTCACTTTGGCCGGTGCGTTTACTACGATTGTCTTTGCCATTGATGAGACTCCTGTTTCTTAAAAATTATAGCCTTAAACGCCCCTTCCTCCAATGCCCTGTGCAAATTTCATTTAAATTTTAAAAATTTTTAATCCCTTCTTAATCTTTGCTGCAAAGACCCTGCATAACTTCAAGCACCTTGAACTTTACCTCGGCGTTTTCCGGGGGTGCGGTCATGATTCCCTGTTCGGAATCCGAGACCAGACACAAGGGGGGAAAGAGCACACACCACCAGTTTTGACCCATTCCCTGCCCGATTACTATTCGCACCGCCTGGTACCGGCCCTGGGGTAGTTCCAGATCCCCGTACCGGCGGGTGGGGAACTCGCTTTCTCCGACCAGAACCTGCACAGAGTAGTCATAGCCCTGTTCTTTTATAACCTGCCGGGCAACCGCCTGCAGCGAAGGTATGTTTTGCTCGGCAAGCCGGCGAGCTTCCCGGGCATCGGCAACGGCTGTAAATTCTTGTCTACAGTGACGAACCACCGCATCCCGAACTTTGAGCTTTAGAGCCTGATCTTCCTGGCTGTCGCTGTTGGCAATAACATGCAGCCGCAGATATTGCTCTCTTTGCATGTCGCTGCGCGATTGACCCCAACAGGCTCCGGTTAATGTAGCTATAATAACTATCATAATTCCCAGCGTTCTTTTTACCACGGCTCTCCCTCCTCATCGTACTAGTAATTATTGCCAGGTAGATGAGGAGTTAAAACTTGCCAGAAAGAAATGCCCAGGGAAAATAACCCTGGGCCTAACTGCTTGTATTCAGGTTTAACCAAACAGCATTATCTATTTGGAAACCAATATGTTTCACGCATCTTGATTAGGTTTTAAAGTTTAAAGGGGGCATTTTGCCCCCTTTTAGTTTAACTTCTGAGAAATGTTTGGCCCATCGTGGCCAGGTCCCCACTTACTTCTGAATGGATATAAAGGCGGCTCCTTTGAGCATTCCCTGGCTCTCATTATAGCCGGAGTCTACCAGGCTGACGGTCTTGACCGGTATGGTCCAGGGGTAGACGCTTTCTTTGTACTCGCTCTTTTGGCTGCCGGATAGGTTGCTTTCGATAAGAGCAGTCACTTTGGGTACGTTGACATAGAGGAAAGGTTCCGCATCGCTTCCAAATCCGGAGAAGGCTTTTTTGTAAAAATCGTCATCACTCAAGGCGGCATGCTGTTTGACAACGGTGTTGCTGATTTCCGGTGATGAACCCATGATCAGCTCGTTTTTACCCAGGCCGAAACTGAAAGCTACTAAACCACTCTGTTCTTTAACATCGTACATTTGATAATTGTTCACTGTGGACTTATTCACCGCCACGCCCCCGCTCATGGCTTTGGTGATTTTATCCAGGGAATTGGCGCCGGCCTGCTGGTCTTTTATCCCCAGGATAAGTACGCCGCTTACCGGTGCTTCGGCGTCTCCAAAGAAGAAGCCGTTCTTGGGCATAACCGCTATGGTGGCATCTCCCCGGCAAATTCCAAAGATGTCCTGCTTGACGTTGACCCCGGTGCTCTGTTCAAAGGATTTTAAACTCCCGTTGAACTCGTTTTTGGAGTCTTTAGCGGCGCTGTTGTAAGATTCCTGCAGAAGGTCGATCAGGTTTGATGAACGCACAAAGCCCAGGCAGTCCGGTGGCAGCAGGGCTATGGTGGCTTTAACCTCGGCCGCCTGATTGCTGCGCTTTTTATAATAGGCCGGCATCTTGCCTTTATCGCAGGCTACCACGTAGTCGGAGCGGATGCCGTTGCTCTCGAAAGACACTGACCAGCCCAGTCTTTGGTAGGCCTGTAGTTGGTCAGACCAGGATTTTACCTGGGCGTCTTCTTTGGCAGCGGTTTTTACCGCACCGGCCAGGTTAATATAGCAGAAGGCGCTGCCTCCGGGCAGTATACCGATCAGGTCGCTGTACTCTTTGCTGTCGGTTATGCTGTCTTTTAATTTCCCCTGCTGCCGGTCGATAGTCTGTTTGAGCAGGGTTTTGTCAGTAGCCATGAGCAGATAATCACCTGATACGGCTGCCGCGAAATCAGAGTCGTCGGTGCTTATGCTGACCCCGTTGTATGTTTCCTCTTTGATTTTACGTTTTTCAGCCGTTTTCTTGATAAATTCCTGGGCTTTGGCTTTGTCATCCTGTTCGGCTACAAAGACCATCTTTTCCGATTTGGAAGTTGAAGGCATAATAATGGCCACTTCCTTGCCAAGCCAGGGTTCTACATCCCTTTCGTAAACAAAGTTCTCATTGTCCTTCAGGTCTTTCATCAATTGATCGTAAGCTTTTTTTACTTCGGGAACGGCCAGATAGGTTTCCTTCAATTTTTCAAAATTGCTGACTTGAAAGTAATTCGGTTTGATAACCAGCAGCATCTCGGTGTCGGCCGCCGCCAGTTTAGGAGTCTTGGGACCCGCAAAATTCCCCATGCTGTAGAACGCAAAAGCGCCTACCAGCAGTAGGGCGACAACCCCGGCCAGCACAAAGAGCCAGGTCATTTTCTTCTTGGGCGGCGCTGTCGCTGGGATAGGCGGTGCTGATACCGGTTCACCCGTTACCGGATCGAACTGGGGCGCAAATCCCGGACCTGCTGTCGTGGCTGGCCCGTACTGGGGAGCTGCCCCCGGACCTGCGGTCGTAGCCGGTCCAACCTGGGGAGCAACCCCCGGACCTGCCGTCGTGGCCGGCCCAGCCTGATTGGTGGTCTGCGGAGCATTGTTCTGCTGGGTCTCGGGCCCCCGGTAGCTGGTAGGAGCTTCTCCGGGCTGCTCGACAGTGACTAGATTGCCACATCCATTACAGAACTTCGCGCCATCAGCCAACTGTTCACCACATTGGCTGCAAAATTTCATTATCCCTCTCCTTTCTCCCTTCCCCCTTTGAGTCCGGTTAACTTCGGATCCTGCCTGTGCAACTAGGGGAACCGCTTACTACTTGCTAATAATTATCATCGTATTAATAATTCCCCTGCTATAGTCAGAAACCCTGTTAGGATATGTCTTTTCGACACATTATTAACACAAAAAAAATACAGCCAGGGCCGGGGAGGCGTTTTACCCGGCGGCTGTACGTCCAAAACCAATACTGTGTCTATCCCAACTCAATCCGCGGGGAAATACCACTTTAGGCTTCCCGCTCAGTTTTTATTATCTTCAACCTGTTTAGCCAGGTATTCTCTTATTATCATCCTAACCAGTGCGCTTCTGGAAATCTGATTTTCTCTGGCCAGATCTCGTATTTCATCAACCTGCTGCTTGGTTAAATAAAACGTAGCGTGTTCGAATTTATCAGTAGCCATTTCTTACCTCCTCCCCACCAGCGGCAAACCCGGCTGTCAATGGAATCTTTTGTGCTTATTATATGAAAACTGGTTGTAGTCTGTTCCGCGACCTCTATCGTAATCCTCATTTGCCTTCAATTTTCCTAGTGGTTCAGATTATTGAGAAGTTCATCCAGTTGGGCCTTCATGGCCCGGCGTCCGCAGCGTATGAGGTAGGCAGCCTGGGCAATATCATCCAGGGCTGCATCTCCAGTTGAAGGATATACTACCTGATCGGCCAGAAGATCCTGGGCGAGACTCGACGTCTCGTATTCCAGTATGCTCAAACTGCGCCCCACCACCTGAATGATCCCCCGCACTTTTTGGTCGTAGGCTTCCTGGCCCAGGTTGACCGCCAGGATATACTGGGCCCCCAGAGAGCGGGACTCCAGGATCGGCACCATTTCACACACCCCGCCATCCACCAGCTGCAAATCGCCCCGGTTAACCGGTGTAAAAACCGCCGGTATGGCGCAGCTGGCCCGTACCGCCTCGCTCATCAAAGCCTCGGTTATCAAGATATCTCCCTCGTTTTCCAGCTTCATGGGCTGGCTGGCAAAGACCGTTTTC
>JBEHWI010000067.1:0-12434 GCA_040217815.1 Syntrophomonadaceae bacterium | reverse complement strand
CCCCCGGGAACTCACCTCCACCGCGAATGAACTGCCATCCTTGCGAATATGATTGGTGACGAACAAGATGCCCTCTGTGCTCGCCTGATGCATCTGTTTGTTAATCAAATCAGGCTTATCCATCTTACGCAGATCAAATATGGTCTTGGCAAGTAATTCATCGCGTTCATATCCATACTCTCTCTCAGCTGCTGTATTCGCCTCCAAGATTTGGCCGTCCTTCTGCCTGACATAAAGTATAATATCGCGGCTGTTGGTAGACAGCAGTGCATATCTTTTATTTAATTCCCGGGCCCTTTCCCGGTCAGTTATGTCGACGACATATGTGATATTGGCAGGGCCTTCTGGCAGTTCAATGTTTTTTATGTGAACCTGGATTGGAAAAGTAGAGCCATCTGTTCTGATTCCCATCGATTCAAAGCTGTAAGGGGCAACATCACCTGTGGGGCGTATTTTTAGTATTTGCTTGATTTCTTCATGACAAACAGGGGCGATTTGATTCATAACATGGCTATCGGTTAATATAGTGTTACTAATCCCGAACATCGTTCTATAGGCTTCATTACAAAGAACGATTCGGCCATTGCGGTTAATAACAATGCCAATGGGAGCTTGCTCGAATAATCTACGGAAGCGTTCTTCACTAGCCTGTATGTATGTTTTGGCTTCAACTTGGTCGGTTATATCGAGTATTGATAAGATTACATGGCCAGATTCTCTCATTAGCGAAGAAAACACCTGGCATACTCTTATCTCACCATTTTTATTAACAATTCTAAAATCATATGATGAAGGCTCCTGGTCAGGATAAGTTTGATGGAGACGAAAATTTTCCTGCACCTTTGCCAAATCTTCAGGCAATATGAAATCAAATGGCTTTTTGCCAATAATTTCATCTACTGTAAGTCCAGTCATTCTCATAAACTGCGCATTGGCCATGATAACCTTGTAATCTTTGTTAACTAAAACAGTGGGCGCAGCTACATTTTCAAAAAGAGTCCTGTAGTAATCCTCTGACTCTCTGAGAGCCATTTCTGTTTGCTGTTGCTTTACCATAATTTCTGTCAACTCCCGGTTTGACTGTATGAGTTCAGCAGTCCGCTGGTTGATTAATTGATCTAATTCTGAACAAGTTTTTCCCAGTTCTGTTTCGACTTTTATATGCTTGCTGATATCACGGGCTACACCCTGGTATTCGATGATATTACCATCGCCATCAAAAATGGCGCGGGTGGTCCATTCGTACCATGTTGTAACATCGTCGGGCCCATCCACAGGATTTATGAAATTTTGCACCGGATTATCCGGGGTGAAAGTTTTGAAGAATTTAAGAATATCGTTGTGCCGGTCGCTTGGGACCAGGGTTAGTAAGGGTTTCCCAATCAATGTTTCCGCTTCCTGACCGTACACCCGGCATAGTGCGTTGTTAACAAAGGTCATGGTGGTATCTGGATTACAACGACCGATTAACTCAGTCTGATCTTCCACCACTTTGCGATAGCGTAATTCACTTAGATGCAATTTTTCTTCCAGACTCCTCCGTAAGGTTATATCCCGGGCGATAGTAACCAAAGCCATTTCTCCATTATCGAGTCGAACAAAGGTCCCTTTAGCTTCAAACCATAAATAAGTTCCATCCTTTTTACGCAACCGGTACTCGTCATACATCGCACCATAACTATGGTTTTTTCTAATTTTGAGCATAACACGGTCAAGGTCATCTGGATGTATCCAGTACAGCGGATTCCGTCCTAACATTTCCTTGTCAGAGTATCCCAATAAAAGCAAGGTGGTTGTATTAAAATACAAACAGCTAAGGTCAGGGATTCTATGAATGCTCACCATGTCATGGACCTTATCCAGTATTAATTGGTTGATCAGCTGACAATCCGAAATATACTCTTGAGACTTTAAGCGTAGTGTTTGTGTCTTCACTTGGATCTCACCCTTCTTTATTTAATAGCTATCCTACACTATTCCATCCGCCTGACGCCTCTTACCTTCCTATTATTGCCAACCGTACTACATCTAAATATTAACCAGCGGAGCTGTGATATCTATAAGTAAGCTGTGATCTCTATAAGTAATAGGATATCCGGGATTATCATGCAATTGAGCTATTGTAATAAAAAAAGACCTGCTTTGCCGGATGCATAGCAGGTACCGAAATCTAATCCTTGCTTAATGCAACCCGGCTGTCATAACTCATTGGCTTTAGATCCGTGGCTTTGCGTCCCCGCCTTTCGACGGGTTTGCCCTTCTTCAAGTATGGTTATTCAATTTACTTAAGATGACTTCTTAACATCAATCTGAATAGGAAATTATAAAGTCAGTCCCATTTCAAGTTCGTTCACCCTGAAATTTTATGGATAAAATTTTAATCAATATTTTATCTGTTACTAAGGCAAAGTCCACGAATTTATCAGGAAATTTACTTTGTTGAAAAAAGGAACTATGACCTGCACAATAATTATCACTATTAGTAACACCCATAAAAGTATAGCGGTCTTATATATTGGAACTTCAGCGGATTTTATTTCCTGGAAAGTCTTTGTCTCGCTGTCTATCATTTTGTCCACCTCTTTCGTACAGTACTTCTGCCGGTAGCAAAGGCGAACAGGTTATTTGTATTACAGAGTCATCAACTACTTGCTAAACATGAGTTAAAACAGTGAGCCGCGATTTTAACTATAGCAGACTGCCAGTCCCAGACCAGTACCATTTTCTTTGGTAGTGAGAAAAGGAGTTCCTAGTTTATCCAGCAGCTCACTAGGGAGCTCCGTACCCTCGTCCTTAATCGATAGGACTATTGCTTCCTTTTCAGCAGTTGTACCTATGGTTAATGTCCCACCAGCTAACATCGCTTCCATCCCGTTTCAGGTCAAGTATTCTTAGTAAATTCCATCATGTTGCAATCGCACCTCAGCAAATATTTCTTCCACCAGCAGGCAAGGGGACGGTTCTGTTGCCTGTGCCGGGTTCGTTTAGCTTATCATAAAGTGATATTTACAGGCAGGGGGACGGTTCTGTTGCCTGCTTAATCTTTCAAATCTTTTTGCATTAATACCACATCAAAATTACGGCCAAACTTGGAGCCAATGTTTTTCAACGCGCCACAGTTCACAAACCCGTGCTTGGCGTGAAATTTCAAGCTTGGTTCGTTCTCTGACGATATCTCGGCAATGATATATTTTATCCCCAATTGTTTGGCGTCGGCCGATACTCTTTCCAGAAACTGTCCCCCGATATTCTGCCCCACATATCCTGGTGAGATAAAATAACTTATCACCGCGGTGGCTTTAAAGGTTGAAAATGGACTATAGGGTCTCAACTTGCAGAACCCTGCTGCTTCGGATGTTTCAGAATTTATCGCCACATAAGCGGGATACCCATCGGTATTTTCCATCAACTTGGCGAAGAATGGTTCGGGCAGGGTAGTGGCGGGAAAGGCCGCCGTACTAGTTTCGATATAATAATTTAGTATTTCCATGACCGACTTCTGGTGTTCCGGACCCATCTTCTCAAACTTGATCTGCATCGTTATATGCCCCTCTCCTAAAACTTCACCTCTAATTATATATCGGCCGGCCGGATGTATATACCCGTTGTACCGTTGGCCGGATCATCCAGCCAGGGCATAATCACCGGGGCAATCCCCCATCAGCACTCCTATTTACACCGTTTCCTGCAATCCGCAGCCGCTCTCCGCCATCCGGGTCAGCTGGGAGAGAGCCCGCACCGCCGGGGCGCCGTCGATCACATCGTGGTCCACCAGCACCGTAACATAGAGGTATTCCCTTATCTCTACCCGGTCCTTCACCACCCCGGGCTTTTTAATTATCGATCCCACCGCAAAACAAAGGGGGTGCACACTTACCGGTACCACCCACCCGTTGATTCGGCCGACCGTGCCCACCGAGGTGACCATGACGGTGCCCATATTGGCTTTGGTCAGGAATGGACTGCCGATGATCCGTTTCCAGACCAGTCTGCGGATAAACCCCGGCAGCCAGTAATACATTTTCATTAAAAACCGGTTCTGGCTTTCGCCCAGGACGTAATCATCTTCTCCCTTTATCGTTTGCTGCTGCCCGGATCTTATTTCCTCACCGATAGCAGCGATGCTTTTTTCATTGGCCCGGCGGATAACGTAGGGCAACGGGACTTTTTGGCCATCGATTTCCCTTTCGATGACAATGGATATATCAACGTCTTTAAACAGCACCAGCTTTCGCCGGCCTTGTCTTACCGCCTGCAGCTGCGGGTGGTTGGCGACGACCAGACCGATGCATTTGATCAGCCATGAGTTAAAGGAGATCTTTTCCGATTGTCTCCTTTTTTCCCGGATCAAACGGCGCGCCTCGGTCACATCCAGCTCGATCAGGGCCTTGATGTGATGCTTTTTTAAACCGGCCTGACCGATATCGATGGTGGCTATCCGGCTTAATGGAAAATCTTCAGTTGTATACTCACCGATGTTTTGCATGGCTTCATCCTTCATATCCATCCAGGATAACCGACCTGGTGATGGTGGAATCCTCCCTCAGCGCGGCCACCTGCAGGTATTCATCTGAGCCGAAGCACTGGCTGATGTTCTCGCGGGAAGGAAACCGTATCAGGATGATCCTCTCTGGATTCCAATCCCCAAAGAGAGGGGTAATCTCCCCTCCCCTGATTATGTATTCGCCGCCATGACGCTCGACGATAGGCCTGGCCTTCTCGATATATTGCAGATACATATCCCGGTCATGGACTTCTATGTCGATCAGAACGTAGGCTGGCATGGCGATCCCCCCTGAAAATACGACTCATCTTATCAGTAGCAACTGTTAGGCAGGCAACAGAACCGTCCCCTTGCCTGCTCCCCCGATGATATGTGCATATAGCTGATTTCTTCACGTTAGCGGCTTATTCCTGTATGGAAGCGATCCGGTCAACGTCGAACAGCACCGGCAGGGCTTTGGCTGCGGTGAGATCCCAGGTGCGCTGGATTATGGCCTGGGCTTCCAGGTCGATCGGATCTGTCGAGGTCGACAGGTACGCATTGGCCTTCTGCAGGCTCTCCGCCCGGGTATAGAAAATGATGTAGTCACCGTCTTCACAACGATCAAGGAAGATCGACTCCACTACCATGGTCTCATTGAGCAGAGCCCGGCGAACCTGATCCATCTTGGTCTTCAAGCCCTCGGTATAGGCGATAAATTCATCGGTGGTCCCCGGTTTAAGCTTGACCCGCAAACACTGTACATCCATCTCGGTTCCCCCTTTTCCTGCAGTCACTGTTATTTCTACAATTCTTAATATATATCTTAACTCCTTCAGCGTATTTTATATATTTATCTACAAGTCATAGACTTCTACCTGCCCGAATTCCTGTAGACATCGGGTTGCAAGCGAGCGATAATAAGCGGGGAGATGATAAACATGAAAAAGAAAACTAAAAAAGAGAACCCTTTTAAAAGCCTGGGCGTGGGTTATGCTCATTACCTGAGGAATGGGGCCGGTGCCCACCAGGATAAGAAGAAGGAACAAAAAAGAAAAGAATGCCGTGATAAAATGAAGGCTTCCGATTGGAAGTCTTATTTTTTGCCGGGAATGTGGGGAGAGAAGTGGATTTAACAGGTAAAAGAACCGTGCCCTTGCCTGTAAGATAGCAAACTACCATTGCCCGCAGAGCTATTACTTGAGCAGCGGGCAGGAACAGCGGTGGCAGCGGTCATCATTGATGTCGTTGAGGCTGGAGCAGGCGTTGCAGAAAATGATGCTGTCCCCAGTTTTATCGTATTTCTCCAGGGAGTTCAGGCCCTGGTGATGGCGCACCTTGTCCCCGATCCGGTAATAATTGTACTGGGTGTCGTCATCGTCGGTGTTGATTTCATAGGTCTTGCCGGAGTCGGTCTGGATGACCACCGTGTAGCGGGTGTAACTGATCCAGCGTTCATCATTGCCGGATCTCTCCCGGCGCCTTTTTTTCTCGGTCTTTTTGTCGATCACCACCCCGTCCCAGGCGATGCTGCGGCTGCGCCCGATGAACTGGAACAGAGCGATGGCCAGGAACATGCCCCCGATACCCAATCCTATATACAACGCCTCAGGATTATCCATCTCCGCACTGGTTTCCCCGTAAATATAAAACCCAATCACAGCCGCTAAAGCCAGGAAGGCGGCGAAGCTGAAGGACCAAACCGTTGAATGGCGCCGGTAGCGGGCAAAGGCCGGGTCGCTGATCCGGTCGGAATAGCCGGTCAGGTTACTCTTTCCGTTCCCCCGGCCATCCATCGCCCCGGGATGGTCCGTTGGCGTCACTGTCCCCGTGACCGGGGCCGAACCGCATTCCGTACAGAAATTGATATTTTTGGCCGAGTCTGCTCCACATTGGGGGCAAATCATGTTTCCTTCCTCCTGTTCTCGAAGCCTTAAGCCAATTTTGTAAATTTATCCGCCGGGCCGTATGGGACATATCATGGCGGATGGGCTGGGCCGGGTGCGGCCATTGCGTCCTTGTATTCTAGCGGCCTCCATAACTGGAACCACCCCCGCCGCCGCCTCCGCCGCCGGAGAATCCGCCCCCGCCGCCGGAACCAGAAGATGACTTGCTGACTGCCTTTTCTGCGGTAGTAAAAGCCCGCTCTATGGAGTCGCCGATACTGTCGAACGATCCATACAGGTTGTTCATCTCGTGGTAGGAACCGTAGGTCATCCAGCCATAGCCAAAATGGTAATCACCGTCCTGGAGATTGGGGAAAACCACTTCCAGCTGTTTGATAACTTCTTTGGCCACTCCCAGGGTGACTGCATACACCAGGTAATGCTCCCAGATAATCAGGCTGGGTATCTCATGCCGCTGCATTTCTGAGAAATGCTGCAGGAAACGCTTGAAAGCCTGCCAGCGCACATAATCTTCCTGACCGGAAGCCGACCGCCGCTTGAACCGCAGCGGAATAAAGAGCAGCAGTGCCCCGGCAATTATCATGGACATGCCTAGCACTACGGATTGGCGCGCCAGGAAACCGCCCAGCATGAAAAGGCCTACTCCGCCCAGGACTGTAAACAGGGTCACATTGCCGCTGGTGTCAAAAAATTTGCTTCCTTCCCCCCGGTCAATCAAACCTGAGGTCCATTCCTTCCAGAAGCCGTAGAACTCAGTTGCCTTCTGCTTGGAAAAGCTCTCGACATCGGTCAAATGAAGGCTTTCCCGGCCCTCTCCCACCTCATCGCGGAGGAAATCCAGCAGCTGCTGTTCATGGGGCTGCAGGACGGCATCCTGGCTTCTCCGGGCCGCGCCTGGATCGGGTGGGGGCAAAAAGGTGACCCGGTAGGTGGCTACCTCTTTGGAGCCCAGCAGCCGTCGCACCTCCACAGTCTCCTGATCCAGGCGTATGAAGCGGCGCCGGGCCAGGTCCAGTATGGTGGCAGTCAGATCCTGGGCCTTCATCTTCTTATAATTCCACAGCACGCTTAATTCCGCCGGGCTGTAGGTGGCGGGCAGATCTCGATAGTAATCGCCATCGAAAACGGTTGGGTGGCGGCGCCCGAAGCGCCGCCACAGCAGCAGCAGGCCAGCCAGGGTGCCCCCGATAATGGCCGCTCCGCCTGCCAATTCCATGCGGGCTTGGAGCCGCTCCTGGTTGGCTTTTTGAGCCCAGCCTTCTTCCTCGGCCAGGATGGCGGGCAGGGCATTCAGACTGGTGCGATATGAGGCCGGAATGCCGCCGAACAGAGCGGTGGGCATCACCACCCGGCCTTCCACGAAGGTGTAGGCGGGCAGGTCGGTTACTTTCCACACCACCTTATCGGCCCCGGCGAATTCCACCTCGCCGTTTAAAGGCCCGTGACCCCAGATCCTGATGTCTTCCCCCTGCCGGTATTTTTCCGCCCCGGCCGGCAGTTTCAGATTCACCTGCACCGCCGCAATTTTATTGCCATTGCTTTCACCGATGAATTTACGGTATAGTTCCGCGGTATCATTATGAATCTTGACTGCTTTGTTGACCCGGTAGGAAACATCAAAGGTGCGCACCTCATCCCGGGCGGAGATGCTCCAGTCGATCACCACCTGGCTGCCTTCGGTCTTGACCAGGTAGGTGCCGGGAGGTCCGTAGTCCGTGCCGGGATTGAACTTGTAGGACTGCCCTTTTTCCTGCACCGTGACATCGGTGATGGGGGTGTAGCCCTGGGGTATCTTGATGTAGAAACCGTTCCATTGCCCGGAAAATTTGATGGTTAGTCTCTCCGTGACCTGCATGGAGGCATCCGGCCGCACTTCGGCGTCGACGACGACCTGCTGCATACTGAGAGATCGGGCTTGGGCAGCTCCAGGGGCCGTAACCAGAGCCAGCAGCAAACCCAGCAGCAAACCCAGCCATAAGGCTTTATGCAAGTGAAAATAAATCTTTGTGTCCATCCGGAAAGCTCCTTTAAAAATTGACCTTGACGCTCTGCCGGGCCTCGGTTTCGCCCTGCAGGCTGAAATAATCGGCTATCTGAAATCCCAGCATCCCAGCCACCAGGTTGTTGGGGAAAACCTCGATCTTGGTGTTGAATTTCTGGACAGTATCATTGAAAAACTGGCGCGCAAAGGCGATCTTGCTTTCGGTATCGGAAAGCTCACCCTGCAGCTGCAGGAAGTTGGTATTGGCCTTCAGTTCCGGATAGGCTTCGGCTACCGCCAACAAGGATTTTAACGCACCGGTCAGCATGTTCTCGGCTTGAACCTGGTCCTTCATGTTTTGAGCGGCCATAGCCATATTGCGGGCCTGGGTCACGCTCTCCAGGGTGGCCTTCTCGTGCTGGGCGTAACCCTTCACGGTATTGACCAAATTGGGAATCAGATCATAGCGTCGCTTCAATTGCACATCCACCTGGGCCCAGGCATTTTGCACCCGCTGTCGTAATTGCACCAGTCCGTTGTAGATAACTACCAGAAATACTGCCAGGACAATTGCCAATCCCCCGATGACTATCCCAATCACCATCTTATCAACCTCCTTAATTAGTCTTTACTTGCTGTGGGAACCATGGGCGCGGCTTGGCCCGTCCCGCCCATCAAAATGCCCGCCGAGCTATCACCCGGAAGTAGTACTACATGAACATCGTAAATCCTTCTATTTCGCGGGGCTCCTGGTTGATAGTCACCCCGGCCGCCTCGATGGCCTCCATCACCCGGTCGATATTGTTGATTATGACCCCGCCCATCTGATTGGTCACCCAGATGTAGACCGGCCGGGCCCCGCTCCGGGAACTGATCTCCAGGCCGCCATAGGTTGCCGAAGCTACCAGCAGGGCGCTGCCGGCCGGTTGAGGGGAACGCCCCCCGCCCAGCAGTGACAAGGCGGCCATGGCCAGGCTCAGCTTACGGAACCAGCTCGGATTTCTGAGAGAAACCAGGTTTACCCCGGCCATATCGCTGAAGCGGCATTCCCGCACCCCTTTGAAACTGACCAGACAGACGGCATCCGGAGTCAGTTCGATACGGTAGGAGGCATACCAGGCGTTATAGTACAGAAGCACTACCCCGAACAGGGCCATAAACCACATCAGGGCGGTAACCGGCCATAGCCCGGTCAGAGCCTGCACAATGCCGCCATTGATTAGATAAGGCAGTCCGTAGAAGGGCAGCAGGATAATGACTGCGGCCAGGTCCCCGGCCAGCATGCTGCCGCTGGAATAAGCCACTTCCCCGGGCTGTTTTTTACGCCGGGGCAGGACAATATAAATCAGCAGGCCCACGGCCATGACGATGATGCCCGCGGTACGATAGGGATGATAAAGCCATCCGGGCGCCACCCGGTAAGGGGAAGACATTGCCCCCACGCTGGTGGTGTAATCATGGAACTGCAATTCCAGGTAAAGGGTCTGCCCGCCCTGGACAGTGCTGATAAAGGCGGATTCCCCGTCTCCCGGGAAAAGCCCCCAGCTTTGCAGAGGTATTTCATGGGGTTTGAAAAACACTGCAACCGGACCGGTGGGCTTCCAGAAGTCATCTTTATCCTCTTCACTGACCCGATTGCCGTATGAAGATTCATAGTATTGACCGTTGCTGGCCAGGCGGACCTGCTCAAAAAAGGTGCCCCACCGGTCGCTGTCCACCGCCTGCAGCGTTCCGCCGGTCTTGGCCTGGATGTATTCATCCAGGGGCAGGGTATGGAGACGCTTTTTCTCCTGAGTCACTATACCGCTGTTGGATTTCAGCTCATCGGCCTGCTCCTGCTGCCAGTCAATGGCGGTCACGCTCACCATGGCCGGGGCCACGTAGAAAAACAGGGCCAACCCGATTAGGATGCCGGCCAGCAGGGCCAGGCGCCGCCATAATTCATTCTTACTTGAAGCAATGGGCATTGCAAATCCTCCTCAGCCTGTGATGTTAACCGCGTCCGGACTGGATCAGTTCTGGGTACGGTCGTCCTTGATTATGGCCCAGTTGGGTGACCACTGCTGGACTGTAGCTGCGGCCTGGGCAGCATCTACCCTGGTCAGGGCGGTCATTTTATAAAAATCGTCCTTGCCCCCGGGGCTCTTCACCGCTACTATGCCCAGTCCGGGAGCGTAGTAAGTGAGGGCCTGGTAATCCACGGTCTGGTTGTCCTCGTATACGATCAGGCAGTTTTCGATAAGGGTAAAACCAAGATCGAGGGTAACCCCCATGTCCATCACCTTCCAGGTAATCCGGCCCGACTCATCCTCGTAGTTCCAAGTCTGACCAACAGTTAAATTGTTTTTTAAGGCCGGAAAGATTTCATTAGGTGAGTCATCCAGGATGTAGTAAGTTCCATCCGGGCGCTCTACGTAATGAAAACCATATCCGAACTCCTCTCCCTGCTCGACACCGGTTTCCACCTCACTGATTCGTACCGCCTGGTGGGATACCACCTTGGCACTGGTACGCTCCACTACTCCCACCGTGCCATCAGGGTAATTCACCAAAAAGGTGCATTTAAGGCCCGGTTCCGACAGATAGGTGGCGGCCCGGCTGAGGTCGACTGCGGCCACCGGGGCCTTGTTGCTGCTTGGATTGGAGGCGACGGCCGGCCCACCGGCCTGGGTGGAAGCCGGGACCGCGATGCCGGGCCCAGGTTCTTCTCCCCGGGAGAGCCACCAGTAAACCCCTCCGCCGCCGAGGAAAAGCACCACCAGAATGGCGATCAATATCATCAGGGAATTGCTGCCGCCCCCGCCTCCCCGGCCAATTTCCCCGGTAGGACCCTGACCCATGCCCGCTGACCTGGCAGGTCCGCCTTCCGGTGCCGGGGGTGGAGCACTCATGCCGGCAGGGGGCGAGGGAGGATCTGGAGCCGGCTCCGCGGCCGGGTTCCCTCCGGTCCTGGCCGGCGGGGGTGCACTGGCAGACGTATCCCCGGCCGGCTTGGATTGGGTATCGAAACCGCAATCTCCGCAGAAACGGTCGCCGGGTACCAGCTCGGCACCGCAGCCGGGGCAGAATTTCAAGTCACTCATATCCCTGCCTCCCTCTTTCTATACTGCTGTGCCGCAGCTGGTACAGAATTTCTTGCCGGGCCGGATCTTTTCCCCGCACTCTCCGCAAAATCTAACCGCCGGGGACTGGGCCGCAGCAGCTTTGGCTGGGGCCGTCCCCCCGATCGTCTTCTGCAACGATTCGATCCATTGCAGCAAGGTCTGGTTCAATTCCGGCAGAGTGCTGGCCTGGTGACGGAAGCGCGCATCTCCTCCGGCTCCGATCTCAAAGGAGAAGAGGTGATTGGCAAATGCTGTAGGCGTTAAGAATATACGGGACAGGCTTTTTTCCTGCCCGTTGATCAGCGCCGTGGCCTGACAGCCGATGGAACCCAGCCAGCTGGTAATGATTTCAGTGCCCATGAGCCGCGAACGTTCCCCCAGAGTCAGCACATTTTCACTGCTGGTGAAGAAACCTGATTCCTCGGCTTGCTTGATGTGCTCTGGTTTCAGGGCAATATTGATTCCTTTTAATCCCGGGGTGACCTCGAACATGGTGGGCAGAAGCCAACGTTTATCTTTACTGGACAGGGCCCGTTTAAGCAGCTGGACAAAATCCTGGGTGCTGATAGCCAAATCCATTTCGCCCCGGTAATCCAGCATGCTTTCCATATAGGAACGGCGGTAAATGTCGATGCAGTGCAGGGCGCAGACCAGCACTTCCGCAGGCATGACATCCGGGAACACCGGCTGGTAGGTACCGGCCGCCTGCGAGGCATAGAGATCGGTCCACCACTGTAGAAACGATTCTTCATTATCAAAGAACAACAGCAATATGTTGCCGTCACTGCCCTGGAACTGCGCCACAACATCGTTGTCTTCCAGGGATAGAAAAGCATTATAGGTTTCTTCGGCTGCCCCGGCTCCGCCCCGGTTAAATTCGATTTTCAGATCCGGCGCCAGCAATTTTTTCGCAATCGTTGTGAAATTTGCACTTTCCGCCAGCGGTCTGAAAAACTCGG
>JBEHWI010000066.1:0-12987 GCA_040217815.1 Syntrophomonadaceae bacterium | reverse complement strand
TTCTTGCTCATTGTTATTGGATTCCGAATAGTTGTAGCCGGGGTTTGAATTGGCATCCGAGGAGGTGGTTTGACTGCCCTGCACCGGTGTTGGAGCCGGGTTTATCGATTGATCGGACTGCGCGGCACCGGGCGTGGTTTCGTTTTGTTGTTCTTTGGCAACATCGCCTGGTCTATCTACCACTTGCTCGTTCAATTCCCCGGCATTATTCGAAGCGTTAGAGGATTGGTTGGCTGAGTCAGTACTTGAGGGGACGGAAAAACTTGAAGCGACCTGAACTGATTTGCCGCCTGCGTTATTATTGTGTTCAAACCCATAAACTCCGGCCCCGATCAAAGCGGCTGCCAAACAAGCGGCCAGGATCACTTTGCGGGATTTGCCGCCGCCGGCCGCCCGGCTGCTGCCATTAACGGGATTGGGGTTGGCGGGAAGTCCCCGGAGAGCATCGGCTTCCATCATCCGATTGGCAGGCGGTGGATTAGAATTTGACACACCTGCCTGCCTGCCCGGCATTTCCATACCAAGCGTTAAGGTCCCGGTTGCCCCGGTGCCTGAGCCGGTTAAGCCCCCTGCCTCAATAGTCTCGGCTGTCATCAGGCTGACTGTAATATCATCCGGTTTTAGTTTTCCAGAAGGTGCGGTGCCGGTTTCTCTAGTTTTTGAAGCCGTGGCAATATTACGGGATGGGGAGGCATCTTCACCCGCTGCTTTCTCCCGAAAGTCCGGAGCAGCCTGGAGCAGCAAGTTCAAAAATTCACTGATGCTCTGGGGACGGTCAGCTGGCTTTAAAGCCACTGCTTTCATGACGGCCTCATTCAACCCGGGGCTCACCCTGGCCATCTTACCGGGAGGCTCAAAATTAAAGGGATTTTTCGCGGGATCAATCCCGGTCAAAAGATAATGCAGAGTAGCTCCCAGAGCATATATGTCTGAGCGTTCATCAGTTTGGTTCTGGCCATACTGCTCCGGCGGGGCAAATCCATGCGAACCATAGGCAGAAGTATCTGCGCTATTACTCTGGTGGAAATGCCGGGCAATACCAAAGTCAATGAGTTTAAGCTGCCCATCGGGAGTAAGCATAATATTGGATGGTTTCAAATCCCGGAAAATAACTGGCGGATACAGCGTGTGCAGATAATGCAAGATTTGAGAAAGCTGTATTCCCCAGTCAATAACCTCGGTTTCCGGAATTGGTCCCCGATGATCCATGACCTCTTTCAGGGTCTGTCCTTTGATGAAATCCATCACCAGGTACCAGCGGTTTTCTCCCTTGGCAAAGAAATCACTAATTCTTGGCAAAGCCGGATGTCTTAAGCGGGTTAACATACTGGCTTCTTTCTTAAATGCGGCTATGGCTGCCTGCAGATTGCCTCCCACCGCGTTGCTGCTCATTTCTTTTATCGCTACCAGGATGTTGTCCAATCTTTGGTCCAGAGCCAAATAGACAGCACCCATACCGCCCCGCCCTATAGTCTTTACAATGATATAGCGCCCTTCAAGTATGGAATCCGGGCTTAGTTTGCCAGTCAGCTCGCCGCTGGTGCTGGCCCCGCACATATGGCAATAAATGCTGTCATCAAGAATATCGCCGCCGCAAGCCGGGCACTCATTCATAAATTATTCCCTCTCTTCTAATAAGAATGGCACACTCGGAATCATATAATACTTTAACAATTCGCAATTGATATGGTCATTCCTTTTTAAATGTTTAAATGATAAAGGGCCTGCGTTACGGAACAGATTTCGCAATAAACAAATCGCGGCCATTATTTCATTCAGAGGACCCTCCCCCCTGCTTATTCGACCGGCCAGTTGGTCAAATCATGATATAATTGTACCATCTTAGGGAATTTACATTTAAGAAGTGTTATTAAAGATATAGGAACATACCGGGAGTTTTAAAACCACACGCCGCAATGTTTTCGGTTTGTATTTATGGTCTAATCCAAATTAAAAAATAATTAAGGTATCCAAATCTACCCGGCAAGGAAAACCACACGTTTTGAGAGAATATCTTTAAAAACAGTTGTCGAACAGTCTATACCTATATTAATAATAATCACAGTTTCGTACGAATATTTTTATAAGGAGGCGTTGGCTGCTCAAAAATACCGGTAAGCGTAATAATGGCATACATAAAAGGAGGTTAATATGAAAAAATTTAAGTTGGCTTTAGTTTTGGGCATCTTGCTTGGCACACTGGTTTTGTCCGCCCAACTGGCAGTCGCCGATGAATTTACCATAATTGTTAACGGGAAAGAAGTAAAAAGTGACGTACCCGCCCAGACCATAAACAACCGTACCATGGTGCCCATCAGCTTTATCGCCAATGCCCTGGATATGCAGGTTAAATGGGTTCAGTCAGCTCAGGCCGTAGTTGTAACCAGCAAGGCGTCAACGGAGGCGGAATTCACCCCCCCGGCACCTACCGGATCGGAAATCCAGGTATTTGTTGACGCAAAAAAAGTACAGGGTGATGTTCCCGCTCAGCTTGTAAACAACCGAACCATGGTGCCGGTAGCCTTTGTAGCCGATGCGCTGGGAATGAAGGTCCAATGGGACGCGGGGACAAAAACTGTACTTATAGATAATAAACCGGTACCTGAGACAAATCCCGAGATAATACCCAATGGCGATCTGACATCTGCCAATCCGGTAGAATGTAAAAATACCGAGTGGCTGAGAATCAACAAATGGATAAATGGTTCTTTTCAAATCAACAAAAAGACATACGACAAAGGTATCGGTTTTGTAATGGATGATGGACATGGTCCGCTAGCCTATCTGGTATACAACATCAACGGTTATTATTTTAGCTTTACCGGCTCCTTCGGTACTGATGACATGGATAGCGATGGCAATAATAACCGATTGATCATTTACGGAGACGGAAAAGAATTGTATAAAAGTCCAATAATGAAAGAAGGGGCCACACCGGTAAATTTCAATGTAAACGTATATGGTGTTAAACAACTGAAGATTATTTTTGACACTACGTATGGAAAATATCCTGTTTTACTTAATCCTATCTTGAATTAGAGCTAACCAAGCAAGCTTGCCAAAAACCGCATTGAGCTTAAACTCAATGCGGTTTTGTATTGTCATCTAAGGTCTATGGGGAATATTTTTTTAGCAATAGGTTTCAGTCAGATTCGACGCAGAGATTTTCTACCGGTTACTGCAAAAAAAGATAGAGCTGCTTGGAGCCCTATCCGCCTGGGAACAATATTAAATTACCCCCCAGATCAATGCCTTTAACTTCCAGAATAAGCCCAGGGCTTGTTAAAGGCCATATTGTATATTTCATGCTGGAAAATCAAGTTGTTATAGGTGTTTCTGGCACTGGACAGGGTGGTTTCGGCTGTCATCAAATCCGCTTTGGTTGCCATGCCCAGGTCATATTTCAGTTTGGTTATTCGCTGGCCGTCCTGAGCAATTTTTAAGGCCAACTCAGTGGAGGAAAAAGAATCTTCATAGCCTTTGAGTTTTATATAGTAAGACCTGGTAAGAGTCCGCATACTCTCCACAGCTGATTGGAGAGACAGACTGGCCTTCTCCTTGGTGATTTCGTCAACGTCATAGGAGCTGCCCATTCCATATGTTTCACCGGCCAGAACCACCGCCTGGTTGGCGGAATATACAGTCGGACTGTTGTTTGCGATGTTACTGATCATGGCTTCCGGATCATTTATCTCTACCGGAGTGTATTGTAATCTACTGTCCAATACCGGCCTGATGTCTTCCGCCATTCCGATATATAGTAAAAGGCTTCTATAGGCCTGATCCAGGGACTGCTGAGCCGACGTATAACTGCTTTGCGAGGCGCTGGCCTGCATTTTGGCCTTATCGTATTCGGTAGCCGTAGCCAGCCCTACCTGGTAGTTTAAGCCGGCTATCCTTGCCTTTTCGGTATCCTGCTGGCTGGTCAATTTCTGGTATTCAAGGTTGTCAATAGCGGTAATAACCCCGAAATATTTCTGATAGGTGGTCAGCACTACCGTATCTACTTTTGCGTCATAACTTTTGGTTTTAGTCAGCCAGGTGGAATGGGTTGAATATACGGCACCCTGGGGATCTGCACCGGTGGCCACACTTACATACATGCCGGTTGCGGGGTTATAGGTCTTCCATAAAGCCGCATCGTTATCGTCCCAGGCTTTGTCCATGGCAATCCTGGCTGATTGAACATCCAATTCTGACTGGCGCAAATCTTTCTGGTTGTCCAGGGCCTGCTTGATCGCCTGGTCTATGGTAAGAGTAGGAGCTGCTTCATCAGCCTGGCCATAAACCGGAATAAAACCGACCAGCAAGCCAACCATTAACAATAATGCCAATGCTCTGCGCATATGTACCATCTCCATATTGCTAAATTTTTAACATAAGTATATATCTTACCGACTGGCTGGTCAATATTACAAAATATATGAAAACTAAGGGAAAAGGGCCCGGTCATCAAAACCGGGCCCTTTTGACTGACTTGTTTTTTTACCTATTGAATAGTAATGGTCTGGGCTGCGGGATCCCAGGTTACGGTTGCTCCGAAAGCCTGTGCAATCAGACCTACCGGCAGGCAGGTGCGGTTGTTAGAAATTTCGGGAGCTACGTCCATGGTGATTTCTGCGCCGTTAACCTTCAGGATCTTGCTGCCGATCTTGACCTGGACAACCTTGTCACCCTTCAGCAGGGTTACGGTCTGGTTGGCAGGATCCCAGAGAATGTTGGCATCGTTAACACCCAGTACCCGGGCTGCATCAACAATGGACAGGTAGGTTCTGCCATCCTTAATGTATGCAGGTGCTATAGCGTCAACTTCTTTGCCGTTTACGCTAATCTTGGCAGCGCCAATGGTGAATACGGATTTCTGTACGGCACCGATGGATCCAACTACAGCGTTGACTACTTTGCCCCAGGCTTTGGAGTTTACAGTGCCAACTCCGCCTCTGATGGACAGCTGCAGGTCTCCGTCGATAACGCTCTTACTGAGGTCATATTTGATTCCGGAAATCTTGATGGTGCTGGCGATGCTGCTCTGGCTGATAACCTTGAACTGCCATACGGTGTCTTCTTCCAGCAGGGTTTTATCGCCGACAGTCATATTGCCAACGGTTACTACAGGAGTGGTAATAGTGGAGAACTTAACTCCTTCAGGAGCTCTCAATTGAATCAGGGTGTTGGTAGCTAAAGCCTTTCCGGCAACTTCGGTAATCTCAATGTCGCCACCGGCCTGGTTGATGGCATTGGGGATCACCTGGGGTGTAGACAGGGCTGTAGCGGTGAACGGGTCTTTGAACTGGCCGACAACTACGTCACCAGATACTCCGGCATCTCCGCCTAAGGTTAATTTAATGTCGCCGTTTACGCCAGGATCGGTGGTAACTTTTATGGTGCTAACTGATATCTTAGTAGGATTACCAGCAGCAACAACATACCATACAGTATGATTGTCGTTGTAAGCTGACTGGAAAGTAGCCTGAGCTCCTAAGTTAGGAGGATTGGCAGGATCAAATTTTCCGTTCGGAAGATCGATTGTTATCATCTTACCTGACTCAATAACTGATCCGGTGTTAGCTTTGATGTCAAAGGTGGCATCAAGCGTCCCATAACCAGTGCCAGTGTAAATAGTCTTGGTGGCATCTTTGATATTGGTTATATTGGCCGAATTTTCGCCAATGGTAGCTACCTTTATCGAGGTCTGTTTCAGTTTGGAAGCAGAAGTGTCGCTGTATACGGTAAGAGTAATGTCGCCAGTGATTCCCGGAGGAATGTTCAGTTTAGGCGAAAAGGTTATCTTACCAGGTTGAGCGCTAGAACCAGTTGTAATAGTCTGGGTCAGCTTGGTAGTGGTTTCTACAGGAGCTGCTGCAAGAGTAAAGTTGGCAGTAGCTTCAGTAGAGCCAACTGTGTCAAAGGTAATTCTGGTGTCATCGGGAACGAGGTTAATGGCTTCACCGTTCGCAATGGTTCCAGCAGTTGCTTCCTTCAAAATAACGTCAGCTACGGTTCTGCTAGTTCCAGCTTTAACAGTGGTAGTATCACCGGTGGTTACGGTAACGCCTGTAGCTGAAACCTTGGCAATGGTCCGGGTGTAGCTTTCTTCCCATTGAACCGCGCCGCCCAATACGGAGTAGATCTGGATGGTGGCATTTACGTCACCGGAAAATCCAGCGTCAATGTTAAGGGCTGATTCGTCAGCAGTGCCGAACAGGAAGGTTACAGTGTCAGCAGCACCAGTAGCGTCAACTGCGATCTCGGTCATTTGTCTGTCACAGTCGTTAAGAGTAGGAGCTGCACCGGTAGTGGTTACATAGTTGGCAAGTGTTACACCAGCGTCGTTGGCTTTCTTAGCATACTTTACGCCAGAAGGCAGAGTGACTTTTGCGTAAACTGTTGCACCGCCAGCGGCCCAGACAGCTACTCCACCTTTTTCAGTAACGGCGAAGGTTCCGGCAACGCGGTTGTCGTCTGCTGTAACATATTTGTAGGTTCCGGTATAAGTTCCATAGGTAGTGTCATCAGCACTTGCGATTCCCATGCCTGCAAACATTGAGGCCAGCATGGCCAGAACCAGCAATAATGCAAATTTCTTACTAATTCTTGGCATTTATTTCCCTCCTTAAAGAAATGTAAAGTCTCAGGTAATCAGGGCACAAGGCCCCAGTCAACAGGTATTCATCGATTATTATCGACAGCCTTATGCCTGGTTGGCTCTCCCCTCCTTTTTAGTTCCGGCCGGCGGAATGGTATGTATGCAGACCGAAATAAATCAGTAGTCCAAGGGTGTTGTTAAACAACCCCTCAACCTATTTAGATTAGACACAAACTCTGCCGCAAAAGTTCCCCACCTGGAAAATTTCTTTTTTTGATAAGGGTTTTGGTTCCTTGAATCCCCGTATAAAAGTATCTGCTCGGTTCTGGTCATCCGTGAGCAAACGCACCAGATAAATCTGTATGAAGAAATCCGGCTTTTTATTACATTTGTTTCTGGCCGATGACCTTTGCCGGTCATACTTCATAATATATTGAGATGCTGTTCTGCAAATCCATCCAATCCAGCCAGTCCATTTCTCCTCTGGCATTCACATGGTTTTGTGGTAAATTTATTTCAAGGCAGGGAACTTTTTTCTAATTCCCGTTGTCTAATAATACAACGAGCAGGATAATCTGCTTGTCAGGAGTGTTGTTTCTTGACAGACAGTACCGGGCTTGTAAGCCGGGCCCAGCAAGGTGACCTGAGTGCATTCGAATTGCTGGTGGAGACCTACCAAAACCGGATATTTTCTCATTGTTACCGTCTAACCGGGAGTTATGACGATGCTCAGGACCTGGCCCAGGAGGTTTTTATTCAAGCCTATAAACACCTGAATACATTTCGCCGGGATGCTGATTTCGGTACCTGGCTGTACAAAATCGCCCGTAACCAGTGGATTAATAAAACTCGTCAGAAAAAAGTAATTGCTATAAGCAGCGACGAGTCCCTGTTTACCCAAAACGGCGAATTCGCCCGTGAAATCGCGGCCAGTGAAGAAAGCCCCCTGGAGAAGCTGGAGCGGGACGAATATTATGGACTGGTCAGGCAGGCCCTAATGAGCTTGACTCCGGAATACAGAAGTGTTCTGGTTTTGCGCGATATGGAAGGATACACCTACGAGGAAATTGCTGAAATAGTGGACTGTTCCCTGGGAACTGTCAAATCCCGGCTCAACCGGGCCAGGCGAATTATGCGCGACCAGGTTGACGCAGTTAAAAGAAGCATTGAATAGTCTTCGGGTAGTGATATTTGATCTTAATTTTGGATATCGACAGGGAGAAGTGGTTAGCGTGAATTGCCTCGAAATCCAAGAAATGTTTTCAGCCCAACTGGATAACGAATTGTCCCGCGAGGATGCCGGCACCCTTCATAAGCACCTCGAAATTTGCCGGGGATGCAGCGAAGAGTGGCAGGAGTGGCAGAGAATATTTGGCGCCCTACACTCCATGGGAGAACGGGATATTACTGCGCCTTCGGGCTTTTCATCATCGATAATGGCTCAAATAAGACGGGAAAACTCCCCTTCTCCCCGCATAAACCGGAAACGCCTGAAACAGGCTGCCATAGGTACGGCCGCAGCGCTTCTTCTAGTAAGCGGTTCCATGCTGTTAAAACCCGCGCCAGTTGTAAATATTGCTGATATGCAGCCCTCTATACAAAGCAGCAATGACATCCAACCGGAAGCAAACCTGCCAATTGCAGACCAGGGCAGCAGTCAAACTCTGCCTATTCAGGTGGCCTCCTCTCAGCCGGACGACTCATCTCCGGTAGAGAAGTCCCTGCCAACAGAGCAGGGAAAGGTACTTTCAACAGGGTCTGCCGAGTTTACCAGCTCCAATGATCATATAGTGCTATCCACCTTTTTAAAGATACAGGTCGATGATGCCAAAGCCGCCGAAAAAAGAGCCTTGATTCTCGCTCAAAGCCAGGGGGCCTCTGTCCAATCACTGGGACAGCAGTCCGAAGGTGGCAATA
Organism: Syntrophomonadaceae bacterium; assembly: GCA_040217815.1. Taxonomy (GTDB): domain Bacteria; phylum Bacillota; class Syntrophomonadia; order Syntrophomonadales; family Syntrophomonadaceae; genus UBA5314. The sequence continues at coordinate 4,484 of JBEHWI010000066.1, read as the reverse complement.
TCTATCTGGTGGATAAGTTTGTAGTAAACAGTACTCAAGCCCCGGGTCTGCGTGACAGCCTGGCCGGGCTTGGAAGCACTATATCCAGTCAGGAGCAAAAAGAGGATCTCAATTACCGCTACAGTGAGCTGTTGGGTCTGCTGATTTCCCTGGAAGGCCAGCGTAATATTGAGCAGAACAATGAAAAAATAGGATCGCTCGATCAGCAGATAGAACAGATAAAGAAACAGCTAAGATCCTGGGATAAAAGGTCCGGAGAGCAGACTATCGTACTGTGGATTCAGCAATAGTAATTTACTCTAAAAAGAATTAATCCCGTGTTCACTACTGTTGAACACGGGATTTTCATTTTGATGAACTACCGGGCAAGCGTGGATTGAACATTCAGCATAATCCGATCAATAAAGCGCGCTGCCTCTCCCCGAGTCAGCGAACGCTCTGGTTCGAGGGAGCCGCCCCCAAACAGGTCCAGCCATCCTCGCTGGTAAAACAACTGGTATGACGGTTCGGCCCAGGCCGGTATCTTTTCATAGTCCGTGTAAGGCAATTGGCTTTTCCCCGTAGTTTGACTGACCACTGGAAGGATCTGTGCCATCACTGTAACCATGCTCTCTCTGCTCAGGGATTCCCGGGGTTTAAAGGAGCCATCAGGATAGCCGCTGATAAAGCCCCTTTGCCGGGCAAAATAAACCGGGCCCAGTGCCCAATCGGGAATGCTGTCGTTGTCTGCAAAGTAATTTACCGGGCCGGACTTATCCACCTGCCATTTTCCGGCTTTGCCCAGCATGGTAACAAAGTCGGCCCGGGCAATAGCCTGGCCCGGATTATAACTGCCGTTGCCAACACCGGAGACAATTTCCCGGCTGGCCAGCCTTTCAATGCTCGTGCGATCAGGGTTTTCGTATATGTCTACATACGTCCTGACCGGTTTACTCTGGTCTGCGGATTGTACTTCAATATCTATTCCAACCAGTCCTCCGGTTCTAGTATCAATAGCCAAAATCGACACCGTCGGTTCTGACTCTAGCAAAGGTAATATGCGGCTAAAGCTTCCGTCACCGTTTACCGATATATACTCGCGGCTTCCGTCTTTTCGAGTAATCCGCACCCGGTCAGCTGTCGTAGTCCCCCTGACGACCAAAACGTTGTTGACATTGCCGGCTGTTGCTTCAAGCCTGGGCGCTTCCACCGTACTGTTCAATTTCACTTCGGCACGGGCCAAGAATTCCAGGGAAGAACCCGGGCAGGCCAGGGTGCTCACCGCAATTTGTTCCCCGCTACTCAAGAGATCCGGGGTTATGCTATATCCCGCCTTGGTCATTTGGGTAGCGGAGCTAAAAATATATGACGAGCCGTCAGTCATGTAAATCGTATGCTTTAAAGGATCAAAAGAGCGGAAAGTTTTTATTGCGTCCTGCTGCCTTTCTTCGGCTAAATCCGCTCTCAGGATTTTCGTTGCATCCGGGGCCAATACCGCCCTTACCCACTTGCCGGGAGCAAGTGCGGTGCCAGCCTTCATTCCCCCGCTGATTATATAAGAAACGTCGGGAATATTAAGCATCCTGAACTGGTTGCCGCTGTCAAAAAGGTAGACCATACCCTGCTCCGGATTGTAGTAAACAACTCTGCCATAGATAATGCTGCTGTAAGCCTGCAGCTCAAGAAACTGGTTGAGTCCAGGCAGGAGGACACCGGAAATCTTATCTCCGGCTTGAATATCTTTGAGGCTGGCCGTTTTTCCGTCTCGAAAGACTTTGGAGCCCGGAAACATTTGATAGACTTTCCCCTCTTCAGTTTGCACCTCGCCCGTTTTGGTATTGAGGTTTGAAACCGTGCCGACTACCACGCTCCGTTCCATTTTGATGCACTGTATTTCATTCTCGCCCGGTGACACCGTTATAGTGACCTTCATACCCGGACCCAGGGTGTCGTCACCGATGGAATTTATAGACCCATAGGGCAGGTCCACATGGCTGCTGTCCACCAGCGAATCCTGACTGACCAACGCACACCAGGGAGCAAGCCGATATATAGTGTCATCCTGAAGGAGTTTAATCGTACGGTTGTTCCAGTCCACTTTTTCTATATAACCTACACCCGTCGCGTATGAGGCCTTCAATGACCAAAGTATCTGCTTCCCGGGATTGACAGCAGCTATAATTTTAGCACCGGCCGGTATGTCCGACAGCTGTTCGACCGGCTCATCGTTCAGCATTAATGATATTTTGGTGTTGAGGCCGAGGTAATAGCCGCCCTGCCTGCCCCCGGGGTCCATTTCAACCAGCAAGCTCCCCTGATCCTGCTGCAGGATTTGAATCCCCCCGCTTTCCCAGCTTTGCCCGAAAATATATAAATTCCTGCCGCTGATATAAACATCGCTGCCAGCCGTAATATTTTCTTTTGTGATATAAACATTCCCGCCGTCCATGCTTCCTTTTAAGAAATAATCACTTAATTTAAGACTGGACCCGCTGGCCATATTCAACTTGTCGCTTTGAAGGTCAACACTGCTTACTACGTCGTGCAGCAGGGCCTGCCCAAACACCAGGGCGTAATGGGTACTGGGAAGCGTTCCTGCAATATTCGTTGCCCGGACGCGAACCGTATACTGTCCAGCCAGAGGTTTGTCGACTACCACCTGTTCTACATTATTTTGCCGATCCTTTAATGTGCGGCCCTGAAAGTCTTTTACGGTGTAGAGCTTCCCCTGGGGATCAACAATCTCAAGATCCAAATTGTCCACCAGATCCGGCGAACCACTCGCAGAAGCAGGATCGATCCAGGCCAATGTGGCCTTGAAGGGGCGGGAGGTATCTGACACCTGGAAGCGGTATTCGAGATAGCCGCCCTGATTGAGGTCCTTTTGCCCTTCAGCTATGACAAAACTGCCTTCTGCCAGGGGCAGTATGGTACCCGCCAGGTCCAGTATCCCATAGCCGCTCTGGTTGGTAAGCTTCCCTTCAATCGGCCGGGCTCCGTTTATAAGCAGGGCCTTTAACAATGCAGAAGAAGGCTGAGCTGTTCTATTTTTACTTTTCAGGTACTCTTCAAGTAAGGCGGCAGCGCCTCCGGCAACAGATGCTGCCATGCTGGTTCCGCCCATGCAAGTGTAGGCCGGATTCGCTTCATAGTTGCCGGTAGTTAAACTGGAGCACAAAGATATATTTGCCGAGCCGGGTGCCAACAAATCAGGCTTGATTCTCCCATCCGGGGTTGGTCCGGAACTGGAAGACCGGGCCGCCTTTCCGGCATCCAGCGCTTCAGGGCTAAACACCGGGCGTACTGTCTGGCTGGATCCCACTACCAGGGCATTTTTGCTGTTGGCTTCACTGCTCAAGGTGGCTTCACCAGGCCCATCGTTTCCAGCACCAAAGATAGGTAAAAAGTCGGGGTGCCGGTATACAAAACTGTCCACCTGTGCCGTATGGCTGTTGTAGGTATTGGTTGGTTCTCCCCAGCCATTGACATGGATTCTCACCCCGGCTGCATAAGCCGGATTAAATAGGTCTTCCAGGTTGCCGGGTATCTTGATTTTCCCATCCTTGTCCAACAAAGCCTGAAAATAAAGGCTGGCTCCCGGTGCAATCCCCTTAAACTGGCCGCCCGACTTTTCTCCACTGCCAACAATAGTCCCGGCCATGTGAGTTCCGTGGCCGATGGGATCATCAGGAACTTGACGTCCGGCAAATGATTTCAGCATGACTACCCGTGGAATGCGGCCGGACGGGCTCTGTAAGTCAACCGGAAGCTCTGCCAGGCTGCCCTTGTCCAGGCCGCTGTCAGCCAGCCCCACGATGACCCCCTTCCCGGTAAGCGCTTGCGGAATTACCAGTCCGGGTATTCGCAGGGGAGCGGATCCGATAATATATGCCGCCCGATCATTGAGCAGCTCGGCTTCAACCCGGCAGGCAGCCAGAGCACAGGCAGGCTGGACAAAAATAAGGCTCAAGGCCAGCAAGCATGCGACAACCCGTTTCAATTGTCGATATATATACACTTTCATTAATAGAGGTATCCCTTCGAATTATAAGGTTGTTAACCCGCCCGGATTATTTCGATCCGGTTACTTTTTCGGCATGCAAGCGGCTATTCCCTCGGCTATAGCCCGCGCAGCCAGGCTCTGGAAAGAATCCTGGTTTAGCAGCCGCTCCTCTTCGGGATTGCTGAGGAAAGCTACTTCGGTCAAAGCACAAGGCATTTCCGCCGTTCGTAGAACACACAGGTTCTGGTAGCTTTTTACGCCCCGGTCGGGCCGCCCCAGGGCTGCGGCCAGCCTGTCTTGGATGGATTTGGCCAGCTTTTCCCGCTCGTCTTTTTGTATATATAGACTGGGATTGCTGGAAGGAGCCCAGAACCAGGTCTCTGTGCCCTGTGGTTCACTATTATCAACCGCGTTGCTGTGAATAGATACAAACAGGGCAGCATTTACGAGATTGGCTATAGGCCCCCGGTCGCTTAACCCCACTGTACTGTCCGTCTTACGG
>JBEHWI010000065.1:0-13227 GCA_040217815.1 Syntrophomonadaceae bacterium | reverse complement strand
AAATCGTTCATGACTTCAGACGGTCGGGAACAGGCCAGGCAAGTATTGCAGGACAAAGGGATTGAGCACCTGGTGGTAATTGGAGGAAACGGAAGCCTGCGCGGCGCCTATGAACTGTCCAAATTGGGCTGCAATGCTATTGGAATTCCGGCTACTATCGACAACGACATAGTCTATACCCAGTCAATTGGGTTTGATACAGCAGTAAACACCGCCCTGGAAGCCATCAACCGGATCCGCGATACCGCTACCAGCCATGGGCGGGTTTTTATTATTGAAGTTATGGGCCGTCGCTGCGGGGAAATCGCCCTCTCGGCCGGGGTGGCAGGAGGCGCAGAATCTATCTTAATTCCAGAAATCGAAAATGACCTGCCGGCAATGGTTGATAAAATAAAAAAAGGGGCTGAAAGGGGCAAACTGCACAGCATTATAGTGGTTGCTGAAGGAGCCTGCCCGGTTATGGAATTGCGTGATTACATCTATGAAAAAACCGGGCATGATATAAGGGTCAGCATATTGGGCCATGTGCAGCGGGGAGGAACGCCAACTGGCGTGGATCGCTTACTCGCATCCTGCATGGGCAAAGCCGCAGTCGATTACATCAGCGAAGGGAAGAGAAATGTTATGGTTGCCAGTCAGCACGGCCGAGTCCATACCGTCCCTCTGCAAGAGGTAATAAACGGAGTGCGCACCCTTGAATTGGGTCTGTTTGAAATAGCCCGGGTCCTGTCGACTTAAAAGGGTGGGGCTTAATATACGTAAGGCTGGGGGTGATAATATGAGGAAAACCAAAATAATCGCGACTATAGGTCCGGCCAGTGAGGACGTCGGAGTGCTTACGGATATGATGAGGGCAGGCGTCAATGTCTGCAGGCTTAATTTCTCACACGGTACCCATCCGGAGCACCAAAAAAGGATAGACAATATTAGAGAGGCATCGCGTCAATTCGGGCAGCCTATCGCGATTGTACTGGATACCAAGGGCCCTGAGATCCGAACCGGAACCCTGGCGGCGAAAAAGGTCAATTTAAAATGCGGGCAGCGCCTGGTCTTGACCACCAGACCGGTGCCCGGTGACGAGAACGAAGTGCAGATAAGCTATAAAGAACTGCCGCTTCAGGTTGGGGCGGGGGATAATATACTTCTGGCTGACGGTCTTATTAACCTGGTGGTTGAGGATACTACCATTACCGACATAGTGTGCCGGGTTTTAAACGGTGGGGAACTGGGTGAAAAAAAGGGGGTAAATGTTCCGGGTGTAAGGATTGGCCTGCCCTTCATTAGCGCTCAGGACCGGGCCGACATAGAATTCGGGATAAAAAACCAGCTTAATTTCATCGCCGCTTCTTTCGTACGCAGCGCCGATGACGTACTGGAAATTCGGAGAATTATAGAACAGTTCAAGGCCGATATTGATATTATAGCCAAAATAGAGAGCCAGCAAGGTGTCGACAACCTGGACGACATAATCAAGGTAGCTGATGGGGTTATGGTAGCCCGGGGCGATCTGGGAGTTGAGATACCGGCAGAAGACGTGCCCCTGGTGCAGAAATCCATCGTAGAAAAATGCAGCCGGGCAGGCAAACCGGTCATTATTGCCACCCAAATGCTGGAGTCCATGATTGTGAACCCCAGGCCCACCCGGGCTGAAGTCTCGGACGTGGCCAATGCCATATTTGAAGGGGCTGATGCGATTATGCTCTCTGGAGAAACAGCGGCTGGAAAGTTCCCGGTCGAAGTGGTTCAAACCATGGCTCGCATTGCGCTTCGGACCGAGCAGGCTTTGCCCTATGGGGAGATGCTGCGCCGCAAAAGGCTGCAGGGCAATTTATCGGTTACCGATGCCATCAGCTACGCCTGCTGCGCAACCGCCTTCAACCTGTGCATCCCGGCAATTATAAGCATTACCCGCAGCGGCTACACAGCCAGAATGGTATCAAAGTATCGTCCACGGGCGGCGGTAGTGGCTGCAACGCATTCGCTTCGGGTGTTCAACAAACTGGCTCTGGTCTGGGGGGTATACCCGGTGATAATTAAGGAAATTCAAGGAACCGACGATCTTTTTGAGGAGGCCATCAGCTGTGCATTAAAATCGGACTTCATTGAGGATGGTGACCTGGTTGTCCTCACCGCTGGAATTCCGGCCGGTTTTTCCGGCGCCACCAATATGATGAAGGTCCATGTGGTGGGTAAGATTCTGGCTCAAGGGATGGGCATTGGCCAGAAACCGGTTACCGGCAAGGTCCGAACTATTACGTCAGCCGTCGACCTGGAAGCTATTGAAAAAGGCGATATTGTAGTTGCCGTAGCTGCAAATCCCGATTTTGGTCCTTACCTTGAACGTATCGGAGCCCTGATAACGGAAACCGGTGGTCTTACCTCCGATGCGGCCATTATGGGATTGACTGTCAATATCCCGGTGGTGGTGGGTGTGGATGAAGCCACCCGGGTGCTTCAAAATGGAATGGTAGTGACAGTGGATACGCCGCGGGGGCGGATTTACCAAGGCACCACCCGCGTTCTGTAGGAGCTCAGGCGGCCTACGAAAGCGAATCTCTGCGTCATCGCGCAATTTCCCTCAGTCAACGTACTTTTGTACGTCTCTATCGGGAAATTGCTTATTCCTTGACCTTCGCTTCCGTAGACCGCCTGATGATTTGACTACATGCCGGATCTATGAAAGCGAATCGGCTCGGTGTCGTCCTGCGTCATTCACAAAACCGCTCCATCAACGGCTATACGGGGACATTCCTTACCCGAAGGGAAGGTGTGTCCCCACACCTTGGCCCGCCTCAGGCGCGGTTTTGCTCTTTCCTTGATCTTCGCTTCCGTAGACCGCCTGATGGTTTGACTTCGGCACTATCTAAATGAGTTTGGGGACGGTTCTCTGACTCATTTTCGCATGGCGAAATATTTTCATACTCCTGGTCTGAACTGAGTTTAGGGACGGAGATTTTGCTGCATGTCCTGTGCTGAAAATTAAAAGGGGGCTGTCTCTGGTTGAGACAGCCCCTTTAACTATCATGCAATAATATACGAGGGGAGAATTTATCCCGTTCAACTCAAGCAATCACAACTGACCGGACAAAAAAGACAGTTTAGAGAGAATCTCCTATATTGAGTGGTAAGCTACTGGTCCGCAAAAACAGTCGTTCAGGCTCAAGACAAACGACAATTAATAAAGAAACCTGCTATTTGCCTTTGAATGCGGGTTTACGCTTTTCAACAAAGGCACCCATTCCTTCGAACTTGTCTTCAGTTGCGCAGCACATTCCAAACATGTCGGACTCAATGCTCATAGCTGTGTCAATGTCAACCTGCAGTCCTTTGCCGATGGCAAACTTGGCATAGCCTACTGCCAGCGGCGCTTTGGATGCGATTTTCTTGGCCAGTTTCTTAGCTTCGTCCATTAATTGATCCTGGGGATATACATGGTTGACCAAACCGATGCGATAAGCTTCGTCAACTTTAATTACGTCTGCGGTATAGGTGAGCTCTTTGGCCCGGCCTTCACCGATCAGACGGGGCAGGCGCTGGGTTCCACCAAATCCGGGGATGACGCCTAAACCTACTTCTGGTTGAGCAAAAACAGCGTTTTCGGAAGCCAGCCTGATGTCACAGGCCATGGCCAGTTCACAACCGCCGCCCAGAGCGAATCCGTTAATAGCGGCTATAACCGGTTTTTCCAAGAGCTCAAAGCCGCGCATTACTTTCTCTCCTACGTCGGAGAAGAATCTTCCCTCGGCCGGGGAGAGGGGCAGCATGAAGGTAATGTCAGCACCGGCTACAAATGATTTGTCGCCGCTTCCGGTTACAATCACAACCTTAATGTTGCTGTCGGCTTTGATGTCTTTGATAGCTGCTTCTAATTCATACAGAGTCTCGGCATTCAAAGCATTTAAAGCCTTGGGCCGGTTGATGATAATTGTAGCCAGGTAATCTTCCTTCTCCAGAATAATATTTTCAAATGCCATTTATATGTCCCCCCACTTCCATCTTGTCCCTCAGATACAGGGTAGTATGCCGGTATTACTTATTGTAGTCGTAGAAGCCCTTCTTGGTCTTCATTCCCAGCCAGCCGGCACGAACATACTGTTTCAAGGGTGCAGCGGGACGATATTTGGGATCTCCAGTTTCTTCATACAGGGTGTTGCAAACTTCCAACGCGATATCGATTCCAACCAGGTCGGCCAGTTGCAAGGGACCCATCGGCCATCCAGCACCCAGTTTCATAGCAGTGTCGATGTCGGCTACATTGGCCAGTTTCTCATAGAGAATGAAAGCAGCTTCGTTGATGCCGGGAACCAGTATTCTATTTACAACAAAGCCGGGACCTTCCTTGACTTGTATCGGCTTTTTATCGATGGCCAGGGAAAGGGCAAATACGGCGTCGACTGTCTCTTGAGAAGTCTGAGCAGCGGCGATAACTTCGATTAATTTCATGACCTGAGCCGGGTTGAAGAAATGCATTCCAACAACTTTGTCGGGCCGTTTGTAAGCAGTAGCGATTTCAGTGATAGGCAAAGCGGAGGTGTTGGTGGCAACAATAATGTCATCTCCGATGATGTTGGACAGTTTGCTGTAAACATCCTTCTTAATAGCCATTTTCTCAAGAACGGTTTCTAAAACAAAATCTACACCGGCGATATCTTCCAACTTGGCAGTGCCGGTAATTTTGAGACCTTCAGCTGTTCCAGCCGGAACCTTACCCTTTTCTTCCAGTTTGGCGACACCTTTCTTGACATTGGCGATGCAGCGGTCTACGATTTCTTGATAAATGTCAAATACTATTACTTCTTTTCCGGCTGCGGCAAAAGCCCATACAATACCCGTTCCCATGGTGCCTGCGCCTAATACTGCGATTTTGTTAATTTCCATCTAATGAACCCCCTTATATTAATTCTCTATTTACCCTAATGCCTGGTTAAAACGTTAACCCGGCACTTAGCCCTTATATTAAAACTGATTGTCACCTCCTTGAATCATATAGTCAAGACAACCCCACCCACAATTAATGCAAATATCGTACCATCTACCCAGGTTAGTAATTCCTGGCAGCCGGTTGATACTCTACTTGGGTAGATTACCTAGAAATTGGTCAAGCTTTGACCTTTACGGCGGAGAGCACATCGCTTTGCCAGCTTATGGAATTAAAATGCTTGTTGCATAACGGAAATGCTGTGGCATTTTTGCAATGGTTTAAACCTTTTGCTTATACAATTCCGTTGTCTAAATGACTGAGTTAGAATTCGAGTCTAATACAACATGGCTAAAGTAGACAGGAAAACAAAAGAGCCCCCCAGTATTACTGAAGGGCTTGTGTCGGTCCTAGGGTTTAGGTTCCCATTGCTGCCTGGGCCTTAACCAGGGACAGTTGACGGATGATTTCGTTTAACGTGTTGGCGTCCATATTACCGGTAGGGCTAAGGGAGTTCTGGCTTTGAAAGTTCTTAATTGTATCACTGGAAATATCTTTATCTTGCACTCCCAAGTCATTCAGCATCTGTGCTATCTGCTCCTTTTCGGCAGGAGTGAATTCGGTTGACATAGGAGCGGAATTCTGGTTTGAAGGTTCCATTGCAACAACTTTGGGATTTTGGCTGGCCTGGCCGGGTGCTGTTTGGGTATCAATCGCTTGATTTGATTCAGATGGCTGCCCGGCTTCTGCTTGAAGCCGCTGTGAAGCCTGCGCAATAATTGGCATATTCAGAACGATTACTAAAGTGGAACTGCCGACCATGGCCGCACAGATAATGAGTACCAAGAAAATTGCGTACTGCTTTTTCATATAATTAAACACCCCAGTTTATCAAACTAGGTTAATTATATAGGACTATTAGAAAATTTGCAACTATAATCCTAAATAATATTAAAAAACCAACAACTCAGGACCTTAGCCTTTGATCAGGGTTACATCAGTGGAATTAAACATGGTAAAAACCTCGTCGCCCTTTTTTAAGTTCAGAGCATCGAAGGCTCCGGGAGTAATGGTAGCAGTTACGGAGAAGTCGCCAATGTCTACTATTACTTCGCATATTTCGGCACCCTTCTTTAATTCCAATACTTTCCCGATCAGTTTATTGGGATCGCTCAGGCGCATAGATAAACACCCCCTTTAGCAATATCATGCGCTAATAGGGGGTAAATTATCTAAATAGAATTCTTTTAAGTTAGGACAGGGAGCACGCAGCCAGGGGAGCCGCTATGTACTTCCCATTATAAGTACGGAAGTGTCTAAAAAAACACCGCAGTGTATTATGCTGCCGGCAATCATGGCTCATTTCGAGAAAAATACCTTAACCGGTGGGTCAGTCCTTATGCCTGAACAGAGTCAAACTGAAATAGCCAGAACCGACATAATTGGGATCAGTACTGTAGCCCTTAAACTCAACCGACTCAATTCCCTGTTCATAACTCCTTGATTTGCCCTGCCGGCCTTCTACCGAAAAATAATCATCACGGCCGTTGGCCAGTACAACCCGGGCGGTTATATAAGCTCCAGCCTGGTTTTCATCAGACCCTGTCATACTCAGGGTGCCTTTGGGAGGTGGATTAAAATCAACCGACCGGTAGTATTCGCGGAATCGATCGTCAAAGGGCTGATAAATCGACCCTGAGACAAAGTCCTGGATCACCTCGTTGCCACACCCAAGCGACACTGGCTTTTCCTTTGCTTTTACTTTCATAACAATTACCCCTTTATACATTTCTATCCTATACTATGAAACCTGGCTCAAATAGGGGATATTTTTATTACAAAAGCCCAATATTGAGGGGCGGTTGGCATGCAGCTTTCAAGCTATTTCGATGCAGGAGGAAAAACGGATCGGAAGGCCGCGGTATACGAGCAGGAAATTCTCAAGATTGCCATCAATACTCTCAATTTGTTCAGAATCGATGACCAATCGGCCTACCAGGCGGGCTTTTCCGCGCAAGCGTTTAAAAAACGAGGTTTCGGGGGCGCATAGGTTCAGGACAAACACCCGGCCCGGGACAGCGGGCCATGGATACGATTCTATATAGCCTCCAGCTTGAACATTTATATTATTCAGCACGGCATTTTTAGTAAGATGACAATAGTCAAAGAGCAGCTCCCAGGCATTGTCAGCTGCTTCATCTTTGCCCATCGAAAAATTAGCCCACTGCCTGCGGAAGGTATGGATATCCTTTTTGCTCTTTTCCAGCAAAACCTCATTAATTGTATTGCTAAGCAGTTCGGCTTCACTAGAATTCCATCCTCTTATACCGAAAAACAAGTCGTCGCCCATCTTGTTTCTGCACGTGATCTCTTCTTTGAGCTGGTAGTATTTAGACCAGGTTAGAAACACAGGCATTCCATCTATTATGTAATAAGACATAGCATAGGCCTCCAGAAGAAAATTTTGATAATGGTAAAAGTTCCCGGACTTGTTTATATCGTAATATACATGGAAATAAATGTAAATACCGCTAATTAAAAGAAGGTATATTAACGGTTTTCGTGGAAATGGTTGGAATATTCTTTGCTTAGTGGTATAGATTAACATCTAATAATAATCAGATATTCTGAAGTATATTCCGTAATGGAATAGTTTAAAAGAAGCCGGGCTGCATCCCTGTGTACAAAGTACCTGTTCGAACCAGGAGATTTGGTTTTTTAAGATGATTCCAAAAAATAGTAAAGAAAAATACGCCTTCTCTTTTCTAACTCCCCAATATTTTGGGGAAGGAATTCTCCAAAAAAGAGCGAAACGATATAAAAGATACTCCGTTCGTTTTTACGCCTAAAAGGAAAAATTAAACAAAATTGATAATGCTATACTCCGAGCTAACTCGCCTTAAGTTTTTGGCCATGGCGAATAGCCGTTAGGGTAGAGTCGGAAACGATTTTGCCTCCCTACGGGAATTTTGGTAAAGATATTCTCAAACTGGATTTCGTTCCCTGTTTGGAAAGGAGTAATAGCCGTACAACTGCCACCGCTGTCTTATAATGTCGATTTTCTAAAAGGGCAAGTTGTATAACGCTGTTATTTCATATTCTTCAGGTTGTGGTCCAACGCTTAACCATTGCCCGGCTTATAGCTTTGTAATCCCACCTCCTGCAAGGGAGGTTTTTTTGTTGCTTGGGTGCCGCATATAAGGAAGGAGGACCAAAGCAGCATTAAAGGAAAGGAGGTACGGCATATTTTTTAACTGTTGTCGTGTTTACAAAGGATCAAGAATGATTTAATTCTTTCCTTCCTGTAAAAAGGCAGCAGTCAGAGCTACGTTGTGGGATTTGCTTTTTTGATCCATTGGACCAGGGTGGATCGCTTGAGAAAAGCAAGGAGGTGATATCGTAGATGTCGGAATACAGGGAAATCATTGAGGCTTACAAGGATGTACCAGGCGGCTTAATTGAAGCTTATCATGCCTTGCAGCGCAAGTACAACTTCATTCCCGAGCAGGCCCTTATTGAAGCGGCTAAGGTTTTTAAAGTCTCCCAGGCAGAGGCTTATGGAGTTGCGACCTTCTATTCGTATCTCAAAGTTGGCAAAAGGGGAACTTACATTATTCGTATGTGCGAAAGCGCCCCCTGCCATATTGCTGGGGCAGACAAGGTAGTTGAAGCCCTGGAAAAAGCACTCGGGATAAAAGTGGGCGAGACAACGGCCGATGGCAAGTTTACCCTTGAATTGACCGAGTGTGTCGGCCAATGTCAGGCCACACCGGTCGTTACCGTTAACAGCAAACCGTATGAGAATGTCACTCCCGAGGCAGTGGACAAAATACTCGCGGAATACAGATAGAAAGGAGGGATATAATGAGCAAACAAAGACCTGTTCTTCTGGAGTATGCAGGGAAGATCGATCCCACCAAGGCTTCTGACTATATTGCCGTGGGCGGCTACAAGGGATTGGAAAAAGCTCGCCAGATGGACCGGAAGGCATTGCTGCAGGAGGTCAAAGATTCAGGTTTGCGCGGACGCGGGGGAGCCGGTTTTAACGCCGGTATGAAATGGAGTTTTGTTCCCCAGGACGCCAGTATTAAATATGTAGTGTGCAATCTGGACGAGGGAGAACCGGGAACTTACAAGGACCGGGTTATCTGTGAACAAAATGCGCAGGCTTTGCTAGAGGGAATGGCTATCTGTGGGCTGGCCATTAGTTCAAACCAGGGCTACATTTACTGTCGCGGGGAATACCCCTTTGTGGTTGAACTTCTGCGTAAAGCTATAGCCAGCGCCAAAGAAAGCGGCGCCCTGGGCGACTTCGACATAGAAGTCCGTATGGGTGCTGGCGCCTACGTATGCGGCGAAGAGACCGCCCTTATCGAATCTATTGAAGGCCATCGGGGTGAGCCTCGCTTCAAGCCCCCGTTCCCGGGAGTAGAAGGGCTGTGGAAAGCCCCCACGGTGGTTAACAACGTTGAGACTTTTGCCTGCCTGCCTTATATTCTGGTAAACGGAGCAGCCTGGTTCGCAGGAATCGGAGCGCCCAAATACCCGGGTACCAAAATAGTCACTTTAACCGGAGATGTAAACAACCGCACTTTTTTTGAAGTGCCAACTGACATTACCTTGAGAGAAGTGATCTATGACCTGGGTGGTGGAATACCAGGCGGTAAGAAGTTCAAGGCGGTTCAGGTTGGCGGCACGTCGGGTGCCTTTATCCCGGAAGAAAATCTAGATACGCCTATAGATTTTGATTCCATGGGAGCCATCGGTGCGGCACTGGGTTCCGGTGCGGTGCTGGTCCTGGATGAAACTAGAGATATAGTTGATGTGGTAACCCGCATCTCGAAGTTCTTTGAACATGAATCCTGCGGCAAGTGCAACCCTTGCCGGGAAGGAACCTTCCGCTGCCGGGAATTGATGAACAAGATCAATTCCGGTAAGGGAAATGAGGCCGATATAGAAAAGCTGATCCTGCTGGCCAGGGTTATGCAAAAAGCGGCTCTCTGCGGATTGGGCCAGGCCGCCCCGATTCCGATTGAATCAACAATAAAGCATTTCCGGCCAGCATATCTGCAGAAGATGTAATTTCTGTAGAAGGGAGGATAGAGTATGATCAGCCTTACTATAAATGGAAAAGCCATACAGGTGCCCAAAGGCACTTTGTTGCTGGACGCCTGCCGGGCAGCAGGAGCGGACATTCCCACCCTGTGCTACGACCCCGATCTGCGTCTGGCTGGTTCCTGCCGTATGTGCGTGGTAGAAGCGCAGGGACGGCGCAACCTGATGGCTTCATGTGTTTCGCCGGTGGAAAACGGTCTGGTAATCGAGACCGAGAGTCCCGCGGTTATAGAAGCTCGAAAAGTAATCTTGGAATTATTAATTGCCCGCCACAAACTTGAATGCCATGTTTGCGAAAGGGACGGCGACTGCCGCCTACAGGATTACTGCTATCGCTATGGCGTCAAGGAATCCCGTTTTGCCGGGGAAGGGCCGCACTTCTATAAAGACGATCCGAATCCCTTTATCGAAAGGGACTATGACAAGTGCATTATGTGCACTCGCTGTGTCCGGGCTTGTGACGAAATTACCGGAGCCCAGGCCATAAACCTGGAAGACCGCGGGCATCATGCCAAGATATCCACGGTTTTTAACGGGAAACTGGCGGACTCGACCTGCGTGTTTTGCGGGCAGTGCGTGATGGTATGCCCGGTGGGGGCTTTGACCAGCAAAATATCAATGGGCAAAGGCAAACCTTATCAGGTGGAAAAGGTGGCCACAACCTGCACCTATTGTGGAACCGGCTGCACCCTGCAGCTTAATGTTAAAGACGACCAGGTGGTCGGAGTCAGTTCCATGCGCGATGCGGCTTTAAGTCCGGTTAATAAAGGCGCCCTGTGCGTCAAGGGCCGTTTCGGATGGGACTTTATAGTATCTCCGGAACGCCTCACCACGCCTATGATCCGTGAAAATGGTGAATTGCGTCCAGCCAGCTGGGATGAAGCCCTGGATTTTGCGGCAAACCGCCTAAAGGAAATTAAAGCCCAGAACGGCCCGGATTCCCTGGCTATGTTTTCATCTGCACGGGCTAGCAATGAGGAGAATTATCTGGCTCAAAAACTGATGCGCGCAGCCATCGGCACCAACAACGTCGACCACTGCGCCCGCCTCTGACACTCCGTTACTGTCGCCGGTCTGGGGGCAGCATTTGGGAGTGGGGCCATGACCAACTCCATCAATGAATTACAAAACGATGCCCAGTGCATCTTCTTGATTGGAACCAACACTACCGAGAACCATCCGGTTATCGGATACAAAATAAGAAGTAATGTGCGCAAAAACGGGGCTAAATTGATTGTCGCCGATCCACGCCGTATTGAACTGGCTGAAATCGCTGACGTATACATGCAGTTCAGACCCGGTACCGACGTAGCCCTGGTAAACGGAATGATGAACGTCATCATTAACGAAGGGCTGCTGGCCAAAGAATTCGTTGCCAACCGCACCGAAGGCTATGATGCCATGGCCGAAGTAGTGGCCAAGTATACTCCCGAGATGGTCGAGAAGATCACCGGGGTACCGGCCGAAGACATTAAAAAGGCGGCACGGCTCTATGCCAGTGTGGAACGCGGTTCGATCTGTTATGCTATGGGGCTCACCCAGCACAGCACCGGAACCGATAACGTCAAATCGATCTGCAACCTGGCTATGTTGACCGGCAATATTGGCCGGCCGGGCACCGGGGTCAACCCGCTGCGCGGACAAAACAACGTACAGGGAGCCTGTGATATGGGTGCCTTACCGGTTACCTATCCGGCTTACCAGCAAGTCAGCAACGATGCAGTTCGGGAAAAATTCGAGAAGGCCTGGGGTGTGTCGCTCTCACCCAACAACGGTTTGACCGTGACTGCGGCTATTAACAAAGCCCACCACGGAGACCTGAAAGGGCTCATCGTTTTTGGTGAGAATCCCATGGTCAGCGACCCGGATCTGGAACACGTTGAAGAAGCCCTGGATAAGCTGGACTTCCTTATGGTTCAGGATATCTTCCTTACCGAGACCGCAGTTAAAGCAGATGTGGTCTTCCCCGGTGTTACCTTTGCCGAAAAGGATGGCACCTTCTCCAATACCGAGCGCCGGGTGCAGCGTATCCGTCAGGCTATCAGCCCGCGCGGCGATGCACGGCCTGACTGGCAGATAATCTGCGAGCTTTCCAACCGGCTGGGATATCCCATGAATTATAACTCGGTAGAAGAGATATTTGAAGAAATCAGAACCGTTACTCCTTCATACGCTGGCATGACTTATGCCCGCCTGGAAGGTTCGGGACTTCAGTGGCCCTGCCCCGCCGAAGATCATCCCGGAACGCCAGTCCTTCATGGTGCTCAGTTCACAAGGGGCCTTGGGTTGTTCAGCGCCATAGAGTTCAAAGAAGCGGCCGAGCTGCCAGACGCTGAATATCCATTGATTCTAACGACCGGGCGCAGTCTTTATCATTATCACACCGGCACCATGACCCGCCGCTCAGTTGGTTTGGATGCCATTCAGCCAGCCAATGAAGTGCAGCTTAATCCGGCATTGGCAGCGAAAATGGATATAGCCAACGGAGAAAAGGTACGACTGATTACCAGACGCGGTCATATAGAGGTGGTGGCTCATGTAGTTGATTTTATACCCGAAAACGTAATATTCACCTATTTCCACTTTAGTGAAGCAGCTGCCAATGTTTTAACCAACTCCGCTCCCGAATCGCTTGATCCGGTGGCAGGTATTCCCGAATACAAGGTGTCGGCTGCCAGATTAGAAAAGATGTCCTAGATAGACGGTGAGACATTTGGGGTTTAGTCATTCACCGATTAGCTTCAAAAAGTCAACGCTCTAAGAAGAAAAAGATTCGAATGGATGAAAGGATGGTAATAATGAATTTCTTAGCTCCTGGAGAAGTCGCTGCGGCGGCATGCGGAGCCGGCGGAAAGAAGAGCACGCTTTCCTTTGGCCAATTAATCGTATTGGGTATTCTTGCTGGCGCCTACATCGGATTCGGTGCCAACCTGGCAACTGTAATAAGCAATGACCTGCCCAAGTACCTGGGCAACGGCTTTACCCAATTCCTGTTTGGCGCCGTGTTCAGCACTGGCCTGATGCTGGTTGTTATCGGCGGCGCAGAACTGTTCACCGGCAACAACATGTTCATGATGATCGGAGCCTTAAACGGCAACAACAGCTGGGGCGACCTGTTAAAGAACTGGGTCGTAGTATGGTGCGCCAACTTTGTAGGATCCCTCCTGCTGGTTTATATCCTGGCCGGTGGATTT
>JBEHWI010000064.1:0-13794 GCA_040217815.1 Syntrophomonadaceae bacterium | reverse complement strand
GGTGGCTTTTCGATAATTATTATGATCACAATACGGAGGATACGCTATTGATTAAAGGGCTTTATTCGGCGGCTTCGGGGATGATGTTGGGGTTAACCAGGATGGATGCTCTGGCTAATAATTTGGCTAATGTGAACACCTGTGGTTTTAAAAAAGACGTTATCGTTTCAACTGCATTTCCGGACATGCTTATCAGCCGGCTGGAAAAGAAGGATAATGGGGAATCAGGAAGCTACCAGCAGATTGGCAAATTGGGCACTGGAGCCTGTGTCGGGTTTCAGACCAGCGACTTTTCCCAGGGGAACATGAAGAGAACCGATAATCCGTTGGATGTAGCCCTGGCCAATTCATCGTATTTTGTGGTGCAGACGGCTAATGGGGAAAGGTTCACCCGCAACGGGCAGTTCAAATTGACTGGTACCGGCCTTCTCACCGACCTGTCGGGGAACCCGGTGATGGACGTCAACGACGAGCAAATCGTTGTTGAGGGCGACTTCCGGGTGGATAAACAGGGGAATGTATTTGTAAATGGGGAGGAACTTACCACCTTTAAAATCGTATCCTTTGCCGACCAAATGAATTCTATGACTAAAATGGGCGGCAGCCTCTGGCAATCGAGCACACCTTATACTGAAGACGCCAACCCTCAAGTACTGCAAAATTATGTTGAGGATTCTAATGTAAACGCGATCAGTGAAATGATTGAATTGATAAAAGTGACCCGTTCCTATGAGTCTATGCAAAAGATCGTACAGGCCCAGGATGAATCACTGGCTACAGTTATAGAAAAAGTCGGAACAGTTCAATAGTTGATAATACTACCTTTTTAGAACAAGTGCAGCTCGCTTAAAACAAGCGGGCTTTTTTGTTTGGGTATAGGCAGGTGTCATCGTTGATTTTTCATTTTAGACAGGGTCCAGGCAGGAAAAGATACAGTAAAAAGCCAATAAGTGAGTATTGAGACAGCAAAGACGGATAGGACATGAAAATGGATAATAAGGCCGAAATTCTCGGTTGTAATATTGATATAATTAACAGCCAGCAAGCCCTGGAAAAGATACATGAAATAATTTTAAGCCAAAAGGGCGGCCAGGTTATAACCCTCAATGCCGAGATTGCGTATCAGGCTCAAAAAGATGAAAACTTGCGCATTGTTATAAATGGGGCTGATCTTGTAACTCCGGATGGAATCGGCATTATCTGGGGCGGGCGTCAGCTGGGATACGATTTTCCCGAACGGGTTACCGGGATAGACCTCATGGCATCCCTGTGCCGCAAAGCGGCTGATATGGGTTGGAAGGTATATCTGTTTGGTGCTGCTCCGGGGGTGGCTGAGGCCGCTGCCGAAAGTCTTGTAAAGCAGTACCCGGGGCTGGTGGTTGTAGGCTGCCGTGACGGTTATTTTAAAGATGATGAGAGTGCGGGGATCGCAAGAGAGATTGCATCTTTACAGCCGGACATCCTGTTTGTGGCTCTGGGTGCGCCTAAACAGGAGTACTGGATCAAGGAACAGCAGGAAGCAATGAAAATCCCGTTGTGTATAGGGGTCGGGGGGAGCTTCGATGTAATTGCCGGGGTTAAAAACCGGGCACCCGAGTGGGCTATTCGCTTAAATCTGGAATGGTTGTACCGGCTTCTGGCCGAGCCGTCCCGCTGGAAAAGACAGTTGGCTTTGCCGCGCTATATCCTTGCTATTAAAAAGGCCAAATGGAAAAAAATAAAGCGCGGATATTACAATAGATTCCGATGAGGCAAGGAGAGGTCATTGTGGAAGAAGATAGAATTTATGCTCTGGATATTGGGACGCGCAAAATATTGGGCCTGGTAATGCAAAGGCATTCCTCCAGCTACCGGGTGCTGGCCAGTGAAATGATAGAGCACCGGACCAGAGCCATGTACGATGGTCAGATTCACGATGTGGAGGCGGTCGCTCAGACTATTCGCGAAGTAACCGAGAAGCTTGAAGAAAGACTGCAGATTAAACTGGAATCAGCGGCTGTGGCCGCCGCCGGACGCGCTCTTAAAACCGCCCGGGGAAAAGTCAGCAAACTGCGGGCCAATATGGATGAAATAAGCACCCAGGAAGTTCGGGCCATTGAGATTGAAGCAGTACAGCAGGCCCAGTACCAGTTGGCCCAGAATGAAACCGCGGGGATTGAAAACAACTACATCTGCGCCGGGTACAGCGTGGTGGAGTACCGGTTGGAAGGGCAGGAGCTGGCCAGCCTGGTCGGTCAGGTCGGCAGCGCTATGGAAGTTGAAATAATCGCCACCTTCCTTCCCCGGGTAGTTGTGGACAGTTTGCTGTCTGCATTGCGCAAAATCGATCTGGGCATTTTTAGTATGACTCTGGAACCGATAGCAGCCCTTTCGGTTGCCATTCCCCCCGAAATGCGCCTTTTAAACCTGGTGCTGGTGGATATAGGGGCCGGGACCTCGGATATAGCGGTTGTTAAGGAGAATACTATTTTCGCTTATGCCATGGTGCCGTTTGGAGGCGACGAACTTACCGAACATATTGCTAGTCGCTACCTTTTGGACTTCAATGCTGCTGAACAATTGAAAAGACAGTTGTCTGCGCAGGACGAAGTTGATGTTGTAGATATTCTGGGAAACCAGACCCGGGTGGCCTCTAGCGAAGTTATTGAAACATTGCAGCCGGTCATCGATGAATTGGCAGTCAATATCGCCGAACAGATAAACACCCTGAACCAAAAGAGCCCGGACGCTGTTATATGTATTGGGGGAGGAAGTCTTACTCCGGGGCTTCCAGGGCGCATTGCCGAAAAGCTTGATTTGCCTGCAAACCGGGTGGGCATTCGCACGCCGGATCGGTTCTATCACATAGAAGTGCCTGCCGATTACTTAAAGGGGCCCCAAGGGGTAACCCCTCTGGGTATAGCCTATAATTCCTTCACCTCTCCGCCGGTTCCATTTATCAAGGTCCGAGTCAACGAACGAGAAGTAGCCCTATGGAATATTGGGGAACTCAGCGTGGGAACCGCTCTTTTAAATTCGGGAATCGCTTTAAATAATATTTTTGGAAAACCCGGGCTGGGAAAGACTATTATGGTCAACGGTCAGGTGCGCCAGTTTAAGGGGGAACTGGGCGGGCCTCCACACATAACCGTTAATGGCCGGGAGGAGCAACTTGAGACTACGATCCAAAACGGGGATCGTATAGAGTTCCGCCGGGGCCAGGACGGCAAGCCGGCGGTTGTAAAAATGAAAGACTTGCTGCCCTTTGCCGAGCTGTATGTTACGGTTAACGGTGAAAAAATGAAGCTCAAGACCAGCGTTAACGTCGACGATCGGCCGGGACATGATGAGGATGAAATACCCGACCGGGCCCGAGTGGATTACCGGCGTTTTAACAGCCTGGCCGATGTTCTGGCTGCTGCGGGAGTGCCTGACCATATTCTGACCGAGAGGATCTACCGTTATTATCTCAACGGGCAGGAAAACATGCTGCGCTGGCGCCCGCTCAAGGTTACCGTAAACGGCAAGGAAGGGCGGCTGGATCAAAATGTAGATAACCAGGCTGACATTCAGTATACCATCACCCAGTTGCGGCCCCGGCTTCGGGACATTTTAGAAAGTGGTGAATCCTGGGATCTAAATGTTACAGTTAATGATAAAAGGATATCTCTAAAAGGCAAGGGTGCAACCCTTTTTATGAATGAGCGGGTAGTGGATCTGGATCACGAAATTGAAGAAGAAGCCCGTATAAATGTAGACAAAACGAAGAACTATGCAATTTTAAGTGATGTTCTGGGGGTAATTGATGTCAAACGCAACCCGCGCGGACGGCTGATAATTCGGGTTGATGGGGAAAATGCCGGTTATACCACCCCTATTTTTGAAAACAGCGTAGTAGAGTTTTTCTGGAAAGAGTAAAGCATAGATGAGTGGGAAACTCACAAGGCCCTTAAGGGGGCCTTTTTTAGTTGCTTTTCAGGAGATTGTATAGAAATATGGAGCATTGGTGAAAAATATTGAAATAAACGTTCGCCAGTACTGTTTAGAACCTGAGAACAGAATTGGCGATTTAATTATAAAACTATAAAATTAATTAAAGTCAAAAATAGTCAAAGAGGGCGTTGTATATTATGCGGAGAAGCCTGGCGGACAAGATTGAACAGTACATCAAAGTATTGATAGAAAAGAGCGGCGCAGGACAGATTGAAATTCAACGTTCTGAACTGGCGGAAACCTTTTCCTGCGTGCCTTCTCAGGTAACCTACGTTATAAGCACCCGGTTCACGCAAGAGGAAGGCTACGTGACAGAAAGCCGCCGGGGTGGAAACGGCTTTGTACGAATAACCCGGACGCAATGGATCAATAAAGTCGATAATTCGATAAACCGCAACCAAATTAAAGCCTATCTCGACGATCTATTAAAAAGGCAGCTCATCGGAAATCAGGAATACACCATGCTGGTCTACGTGGTCGAGTCGGCTGCGCAAGGTCTGGCCGCGGAACAACAAAACCAGCTGTTCCAGGTAATAATCAACGCGCTCGGTAAATATACCAGTAGTCTATAACATCTAAAAGTTTAGTTTATCCGCCGAGAAAAATTTCAGCAGGGGAAGGTGGAGGAATGAGTAATACTGGACGTATTGCGATTGACGACAACGCAGCCCTGCGGTAATTTGGCCGGCGGGAAATAAAGTTTTAGATGTTATAGACTACTCGTTCTGGTCTGTAAGATTTAGGGGGCGTTTACCTATGTATTGTGATCAGTGTAAACAAAAACCGGCCAGCGTTCACGTGACCCATATGTACAATGGCCAGAAAATAGAGTCCCACCTGTGCGACGAATGTGCCGCCCAAAAGGGAGCATGGATGTTCGATATGAACAATAGTCTGAGCATACCCCACTTGCTGGGCAGCATTTTCGGCAACGACCTCCAGGAAATGGCGGGCCCCAGTTATGAAGCCACCTGTCCCAACTGTGGCATGACCTTCTCCAATATAAAACAGGTTGGCAAGCTGGGCTGCTCGCTTTGTTACACCGCATTTGAACAGGAGATGGAACCTACTCTAAGAAGGATCAGTGGCAGTAGCAAACACGTCGGTAAAATACCGGCCAGGAGCGGTCAACAGCTGGTTTTGCGCAAGCAGATCGAGGATCTGAAAACTATACTCCAGCAATGCGTTTCCAGCGAAAAATATGAGGAAGCGGTTGAAATTCGGGATGCCATAAAAGAATTGGAGAAGAATTTGGAGTAGGGAGGGTTTCCCTGTGAGCCTGCAGCAGCTTTTAAATGACAGCTATGTCTACTGGATGAGCGCTGATGAAGGTCCGGAATCGGATATTGTAATCAGCAGCCGGATCAGACTGGCCCGAAACTTGAAAGATATACCTTTTCCCCACCGGCTGACCCCTGAATCAGGGGTAAAATGCCTGGCTGAGGTTGAATCCGCCTGGCGTAAAATCAGGGATCCCCAGATTCGGGATATGGAGTTCGTTACCTTTGATCGCCTGTCCGGGTTGGATCGCCAGATCCTTATGGAGAAACACCTTATCAGTCCTATTCATGCTGAATCTGACTCTGTCTTCCGGGGAGTTGTAATCAATGACAACGGCTCCCTGTGCACAATGCTGAACGAGGAGGATCACCTTCGCATACAGTGCTTCCTGCCCGGTCTTCAGATAAAGGAGTGTTATAATCGGGTTCAGGCTTTAGACAATGGATTGGAAGACGGCTTGGACTACGCGTTTGATTCGCGGCGCGGGTTCCTAACTTCATGCCCGACCAATGTTGGGACTGGCATGCGGGCATCGGTCATGCTCCACCTCCCGGCTATGGTTTTGAGCGGCCAGATAAAAGTCATCATTCACAATTTAGCGCAGTTGGGTATGGCGGTCAGGGGTCTGTATGGTGAAGGGACCGAAGTGGTAGGCAACCTGTTTCAGCTGTCTAACCAGATAACCCTTGGCCAGAGTGAAGAGGACATAAACCACAACCTTACTACTATCACTTTCCGCCTGGTTGAGCAGGAGCGTCTGACCAGGGAAAAATTGAAAGCCGATATGCCCTATCAACTGGAAGACAGTATTGGTCGGGCTTTTGGAATATTAACCAACGCCCGTATTATGACCTCCAATGAAGCCTTGTCTTTACTATCCAACGTTCGTTTGGGAGTGGACATAGGAACAATAAAAGCCTTAAGTAAAAAAGCCCTTAATGAATTGGTGGTAGCTATAAGACCGGCCCATTTACAGAAGAAAGTGGGGCGGGAGATGGACCCCTTTAACCGGGATCTGATCAGGGCCCAGGTTATCAAAGAAAGATTTCCCCTTGTGCCGATTAATCAACCTGATGTTATAGAGGGAGGTAGTTAAAATGTTCAGACGATTTACCCAGAGGGCCAGAAACGCCGTTTTACATGCCCAGGAGGAAGCCCGCCAATTAAATCATCCGGCTATAGGCACCGAACACATCTTATTGGGCCTTTTAAAAGAGGGTGAAGGTGTAGGTGCTAGAGCCTTGACCAATATAGGTGTTGATCTGGAAAAGGTCCGTACCGAAGTAACACTGGTTTTGGGCCAGAGCACCGAGAGCGAAGTAAAACCGGCCGGTGATCTGCCCATAACTCCGCGAGCCAAAAAGGTGTTTAATCTGGCTTTTGACGAAGCCCGTCTGCAAGGGGTTAATTATGTAGGTACCGAGCATCTGCTTCTGGCGGTTTTGCGAGAAGAGGAAGGAACTGCCGGCCAGGTACTCCTGTCTATGGGTGTAAAGCTGGAAGAAGTGCGCGAGCAGGTTATGGCACTATTGGGAGGAGACAACCAGAACAATTACAACCAGGGCAACAACTACCAGGAGCCGCAGGCCAATCAGGGCGCTCCTCCGCAGGCCAAACGTAAGAATAAAAGCAAAACTCCCACCCTGGACAATTTCAGCCGGGATCTGACTGCTGATGCCAGTGAAGGACGCCTCGATCCGGTTATAGGACGCAACAAAGAAATCGAGCGGGTTATTCAGGTATTATCACGCCGCACCAAAAACAATCCGGTGCTTATTGGGGATCCGGGTGTAGGCAAAACCGCCATTGTTGAAGGTTTGGCCCAGAGGATCGTGGAAAACCAGGTGCCGGAAATCCTGGGTAACAAACGGGTTATTGCCCTGGATCTCTCGGCTATGATAGCCGGAACCAAGTACCGCGGTGAGTTTGAAGAGCGTTTAACCAAGATCGTCAACGAAATACGCTCAGCGGGAGACGTTATCATATTTATCGACGAATTGCATACTATAGTTGGTGCAGGCGCGGCTGAAGGCGCTATAGATGCGGCCAATATTTTAAAACCCTCCCTGGCCAGGGGTGAGTTCCAGTGCGTAGGGGCCACCACCCTGAACGAATACCGCAAACATATAGAAAAAGATGCGGCTTTGGAAAGACGATTCCAACCTATTCTGGTGGACGAGCCGACCATTGAGGAGAGCATCGCCATCCTGCAGGGTTTAAGGGACCGCTACGAAGCTCATCACGGGGTAAAAATAAGCGACGAGGCTATAGAAAACGCAGTGCGCCTATCGAATCGTTATATCACCGACCGTTTTCTGCCTGACAAGGCCATTGACCTGATTGATGAAGCTTCTTCACGGGTTCGCCTGGCCAACTATATAGTGCCTGATTCCTTAAAAGCCAAAGATCAGCAATATAAAGACGTCTGCCATGAAAAGGAAGAGGCGATAAACGCTCAGGAATACGAAAAGGCGGCCCAACTGCGGGATGAGGAGCAGAGGATCAAAGATGAGATCGAAAGTGAACGCAAAGAATGGGTGAACCAGAGAAATCTTAAAGTAGGTTCGGTAACTGAAGATGAAATTGCCAATATAGTTTCAAGCTGGACGGGCATTCCGATAATCAAGCTTACCAAGGAAGAGAGCGAAAGATTAGTGAACCTGGAGCAGATTTTACACCAGCGGGTGGTCGGCCAGGATGAGGCAGTGGGAGCAGTGGCGACCGCTATTAAAAGAGGCCGGGCCGGTTTAAAAAATCCCAAAAGACCAGTTGGATCATTTATTTTCCTGGGGCCCACCGGGGTCGGAAAGACAGAATTGGCCAGGGCCCTGGCCGAGGCCATGTTCGGCAGTGAAGAGTCCATAATAAGGTTGGATATGTCCGAATACATGGAGAAGCATGCCGTATCCAGGATGATAGGTTCTCCTCCCGGCTACGTCGGATATGATGAAGGCGGCCAGCTCACCGAAAAAGTGAGGAGAAGGCCCTACTCGGTTATACTGCTGGATGAGATTGAGAAAGCTCACCCGGATGTCTTTAATATATTGCTGCAGGTTCTGGAAGATGGCCGTCTGACCGATGGTCAGGGTAGAACCGTTGATTTTCGCAACACGGTTGTTATAATGACCTCCAATGTGGGAGCAGAATCGATCAAAAACAGCCGTAAGGTAGGCTTCAACAGCAAGACCGATGCCTCGGCCTCCTATGAGGAAATGAAGGACAGGGTCCTGGAACAGATGAAGCACACCTTCCGGCCAGAATTCATCAACCGGGTCGACGAGATGATCGTGTTCCAAAGCTTGAGCGATGAGGAATTAAAACAGGTAGTAGAACTGTTGCTCAAGGAGCTAGCTGATCGCATGAAAGAAAACGGTTATGAACTTGAAGTGAGCGAAGCGCTTAAGAACATGATTCTGCAAAAGGGCTATGATCCCAAGTTTGGAGCCCGCCCCTTAAAACGGGCCATTCAAAAGCTGGTTGAGGATGCCATAGCCGAAGAAATTCTCAAGAAAACGGTAAACTTCGGCGATCGGGTTCTGGCCGACGTAGAAAACGACAACGTTGTCATACGAAAAGCATCAGATCAAGCAACGGTATAGTATCAACCCTGCGTCAAAGGAAAGTGGTACAATTAAAGTTTTTTTGTGGAATGAGCGATAGAAACAATTACGGGGTATAGCAAAATTAACCAGTTCAAGTGATATATAATGAAGGGGATAAAATGGGGAAAGAGCTTACCAGGTTTGTTTGTGGGGAATGTGGTTTTGAATCACCAAAGTGGCTGGGGAAATGTCCGGGATGTCATTCCTGGAATACCCTCAGTGAAGAAGTGGTCAGGAAAAACCAGGCTATAAGAAAACCTGAAGCCCAGGCCCTGCCTTTACCCATGATATCAGCCGAGGAAACCAGCCGCTTTAGCAGCGGCATAGCCGAGTTGGACCGGGTTTTAGGTGGAGGAATAGTCCCCGGCTCCCTAATCCTTCTGGGGGGCGACCCGGGAGTGGGTAAATCAACCCTGCTCTTGCAGGCAGCCGAAAATATCTCCCGGGCGGAAGAAAAAGTGCTCTATCTTTCCGGTGAGGAATCGCTCAAACAAATCCGCCTTCGGGCCCAGCGCCTGGGTTTGAACGGTGATCTGCTCTATCTCATAAATGAGCCGGATGTAGACTTGCTTGAGCATCATTTGGCCCAGATCAATCCGCGTCTTTTAATTATCGATTCCATTCAGACTGTGTATTCAAGTGAAGTTTCATCAATACCGGGAAGTGTTGCCCAGCTTCGGGAATGTACGGCGCGCATTGCAGCTCTTTCTAAAAAACGGGAACAGGCCGTCATCCTGATCGGGCACGTAACAAAAGACGGCGCCCTGGCGGGACCCAAAACCCTTGAACACATGGTCGACGCGGTAGTCTATTTTGAAGGTGAGCGGGATCTATCCCTGCGCATTCTGCGCGGAGTAAAAAACCGTTTTGGCTCAACCGATGAGATCGGTTTAATGGAAATGACCGGTCAGGGACTAATAGAGGTTCCTGATCCGTCAGATGTCTTTCTATCAACCCGCGGCCAGCCCAGTCCCGGCACTGCGGTGGCAGCCTGCTTCGAAGGCAGCCGTTCCTTTCTTATTGAGATTCAAGCCCTGGTTTCCCCATCCGGACCAGGCTACGGACGCCGGATGGCAGCCGGTGTGGATCAAAACCGTTTGGCCTTAATTATCGCGGTTTTGGAGAAACGATGCGGTTTTCAATTATCAAACCATGATATATATCTCAAGATCAGCGGAGGCGTTTTTCTCAAAGACCCCTCGGTAGATCTGGGAATCGCTGCTGCTATCCTATCCAGTTACAGGGAGCAGATCATACCCGCCCAAACCGTTTTTATGGGTGAAATAAGCCTTTCCGGACTGATCCGTCCGGTGCACAGTATAGATCAGAGGCTGCGAGAAACCAATAAGATGGGTTATAGCAGAGTCGTTCTGCCCCGGCAGACCAAGCGCCAGTATGAAGGCAGCGGCCTGGAGTTGCTGCCTTTGGAAAGCGTAGAAAAACTGCTAGACTTGATGGAAGGGTGAGAGGGTCTTGGAAGATTTGTATCAAGGGAAATTTCGAAAATCATTGCACAAGGTTGCCCCGGGTACCCAGTTTCGAATTGGGATCGAGAACATACTTCAAGCCAACACCGGAGGATTGATCGTTCTGGGTGATTCGCCTGAGTTAATGCAGTTGGTCAGCGGCGGATTCTACATTGACTGTGAGTTCAGCCCTTCCCGCATTTACGAATTGGCCAAGATGGATGGGGCTATAATTCTGAACAGTGATGCTTCGCGGATCCTGGTAGCCAACGCCCAGCTTGATCCTGATCCCAATATACCTTCCAACGAAACGGGTATACGCCACCGTACCGCGGAAAGGGTGGCGCGTCAGACCGGTGAACTGGTGGTGGCCGTTTCGCAGAGACGTAAAGTAGTAACCCTTTATATGGGTAGTGTGATATTTAGATTACGGGAACTGGAATACGTTTTGGTACGGGCCAATCAGGCCCTGCAGACCCTGGAAAAGTACCGTAATGTATGGTTTAAGGAACAGCAGCGCCTGGGTGGATTGGAATTTGAAGATTTGGTGACCGTATCCGATGTTTGCGGGGTACTCAGGCGCTGCGCCAAGGTTTTGAATATTGCCCGGGAGATTGAAGACTCCATTGCTGAATTGGGTACCGAGGGGCGCCTGGTGAAAATGCAATTAGATGAAATGTTGACCAATGTTGAGGAAGAAGCCCGTTTTATTATCCAGGATTATTCCAATGTGCCGGACAAATCACCCCATGATCTGATCAATGCTATACTGCGAGCCTTTGAAGAAGACGTTTCCGATTCTGTTTTCATAGCCAAGATCCTGGCCCTGGGTTCTTCGACCAGTCATCTCGAAGTTCAGGCTTCGCCCCGGGGATACCGGATGCTGCATAAACTGCCCCGCATTCCCATGACTATTATAGAAAACCTGGTCGAGCGTTTTGGCCTGCTGGGCAACATACTGCGCGCCAGCATAGAAGAATTAGATGATGTTGAAGGAATCGGCGAAGTACGGGCCAGGTCCATCAAAAACGGCCTGCGTAGGATGCAGGAGCAGCTGTTCCTGGAATACATGGAATAAACTGAGGCGGACCGGCCCCTCGAAGCGAATCGCGGCTCCATGCCGTCCTGGCACCGGCGGCTCATTGGCGTCCTGCCACCGCCGCACTAGTTCGTCCATGAACGTCGCCACACTAGCCCGTCCTGGGCGTCGGTCGCTCCCTGACGTCCTGTCACCGCGACACTAGCCCGTCCATGGGCGTCGGTCGCTCCCTGACGTCCTGTCACCGCGACACTAGCCCGTCCATGGGCGTCGTCTGCGTCATTCATAAAATTCGCGCTATCAACGTTCATCGGGGACATTCCTCTCCCGAAGGGGTGGTGTGTCCCCATACCTTAATCGCCTCAAGCGCGAATTTTATTCTTTCCTTGACCTTCGCTCCGATGGACCGCCCCTCGATCTTGCCTAGGCATGGCTATCCTAAACACTAAACCTAGTGGTTAAAAAAGCAGTCAATTAAATCAATGCAAAAGCCGTCCACAAGGACGGCTTAATTGTTTTTCTTATTAAAATTCGGGTCTTTAGGTAAGGTTATATATGCCCAGAGTGGTGGCTTTTTTGTACTCCTTAATCAGTACGTCGTAGAGGTTTATATCCAGGGTATTGCAGAGGGCGGCGATGTAAAAGAGCAGTTTACCCATTTCACTCATCACTATGTCTTCACAATTGGGGCACAGGCTGCCTTGAACATGGTCGTCCAAGAGTTTGGAGAGCTCGGCGAAGGTTTCGATATTATTGGGTATGCAGCGCTTTTCAGCCTGGACCGAAATGCATCCGCAGTCGGTGACCGATTTGGCTACCGCCCGGTTCACTCGACCGCTGGCTTCGGAGAGTTTGGTGAGTATATCTAATATGCTGCGGTGGCGAATCAGCAGTTCCCCAACAACATTTTGAAACTCATCACAAATCAAGTCTTTCATAAAAAGACTTGCCCCCTTTGTATAGGTGATTTTAATAAATTATAGAGCTAGCCCGATTGTTTGTCAATTATCGAATAGACCGGTATTCAGGCACTTCAGGACAGCGGGACGTATTTTACCCGGACCTGGCCTATTTTGAACATAAGTAATTTTTATGCATTAGTGGTATAAATAGGTGGACTTAACCTCACAATAGTATTGGAGGTGAGACTATGTCTAAAAATAAAAAGCAAGCAACCAAGGCACTCCTGGGCTTTTGTCTGCTGGCTGGACTTTGGGTCTTATATATAAGCCGGTATCTTTTCAAAGTTGATATTAAGTGGGGAATACCGGGAGCTCTTTTGTCGGTGGCCCTGGTTTATCTGGGAGCAAGTATGGTCCTTAAGGTGCTGCGCAAACTGTCGCAGGGGTTCAATCATCGGCTTGATAATCTTTCACTGGAGGGGCTTATGGGCAGCACGACCGGATTGATGATTGGCGTCCTGGCCGGAGCGGTGTGTTCCTACCCCCTTTCCAGCATAGGCGGCCGCGAAGGAGCTTTTGTTATTCTGGTTGTTTTCTGCCTTTGTGGATTTTTGGGACTTAAGATTGGTTCTAGAAGGGGAACGGAAATCTTGGCGTATTTCCCCTGGGCAAAACGGAATCAGGAAGGGAAGTCAAGCTATGGCAAGGCTAAGATATTGGACACCAGTGCTATTATTGACGGTCGTATTTTTGACGTTTGCCTGAGCAATTTCCTGGAAGGTTCCTTGCTGGTGCCGACCTTTGTAATTGAAGAATTGCAGCATATCGCTGACTCGTCTGATCATATTCGCCGCAGCAAAGGACGGCGTGGTTTGGAACTTCTTTCTAAAATGCAGAAACACCCTGATATTAAAGTTGATATAATAGAGGCAAATCCTTTTGAAGAAAGGGATGTAGATTCCAAACTAATACGCCTCTGCAAACAGTTAAATGCAGGAATCATAACCAATGACTATAACCTCAATAAAGTTGCCGAGCTTCAGGGGTTAAAAGTCCTGAATATCAATGAATTGACCAATGCGGTGAAGGTGATGGTTTACCCGGGAGAAACCATGCACATTACCATTATCAAAGAGGGTAAGGAGCCCGGTCAGGGAGTTGGCTATTTAGAAGACGGCACTATGGTGGTAGTCGAGGATGCCTATGATGAGATAGGCCGTGATTTGGAAGTTACCGTGACCAGCGTCTTTCAGACCGCAGCCGGCCGCATGATCTTTACCCGCAAGGTAAGGGTCGAGGCTCCCAGCAATTTAACGGCCCAGGTGCAGAGCGTGCCAGAGGTGAATGTGTATGGCTGATAGCCTGGCAGTTGTTGTAGCAGCTGCCGGAACTGGCAGCAGGATGGGGGGCAAAATAAAAAAGCAGTTCCTCCTGCTGAACTCCAAACCGGTGCTTTATTACTCTTTAAACATATTTGAAGCAATGAATCTTATCGATGAAGTGGTCCTGGTTGCCCATCCCCAGGAGCTTGA
>JBEHWI010000063.1:0-14032 GCA_040217815.1 Syntrophomonadaceae bacterium | reverse complement strand
GAATTTATTGAAGAAAAAAAATATATGAGTGGAATACCTCTATTTGGAAATAAACGTGCTCTGAATACACTTGAAATGGCCTACCTTTTTCAGACATTAGAAGTGAACATTTTCGGAATGCAGTTAATGACTGGTTTCGCTCAGGTTGCCAAAGAAAAAGAGATTAAGGCTTATTTTATAACAGGTAAAGAACTTTCTAAAAATATAGTTCATGGTATAAGCAATCTCTTATTGCAAAGTGATATTCAACCCCCCAGTACATGGGCAGGCAAAGCAACAGATTCAATAGTACCACCTTTTTCAGATAAAATAATGATGTATTGTACAAATATTATGGCAAGCTATGCAGTAGGAAATAATGCATTAGGTATGTCTTTTAGTATGAGAAGTGATCTTCCCGCAAAACTGGCAATTATGTCAAAGGATACATTGGACTTTGCTCGAGAAGGCGGCAAATTAATGATTAAGCATAAGTGGCTGGAAGAACCCCCGCAAATGGAAGATAGAAGCCTGTTAACTCAAACCAAATAATAACAAATGATCATGGCTTTAAGATATGATATTTCGTCATTCTGAAGAAACTGCTATAATCTGCATCGGTGGCTTCACTGCGGGAGCCACCGATTCTCTATTAAGAGTTTTTCCCTTTATTAAGATGGTCATCAACGATATTCTGCTAAAAAATTGACGGTACCTACTCGATGCAAAGTCGAGTAACCTTGATGAACAAGCAACAGTCCCTAAAATACCGATATACAGCCGTTTTTGATATTATTTCTCATCCATATTTTATGGCTAATTCACATCTGTTTTGGCGTATTTATATGTATTTACAGCTATTTGTATGTATTTCGGCTACTCCGGGCTACAACGATTGTAAAAAATAGTA
This sequence comes from Syntrophomonadaceae bacterium, assembly GCA_040217815.1. GTDB lineage: Bacteria > Bacillota > Syntrophomonadia > Syntrophomonadales > Syntrophomonadaceae > UBA5314. The sequence continues at coordinate 13,143 of JBEHWI010000063.1, read as the reverse complement.
AATGGGGGTTTCAGCCTAATCGCTGAAACCCCCATAGTTTCCATAGTGGCGGAGAGAGCGGGATTTCATCGCTCCTGCGCCGTCACGGCGCTCGCGATACTAGGCCATCCATGGCCGTCGGCCGCTCCTTGCCATCCTTGGCACCGCGACACTAGGCCATCCATGGCCGTCGGAACCCGCGAGGGCGCTATTAACACTCTACTCGATTTCCAATCGAGTGAACTAACTCGCAACAGTTCTCTTTCAACCCCTTCTATTATCGTCTATTCTCTGCTTCTGACTATGGGTAGTTCCAAAGTTATGTAGTGATTTCCATCTAGTTGTGGATGGAAGCATCTATTTCGGCTACTCCAGGGCTTCTTGATAATATCCTTCCAATAATCACATACCTTTAGCATATAATTAGAAAGGTCTTCATGGGTCGCAAATTGTCAAAATAATGGGAATTTTTCCAATACACAACCGCAGGGTTTTTTTGAAAAATTGCCGAATTTATTCGTTGTTGGGGAATAATTTTAAGCTGAGGGTGAAGTATGGAATGTAATTTAGAAGGGGCCCATTTGAAGAATGAAGATAAGACAAAAGAGCAGCTCATAAAGGAACTAAGTGAACTTCAGCAAAAAAATGCAGAACTTGAAAGTCTTATAAAAACCCTAAATCAAAGCTCGGTTACTCCTGCTAACAACCTTTTCACTACCGAGCTGAATGAGAATTTTATTCTATTAGATGATGAACACCGAACAGTTAACAAATCCCCAAAACATGACCTTTCAAAACTTATAGACATGCCTCTTTTGCAACAAATATTGGATTCGTTTTACGTAGCAACAAAGCTACCTTATGCTATTCTTGATAAAGATAATAATATCTTCTGCGCTAGAGGTTGGCAGGATATCTGCACAAAGTTTCACCTTATCTGTCCACAAACGAAGAGCAGGTGCGTACAAAGCAATCGATATCTTTTTGCACCATTTCAAGATGAAGGTTATATCGGGCATAAGTGTTTAAATGGCCTTATGGATTATGCAGCACCTATTATAATAGAAGGCCAATATCTGGCGGCAATCACCACTGGACAGTTTCTGCATGAACCTCCAGATGAGGAATTCTTCCGCAAACAAGCACAGCAGAACGGGTTTGACGAAAAAGCCTATTTAGAAGCACTACGACGAATTCCAATTATTTCTGAAGAGCTGGCTCGATCAACTATGAGATATTACGCAAAAATAGGACATCTTGCAAGTTCCATGGTGGAGGAACGATTACGTAGGATAGAGGAAACAGAAGATAAGTTTTTGAAAGCATTGCATTGTATTCCTGATCCGGTTACAATTACGACTTTTGATACCGGACATTATGTTTATGTAAATGATGCCTGGGTTGAAACAACCGGATATGAAAAAAATGAAGCAATTGGGCGTTCTTCTACCAATGAATTGGGTGTATACGTTGACTTTGAAGAACGAAACCTTATGTTAAAGGAAATTCGCGCTAAAGGATATGTTAGAAATTTAGAAACTCCTTTTAGAATGAAATCAGGAGAAATAAAGAAGTTTTTATCATCGTTCGAAATGATGGTTATTGATAATGAGCCACATCTACTCGGCGTACATAAAGACATCACTGAGCGTACGCATATGGAGAAAACGCTTAAGGATTCTGAAGAGAAGTTCTCCAAAGCATTTCATACTACTCCTGATTCGGTTGCCATTTCTACTATACGAGAAGGACGTTTTATTGAAGCAAATGACTCCTTTTTTAATTGGACCGGCTATGAGCGGCATGAAGTATTAGGCCATACTGCTATGGAATTGGGCCTTTGGGTTGATCCGACTGAACGAGCTTCTATAATAAAAGGATTAACCGAAAAAGGTAGCGTTCGTAACTTGGAAGTCAGATTTCGAAATAAATCCGGGGATATTCGAACTTGCCTTTGTTCAGCGGAGCTAATAAATATTGGCAGCGAACCTAATTTTCTTAGCCTGGTTAAAGATATTACTAAAGAAAAAAAGATGGAATCCGAAATAGCTCACTTTGACCGTTTGAACCTTATAGGAGAAATAGCCGCTAGCATCGGACATGAAATCAGGAACCCAATGACTGCCGTACGTGGCTTTTTACAAATGTTAAACCGTAAGGAATGTTATAAAGAAGACTGGATGTTTTTCAATTTAATGATTGAAGAACTGGACCGGGCTAACCATATCATTTCCGAATTCCTGGGCATGGCCAAAGATAAACGGGTAGAACTTCAACACCAATATCTCGATGAAGTAGTTAAATCTCTTTACCCAATGATTCAGGCTGATGCTAATTATAATGAAATGGATATTCACCTTGATCTGAGCAATCCTCCCATGTCACTAATTGATGCTAAGGAAATCCGCCAGTTGATCATGAACATGGCCCGCAACGGTCTGGAAGCTATGTCACCTGGAGGAATACTCACTATTGGAACCACCTGTGAGGAGAATGAGATTATTTTGTTCATAAAGGATCAGGGGCACGGGTTGGATCCCCAAGTGATTGATAAACTTGGTACGCCTTTTTTCTCTACAAAGGATAACGGTACCGGCCTGGGCCTGGCTATATGCTATAGTATCGCGGCTCGCCATAAGGCCAGGATTAACTGCGAGACTGGTCCATATGGGACAACTTTTAAAGTCTACTTTCCTGTGACCACAGAACAGACCCAGTTGATTCAAGGTTGTATCCCGAACTTTATGTAATGATGCAATAAGACCGTGTTTTTTCAGAGGCAGACGGCCGATGAAAGGCTACTGTTTGTAACATTGCGAATCTATATTTTTCGGGTACTCCTGGCTATAATAATTATAAAAAATATGAAAATGGGGGTTTCAGCCTAATCGCTGAAACCCCCATAGTTTCCATAGTGGCGGAGAGAGCGGGATTCGAACCCGCGAGGGCGCTATTCACACCCTACTCGATTTCCAATTGTGTATAGCACCTCTCACCTATTTTCAGGTATTGACATCTATTCTTATCTGTTAAGGATTTTGGACTATCCGCATCTCTGCAATTATGCTGATAGTTGCATCTATTTGTGGGTAGTGTCATCTATTTCGGCTACTCTTCGGCTGCTTCTTCGAGATTGAAAGAGCACTCTAATCATATATACTACGAACAGGTCCTATCGGCTGAATATGACTCAAGATAACAATTTCCTAAAAACCCTGCCCTTTCGCAATCCATTCTTCTAAATAGGTGGGGATATTGGCAACAGTCTGACAGAAATTTAAATACTCCTGGTCATGAAATTGAAAAGTATGATTTTGGATAGAAGATTGCCTTATCGTTATATAGTAATGCCGGTCACCTGAAAAGATATTAAAACCTTCTCTTATACACTTTCTTTGAAACTCGCTATCATCACCGCTGGTTATATCCGGAAATGCTATCTTATCAAATAAGTTCTTTTTAACAATCATGGTTGCACCTGCTACGTAAGTTACAAATTCATTCTCCACACCTAGCGAATACAGAGCCAGTGTCGATAAATCGGCAAAAAATATATAACGACACGCCTTGCCAACAATATCCGCATTAGTGTTCAGAAAATGCCTTGTTGAGTTTATTAGGTATTGCGGAAAATAATAGTCGTCATCATCGAATTTAGCCACCAAATCATACTTTGCTCGGCTTATCGCAGTATTGAAACATAAACCCAATGATGGATTCCCCTGAAGATGAATAACTTCAATGTCTTGATATTGCCAAATTTTCCGCTGCCATTCTTCAAGATTAAAAGGAGCGTTATTTAAAACTATAATTAGCTGCTTAACAGGGTAATCCTGCTGCAGGTAGTTGACCAAAAGCCGTTCCATGTATTGTGGCCGATTAGTGGCTGTAATCACGGTTACTCCGGGGAACGCCTGATTATATACATTCATTGACCATAAGCCCACCTTTTTTCCCGTTATTCTTCTTATCTATATATATTTTTTATCTTAAGAAATGGTAATGCCTATTCAAATCAAATGGTAAAAAATATGTTGCCGGGTTTTGCACCTAATAACCACAACTAGAATATTTTTATAAATATAACAGTATATTTCCATTTGGGGAGGAGCTAAACCATTGAAAACAGTCTCTATTCTCATAACGTCTTTTCTTAGACCTCAACTTCTAAAATGGAATCTTTGGTCATTAAGCCGCCAGCCCATTCCTTTTGATTTTGAAACAATTGTTCTAAATGATGGATTACCCGACGAAACAGTAGCACTATGTGAACAATATGAAAAGCAATTAAATCTAAAATATGTTTTCACGGGTAAAAGAAATAGTCCTGGCTCACTAATATATAGGGTCCCTGGTTTTGCCTTGAATATTGGTATTCGCAAGGCAAAAGGTCAGGTGCTGGTTATCTCCTGTGCCGAAATGTTCCATGTAAATAATACTGTGGAAAACCTGGTGTTACCGGTTCTCGGTGATAACAAAAATATATCCACCAGTATTGGTATGGATGATACCGGAGCGTTTCTGGACGGTCTGAACAAGCTTGGCGATTTTTCCTGGATTGATTACATCGCTTGTTTTCCCCGCCTAAACACCCGCCTCCCCTTTCTTATGGCCGTAAACAGGCAGGAAATGATTGACATTGGAGGATATGATGAAGACTTTACTGGTTTTGCTTATGACGATGATGATCTTATAAGTCGTTTACTTGGCAACGGCTGCTATATGTGCCTTACTCAGGCTCAAACTATTCACCTTTACCATGAGCGCCATGATGACAGCCATATGGATTCCCCCGAGTTAAAGCACAATGAACGCCTCTATAACGAACGTAAAGGTCAAATCTTTCGTAATCAGAACCATTATTGGGGTCAGTTGGATTAAGTTTTGAAAGGCGTGTATTTATGGTTCGGAAAATAGTAAAAGCAGACCAGATAACATATATCTCCGAGTTCTATAAAAATCAGAATTTTACAAATAGGATACAGACTGCTTATATAGGCCGTTTTCGGGGCCATGGTGACATATATCGTACCATTCTTAATTTTGACCTCGAGGTGTTTAGAGATAGCCAGGCATTTCTAGACCAGGGAAAGCCGGTTTTTTTACGCCTCAACATTGAGCGTAACGAAATAACCAAGGGGGCGATTCAAGCTGGAATATACCGCATATCTTCAGCATGGGATGCCAAATATGTTTCCTGGGATAACCAGCCGGCATATCCCTTGTACCCTGATACTACATTTGTTATCCAGGAAAAATGGGTTGGGCTGATCTTAATAAACATAAATAGCCTGGTAAAAAGGTGGCTAAATGGTTTTTGGCCCAATTATGGACTAATGATCAAGGGGAACGAAGAAACGGACAGCCTGGTAGCATTCTCCAGCAAAATAGTGGCCGGAACACGTTCTGCCCCGGTCCTTATACAATCCGATGAATAAAAGCAGGTTGGTAAATTGAGGAGTGAATTAAATGAGAGTGTTAGTAACCGGTGGAAAAGGGGTTGTAGGTACCAATTTAGTAAAACGGCTTGAAACCAATGGCCATCAAGTCTGGGTTTGCGATTTAAAGCACAGCCACGATAACAATTATTATCGGTGTGACATTGGCAACTACCGCCAGCTTTTATCTCTTTTCAAACGGCAATCTTTTGACTATGTTTATCATCTCGCGGCTGAATTCGGACGATGGAATGGTGAAGCTTATTACGAAAATCTATGGCAGACCAATGCCATCGGTACCAAGAACCTTCTCAGCCTACAGGCAGATTACGGTTTCAAAATGATATATACCAGCAGCTCAGAAGTATACGGTGATTATGACGGAATCATGGCTGAAGAAGTCATGGAAAAGCTTGAAATAAAGCAATTGAATGACTATGCCATCTCTAAATGGGTTAATGAACTGCAAATCAATAATGCCCGCCATACTAGCGGAAATCAAATTATGACCGTTCGCCTCTTTAATACTTATGGGCCGGGTGAGTACTATACTCCCTTTCGCAGCGCCGTATGTGTCTTTTGTTATAAGGCGCTTCACAATCAACCCTACACAGTGTTCTTGAATCATACCAGAAGTTCTCTGTTTATTGATGACTGCACCTACGCTCTATCAGCCCTCATCCCCGGTTTTCAAGATGGAGCAACATACAACCTGGCGGGCTGTGAAGTGCATTCAATGAAGGACGTATCAGATATGATTTTGTCCTACCTGGGCATGGATGACAGTTTGGTGCAGTATATGGATGAGGAGCCCTTCACAACCAAAAACAAGGTTGCTGATACTTCAAGTGCCAGAAATGCTATTGGGTTTTCGCCTCGGGTTAAACTTAAAGAGGGTATTCCTTTAACTATTGAGTGGATGAAAAAGGTTTATCGGTAGGTTCCTTGGCGTTGCCCAAATTTCACAAAAAGCGGCCAATAGATGAATCTAGCTAATACCCGAAGGTTTGGCGAAGGTCTATAAGGCTTGATTACATTTGTATAATAGCGATAAACAAATTCATCATAAGCGAGATTATCGATTGATTGTCTTAATCCAAAACGATGCCCCATGACTGGTTATATAAGACATTCCATCCCAGATTGGGCTGCAAATAGCAGCGAGTTCCGAGTCGAGAGACACAAAAAAATTGGGTAGAATTATCTGAAACTTATCCCCCTCGGCCAGGATGAAAGCAGCCAGCAAATACTGTTCCGAATAGAACCTTTCCACCCATTCGGGTGGGTAGTCGTAGGGAAGGAAGATGTCATGGAAATGAACCAGTACGTTATTTTTCAAATAGGGCAAAATATCTAGGAATACTACGGATGTATCCGAATTCATTAAGACCCGGTGGGATGCATCAACAAATAGAATATCTCCTGATTCTAAATCTTGGAAGAATTGGGGATCCAGTTTTTCTACCGGTTTTCGGATTACTAAATCGCAGATGGAGTCTATTTCCGCCCTTGGACCGGGGTCTATGGAAATAATCTTAGTTCGAAGGCCAAAGGTGTTTATACTCCAGCGAACAAATTTTGTGGTTTCACCAGAACCGATTTCTACGTATAGTTTGGGATTATTGTTGCAAAGTAAACCGCATAAAGAGATGCAATCCAACCCTGATATCCAAATATTAGTCCATCTTGGATTGGGGTCGGATTCAGGTAGTGTGGCGGGAATTGCCCGAAAATACTTTTTATAACTTAAATTGCTCGTTAACACCTCAGAGTAAATCGACCGGTTTTTTCCGATTAAGTCATTCAGCTTTTGATGAGGCAATTTCCCGTAGCCATACCTTGGACAGGGTTCAATATCGTAATCCAGCTGTATTATTCTGCTCATAATAGAATTTCTCAATCCCCCATTAAGTGGTTTGCCACTAACAGCTTACGAAAAGTAATGATTATTGCCCAGCTCAGGAGGAACCATAAGATTCCCGGGGAGGGTATCTCCTACCTGTATTTTATTCTTTGGTATCGTTATCAGTGACAAAGAAAAACCGAATTTAGGATACTCATCTGGTTGTCATCCTTGAACTTCATTCAAGCGTAAGTTGAAGTGCCCTGAGCCCCAAAATTTGTTCAGCCCAAGTATTAGTATTAGCCAAAATCAAGATGCCCTAATCTGATTAGAAATCGAGTCTTGATACCGCATCAGGCTATCAATTGATGTTTATATAGCATGCAAACTATTTGTGGTAAAATTAGTGAAATATAGTATGCGTTATGGCCAATCAGGTTTGGTTGATCTTTCAAAGGGGGTGGCTGTGACAATTAAATAGCCATTAACCCAACATAACTATTTGACAGGAGGGATAAAATGTTCAGCAGTAAAGACCTGAGAATTTTTATCGTTGGCTTCCTAACCTGCGCTCTCATGATGGGGATGGTATTCGTAGCTTTTGCCGAATCCGACGATGTCACTATCCAGGCGTTGTTGAGCAATACTATTAAATTAAAGCTAAATGGCCAGGATTGGACGCCTAAAGATCCCGCAACCGGGGATTACTACAAGCCGATTGTTTATAATGGAAGGACCTACCTGCCGCTTGCGGCGGTACTGGGAGAAGCAGCGAAAATACCTGTCGACTATGATGGAACAACTAAAACGGTTTGGATCGGTGGACGTTCAGATAGTCTTCCAGTTGATAACACCACTCTTTATGAGGACTATTACGGCACTATAATCACTACTGATGCGGATAAACTGACCACACCCGGCAAGACTTATAAGTGGGGAATTACTAATAACGGTAATATCGATATGCAGTATTTTACCTGTTACCTGAAGCCAAACGGCAATTACAAACGATTTAGAGTATCGTTCTTTGTTGACAGCAGCGCGCAGGACAAATATATCATCAACATTCGGAATAATACCTATGATGGAGCAGTCATCAAGACAGTTACCCTGAACCCAGGGCAGACAATCGAAAATATTGATATTGACACCGGCGGAATAAATAAGCTTTGCATTGAGTCGGAGGCAAAGATCAATCACGGGACGATCAAGAAAATTGTTTTTGGCGAGCCTACATTTTATAATGGTACTCTAACGAGATAAATTATTATTAAGAAGGCCTTGAATTTTACAGATTCCAAGGCCTTCTTATAAATTGCGCCCTAGCAACACAATCAAAATCCACAGTGTCTGAGCTATCCGCTCTGGTTCGCAGCTGTCTATTTTCACCTATTTCGGCTACTCCTGCCCCTGCAACTGTAAAAAATAGTAAATGGGGGTTTCAGCCTGATCGCTGAAACCCCCGTAGTTTCCTAAGTGGCGGAGAGAGCGGGATTCGAACCCGCGATGGAGTTATTAGCCCCATACTCGATTTCCAATCGAGCGCCTTCAGCCGAACTCAGCCATCTCTCCACAATAATATTAAGTTGTAAAACTATAAAACTTATCCTCTGCGAGGCTCTCTTCTGGCGGAGAGAGTGAGATTCGAACTCACGAGGCGGGTATCAGCCACCTACTCGATTTCGAGTCGAGCGCCTTCGACCTCTCGGCCATCTCTCCTCAAATCAGCAAAAAATGCTGAGAGCAGTTCTGCACACTCTTCCTTTAGAACCCCATCCTCTACCATGACCTGATGGTTAAATGCCGGACAGCGTACTATGTCTAAAATCGATCCCGCTGCTCCTGCTTTGGGGTCCCGGGTACTGTAAACCAGTCTGCCCAGTCGTACATTGACCATAGCGCCTGCACACATAGGGCAGGGCTCCAGGGTGCAGTACAGGGTTGCCTCCTGCATGCGCCAGCTCCCTAATTGTCTTGCGGCTCTTTGCAGGGCGAGGATTTCCGCGTGAGCGGTTGCATCCTCCTGGCGTTCCTTTTCATTCCCGGCCCGGGCGATTACCTGGCCGTCTTTAACCACAACAGCCCCTACTGGTATTTCCCCCCGGGTAGCTGCGTCGCGGGCTATGTCCAAGGCCATGCGCATGTAATCTTCGTCTCGCATGGTATTTCACCGCCATAATGGTGCGCCCGAAGGGACTCGAACCCCCGGCCCACGGTTTAGGAAACCGTTGCTCTATCCTACTGAGCTACGGGCGCATGATCTGCGCTAATGGATATATTAAAATAAATGGCGCGCCCGGCAGGATTCGAACCTGCGACCTCCAGATTCGTAGTCTGTTACTCTATCCGGCTGAGCTACGGGCGCATGTTAATATTTATTTTTATCACGACTTGATGTGATGATTATCAATTGGCGGAGAGAGCGGGATTTCATCGCTCCTGCGCCATCACGGCGCCCGCGATACTAGGCCATCCATGGCCGTCGGAACCCTGTCGCGGGTCCTCACCCACTTCTCCAAAAAAACTTCCTGCGAAGTCCGTAATTCAAGTGGCGGAGAGAGCGGGATTCGAACCCGCGATAGAGCTACAAACCCTATACTCGCTTAGCAGGCGAGCGCCTTCAGCCTACTCGGCCATCTCTCCACGATTAGCCTCTAAGGAAATATCTGGCGGAGGAGGTGGGATTCGAACCCACGGAACCCGCAAAGGTTCAACGGTTTTCAAGACCGCCTCCTTCAACCGCTCGGACACCCCTCCGAATAAAGGCTTCTTTTCTATGCCCAATGCAAGGGAAAGTATATCACAGGGGCCGGACCCTTGTCAATAATTCTTACGGCCTTACCTTGTAATCTTATCCAGGCCTCCCATATAGGGACGCAGGACTTCCGGAATGACGATTGACCCGTCCGCTTGCTGGTAATTTTCCATTATAGCCGCCACGGTTCTACCCACCGCCACCCCTGAACCGTTCAGGGTGTGAACATACTGCGGCTTGGCTTTCGGGTCCGGCCGGAAGCGGATATTGGCCCGGCGGGCCTGGAAGTCTTCACAGTTAGAACAGGAAGATATTTCCTTGTAGGCATTGTAGCTGGGCATCCATACTTCCAGATCATAGGTTTTAGCGGAGGAAAAGCCCATATCCCCTGTGGAAAGCAGCACCACCCGGTAGGGCAGCCCCAGCATTTGCAGTACTTCTTCTGCGTCCGCAGTCAGTTTTTCAAGTTCCTCGTAGGAGTCTTCGGGACGGCTTAACTTAACCAGCTCAACTTTGTTGAATTGGTGCTGGCGGATTACCCCCCGGGTATCCCTTCCGGCCGCGCCGGCTTCCGCCCGGAAACAAGGGGTATAGGCGGTAAAGTACAGGGGCAGGTCAGCGCCGTCCAGGACTTCCCCCCGGTGCAGGTTGGTCAGGGGAACCTCGGCGGTTGGCACCAGGTACATTTCCCGGCCCTCAATTTTAAACATGTCTTCAGCAAACTTGGGCAGCTGTCCGGTTCCCATCATACAGTCGGCGGTTACCATAAAAGGCGTCCACATCTCGCGGTAGCCGTGTTTGGATGTATGAATATCCAGGTAGAAATTGATAACCGCTCTCTCCAGACGGGCTCCAGCCCCCTTGTATACCGTAAAACGGGCTCCGGAAAGGCGGGAAGCCCTTTCAAAGTCTAATATATCTAGTGCCGGCCCTAAATCCCAGTGGGCCTGCGGTTCAAAATCAAATTTACGGGGCTCACCCCAGCGGCGCATTTCAACGTTGCTGTCTTCATCGGGCCCCACCGGAACCGATTCATGGGGCAGGTTGGGGACGTTTAACAAAATGGCGTCCATGCTCGTTTCCAGTTCTTTTACCTGATCGTCCAATTCTTTGATTTCCTGCCCCACCTGGCGGACCTTTTCCTGTAGCTCGCCCGCGTCCTGGCCGGCTTTTTTCAGCTTCCCAACTTCCTGGGAGGCGTTATTGCGATACTTCTTCAGGTCTTCTACTTGAACCAGAATCTTGCGCCACTGGCGATCCAGGTCCAGAAATTGATCTAAAGCCCCAACCAGGTTTCTCTTCTTTAATGCTTCTTCAACCTGCTCAGGATGGGACCTTATGTACTTAATGTCCAGCATAGGCCATCCTCCCATCTAATAGTTGTCCAGCGTCTTCAGCAACTGGCTTTGATCGCCCTTTTTAGAAGTTTAAAAGCTTGGGCTTGCTGATGATCCCATCCAAATCGGCCAGCTTTTCCAGGATTTCTTCTTCGACTTTGTTGTCGACATTGAGAACCATGATAGAGGTTTGCCCTTTGACGTGGCGGGCCACTTTCATCCCCGCGATATTGACCTTATAATCCCCCAGAGCGGTGGCAAAGGGGCCTATTACCCGGGGCCGGTCCTCTATTTCCACAACGACGACATATCCTTCCAGATCGGTTTCGATCTCGTATCCTTTGATTTCGACCAGAAGCGGATTTCTGGCCCGGGACAGGGTTCCAGACACATCCAGGGAGTGGTCGTGATTGCATATCTTGGCCGAAATAACGTTTTTATAGCGGCGGCTGCTCTGCGCTTCCTTTTTCTCAAATACTTTAATTCCGCGATCCTGGGCCATCAAACGGGCATTGACATAGTTGACCTTTTCCCACATAATCGGCTCCAGCATGCCCTTTAAAAAGGCTATGGTCAGCATCTCAGTTTCATTGGCAGAAATAGGGCCGCTGTAGGTCAGCTCCACCTGGCTGACCGGGGCCTTTTCCAGCTGGAAATATATCTTGCCCATCTTTTCGGCCAGGGTGATGTAAGGACGCAGGTAGTCCAATTCTTCTGTAAGCATGGTAGGAAGATTGACCACATTGGGTACTATCTCGCCGCGTAAGGCCATTATGACCTGTTCGGCGATGTTTTCCCCAACCCGCTTCTGGGCTTCAAAGGTGTCGGCTCCCAGGTGGGGGGTGACCACTACATTGTCAAAGGCAAAGAGCGGGTTCCCAATAGCCGGTTCCTTTTCGAAAACATCCAGCCCGGCACTGTGGATCTTGCCTTCTTCCAATCCCTTAACCAGGGCGGCTTCTTTAATAATACCCCCGCGGGCACAGTTGACAACCCGAACTCCTTCTTTGGCCAGAGCCAGGATCTTTTCATCGATCATGTGCATGGTTTCTTCATTTCTCGGAGTGTGAACGGTTATAAAATCAGCCTGCTTCACCAGTTCCTCCAGGGTGTTCATCTTTTCGGCACCAAATCTCTCAAATCTTTCATCAGCGATATATGGATCATAGGCTAGCACCCGCATGTTAAAGGCTTTCAAGCGAGTGGCCACCATGGACCCGATGCGCCCCAGCCCTACGATGCCCACCGTTTTTCCGTAGAGCTCAACACCCCGGAAGGGTTTGCGGTCCCAGGTTCCGCCCTTCAGGTAGTAATTGGCCCAGGCGGTCTTGCGGGAGGAAGATAAAAGCAGGCTTATAGTCTGTTCAGCCGCCGATATGGTGTTGCTGTCCGGAGTATTGGCCACAATAACTCCCACCCGGGTGCAGGCGTCAACATTAATATTGTCCACCCCGTTGCCGGCCCGGCCTACAATTTTTAGGCGGGGCAGTCCGGCTTTGACCAACTCCTCATCCACTTTAGTTACGCTGCGGACTATAAGCGCATCGTATTCACCGATTATTTTAAGTAACTCTTCCCGGGAAATGCCGTCCCGGTAGTCCACGTCCAATTCCGTTTTTAAAAGTTCAATGCCTTCATCAGCAATTCTCGCGGTAACAATTACCTTCTTTTTTTCCACTGTATATTCTCCTTTCTGGCCTTTACTTGCTGTGCATTTGATATAAGAATCGTTGGGCCTCATTGATTCCGGCCCCGACTTCGAGAGCGTAGCCGCTCTTTTTCAACACGATC
>JBEHWI010000062.1:0-14359 GCA_040217815.1 Syntrophomonadaceae bacterium | reverse complement strand
AAAATTTTCGGGGAGGGACAACAAGCTCCGTCCCCAATGTCCCAACTGTCCCCCCTGTCTTTCGTCAAACGCTACGGCAGGAAGGGCTTTAATGGTATGTCGGCGTATTCCCGGGCCTGGCGAAAGCATTCCACGCCCGGGTGGCTGCTGAATTCCTCGATGGTTCTGGCCAGCATCAGATCCAGACTGGTGAAACCGCCTCCGGGATGAAGCGGGATCAGGTTCTTCTCCCGGGCATAGGCCTGGGCGGCGGCAATTCCGGTCCAGGTTATGGAATAGATCAATTGCTCGGTGTCACCCATGATGTCGGAGCAGATGTAAAAGCGGCACAACAGGGCCCGCCCGGGATATACGGTGCAGAGGCTGTCCCGCAAAAACAGGCAGGGATTGGGTGACAGGCGCAAAAAACCCAAGCTTCTCTTATGTTGATCAAGACAGTTCAAGGCGAATTCGCTTTCCTCCAGATGGAGGTGGGCGCACATGCGGTGGAAGGCAATCAGGTCGGGAATAACGTAAGCTGTATTGCAGCAATTCACCTGACATCCCCGGCAGGCGCAGTGGTAATCGGAAGCAAACATCTTGTGCAGCTTCTCGTCATCGCAGAGGGGCTGCCAGGCGGCCAGGAGATCATCCAGTGTAGCTTTGGGGTCGGTTATTTTGACCCCTATTTTGTCTTTTCCATTCTCGTTGCCCTGGTACAGTTCAACTTTGCTCATTATCTACTCTCTATTCTTTAAGGACCGGCTTCGCTGGACATTTTCTTAATAGCTTCCCGGGCTAGAACATCACAGCGTTCATTCCAGGTATCCCCGGCATGGCCCTTTACTTTTATATAGTTAATTTTGTTCAAGAGGCCCAGTTCCAATAATTCCTTCCATAGATCCTGGTTGGCTACTTCTTCTTTACGGCTGTTCTTCCACCCGTTCATTTGCCATTTATCCAACCAACCCTGGACAAAGGCGTTGACCAGATAGGCGCTGTCGGTATGCACAAGGACTTCCCAGCCCCGCACCTTAAGCGCTTTAAGCCCTTCGATCACCGCTTTTAATTCCATACGCTGGTTGGTTGTTTCCGGCTCTGCACCGGAAATTTCCTTGCAGTGCTCTCCGTAAAGGAGAACCGCTCCCCAGCCTCCGGGTCCGGGATTGCCCGAACAGGCGCCATCAGTGTAAATCGTAACCTGCTTCATCGTGGGGGAGCCTCATCATGGCGCGGATTTTGGTAAACCTGCTCCACCCCCTGGGCAATGGCCACTAAAACGTTGACTAAAAAGGCCTGATCCATAATCTCCGCCCGGGTTATGGCATGCCCCATGGGGCTTACCGCATAGCGGGGCTTGAGATGATTTAGAGCCAGGGCCACCACATCCGCCTGGCATCGAGCGCATCGACACATATCAGGCTTCTGGGCCATTACCGAATCCAGGTGTTCCCACACCAATTTTTCCACTACATTATTGACATCCATTCTATTCACCCCGTCGTCATACCAGATTTAATAACTCCGGCACCTTTTTTATATGATAATCGGCCTCAGGCAGCCGCCAATCGGTCCCCGGCGCCAGCCATACCGCTTTCATGCCAGCCTTCTTGGCTCCAATTATATCAGTAATGGGATCGTCTCCGATATGGATGGCCTTTTCAGGCTGACAACCCAGCTGTTTGACTGTTAATTTAAAAATCCCCGGATCGGGCTTGGCGCAAACCACCTCATCAGAAAATACCAGATGGTTGAAATAATCGAAGAGTTTATCCTTTTTCATGATTTGCCGCAGATAAAGTCCCGGTGTTGCCCCGGTATTACATATCACGGCCAATTTTAGCCGCTCGCCCAGGGTATTAAGGGTTTCTGGAACACCGTCGTTTATTTCCGGTGGGAGCTTCAAAAGGGTAGTTGTATAAGCATCGTACAGGTCGTCGGGATGGCGAAGCTGTTTTATTCCCAACCTTTTTAGCAAATGAGCCACCTGTCCTCTTGGCCCGGGGTCTCTTCCAAATACCCTTTGTGAATAATAGGCCTCCCTCCAGGCGCTTGTGAAAGCATCCGATAGGGCCTGCAGGTCAAACTCCAGACCTTCGGCCAGAAGAGTCTGTTGTACGTCCAGGGCTCTTTGCCCGGATACGGCAGCATCAGGCGGCCCTTTGTACAGGGTATTCCAAAAATCAAAGGTAACGGCCAAAAGCACTAAGATTCACCTCGTCTTACCCAAGCCGGGCAGTTTTTAAGCCCCTGGTCAGCATAATCAATAGTCTTTATTTCGCTAAGGATTAATATTATACCTTTGCGGGAGATATATTTTAAAAACCCCCATAAATGGGGGTTTTAGATAAACATGAGCCGGTACTATAAATACGATATAAATAGTATTCTAGGCTTCAATAACTTTTTTGGTGGTGCTTTCAGCCTGAGCTGCATAATTTTTCACATCACCATCGAGTATACACTCATTGTCTTTTTGTCTTTCTTTGTTGAGACTGCGCACCCGGTCCTTGACCAGGGAATTATCCGTTTTATAAAAACCGGGGCCCTTAAATTGTACGCCGACATTGCGACCTATCAATCTTTCAACTTTTCCGCTGCACTGGGGACACGCCTCTAGGGCTGGTTCAGATACTTTTTGCATCTTGTCAAAGGTGCCACAGTTTTCACATCTGTATTCATATAGCGGCATATCAATACACCCCCTTCCTGTAATCTCTCACCATTATATTATTTAGTTCGTCAAGTCTCTTTTGTCAATAGCCATCCGAATTTTTACTGTTCATCCCAAACTGAGATAAATGAGCAGGGCCAGTATTCCGTTCCATATCCCGTGAGTCAAGGTGGATACCAATATACTGCCGGTTTTTTCATAGACATAGCAGAGAAAAATCCCTCCCACTGCCAGGGGAACCGCCCTCCACAGGTCCATATGAACCAATCCGAAAATACTTCCGGCTGCCACCATTCCCCAGGTCTTGCCAATATATGCGCGAAATACCGGATATACCATGCCCCGGTAAAACAACTCCTCGGTCAAAGGTGCCAGCACCGCCACCACTATCAGCAGCAGTGCGAATTGCCCCGGAGACCCTACACTGCGCAAAACTGTTTCCACGCCCTGCTGAGATACGTCGGGATGAAGCCGCTCTATTACCAATCCGGCCGCCCAGGCAAAGGTAAATGCCAGGACTCCGCCCGCCAGTCCGTATTTTAGCCAGTTTTCCAGGCTTGTTCCCTTGATCCCCAGTTCACCTGGATGCGCCCGGTGCCAAACCAGGGCCACCAGTAAAACCATTCCACTAAAGATTAGGAACTGCACCAGATAAGCCAACAGGAAATCCTGCACCGTACCTATAGTGAGGCCGCTGCTACTCATCAAACCGTGGAGAAAGTTGCGACTACGGCTTACCAGCCAGGTAATCAGAAAAAGGCTGGCTAGATATACCAGGATCAGGTCAAAAAAGCCCCAGCGTGGTTTTTCAGGCACTCGGCAGCCTCCCCTTTCAACACTTATATTATTATAGCACCGCTCCTACCGCGTGTATAAATTTTGAACCGATTAGGCTCTAAAAGGCCGGGCATACTAACAACAGCGCCCTGGCGCCTGTAAGAATCCACCCATTGCCCTGTTGGTAAAGTCGATTTCTAAGGAGGTACGCATATGATCCCTGTTGTTTTTATTATCACAGTCAGCCTGATACTGATAGCTATGTTGTACTGGGTCTTGCACAGTTCCGAGGGGCAGCGCCGGCCCGGGCCAAACAACGATTATCAGTTTGAATCGGCCCAGGAGCTGTTTAAATATGCCCCGGATGAAGCATACCTGGACCAGGACAAGCTTGAGCTCGTACGTCGTGATGATGACCGGGTGCGGGCTTTTTGGAACCTGAGCGAGGATAAATGGCGGCAGTTTTCGAAGCATGCGGAAAACAACAAGAGCCGGGAGCCCTTCCTGCGTATATACCTGGCCGGGGAACTGCTTCATACCATGGATGTGCCCCTAAAGAAGAAAAACGGTCATTTTGATTATGATCTAGCTCCCTTCACGGCCAGTTATTTCACCCTGGGTTATATAGAAAACAAAAGCTTCTGCCCGCTACTTACCTCCCGTACGATTATGCGCCAGTGTTAAATAGGGGGTCTTGAGCAGTCCTTCGGCTAACGTAAATAGGCTTTTGATAAGGGACGTGTCTTTAACCCTCGGCAAGAGACGCTTCCCTTATTATATTATGCGGCTTAGCGACGCTCACCGTAATTGGTGATTTTAACCTTGACATCAAGCTCGATCCGGGCCTGGCTTATGAACTGCTCATCATCGACTCGCTCCTTCAATTCCCGGCGCCATTTTGCCAGAGCATATTTACTGATGTCTATGCAGTCGGTCTTCCATTCCTTTTGCATGGTGTTTATTATTTGCCGGCATTCATTTTCGACTTCGGCTGTAATAAAGTTTTCAACGCCTTTTAGTCTTTTTTGATCAATCCGCTGCTCCGAAGGGTATTCCGTAATTATACCTTCCAGGACAACTTCCAATTTGAAAACATAAACGTCCTCCTGCCTTTCCACCTTGACCTTCCGTTTATTTCTTAACAGGGCGCTGCCTTGAAGGTTTTCCCCTTCCAGAATGAAAGGGAAATAACCCTGGGCAGGTACGCCGCGCAGCAGGATTAAGGGGCGGGTATCGTGTATATCAAGTTTGGCCAGCAGCCGGTCCTTCTTAAAAACAGCCACTCCCGAAAGGAAGGCCTGGTTTACGCCCCCCGTTTTGATCAGAGGTACTACCGGGTTGCGCCCCGGAGCCAGGTTGACATCAAATTCATTGATGGTCACCACCGGGATAAAGTTGTGTTTGTCCGGTTCCCGGAGCAGCGTATATAAAAAGGTGGCTATATTGTCAGTATTATCGGTTTTCAGGTTGAGAATATCTTTGCCTCTCCCTTCCACCACGGCCAATAACATGTTTAAGGGGACCTCGGGAAAGCGGTACAGGGATTCCATGGGCTGCTGCAGACCCTGCCGGGCCAGGTCCTCCCCGGTTAAAATAACCTTGTTAAAACCGGTTACATAAAATTCCGGCGCGGTTAAGCCCCTCTTTTCTCGGGCATAGCCCACTGTGGGGGCCGGAACGGTTTCCACCGTAACTTTATTAGCAGCTTTAGCGGAGAGGTTGGGAAACACCACTGTAACATCCACCCTTGGCTCCTCCAATGGGCCCGAACTCAACTGCTTCATGCTATCCGGATCGTCTTGAAACATGTCATAGGAGGCGACAATGGGAAAAGCCAGGCGGTCAACATCTTTGCTGTCCCAGCATCCTGACAGGATAAAGCAACTGGAGATCAGCAGCGTCATTGACAAGAGCTTTTTAAGCATTGGCATTCACTCCTTGGCGCAGCCAGCTGATCAAGAGCAATGTTAAAGGAAAAGCAAACCCCATTACCAGGTAGGCAAGCGCAAAATATCTTACCAGTATGTAGTTTACCGCAATGCTGGGGACCAATAATCCACCGCTAAAAACGATTATGCCCACGGCCAGCACAATTGGAGCACTCCGCTCTTCCATCTTGAAAAGCTGGGCCAGAGTTAGAGCGGAGGAAAATACCGGAATAATAGCCCGGCGCAGGACAATTCCCACCCAAATGGCTAAAAAATAGAATTCGAACCTCTCTATTACCGGCACCTGGGCTACTTTCAGAATACTAACCCCCGGCCAGGTATAGTGAACTATACGATCCGGTCCAAATACCAGGAGGCAGCAAATGGTTACGATAAGATAGGTGGCCGTAGACAATCCCAGACCCCTCAGGGCCGCGCCCTTAACCTCTTCTGCTTTGTCCACCTGAGAATACAAAACCAGCAGGATTTCGACTCCGGCAAAGGTGTACATGGTTAAAAGGGTTCCTCTGAGCATTTCCGAGGCGTTCAACTCCCCCAGTGGCAAAAGGTTGGTGAATTCGTGACTATAATAGGCCGGGATAACAATAAAGAACATGCTCAAGACCATGCCAAAGAAAAGGGTCTCGTTGATGCGGCCTACCACTCGTCCGCCTTTAAGGCCCGCATATACAACGCATATCATCCCTAAAAATATAATCACCCAGAGCGGAGTCCGGGGGAGCATATACACCTGTATAAACCGGGCAAAGGCGTTGACCAAAACCGTGATAGAGGTGATCAAATAACCGGCAAACGCCACTACCGCTATTGTTCCACCCACTTTACCCAAAATTTGCCGCAACATCTCCACCATGTTGAGCCCGCTATGGCGGCTTCCCAATTTATCAATAACCAGCAGATTGATGAAGGGCACCAGGGCGCCTAGCAGTATGCACATCCAGGCGTGCTGTCCTGCTTCTTGACTGAGCAGGGAGGGCAGAGCCAGCAGGCCGGTCCCCACCTGCCCTCCGGTAATGATATATGTCAATTGCCGGCCATTAATCTGATGTATGGAGCTCATTGATCCCCCTGCCCGTCGACATGGGTTTTAACCTGTCTGGTGAGATTGGATACCGGAATTGATGCCGGGCGCTTATTCATCATCCATAGAGGAGCGCGGATCGCCGCATCCTTCACATCCTGCCAGCGCAGCGGAGCGAAGGGGGCGTAGTAAGGAGTTTTGAAATCTTCTAGGGACGAAACATGAATAACAATAAACAGCCAGGCCAGGGAAAAACCGTAGATGCCGAAAGCTCCGCAGACGAATATCAGCGGCAGCCTGAGGATGCGAGAAGCCAGGAGCATGCCGCTGGAAGGCATTACAAATGTGGCAATAGTAGTGACCGATATGACAATTATTACTGCCGGGCTGGCCAGATTGGCGGCGATAGCCGCCTGACCCAGGATGATACCGGCCACCACCCCCACAGTCTGACCTATTGCTCCGGGCAGGCGCAGGCCGGACTCGATAGTCAACTGAATTATAAATTCCTGGATCAGCACTTCTATGATCACCGGAAAAGGCACCTGCGATCTGGCCTGGGCCACCGGGAGGAGTAGTTTAAAAGGTACCAGTTCCGGATGGAAACTGAATAAGGCTATATATAAAGAGGGCAGGGATACGGCCAGAAAGAAGGCTATAAAACGCGTAAAGCGTGTCACTGAACCGTATACCGTTCTTTCGTAGTAATCTTCTGACGCCTGGAACCATTCCAAAGCCATGGTCGGCACGGTAAAAGCCAACGGGGTGCCGTGAACAATTACTACCACCCGGCCTTCCAGAAGCTTGGAGGCCAGGCGGTCAGGCCGCTCGCTGCTCCAAATCTGCGGAAAAGCAGACCAGGGCGATTTTTCTAAAAATTGTTCCAGATAACCGGAGGCCATTATTCCATCCACGTCGATAGCGTCAATGCGCTGACGCAGGTCTTTTACCACCTCTTCAGAGGCTATATCCTCAATGTACAGGTAGGCCACCGGAGTTCGGGTGCGCCTTCCTACCATAGTTTTTTTCACTACCAACTTGGGATCGCGCAGCCGTCTCCGGATCATAGAAATATTGATGTCCAGGTTTTCTATAAAACCTTCCCGGGGGCCGCGGGTGGTTCTCTCACCGGGCGGTTCATCCACTGTCCTGAATTCCCCGCCATGGATGTCAACTACGAGGGCTTCCCGGTAGCCGTCCACAAACACCACCAGTAAACCGTCAAATACGTGATGGATAATTTCCTTTAGGGTTTGAGCAGTCTTAACAGAGCTCACGCTTGGTCCCGAACCGGTGAGCATACTGATCAAAGCGGTGCCCAACTCATCTTGAACTGGAAAAGGATATTTCATCAAGGGCTCCAATACATGCCGCTGAAAAGTCTCTTTATCCACTACCTGATTAAGAAATACAGCCCGGGCCGGGATCTTTAGTTCCAGGCCTAACATAAAGTCCCTCTTGTTTATATCCTCATTCTTGTCCAGGTAGGGGGCCAATATTTCATTCTTCTCTTTTAAGCTGAGCGGCATGGGGTCTTCAGGCAAACCTGCACTTTTGGGCTGGGTCTGGTCTTTTGAAGACGCCGGTTTTCTCGGTATGATGCGCATAATTGTCTCTCCCTGCAGTAATAGTCTATTTTCCCCCCCCCTTCCAAAGCTATACGGGCGGCAGGGTAAATTGCCAGGACCGGCATCAAATGATTATGCGCGTTAGTTGTTGACTCATTAATATAACATATGTTACTTTTATCATATGTTACAAGGAGGTGTCACCCCAATGAACCCAAACGTAAATAAACAGGATATCCAGTATCTGCGGCAAGAAACCGGCGCAGGAATCATGGCATGTAAAAATGCCCTGTTGGAAGCCCAGGGCAACCTGCAGCAATCTATCGCCATTTTGCATAAAAAGGGATTCAAGGCGGTCGAGAAAAGATCTGAACACACGGCAGCAGATGGAATTGCCTATGCGGGAGTCTACGGAAAGCAGGCCGTTCTGGTAGAAGTAAACACGGAGACTGACTTCGTAGCTGGCAACAGCCAGTTCATCGGCTATGTGGAGATGATTGCCCATGCCGTCGCCGTTCATTCTCCGGCTGATATTGCCGCTTTGATGCAATGCCTTACGGTGTATCAGGATTTTACGGTCGGTGATTTGCTGCAGAAGATGGCATTGACCTTCGGAGAAAAGATAGTGCTTAGGAGGTTCAGCATCCTTATTGGCGATATGCCCATTGCCTATATGCATTTAAAAGGAAAATATGGTGTAATTCTCGACCTGGAGGTAAACAGCAAATGGAATGAGAACTGTCTGATAGGTGTTGGTAAAGAGCTGGGGATGCAGATAGCCGCCATGGCACCTTTATACGTATCTCGGGCGCGGATAGATGATGAAACCAGGGACGCTGTTAACATGGTTATCGTTCAGCAAGTTAAAGATGACGGGAGCCTCATAAATAAACCCCCACAGGTTGTAGATAAAATAATCGCGGGGCGAATTGAAAAGTAC
Organism: Syntrophomonadaceae bacterium; assembly: GCA_040217815.1. Lineage (GTDB taxonomy): Bacteria > Bacillota > Syntrophomonadia > Syntrophomonadales > Syntrophomonadaceae > UBA5314. Next base: position 5,451 of record JBEHWI010000062.1, on the reverse strand, counting down.
TACCGTTCCAAATGCCTGATGGAACAGGCTTATATCCGAAACGATAAAATCACCGTCAAGCAGTTCTTACAGGAGGCGGGCGCGGCCCTGGGTGTCAAAATCGAAGTCAAGGAATTTTGCAGGTATGAAAGGGCCGAAGGCCTGCAGATTGACGAGATGAGCAATACAGAGCTGGCCTGTCAACTGTCCAACCGTTTAAGTCCGTCATGAATTAAGCCAAAACGGAGCTTCAGCCCTATTTGGGCAAGCTCCGCTTTTTTAAATCGTCCATCATAGCAGCGGCTTTATTACTCACCGTTTTTGATAGTACTCCTTTTCCAGAGAGTCGATAAACTGGCGGGCGGATCGTCCCGAAGGGCCATGCCTTCGTCTTTCCCAGGCCAGGGCGCGCTCCCGCAGCAGGTCCGGATCTATGGACAGACCTTCGTCGGCGGCCATCTTTTCCACCATTTCCAGGTAGAGCTCCTGCCCAACCGGAGGGAAACTGATCGTCAAACCAAAGCGATCAGCCAGGGAAAGCTTTTCTTGCAGGGTTTCTTGCAGATGAATTTCATTGCCCGGGCCTTCCCGGTCGGAAAAGTACTCCCGGATAAGGTGGCGGCGGTTGGAAGTGGCGTAAATTAGGACATGGGCGGGGCGGGCCTGCAAACTCCCTTCCAGAACGGCTTTAAATCCCTTGTACTGGGTCTCTGATTCTTCAAAGGAAAGATCATCTATGAAAATAATACAGGGGACGGCATAATCCTGCAGCTCCTCAACCAGGCGGCCCAGGCTCCACAGATCATCACGGTTAAGCTCCACAATATGCAATCCCCGTTCTGAGTATTCGTGAAGAAGGGCTTTGATCAAACTGGATTTTCCGGTTCCCCGCGGACCGTAAAGCAGGACGTGATTGGCGGGATATGAAAGCAGCAGCTTCTCGGTGTTTTCGCAGACCTGTTTCTTCTGGGCATGGTATCCTACTAAATCATCGAGACATATCGGGTCGGCCTTCTCAATGCCTATAAGGCCATCCTCGGAACTCCAACGCAGCGCGCTGTACCTGGCCAGAAGGCCCCGGGAATGCCGCCGGTGATGCCCGGCTAAAACAGCGACCAGATCGGCCCAGTCATCTTTCTCACCCATTGCTTTGTATACAGCGAATTCGCTGGCTTTAAGCTCAGACTGCGGCCAATGAGTATTCGCCCCCGCCAGCCTGGCCTCGTTCTCCAAATCCAGGTTGAAGACCTTCTGAAGAAGCCTTAAGTCTCTTTGTACGGCTATTTTCAGGCTAACCTCCAAACCCTCATATCCTTGTTTTTCGCAGCAGCAACTGAACGGATTGTCATCCTGAAGGATCTTTTGCGTTAAATAGTGCTTGAAAGAGAGCCCCTCTTGCCAGAGAGAAAAGGACACCCTGCTCCAGCCGGAAACAGCGTAAATCTTTCTGGAGTCGTCTACTCCCGCCAGAGCCATTTCTTCCAGGCAATGCAGAACCGGGTCCCGGGCCAATGAGTGATAAATACTCAAACCCGCGAGCAACCAGGGCAGTTCATTAAACAAATCCGGTCCCTCCTAACACCTTTAAGCGGTTAGTGTAAATAAATAATATTAATTATTACCAGCAGGGTATGGGTAAAGAATAGTATCGCGCTGGTTCTTTCGATCGGCCAGTTTAAAAGCTTCTTGAGCGGCATACTGCCCCCAAAAAAGCGCGAAAGATTGACCCCTACCATGCCCAGATGCAGAGCTTCAAAACTGGCCAGAAAGAAGGTGAACATCCTAATCACGACATTGTCCAGCAAATAAAAGACCATACAAAAGTAGCATATTTCCAAAACCAGTGATAATAAATAGAGCATCCACAACTGCCAGCGGCTGGCCGGCCCCCGGTTTATCATCCATTCCGCGAGGGCCTTTATCAATTCCAGTTCAAATCCCTGCGGATGACCTTTCATTATATGGTAAAAATAGACCGAATATAGAAGTAAGAGCAGTCCGGCAAATAATGCCAGGCCTATATTCATCAATTCACCGGCCCTTCCTGCAGGGGTTTCTTACGCGTCCCTGCTGCCACGAGTGAAGCTGTGCGACTGCCTGAAAAAGGGCAGACCTACGGCACCCTTATATAATACTGTTTCTAGAGCATTGATACAATTCCTACCTGGAAATCAAGATGGCATTCGCGACAAACCGGATTAGTTTAATATCCCTACCGCTTTCAAGCAGGAATTAGCCTATTGGCAACGAAAACAAGTATTGATCCAAAATGAAAGGGGTTCGCCCAGTGCAGGAACTTAAGCGGGTTGAAATCGTGGTAGATGGAGTTACCGGAGTCGGTAAATCCAGCCTGGTCAAAATAATATGCGAAGAGTACGGCCTGGTGCCCTTCAGTGAAATGTTTGAAGACGAGAACCGTCTTTTGCATAAATTCTTTAATGACCGGGAAAAATGGGCTTTTCCCATGCAGACCAATTTCCTTACCAATCGCTTCAAGCAATATTGCCACGCCATGAAAACGGGCCACGCGGTTATGGATCGTTCCATTTATTCAGACCGGATTTTCGCCCGTATGTATCTGGAATACGAGTATTTAAAGCCTGAGGAATACGCGGTTTATAACAACCTCCTGGAAGCCATGCTGGAACACGTTGTCCCCCCCAAACTCCTAATATACCTCAAAGTTGGTACCGATGAGGCCATTCGCAGAATTCACCGCCGCGGACGCCCCGATGAAGTGGAAGTGGAACGCGGGTATTGGGACAATCTAAACCGTTTTTACGAATCCAATTACCGTGATTATGATCTGGGCACAGAAGTGCTCACCATACCGGTAGACGCCCTGGATTACGTTCACCGGCCGGAAGATCGCGCTTATATGCTGAAGCTTATCGGAGAAGCCCGCTCCCGAGTACGATAATGCAGCTAAATATTGCTGTTCCTTATCCCTTGTCTACCCGGAGCTGTTCTCACTTTCCAAAACCTGATTGTTGCCACGGATCCTGGTATGAAGAAACACCTTACCTCCCCACAGATATGCGGTTTGACGCAGGGCGGGTAAGGCGTAATCAAGCTGCAGTTCACGGCCGTCCCATTCATGTTTGAGATGGAGTGCTGAGCCGTTTTCTCCCACACTGTGCACCCTTATGTTGGGAATGCCGTTGATGCCCGCCTGCCGGGTTAAAACCTGTCTTATTTTTTTCCATCCTTCCTCGTCCGCCACCTCACTGACCACATATTCGCGTCCGCTTCTAAAATACTGGAATAGCTGCATCTCTTCGCATAGCTCCTTATCCAGGTGGCGCATAAAAAAGGAAGCGTCCCGTTCCAGTTCCCGAACTTGGAAGATAGAGTCCAGGCCGTTTTTCTCCGCAATCCGGGTAAATATCTTAAAGCCCAGATAATAGGGATTTAAGAATCCTTCCCGCATTGAAACCACCTGGTTGTGGCGTTCCAGGTATTCCAAATGCAGAACCGGAGGCAGGTCTAGGGCCTGCAGAATCTTGTAATGCCAGTAGCTGGCCCATCCTTCATTCATCGTCTTGGTTTCCACCTGGGGTAAAAAGTACAGGCTTTCTTCCCGCACCATGCGCACCAGGTCCCGCTGCCAATCATTCAAACGTCCCTCCCGGCTCAAAAATCCCAAAATATCATCGTCCGGTTCCAGCACCGGACTGTCCAGATCGGGCACGGCAGGCTTTACCCGGTCATCCTCCAGCAACGGATGCTCCCCGGGTGGTTTGAAGCTCTTTTCTATAAGCCTGCGCTTAATTTGCTCCCGGCTCAGATGCTTTTCACCCGCAATGCGATAGGTCTGAAAACGCAGGGTATGCGCCGCATCAAGAGTCTTTTCCACCCGCTGGCTTCCAATGCTGGGATCACCGGCATATTCCCTTATGCGCCGGGCATGGGCGTTGAACATTTCAATGGCCATATCCGCCCTGGTTCCCTGGCTGAAATGGCGGTTGTTTTTGAAAAAGTCATTATGGCCGTATACGTGAGCCATGGTGAAGATCTGCAAGAGCAGGGAGTTTTCTTTCATCAGATAGGCCAGGCAGGGACTGCTGTTAATGACCATCTCATAGGGCAGCCCGGTTAGATTGTAGCGGTAAAAGGTCTTTTTTCGTTCATAGGCCTTTCCGAAACTCCAGTGCGGATAGCGGGTGGGCAGGCCCAGATAGGCTTCATATGAAAGCATGTCTTCATAGGATACCAATTCAAACTCCTGGGGATAGCAGTTAAGTCCGAATTGTTCGACCAGTTCTTCGATCTGCTGGTTGTATTTTTCCAAATCTTCAATCCGGTAGTAATCGGCCAATGACATCACTCCTTTTCCGCCAGGGTCAACAGCCTTTTGAAGGCCGGCCATACTTCTTCCTTGCTGCCAAAAGCCACCGATACAAAGTTGGGAAAGTCAATGGCCTTACGGAACTCCTCGATCATCGAACGGGGCGAGGTCCAGGAAGAAATAATCTCCCCGTAGCCGAACAGGTTACAGACCTGACATAGCTCCATAGCCCGGAAAACCGTTTTTCTGATATCATCCGGCCAGTTGTCTCCATCGCTGCAGTGAAAAGCATAGATATTCCAGAATTCCGGATTATAGCGCTGCCATATAATCTCCAGGGCCTTCTCATAGCCGCTGCTTATCATGGTGCCCCCCGATTCACCCCGGTGAAAGAACTCTTCTTCATTGACCTCTTTGGCGGTGGTGCTGTGATTGATAAAAACCAGATCAACCGTTGCATAGCGGTAGCGAACGAACTGATAGAGAAGGAAAAAGAAGCTGCGCGCCAGGTACTTTTTATTGAGATACATAGATCCCGAGTTGTCCATTATGCATATCACTACCGCGTTTGATTCCGGCTTTAGTTCCTCTTTGGTACGGTGGTAGCGCAGGTCCTCTTCCCGAAAGGGAACCCGGCCTATTTCCTCTTCCAGCTCCAGCTCCCGCCAGGTCCGCTCTATCGACTTTTTGCGTTTTACCCGCTCCATCATCGATTTCTTTTTGTTCAACCGGGGCGGTATTCCCTTTAGCTGAATGCCCCAGCGCTTGGTGGTGCGCTCGGTCTCCAGGAAGGAAAATTTCTTTCTCTCCCAGAAGGGCAGCTCCAGTTCCTCGAAAAGATAATGCACCAGTTCCTCCAGGGTGATCTCGGTTTCGTAGTATTCATCCCCTTCACTGTCCCCGGCCCCATTGCCTTTACCCGCGCCATTGCCCCCCGGCCGGGGAAACCGGTCGCCCCTCTTTTCGTTGCCCTTGCCACTCACCACCCCGGGCTGATTGTTGCCATAGATAAACTGGTATTCCTTGATGCCCCTCACCGGGACCTTGATAATCTTATCCCGGTTTTTGCCGATAATACTTTCCTCAGCTATTATGCTGCCGATGTTCTTTTTTATGGATTCTTCCAACAGCTGGCGATGACGCCGCCGATCCTCGGCGCTGCGGTCCCGCCCCCCGCTTTCATA
>JBEHWI010000061.1:0-14727 GCA_040217815.1 Syntrophomonadaceae bacterium | reverse complement strand
CAGCTTTTGTTAGGCGGAAAGAACATGGATTTAAATTGAGATCATCCAGAGCCATTTTTAATTTAACCATAAATCGGGAGGGATTGAGATGAGAGAGAATCAAGTCAGTGATACGGCCATTAAAACTGCCTGTTGGCGAGCTTATCATGCACATATTGATAATCCGAAAATCTTTAATGATTCTCTAGCCTATGATCTGGTAGGTCAATCGGAGTATGAATCATTTGAAACGATGTACGTATCGATATTCAAAACGCTCGCTCCTTCCGAGTTTGCCTCATCCTTTTCTGATGACGCGGCTATTTTAAAACTTATGATGCAGTCATTGGCTGCCCCGGCACTGGTATTAAGCCGCGCCCGCTATGCAGAGGACAAATTGTTCGATGCCCTCAGGCAAGGAGTTGGGCAATATGTCATACTCGGAGCTGGAATGGATACCTTTGCCTTTAGACATTCTGAGGTAATGGAAGATCTGAAGGTGTTTGAAATCGATCGAATAGCCACCCAGGAGTTTAAACGCCTGCGTATACATGAGTTGGGTTGGGAATACCCATCCCACTTGCGCTTGATTCCGGCGGACTTGAGCAAGGATAACATATCGGAAGCGCTCACTCGATCATCATACAACAAGGAAGACTTAAGCTTCTTTAACTGGCTGGGAGTAACCTGCTATCTACCACGCGATGTGGTCTTTGCTGTACTGCAGACTATTTCTGAATCAGCGCCCGCAGGCAGCAGGATCGTTTTTGATTATTTAGATACTGATTTGCTCATTCCGGAAAAAGCAGCCCAGCGTTCACAAGAGATATTGATGATGGCTGAGCAAGCGGGAGAACGCATAATAACATATTTCAATCCGGAAGCGCTGGCTGACGATCTCGCCAAAGTGGGATTTCGACTTGAAGAAAACCTGAACCCGTCGGAAATTAATGAGTTGTACTTCAAGAATCGGCCGGACGGCTATTATGCATGTGAAAACGCTCATCTTGCCTGTGCGATCGTCAAATAGGAGAAGAACCTATGTTCTTTATGAAAATATTGATTCCCCCGTTTTTCCGCGCTTTACTTCGTGCGTCTCCGGCTGAAAAAATTCAAACAGGAAGGAGCAAAAATAATATACACTTGTCTGCCAACAATGCACCTCGAATCCACGAAATGATTGAGAAAATCATGGTATTTTTAAAGCGTAATTTAGCCGGTATTTCATATTTACCGAAACATTTTTCGTTTCCAGGGGGTACTCATTATAAGAAGGTTTGGAGCTGAATATTTCATTGTAGAGGAGTTTTTTATTATGAATAATTTTAGTTATGATTCCTATTGTGGTATGTATTGTGGAGCCTGCTCCATTATGAAAGCCTATCAAACCGGGATTAAAGACCCCTTCGCCGAGTTTTGGACCGATTCCGGAGCCGAACTCAAATGCCATGGCTGCAAATCAGATATGGTATTTGAAGGCTGCGCCGAGTTCGGCGGCTGCGCAACCTGTACTATGCGGACCTGCGCCCGGGAAAAAGGTGTTGAACGGTGCCTCACTTGCCCGGACTTTCCCTGTTCAATGTACCAGCCTTCGGAGATGACTCAAATCGCGGCTGAAAAGCTGCCTCATTTAAGCACTATTGCCCTCAATCTGATGACCATTGCAAACAAGGGAATAGAAGCGTTTTTTAAAGAGCAGGAAGGACAATGGAAATGCCCTGATTGCAATACCGATTATTCCTGGTATACCACCCATTGTCCAAATTGCGGCAAAGATCTGGGAGACCTAAAGCCTTATAAAAACTCTTTCGACGGAAGTATTTTTGCCATGTACAAAAAGTAAAGCCTGATGAGGTCGGGCTTAACTACCCATGACCGCATTTATTCCGCAATACTATACGTAGATTGGTGAGCCTGTCCTCTGCTTAACGGGAGCAGGGAGGAGTTTAATGAACTTGGGTAATTCGGCAATTTCAAGTGACTTTATTTCCATAAACGGTGTAAATATCCACTATTTGCATTCCGGAAAAGGTGCACCCCTCATTCTATTACATGGTATTCCAACCTATTCATATCTCTGGAGGAATATAATCCAACCATTGTCTGAAATGGGTCACGCAGTTATAGCCCCTGACTTTCCGGGATATGGCCTATCCGATAAACCGATGGACGCGCCATATACATTAAGTTATTTTATAGATGTTTTTAATGACTTTATCGATGCACTGGGCTTAGAAAAAATATCCCTGGTTGTACATGACCTGGGTGGGCCGATCGGTTTGCTGTGGGCAATTAGAAATCCGGATCGGGTAGAAAAGATAGCAATATTAAACACCCTTGCCCGGCCCCATTTTTCTTTATCCATGAATCTGCTTTTGTGGGCAGCGCGTGTCCCGGGTCTGAGCCATTGGATAAGTAGCCCGGCCGGTATAGCCTATACCATGAAATGGGGAGTGTACAACCGTAATGTCATGACACCTGACATAATATCTGCTTATCAGGCGCCTTTTTTAGACATTAAGGCAAGGCACGCCACAATTAAAACTTTAAGATCTGTTAAGCCAGAACATCTGACCGGGATTTCATCACAGCTAGTAAAGCTGAATAAGCCGATTCATATAGTATGTGGTGAGAACGACAGTCTGTTATCGTTAGATATGCATCAGCTTCAGAAGGACTTGCCCCACGCCAGTTTCATTTCAATCAAAAATTGCGGTCATTTTATTCAAGAAGATCAACCCCGGAGACTGATTGAAGTTTTGAGTGTAATATTTTCGCAAGTTTAAACGTTTACTAAATAGGGGCATACCTGATCTCTCTTAAGAGAGATCAGAGCCCAACATCTATATTTATCGTCAAGATTTTGTGTGCGTCATTAGTTCAGTCGAGAGGTGCAAAGAATGGATTACAGAGGAAAAGTGGCGGTGATCACGGGCGCTGCCAGCGGGCTGGGTTTGGGCTTGACCCGGGCCTGTGCCGCCCGTGGAATGAAGATGGCCCTGGCGGACATTAATGAAACCGGGCTAGGAGAGGTTCAAAAGGAATTATCCGAACATGGTCTGGAAATTCTGGCCGAAAAAGTCGATGTATCTCAAGTAGATGATGTTGAAAGATTCGCTTATCATACTTTTAAACACTTTGGCCAGGTCAATCTCCTGTTTAACAACGCGGGCATACTTGGGAAGTTTTCAACCCTTGATGCTATGTTAAAGGACTGGGAATGGGTTATAGGAGTTAACATGTGGGGGGTCATACACGGTATAAGAGCATTTGTCCCGCGAATGCTGACCAGTGGTAAACGTGGTCGTATCGTCAATATCGCCGGTTCAGCCGGTTTTATATCCATGCCTGGTTCAAGTATTTACCGGATGACCAAATCCGCGGTCATTTCCCTCTCGGAGTCACTTTATCATGAAATGGCAATCGCCAAAACCGGTATTAAAGTATCAGTAGTTTCACCAGCGTTTATCAATACAGATATAATACACTCCGAAAAAAGCCGGCCTGCTGACATGCAGAAAACCGACCCAATTCCTACTACCAATCCGATGGAAGAAGCTATCTTTACCTGGGTTAAACAGCAGGTTGAATCAGGCCCTCAACCAGAGATTGTCGCCGAAGACATATTTTCTGGAATTGACCGGGGAAAATTGTACATATTCACACCTTCATTATCCGAAGACCGGGATCTCCAACAGGCTATACGGTATCGTTCGGAATCAATTTTATTTGAAAAAAATCCGATCAATCCATTTTCCGGGATTGAGTACGACTGATCTTTTTAAGTCATGAACCGGTGCACCTCGGTTCAGTTTTACTATATTAATTGGAGGATAGTGTTATGAGAATAGTACACGTATTCATTAGCGTAAAAGAAGGGTATGTAGATCAATTTAAAGAGGCAACGATTGAAAACGCCCGGAATAGTGCAGAAGAATCCGGTGTGGTTCGTTTTGAAGTATTGCAGCAACAGGATAACCCATCTGAGTTTTTACTTGAAGAAATATATCTGTCCAGTGAAGATCAACTGAAACATAGGGAAACCGAACATTATAAACAGTGGAAAGAAACTATAGGCAATATGATTGCCCGGTCATATACATTTAAAAATTACAACTATATTTGGCCCTAAAAAATTATTACAATTAATATGAGCTAGAATCGTTTGAGTTTATTCCGGGGTAAATAAAAGCCCTGCAGCCTGTTGAGTTTGGGAGGGAAATATGCTCGATATACCCAATCCCCAAAAGCGCAACGTCTGGATCAGCCTGGGCTTTGGCCTGCTGGGCTTGCTGATGATGTTCTTTCCCCTGGCCGGTTATGTGGACATTATGAAGGGCGGCGGAGCCCTGATTATGATCGGTCTGCTCTTCTTGCTGAGCGCCATCCCGGTTGCGCTCATGTTTAACAAACGTGCCCAACTGATAGACAGTTTTGCCGAAGGCCGCGACCTACTGGCCCACTGGCGCTACGCTCCCGGTTTATGGGCCGAATACGCCGGAGAAGAACTGGTTCGCGATGCATCCCGCAAGAAAGCCCTATTTTTTACTATTGCCGCTTTTGCCTTGATTTTCGGAGTGCTCTTTCTCATCCTCGATCCTGAGGGGGGCGGCCCGGCTACTTTTTTGGTGATGATGGGCCTGATCGTAGTTATAGGCATTACCGCTCTACTAAGCATCCGGCTAAGCGCCGCCCGCAATCGGGAAGGCAATGCCGAGGTCTATATATCCGCCGACGGCCTCTATTTAAACCGGGTCCTTCATTCCTGGGGGCACATCAATACCCAGTTGGAATCAGTCCGTATAGTTTCGGCCCGGGTTCCGGTTATTGAGTTCGTCTATTCCTATCCTACCAGAGCAGGCATGCAGTCTGAAATTGTCAATGTACCGATTCCCCATGGTGAGATGCCCGCCGCCCGGAAGCTGGTCGAATACTTTAACTAGTACGCCGTCAATCTCAATATACAGAATTAGGATTGATTGTGTACTGGATATCAGGAAGGCCGACTTCCCAATAGCACCCCAACCGCTCCCACATTTTCCCGCTTTAATAACTAATTCTTTTAAGTAAGCTTTAACCTCTCTTTTAGTTCTCTTTCAGATTGGAAGTTTATTCTAGGACTGTAATTAAAAATAACTAAAGAGAGGTGTTTTAACAATGTCACGAAAGTCAATGCTCGGAAGCGTAGTGGTAGTAGCCCTGCTTCTGGTCGGAACCTTTGGCGGTTTTGTCTTCGCCGAATCCGCTGCTGGAGGCGATCCCGGGGCCAAGATGAAGGAGATGAGCCAGTTGTTTATTGACAAACTGGCTGAAAATCTCGGAATTGACGCAGCCGACCTGGAAGCCGCCATCGCCAAAACCCAAACTGATCTGCTGGCCGATCAGGTTACAGCAGGCTCTATCACCCAGGATGAGGCCGACAAGGCTATTGAACGCGGTGTCGAATTCGGGTTCATGGCCGGCGGCCCTGGCGGAGCTCCTCCCGATGACCAAAACGGCCAGGGTGGCAAGGGTAAGCCGGCAGGCCCGCCTCCGGGCGAATCGTCCGACACCAACGAATAATCCCTTCTTAAATGGTTCCCTTTCCCTACTTAGAGCCATCCCCATCTCCGGGGATGGCTCCACCCGCTTGCCCACTTCATTTACTCAAGCGTGCCCTCCTTAAAGCTCGTAAAATCAACTGAATCGTTAGCAGCCCGGATGCTTATATCATATTCTGGAATGAATTACCTGGTGATATTAAAGGAAAAACATGGAGGAGTTAGTAAATGAAAGGCCGAAATATAAAAATAGCTCAACGGGTTTGCAAAGTTTTTGGTATGGAAAGGAGTTTTGCAATGATTAGAAATAAGGCATTCTTTTTTCTCACCTTTTTTCTGGTTTTGCTGTTGACATCACCCGGTTTAGTCATCGGTTCAGAGGGAAATTCCAGCTCGATCACTGGCAATATTATCGTCAATCGCCCTCCTTTACAGTTGGCACCATCAGCACCGACGGAGTTAACAGCCAGCTGCTTTCCGGACACACTCAGCATGGGTTTGAATTGGAAAGACAACTCCAGCAATGAAACCGGCTTTACCATCCAGCGAAAGGCTGAAGATAGCGCATTCACAACCCTGACCACTACCGCTGCCAATGCCACTTCATACTTCGATGACACGGTCGCCAATGACTGCCATTATACCTACCGGGTCTGTGCCAACGGCACGTTGAGCAATTCCAGTTATTCCAATGAAGCAAGCTGGATTACCGGCCCATATAAACCGGCCAACTTTAAAGTGAGCCTGAATTCGAGCACACCTCGGATAACCCTTTACTGGGATGATACCAATATTCACGAGACCCAATACAAAATAACCAAAAAAACCGCGACTTCCGCAACCCAGGTAACCGTCGAGCCCATCAACTTGGCGGTTGACGCCGAAACCTACCTTGATGAAGATGTTAAACCCGGCATACGCTATACCTACTCAGTAATTGCCACGGGACAGGGAGGAAGCCAGGCTACCGCCGAGGAATCAATAAGATTCCTGGCCGCGCCGAGCAATCTGGTTGTTATATACCCTCCCGACTCAACCGAAATGGCTCTTAGATGGCAGGACAACTGCAACGAAGAAGCCGGTTTCTTATTGCAACGGTCTTTTGGCCCTGATTCCAATCCGGTATCCTTTGAAATTGCGCCCAATACCATAGAGTACTCGGATGAATACCGTGAAGACAGTATGTACATGTACCAGATAAAAGCCAGGTCAGGTCAATCCGACACCCAGGATTCCAACTTTACAAGCGTTTACACCTGGTATTCGCCTCCCCGCATGCCGCAGGGTTTCGAAGCCGAAGCGCTCTCCAGCAGCGAGATCAAACTCAGCTGGCCGGATTCATCAAAATATGAAACCGGTTTCAATATAACCCGCGTCGGTAACAATATAGTCACGCCCATCAAGGTCCCTGCCAATACCATGACTTATATTGACAAGGGGCTAATGCCAAATACCAATTATCGCTATACAATAACGGCTGTCAATCAAGACAGTAAGACCTCTTCCTTGCCGTTAACAAGGTATGCAACAACCAAACCGGGGGTGAGCAAACCTGACTCGGATATATTCTCGAAAGTGGAGGCTGTATTACAGATTGGCAATCCCAATATGATAATCAACGGAGAAAGCAAGGAAATCGATCCCGGTAAAGGAACCGCGCCGGTAATCGTCGAAGGTAGAACCCTGGTGCCAGTCAAGGCTATAATGGATGCGGTGGGTGGCACCCTGGCCTGGGATGACACCGAAAAGCGGGTGACCATTGGCTGCAACGGCCAAACGGTTGAATTGTGGATCGGCAGCAATGCCACCCGGGTAAATGGAAGCACTGGGACAACCGATGTGGCCCCGCAGATAATGAATGACCGGACCATGCTGCCTATTGGGTTTATCTCTCAAAACCTGGGCCTCAGCGTTACCTGGCAGGCTGAAACAAACCAGGTTGTTATCAAGACTGGCACCGAATAACCGCAGCTGTCAAACCCGGACTAAAAACGGATGGAGGGGCTCAGCCTGGCCAGGGCTTCAGCTCCAAATTTTTTCAGCCTATAAACCAGATGGCAATAATGGCGAGAGAAATTAGAATCAGGGCACCCATATCGGTTTTGGTAAAGGTGAGTTCGCTAAGATAGGTTCGAGGCCCAGGCTGATAGCCCCGGGCTTCCATGGCTTCAACCAGTTCATCCGAACGCCGCAGGATAGTGAGGGTCAAGGGGGTGGCAATGAACATCATGGAACGGATCTTTCCCCTGAGGCTGCCCGGCTTAAAATCGGCGCCCCGGGCCAACTGAGCCTCGTTTATGTTTCTCATCTCTTCATGGAGAGTGGGGAAAAAGCGCAGGGCCAGATTCACCATTAAAGCTATGTTATGTGAGGATATACCGACTTTGGAAAGGGGCCTTAGCAGCCATTCCAAACCCATGGTGAGCTCCGACGGTGCAGTGGTCATAGTGAGGAGGGATGCGTCCAGTATCAAAAGAATAAACCTGCTTACCTGAACTGCTCCGGTATACAAACCTTCATAACTGATCCCAATGGAACCCGACGCAAAGGGTAGTATGGGGGTTCCGGGAGCAAAAAGGGCATATATTAAAAAAAGCACCGTAAAGAGAGGCCATACCGGACGAGTCGTCCCCAGCAGCATACCCCAGGCTATCCCGGCCAGTAAGGAGATGCCTAAAAGAAACACCGTCACCGCAATTAGGCCAGTAGTGCCCAGCCTGAGAGTTAAGATGCTCAAGGCCAGCACCGCCAGCAGTTTTAGGCGCGGATCAGTTCTATGGACCGGCGAATCCCCATGTACATACTGGCCCAGCTCATGCATAAAGGCCTGCTTTCCGAGCCCTATCCTCGCCGAACTCCTTGGTATTGCCTTGCAGCCAGTGGTTAATTTCCGCCGCTGCTTCGTCTACCGTCAGGACTCTTTTATCTATTTCATAACCGACCGGCCTCAATCGTTCCATGAGCTCTACCATCAGCGGAGGAGCCAGACCCAGTGATCTCAGCTGTTCACCCTTTATCAAAATATCGCGGGGCGCTCCATCGTCTATGACTTGCGCCTTTTCCATTACGATCACCCGATCCGCCCGCAGCGCTTCTTCCATGTTGTGAGTGACATGAATAATGGAAATCCCCCGGGCTTTCAGTTTATGCAAAATAGCCAGCACTTTCTCTTTACCGCTGGGATCCAGGGATGAAGTGGCCTCATCCAAAATGATATAAGCGGGGTCCATGGTCAGCAATCCCGCCAAGGCTAAGAGCTGTTTTTCTCCGCCGGAGAGGGTATAAGGCATACGCTTTTCAAAGCCGCTTAGCCCCACCGTCTCCAAAGCCTGGTTTACCCGCCGGCGCACCTCGACGCTGGGCAGTTTAAGATTGCCCGGTCCAAAAGCAACATCCTCTTCTACGCTCAATCCTACGATCTGGTTGTCGGGATTCTGAAAAACCATTCCCACCCGGCGCCTTATCTCCAGGTGGTTTTTCACCTTCCGGGTGTTCATCCCATCAATCTCCACCTTGCCGCTACCGGGCAGCAGCAGGGCGTTGAGATGCCGAATGAGCGTGGTTTTGCCACAGCCATTCGGGCCTACCAGAGCGATATACTGGCCTTCCCCGATCTGTAAATTGATATTATTCAAACAGGGCTTTGCTCCAGGTTGGTAACTGTAGCTGAGATTCTCAATTATGATCATGCACTCTCTCCATAATCGGCAGTCTAGTTCTCAACCGGGATGACAGGACCGCCGCGGCGATCAACTTTACAATCTCGGGTATAAGAAAGGGCACTACCCCGACCAGTATGGCCTTGCCCGGCGACAGATGGGCGACCATCGCCAGCTGTACTGTGCCTATGCCATAGATTACCAGGTCGCCGACCAGAATAGCCATAGCACTCCATATCACTCCAGCTTGCGGCCGGGCTTCTACGATCTTACCGATGATATAAGCTCCGGCGATAAAGCCAATCAGATATCCGCCAGTGGGTCCGAAAAGCACTCCCAAACCGGCTTTGCCGCCCGCAAAAACCGGCAGTCCGATGCAGCCCAAAATCACATAGACGATCTGGCTC
The DNA here is from genome assembly GCA_040217815.1 of Syntrophomonadaceae bacterium. Lineage (GTDB taxonomy): Bacteria > Bacillota > Syntrophomonadia > Syntrophomonadales > Syntrophomonadaceae > UBA5314. The sequence goes on along the minus strand of JBEHWI010000061.1, from coordinate 5,142 downwards.
AATGCCCCGGCGTACCCGCCCAGCAAGGCTCCCGAAAAACAGGTAAAAAAGGTTTGCAGGGTAATAGGAACCGGCTGCGTCGGTATCACAATCAGAGCTCCAATAGCAGTCAAAGCTCCAAACATAGAAGCGTATACCATGTTGCGCAAAGGGCTGGAAGCTGGTCTTTTCAATGCAAATACCTCCCGACCGTAATATAAGATTCCCCAACTTAGAAACAATACTATACAGGTCCGGAGGTATTGTCAACCATTTTGTTAACATTAAGTTAACATTGTTTGGCTGTTATCTGACTCCGCTTTGATCAGTATTTCACCAGACATAACCCGGTGAATATTGCCCATGGAATCACGAACCATGAGGAAGCCGTCGTTGTCAATATCAATAGCCCGACCGCTGGTTATTCCATTGACGCTGTCAATTTTTACGTCGCGGCCGATAACCAGCGATAAGCTTCTGACCTTTTCTAGAATTTCCTTAAACCCACCGGAGAGCATTTGCCGGTAGCTTTTTTCCAACTGCCAGAGGAATTCCTGTAAGACCTCAACCCTGGAAATTAAGCACCCGGTTTCCTCCCTGACTGTTGTAGCGACGCCGCGAACTTCTTCGGGAAAATCGACAATACGGTTGTTTATATTTAGTCCGATGCCGGTGACAATATATTCTATGCCATCCATATCCGTAACTGCCTCGGTAAGTATACCGGCAATCTTGCGGCCGTTTATCAACACGTCATTGGGCCATTTGATCCCGGACTTTATCCCGAACCGTTCCAGGGTGTCTACGACAGCCACCGCAATGAACAAGGTAATTCGGGAAAGCTCCTTAAGCGGCAGTGAAGGCCTCAGGATCAGCGACATGAAGATGCACTGGCCCGGCTCCGAATGCCATTGCCTCCCCCGACGCCCCCGCCCGGCGGTTTGCTGTTCGGCTATGACCAGGGTCCCCTCCGGGTAGCCCTGGGCTGCCAGTTGTTTGGCATAATTATTGGTGGAGTCTATTTCTTGAAAATAAAAATATTGTTCTTTGCCAAATACTTCGGTACCAAGCCCCCGGCCCACCTCTTCCTGAGATAGAATATCGGGGAGGCTTGATAAACGGTATCCCTTTTTGGGTGAGGTCTGGACAGCGTATCCTTCCGCTTGTAGAATCTTAACCTGCTTCCAAATCGTAGTCCTGGTCACCTTCAAGCTCTGGCTCAAGGCCTCCCCTGACACCCATTCGCCCGGTTTTTCTCTAATAGCCGCCAGAACCGCTTCACGAAGAGTCATTTCCGTTCCCCCTATGTAAACTATGTTAACTATTTTTACTCATTATAGCTGACATTATTAACTTGAGCTTGAACAAAATCGTCATTACAGTCATAAATAGCATAACAACTTTACAAGTGCGCTTCAAACCGCCCCGGATCATACACGTTTTATGGCTGGGTTGTAACCTCTGATACTAAAGCCACACCTGGTCAAAAGACTGGCCTTTGTCTAAATATAGATAACCTTATTTGCTGAATTATCCCATTTATTGGCGCATCCTAATATGATCTGTCATTTTTTGCTGGTCTTGCTAAGCATTTATTTATGCCTTCCAGGATAACTTAATGAGGCAAATAAAAACAAAGCACCGAGCGGCATAACCGCCCGGTGCTGATTAGCTCCTAATTTAATTGGCTGCTATTTTAAAGGAATCACTATCCTGGTCAAAAGCTCACTTTCCGGGACCTCTTGCGGGGAATTGAAATAATATTCGTAATACACCCCGGTTGGCACATGCCCGCTTTCTTCAATCCACTTCATAATCTCCTTGTAAGGCTCCTCCATTTCCGCATAAGCCCCCTTATACATGCAGGAGACCACTTTACCCGGCAGTATTTGTCCAGCCTTTATACCGTCTTTATCAGGAAATGTCCCGGCTACTGGGAAGCCCATCTCGACATCCAGGTCGTTCATATCCAGGTTGTAGTAGGCGGTGTAGGGAGCGTACTGCGCCTGAACGCCCAGCTCCTCCAGATACTTCATAATCCTTGTATAGCCCTCACCTATCGTGGCGGGCAGCTGTTCCATGCTCGTCTTCATCCGTATGCACAGCACCGGCTGGGCCTTTTGTTCTTCAAGCTTCAAATCAAGAACCATTACTCTTCCCCCTTTTTAACGCTTTCAGACCTGCAGGCAAGTCCTCGCAATGTTTTGGCTTCATGTTTAAAAGTATAAACAGGGTAATTCGACAGCTGTATGTCATATTAAAGGTAATGTTTAGAAGTTTCTCTCAGTCTTTGAGCAATTTTATCCCGCAGGTGAACTGGTTCCAAAACCTGCGCATATGGCCCGAAGGACAATATATAGCCGCAGATCCACTCGTCTTCGGGCAGAGCGATCTCAATCAGGAAAGAGCCATCCTGGCTGAGACGGATATCCTTTTCAGGGAATTCGTCATAAACCCGGTAGGCCATTCTGGCATCGATTTTCAAGGTAATGTCGACCATTATCATAGGAGGGGGCAAAGTATTCAGTTCATTAGTCTCGGCCGGGGTTTCCCGGGCGAAAGTTTCTTTGCCAACTAACAGATTTTTAATGCGGCTGATTTTGAAGATGCGCGGCTTTTCTTTTAACCTGCAAAAGCCATATAAATACCAGCCCTGACTCTTAAAGACCAGCTTTAACGGCTCCACCGGGCGGCTGGTCTTTTCACCGTAGGAGCTGAAATAGTCGAAGCTGATCACCTGTTTGTTGATTATGGCATTCTTCAATAAACTAAATTTATTCCGTTCCGCGCTTTCACTGCCCCAGCGTGAGAAATCCACTTCGATCCAGCTGGTTTGGGCTTTGTTAAAGAGAAGACTCATTTTATTCAACACCGGTTCAATATCGGGAAAGGTGAGAGCCTGCATGCTCTGCAGACTTATAAGGATCTCATTTTGCTCCCGGGCCGAAAGGACCGACTTGTTGAGCACAAAATCACCCAGCAGGCCGATGCCCCCACCCTTGCCCTTGCTCGTATATATGGGAATACCCGCCGCGGAGAGGGTTTCGATGTCCCTATAGATAGTTCTCGTTGATACCTCGAAGTGATCCGCCAATTGTTTGGCGGTTGCAGTTTTTTTATTGAGCAGGATGTAAACCATTTCGAACAGCCGGTTGATTTGCATTAAACATCACCCAACCTCAGGATACCATAAAGTTGTATGATAATTGGGCATGGCTGCCAGGTTATTAAATTAAAGCATTTTGCTTCAGGTATAATAATTATATTATCCATCCATGCAAAGCCATTTTAATGGAATCAGAAGCCAGGTAAACGGATCATTTTACAGGTACCTCAATCCCAGCCATAATTCAGGGAGATGTTTAAGGTGATAATTCCAATATCAAAGAGCTTGTCTATAATAGCTCCTGAAAAGCCAGCCTATCCATACAGCAACTGCCTTTATATAGAAGACGACTGCCCAACCTTAATTGATCTCGGGGCAGGTGGCAACGCCCTTCAAGCTATAGCAAACAAAGAAATAGCCTTATGTCTTATCAGTCACAGTCATTTTGATCATCTTCATAGCGAGCCTCTGTTTGAGCAAACCAGGCTGATGGCCGGAATTGAAGAAGCGCAGGTATACACCGATGAAACTGCCTATAATGACTTCCATGGCTATTCTCTATGGAAGGAATTGATGCCTGCCGATGAACGCCAGGGCCTGGGCGAAGTTGTACCCCTGCCCGATGATGTATTGGTAAAGCCGGGATTCAGGCCGATTCCCATTGCTGACTACTTCTCAGACGGCCAGGTTATAGACCTGGGTTCTTCCAAAATCACAGCCGTACATCTCCCCGGGCACACCATCGGGCACTATGGATTTTGGTTGGAAAAGGAAGGGGTCCTCTTTTCAGCCGACCTGGATTTATCTTACCAGGGCCCCTGGTATAGCTGCAACACGTCGGATATTGGGAGTTTGCTGAGCTCAATTGAGAAAATTAAAAAACTGGAGCCGCAAATTATTGTAACATCGCATCGCCGTCAAGCTCAAAGCAGTAATCTTAACGAACAACTGGATCGATATGGACAGGTTCTCATTGGCCGGGAGAACCGAATATATGATCTGCTGCTCAAGCCCCATACCCTTGATCAATTATCGGAATACGGTTTGGTTTTTCCGGCCAGGCGCAATATTTATGAACAGTTTTGGGAAAAGATATCCATTCAAAAACATCTTACTCATTTGCTGTCCTTAAACTTAATAAGGGAAATCGACCCCGGCTGCTATCAAAAGACATGAAGATCCATGTAGCTAACATTTTTAAACAGACACACAAGAATAGCGATAAATACCATGATTGAACGATGAGGATTATTTTAGGGGATTCATTTTTAAATATCAGGCTGTACGGATGCCAATACGCCTGTACGTAAAACTGGATACAATACAACGATATGCCAGTCCCTTAAAACCGCCATATCGAGACTGGCATACAAATTTGAGTTCAAAAAATGCATTTTACAAAAGCGCTCCTGCCTCCTGCAGGTTTTAGATCCCTCAGGTGGACGGCGGGTTGACATCGGCACAATAGATGAATACCGTGCGGGTCACGGCATCCCATTCCACCGAAGCACCTAACGCCAGGCCGATAAAACTCAAGGGAACCATAGTTCGTCCTTCAACAATTTGGGCCGGTACTGGCAGACTAATCGGCAACCCGTTTTTATAAGCGGTAGAATCTCCCACCGTAAGCACAAGCTGATCGCAGCCTTTTAGCACCGTCACCGTCCGGCTGGGTCCGTCCCAATCCACCGAGGCCGACAGGACGTCGGCAATGGCGCTAAACGGCACCAGGGTGCGCCCATTTTCGATGACTGGCGGCACCTCCATTTGCAGGTCCTGCCCGTTGACTACTATCCTGGGAGCTGCCGCCATCGCCCGGCCGGGAATCAAAACCCCGGTCATCAAAACCAAACACCATACAGCTGCTATTGGTATCCTTCTCACACCCGCCCCCCCTTAACTGTTTATATGATCATTTTACGTTGAAACGCCCGGATAACTTGCTTTACCAGTAAACCCGGTTCACCCTAATACCATTCTAATATCTTGACTTGATTTTTTTAAAACAAAATGTGTTATTATCTACTAAAAGCTGGAAGCAAGGATGAGTAGAAATG
>JBEHWI010000060.1:0-14886 GCA_040217815.1 Syntrophomonadaceae bacterium | reverse complement strand
CCCCGGCATTTTTCTCCTCCTTCTTTTGTAGACCCCTTATTCTTCAGATAGAAGAGCAAGGGGTTTTTATTTGCCCGAATATGACGCCTCAATTCCAGACCTTACCGGGCACGCTATTCAATGAAAGCCTGTTTTGGGGTATAATATAAGCAAGGTAAAAGGCGTTGCTTGGATATAAAGAGGACAGCTTGTATGGATAACGACCTGATTCAAATAACTGAAAATTTTGGCCGGCAGAGGGATTTATACTCTATAATGTTGGACCTGGCCGGAAAACAGTGGAATTTATTGAACGAGCAAGGACAAAACCCAAGCAGTAACGAGGTTCATCAAGTTCTGGTGCAGCGGCAGGAACTACTGGAGGTCATAGTCAAACTCAACCAGGAGAATAAAGACCTTCAGTCCAGAGCGGTTGAAGAATTGGGTTTAGAACGATTTGTGCTCAGCGAAGTGCGAAAGCACATGGACGCAACCAGCTTTAGCCGGCTGCAAAGTCGACTGGCCGAATTGGGCCGGTTGCTGGATAGCATTAATAATATGGATAAACAGAACCAGAGGTTGATGGAGAAAAAGACCTTGAATTCGCCTGGACAATCTTTGGAGAAAGCCACCAGCGAAAAAGCCAGACAGGCCTATCGCAACGCCATGAAACAAAAAGATAAGAATGTCTGAAGCGCTGTACTAATGCCGCTTTTCTTGTCATTTTGCAGAGGTCATTATATAATATCTACTATGGTTGTTTAACCAGGGAAAACGGTTTTAACAACAATATTACAAAAGTGAGGGATTGCTTCAGATGTTCCAAGACAAGACTTTATTATGCGCGGATTGCGGTATGGAGTTCACATTTACAGCGGGAGAGCAGGAGTTCTATGCTGAAAAAGGCTTTGAAAACGAACCCAAGCGCTGCCGTGACTGCCGGGTTAATCGTCGCAACAATCGCGGCGGCAAGGCTCCACGAGAAATGTATACGGCTATATGCGCCCGGTGCTCCGCAGAAACCCAGGTACCGTTTAAGCCTGTTGAAGACCGGCCGGTTTACTGCCTGGAATGCTTCCAGGAGGTCAAATCTTCAACAATATAATTGGTTGGAAAGCAGAGCCCGGGCCGGATTGGTCCGGGCTTGTTCTTTTTGAGATATAGAGTGCCCGCTGCCGGCTGCCGCTCACCCCATTGGGGTTCGATCCGTCGGCACTAGCCAAAACATCGGCTACCAATCAGCCCTTTGGGCTTCTATTCGGTAGCACTAGGCGAAACATCGTCGCCGTCGTTGGCGTCACAGCAGGGTTCGGATGCTCCTTGAGGTCCGTCTGACTGAAGGATATTCCGCTATGCTGTCGAATATATTAAAGCACAACCGGGAAAGGAGTGGTCCCATGAAGTTTGACATCCGAGGTAAACACATCGAAGTCACAGATGCGCTACGAGACTACACCACCAAAAGACTTTCCAAGTTGGAGAAGTACCTGGACACCGCCAAGGGCGCCCAGGTGGCTATGTCGGTAGAGGGAGACCGGCACAAAGTTGAGGTTACGATTCCTCTAAACGGAATGATTCTTCGAGGGGAGGAAGCCACCGACGACATGTATTCTTCCATAGATATGGTGGAGGAAAAACTGGAAAAACAGCTCGAAAAATATAAAACCAAGCTATATAAGCACCACCGGGGAGTAGGGCTAAGAAAGGCGTTGGCTGAAGAAATTCAGGGTGAACTGGCCAAGAACGATATGGTAGAGAAATTCAACATAGTGCGCACCAAGCGTTTTGCCTTGAAGCCCATGGATGAAGAAGAAGCCATAATGCAGATGAATCTTTTAGGGCACAGCTTCTTCGTATTTTTCAATGCCGAGAGCGAAGAGGTCAATGTAGTCTATAGGAGAAAGGACGGCAACTTCGGTCTAATCGAGCCGGATTTTTGATTAGTTGAAGCTTATGTCCGGTAAATGATAATATTACGATAGTAATAAGGAACCTTAAGGTTCCTTATTTTTTGGAAAAGAGGTAAGTACTGGTGATAAAAAAATTGCTTAAGAGTATATTGGATGACGATGAAAAAGAGGTTCGCAAGCTCAGGAAAACGGTCGACAAAATCAATGAATTGGAAAGCCGATTCACATCGATGCCGGATGACAGGTTCCCTCAGGTAACGGCGGAATTAAAGGAGCGATTAAAGCAAGGTCAGAGACTTGACGATATATTACCTGAAGGTTTCGCCCTGGTTCGGGAGGCGGCCCGCCGGACGCTGGGAATGCGCCACTTTGATGTTCAGCTGATTGGCGGGATGGTTCTGCATCAAGGGCGTATAGCGGAAATGAAGACCGGCGAAGGCAAAACTCTGGTGGCCACTCTTCCGGCCTACCTCAACGCCCTGGAAGGCAAAGGGGTCCACATAGTAACCGTCAACGACTACCTTGCCACCCGCGACTCGGAATGGATGCGCCCGGTTTATGAAATTTGCGGCCTGACCGTAGGCCTGATCGTTCACGGATTGTCTTATGAAGAGCGAAAAGCGGCTTATGCCTGTGATATAACCTATGGCACCAACAACGAACTGGGTTTTGACTACCTGCGTGACAACATGGTAGTCAGCTACGAAAACATGGTGCAAAGGCCTTTGAATTATGCAATTGTCGACGAAGTCGACTCTATCCTGGTTGACGAGGCCCGAACTCCCTTGATCATATCCGGGGAAGGCGACAAGCCGACTGATCTATACTATCGAATAGCCAAATTCGTTCCCCGCCTGGTCAAAGAGGAAGACTTTATAGTTGATGAAAAGGCCCACCTGGCGACCCTCACTGAAGAGGGGGTCAAGAAGGTGGAAAAATACTTCGGTATTGAAAACCTGGCCGACAATATGGAAATTGCCCACCATATGAACCAGGGCTTGAAGGCCAACAACCTGATGCGCCGCGACCGCGACTACGTGGTCAAGGATGGCGAGGTCATTATAGTCGACGAATTCACCGGTCGCTTGATGTTTGGACGCCGTTACAGCGACGGGCTGCACCAGGCCATCGAGGCCAAGGAAGGGGTTAAGATTGAAAAAGAGTCCCAGACTCTGGCTACTATTACCTTCCAAAACTATTTTCGCATGTATAAAAAGCTGGCCGGCATGACCGGTACGGCCAAGACCGAGGAGCAGGAATTCAGGAAGATCTACGGCATGGATGTGGTGGCCATTCCCACCAACATGGAAATGGTCCGGGGCGATCGCCCCGATTTTGTGTACCGCACCGAGCAGGGCAAATTTCAGGCGGTGGTGGATGACATCGTCGAACGTCACCAAACCGGACAACCGGTTCTGGTGGGAACCATATCCATAGAAAAATCCGAGCTGTTAAGCAGCATGCTGGCCAAAAGGGGCGTTAAACACCAGGTTTTAAATGCCAAGCATCACGAGAAAGAAGCCCAGATTATCGCCCAGGCCGGCCAGCCCGGCACCGTGACCATTGCCACCAATATGGCCGGGCGCGGAACCGATATCGTTTTAGGCGAAGGGGTTACCGAACTGGGTGGACTCTACGTTTTGGGAACTGAGCGGCATGAGGCCCGCCGCATAGACAACCAGCTGCGCGGCCGTTCCGGGCGCCAGGGCGATCCCGGAGAATCCCGTTTTTACGTCTCCATGGAAGACGACCTGATGCGGCTTTTCGGTTCGGCCAATATCGAGGGCCTGATGGACAGGTTCGGAATGGATGACAGCATGCCTATCGAGAACAGCATGGTCAGCCGGGCGCTCGAAAATGCACAGAAAAAAGTTGAAAATCACAATTTTGATATCAGGAAACACGTCCTGGAATACGATGATGTTATTAACCAGCAAAGAGAAGTTATTTATGGTGAGCGCCGCAAGGTGCTCTATGGCGAAGACCTGAAAGAAACCGTCGCTACTATGATCGACGATGTCATTGACCAGGTAGTGGACAATTTTGCCGGGGAGCAGAAGTTCTCCGATAACTGGGATCTCTCCGGTCTTTACACCTATGTTGAGCAGAATATTCTACCCCAACCCGATTTCAGTCTGGAAGACCTCAAAGGGAAGACCGCTTATGATATGAAGGTCTTTCTGCAGGATGAAACCCGCGATCTGTACGAAGAACGCGAAGCGGAGCTGGGCTCGGAGACCATGCGGGAATTGGAAAGGATGGTTTTGCTCCGCATTATCGATGAAAAATGGATGGATCACATAGACGCCATGGATCAGCTGCGCAACGGCATCGGCCTGCGCGCTTACGCGCAAAAGGATCCTCTGATAGAGTACCGTTTTGAAGCCTATGAGGCTTTCCAGAACATGGTCTACACCATCAAGGAAGATGTGGTGCGCTTTATACTACGGGTGCGTGTAGTGCAGAAGCTTGAGGAAAAGGCCATGGTGGAAAACCAGGGCGAAGATGCGGTGAAAAAGCCGGTCAAGGCTGGTGCCAAGATAGGCCGCAACGAATTGTGTCCCTGCGGAAGCGGGAAAAAATACAAGAAGTGCTGCGGGAGAGGGGCTAATTAATGGACCTTACGTCAATAATAGGGATTGTTTTGGGGCTGGTATCGCTGCTGGCGGCATTCGCTATAGAAGGTGGAAGCATGGGATCGCTGTTGGTTCTGACGGCGGCCATGATAGTATTTGGAGGAACCTTCGGAGCCACTGCTATAAGCTTTTCTCCCGAGGAACTTAAGAAATTTCCCTATTTTTTCAAACGGGTGTTTACAGAAAGCAAGGTTGATTATGTCAGCATACTCGACTCCCTGGTAGACACTGCGGATATGGCCAGACGCGAAGGCCTGCTCAGTCTGGAAAGCAAGTTGGGTGATATTGACAACAAGTTCTTTGCCCGCGGCCTGCAGCTGGTTATAGACGGAACCGATCCCGATCTGACCAGAAATATGCTGGAGATGGAAATCGAGGCTTATGAAAACGGTGAAAAAGTCGGGGTAGAAATGTTTATGACCATGGGCGGATTTGGACCTACCTTCGGTATAGTAGGAACGGTTATGGGCATGGTCACCGTACTTTCCAACCTCACCAACCCTGACGAACTGGGACCGATGATAGCGGTGGCCTTTCTAGCCACCCTTTACGGCATAGCTTCAGCCAACCTTCTGTGGATCCCCTTTGGCAACAAGATAAAATTAAAAACCGGCCGGGACGCTCTGCTCATGGAAATGGTCCTGGAGGGGATACTATCCATTCAAGCCGGGGAGAATCCCAGAGTAATACGGGAAAAGCTCATGACCTTCCTACCCCCTGAAATCAAGAACATTATTGTCGAGCAGGAAGCGCTGCAGAAGGGGGCCTAGACCATGGCCAAGAAAAAGAAAAAAGGCGGTGAAGGCGAGGGCGAAGGCGGCGGCGGCATGGAGCGCTGGCTTCTCAGCTATGCCGACTTTATCACCCTGCTTATGGTATTCTTTGTAGTAATGTATGCCATGAGCAAAGTGGATGTGCAAAAATATGCCGCCATGGCCAATTCGCTCTCAGTGGTCTTAACCGGCAAATCCGCTTCGGTTTTAGAAACAGCCGGACCTTCGGTAGTGCCCGGAACTTCCGGCGCGCAGGTTAAACAGGGAAGCGCCGAACAGGCTGCGAATCAGGCCCAGTTGGAGGAAGTTAAAAAAGTAATCAGCGATTTTATTAAAAACCAGGACCAGGAAGCGGCCAAGGCGCAGAAAGCTGGAAATACCGATGTAATAAAATTGAGTGAGAATATTATCATATACGAACAGGAACGGGGACTGGTCATAAGCTTCAAGGACACCCTGCTCTTTGCCAGCGGTTCCGACGAATTAACCCCCCGGGCCAGGACTATAATAGCCGGAGTGGGCAACGCCCTGGTCAAGCTGAGCAATTACATCCGGGTGGAAGGCCACACCGATAATCTGCCCATCAGCAACGGTCGTTTTGCCTCCAACTGGGAGCTTTCGGCAGCCCGGGCCGCCAATGTTTTGCATGTACTTGAAGGTGCAATTCCTTCGGACCGGCTTAGCGTAGTTGGCTACGGTCAGTACCGCCCCCTGGTGCCCAACGAAGATGCATTGTCAAGAGCCATGAACCGGAGGGTGGATATAGTCATTCTGAAACAGAAATACGATTATTTTGAGCCGCCCAAAATGGGTGAAACCGAATCGGCTGCCAACGGGACGGCGGCTGCCAATAAACCATAATAGGGGTGATAACGTGATTGAAGATCCCCGGGGCTTATGCCGGGAAATCATCGACAGTTTGAATGAGATGAGGGTTTCTCTTTGACATAGATCATCTTCAGAGCAAGATCGAATCCCTCCAGCAGCAGACCATGAAAGAGGAGTTTTGGACCAACAACCAGGAAGCGCAGGCGATCTTAAAGCAAATCAGCACCTATAAAGAAGAGATCGAACGCTTTCAAAACCTGTGGGATAGGGTAAACTACCTGCAGGATCTCATAGATATGGCGGAGAAAGAAAACGAAAAAGAACTTCTGCACGAAAGCCTGCAAGAACTTGAGATTCTATTGAAAGACTTCCGTGAATATGAGCTTTTGTTCCTATTTTCCGGCCCCCATGACCGGGGTAATGCCATCGTGTCATTGCATGCCGGGGCGGGCGGCACCGAGGCTCAGGACTGGGTTGAGATGCTCCTTCGCATGTATACCCGCTGGTGTGAGAGAAATTCTTACTCGGCGGAAATTCTGGATTTTCTGGATGGCGACGAAGCTGGAATCAAGAGTGTGACCTTTCTGGTTAAGGGCGATTATGCCTATGGAAAACTAAAATGTGAAGAAGGTGTGCACCGTTTAATCAGGATATCGCCCTTTGATACATCCGGAAGGCGGCATACTTCGTTCGCTGCTGTAAACGTGCTTCCCGAGATCAGCAATGATCTTGAAGTGGTTATCAGCCCGGAGGAACTACGCATTGACACTTATCGTTCCGGTGGAGCCGGAGGCCAGCATGTCAACAAGACCGATTCGGCAGTGCGCATAACCCACCTGCCTACCGGGATAGTGGTGCAGTGTCAAAATGAACGCTCCCAGCATGCCAATCGTCTGACCGCGATGAAAATACTGCAAGCCAAGTTGTACCAGATGAAACAAAAAGAAGCCGAGGACAACCTGCAGAAAATGCGGGGTGAATACAAGGAAATCGCCTGGGGGAGTCAGATCAGGACCTACACCTTGAATCCCTTTTCCCTGGTCAAAGACCACCGCACCAATCTGGAAGTAGGCAATGTGCAGGCGGTTTTGGACGGAGATGTGGACGAGTTTATTTATACTTATCTGATCCGCCGTTAGTAGTCTGTAACCTATAAAAATTAAGTTTATCCCCGAGAAAAATTCTTTGCAGGGGAAGGCAGGCGTCCGCAGCTCCTTGCCGTCCTGCCACCGCCGCACTAGTTCGTCCGTGGGCGTCTCACGGCTCCTTGCCGTCCTGGCATCGCCGTATTAGCCCATCCGTGGGCGTCAAATTTTAAGCAAGGGAGATTAAAATGAGAGAGATCAATCAGGCTATAATTGACGATGTTGCCGGGAAGGCCAGGCTGATTCGCCAGGACATTATCAAGATGCTGGCCCAGGCCGGCTCCGGCCATACCGGGGGCTCCCTGTCAGCAGCTGATATAGTTGCCAGCCTCTATTTCTGGGCTATGAACGTTGATCCGGTCAATCCGGCCTGGGAAGACCGTGACCGTTTTGTTCTCAGCAAAGGGCATGCCGCACCGGTTCTGTATGCCGCTCTGGCCGAGAAGGGCTTTTTCCCCAGGGAATGGCTGGATTCCCTTCGCAAACTGGGCAGCCCCCTGCAGGGGCATCCGGATCGCCTCAAGGTTCCCGGTGTGGAGGCTTCCACCGGATCGCTGGGGCAGGGCATTTCCTGGGCGGTAGGCATGGCTCTGGCCGGGAAGATGGACCAAAAGAATTACCGGGTTTACGCCCTGCTGGGCGATGGGGAACTGGAAGAAGGGATGGTCTGGGAAGCGTCCATGGCAGCCGCCCAATACCACCTGGACAACCTGCTCGCTTTTATTGATTACAACGGCCTGCAAATCGACGGGCGGCTCAAGGACGTAATGTCTCCGGAACCGGTAGCTGACAAATTCAAGGCTTTCGGCTGGGAGGTAATTGAGATCAATGGTCATCAGGTAGGCGAGATAATGGAGGCCATCAACCGGGCCCAAGAGGTAAAAGGAAAGCCCACCGTAATCGTGGCTCGTACTATTAAGGGAAAAGGCTGCTCGTTTATGGAAGACCGGGCGGAATGGCATGGAGTGGCCCCCAAACCGGAGGAAGCCGAGCGGGCCATCTGTGAATTAAACGCACAATAGTAAGCTGAAGATAGTTATGACGGAGTGCAAAGGGACAGTGGGGACGGTTCTTATTGTCCCTCAAGAACAATTGAGAAGAGGGACAATAAGAACCGTCCCCACTGTCCTTTTTGGAACTGAGTAAATAGGAAGTTGCACATGTGATTAAAGGAGGAGCATAACTTGGATAAACAGGCAACGCGTGATGCCTATGGACTGGCCCTGGTGGAACTGGGCGGTTTGCATGATAATGTAGTGGTTATGGATGCCGATCTTTCCAAATCCACTAAAACAGCTGATTTTGCCAAGGCGTTCCCCGGACGTTTTATAAACGCCGGAATAGCCGAGCAAAATCTCATAGGGATGGCCGCCGGTTTAGCAGCCAGCGGCAAGGTGGTTTACGCCAGCACCTTTGCGGTTTTTGCCACCGGAAGGGCCTTTGAACAGGTTCGTAATTCGCTGGCTTACGGCCGGTTGAATGTAAAGGTATGCGCAACCCATGCCGGTGTCACGGTGGGTGAAGATGGGGGCTCCCACCAGTCGGTTGAAGATATAGCCACTATGCGCAGTATACCCAATATGACAGTTGTGGTTCCGGCCGACGGGATGAGTGCGCGTAAAGCAGTTCTAGCCCTATACGGTGCTGAAGGCCCGGCCTATTTACGCCTGGGCCGTCCTTCGATCCCGCTGCTATATGATGAAACCAGCGATTTTCAGATTGGGCGGGGTATTGAATTAAAGCAGGGTTCCGATGCGACCCTGATCGCCTGCGGGCTGATGGTGGCCAAATGCCTGGAGGCAGCCCGCATTCTGGAACAGGAAGGGATCAAAGTATCCGTTGTCGACATGCACACTATAAAGCCCCTGGATGAAGAACTGGTAATACGGAAGGCCCGCGAAACGGGAGCCATTGTCACCGCCGAGGAACACAGCATTATTGGGGGCCTGGGCGGAGCGGTCTGCGAGACGGTATGCGCCCACTGCCCGGTGCCGGTTTACCGGCTGGGAATCGAGGACAAATTCGGACAATCCGGGAGCCCCAATGAACTGCTGGATTATTATGGTCTAAATGTCGAACAAATCATGAAAAATGTCCGAAAAATCATAAAAAATAAGGATTAGAAAAAAGGATTTGCTATAATAATGTAGAACTCCCCTGGAGGGATTGATGGTTTTCAAGTTGTTGGTTTCTCGGTGAGGCCGATGGAGGAGAATAATGCTGGTTCAATTCTATAATGTCTCCAAGATTTATCCCAACGCGGTTAAAGCCCTGGATGACATCTCCTTGAAGATAGACCGGGGAGAATTTGTATTTTTAGTGGGACAGAGCGGCGCGGGCAAATCCACTTTGACCAAACTGCTAATTAGAGAAGAAATCCCCACCCGGGGGCAGATATTTGTCAATTCCCGCAGCATAGTCAGGATGAAACGCACTCAGGTTCCTAAAATGCGCCGCAGTATTGGAATGGTTTTTCAGGATTTTAAGCTGCTAGAAAGCAAAACCGTATTTGAAAACGTATCTTTTGCTATGGAAGTTATCGGAGCCAGCACCAAGGAGATAAAGATCAGGGTTCCGGAAGTAATAAAGATGGTGGGTTTGAAGGGTAAAGAAGAACGGTTCCCCGGAGAGTTGTCGGGCGGTGAACAGCAGCGGGTGGGCATTGCCCGGGCTCTGGTAAACCGGCCGTTACTTTTGATAGCCGACGAGCCTACCGGCAATTTGGATCGCGACACATCAATGGGCATCATGGACCTGTTATACGATATTAACCATAAGGGAACCACGGTGGTGATGGCCACCCACGCTCTGGACATAGTAAAAGCCGGCCGGAAGCGGGTTATTGAACTTGAAAGAGGCCGGTTGATATCCGATAAGCGCCCAGGAGATATTAACAATGATTTTACATCATATTAAATATTTTTTTAGCCAGGCTTTTAACTCTATTTCCCGCAATCGCCTGCTGAGCCTGGCCACAGTCACAACCGTAACCGTTTGCGTTTTGATATTGGGTATCGCTCTGCTATTATTTCTCAATACCAGCACCCTCATGAGCAATCTGGAATCGGATGTAGAAATCAATGCCTTTCTGAACAAAGATTTGACCCAGAGCCAGATAGCCGATGTCAAAAGCCAAATTGAAGCCATGCCCGGCATAGACTCGGTGCTGTTCGTCTCCAAGGATCAGGCTTTGCAGAACCTGCAGAAGAGCTTTGGCGGGGAGAGCTACAATCTGGGCACAACCATGGGACGCAATCCGCTGCCCAATTCCTACCAGATTAAAGCTAAAGACCCTCATAATGTCCCGGCTCTGGCCGCACAGATCGACCAGTTGTACGGCGTGGACAAAGTAAACTATGGCGAGGGCCTTGTAGAGCGGCTGTTCAAGCTGACCAAATGGATACGCACCATCAGCATAGTGATCATTATACTCCTGGCCATGGGGGCGATTTTCCTCATCGCCACAACCATCCGCCTGGCCATATACGCCCGACGCAAAGAGGTTTACCTGATGAAATTGATTGGTGCTACCGACTGGTTTGTCCGCTGGCCCTTTTTCCTGGAGGGGGTATTGTTGGGCTCTTGCGGAGCCCTGATAGCCCTGGTATTTTTAGCGGCCGGCTATTCGTCCATTTTGCACAATGTTAAAACCGTATTATTCGTATCGCTGCTCAGCAATTCCGGGATTCTATTTACGGTCTACGGCGGACTGCTTTTGACTGGGGCAGTCCTGGGCACGCTTGGCACCTTGATTTCCTTGAACCGTTATTTGGATGTTTGATTAAGGTTTTTTCCATTTGCATCCGAAATAATGAGTAGGGAGGAATACATTCATGCGCAACTGTTTACATAAAAGACCTATCACACTGTTTATTATGGTGCTTTTCTTGATAAATGCCTTCTACCCCGCTTATGCTGATGAACTGGATGACAAACAGCAAGAGTTGGACTCTGTAAACCAGCAGATGGAATCACAGCAGTACCTGGTGGATCAGGCATCCAAGCAGCAAAAAAGCATCCTGGGTCAGATACAGGACCTGGATAATAATATGAATAAAACCCAAAAGGATATCAACTCCACCAACTATTCTTTAAACCAGCTCAAAGGAACCATCAAGCAGACCGAGCAGGAGATCAACCAGAAGCAGCTGGCTATCAGCCAGCAGACTGACACTCTGGGTGAGCGCCTGGTCTACATCTATGAAGGGGGCACCGTTTCCTACCTGCAGGTTTTGTTGGCCTCGACCAGCATCAACGATTTCCTCACCCGCTACGACATGCTTAAAGCGATTGTGGATGAAGATGTACGCCTCATTAACAGCATCAATCAGGAACGCAAGACCTTGGATTCCAAAAAGAGCGACCTGGAAGTAAAATTAAAAGAAGCGGAGCGCACTCAGCTCCTGTACCAGCAGCAGCAAAATGATCTGGCCGAGCAAAAGAATAATAAGAAAGTTTTGCTGAGCGGCGTTGACCGGGAAAAGGAAAAACTCCAGGCTGCTTTGGATGAACTGGAGCAGAGCTCCCGCAACCTTGAATCATATATCAGGTCGAGAAGAAGCGGGGGAGGAGGCGGTTCGGAGGTGGGAACAGGTTCCATGACCTGGCCCTGTCCGGGTTATACAACTGTTACCTCAGCCTACGGAATGAGGTACCATCCCATCCTAAAAGTTCGCAAGTTGCATACCGGGGTCGATTTAAATGCGCCGGGAGGAGCTAAAATAGTGGCAGCCGACAGCGGGACTATTATCTGCGCCACCTGGCAGACCGGATACGGCAAAACCATAATCATTGATCACGGCAATGGGACTTCCACCCTTTACGGGCACCTGGATGACTACGCGGTTTCGGATGGTGAAACGGTGAAAAAGGGCCAGACCATCGGCTATGCTGACAGCACCGGATGGAGCACCGGAAACCACCTGCATTTTGAGGTAAGGATAAACGGTTCACCTACCAATCCGATGTCCTACTTATAATAGGATAAAGTGAAATGAAAGGCTCCGAAACAATCGGAGCCTTCAATCTTGCTTGCAGGGGTTTGTGCTGGTTCGAGGT
Organism: Syntrophomonadaceae bacterium; assembly: GCA_040217815.1. GTDB lineage: Bacteria > Bacillota > Syntrophomonadia > Syntrophomonadales > Syntrophomonadaceae > UBA5314. The sequence continues at coordinate 2,557 of JBEHWI010000060.1, read as the reverse complement.
TTAAGGTAACATATTAGGAGCAATGAGGTAATAGAATACTGTATGGTGGTGAAACATTGAAGAAGAACAAGCTGTTAAAAGGATTGAATATATTTTTTACCGGGCTGGGATTATTGGTCACAGCCTTAATAGTGTTTGTATTGTTGACCAATTATAGAGCGGCAAGCACCTTTGCCTATGTAGTGACCCTGGTCGAAACCCAATCCCTTTTTGACTTAAACAGCACTCAGTTTATCAGCGGGGCAGGCTCCGGTATCGTGGATGCTTTAAAGGATCCTTATTCTAAATACCTAGACCCCACCACCTGGAATGAACTGAAGGAGCGAATAGAAGCCAAATTCGGTGGCATCGGGGTGTATGTGCTGCAGGACGCCTCCAACCGACTCAAGATAGTAGCTCCCATGGAAGGAACGCCGGCGTATAAAGTGGGAATTAAAAACGGGGACATTATCATCAAGATCAACGATGAAAGCACGGCCAACATGACCCAGGATACAGCAGTCCAGATGATGCGGGGGGACCCGGGCACCCAACTCAACCTGGTCGTCTACCGGGACTCCGATAAACAGGAGCACGAGTTCAATATCATTAGGGAAATAATCAACATCCCGTCGGTGCAGAGCGAAACGGTAAAAGACCATCCCAACATTGGCTACGTGCGCTTGAACCAGTTTACTTCCCAATCCTATACGGAGATGCTCAACAATCTTACCACTCTGATCAATGAAAAGAAGGTAAAAGGATTGATTCTGGACATTCGCAACAACGGGGGCGGAGAATTCGAATCTTCAATAAATATTGCATCCATCTTCTTGAGCGGCAAAGATGTGGTCAGTTCGGTTGATGCCAAAGGCAACAAAGAGGTGCGCCAGGCCCTGCCTGGAAACACCGTGACTATGCCCCTGGTGGTCCTGGTTAACGGGGACAGTGCCAGCGCGGCTGAAATACTGGCCGGTGCTCTGCAGGATAATAAACGGGCCGTCCTGGTAGGTGAGAAGACCTACGGCAAGGGGCTGGTGCAGACCGTCTTTCCCCTGCCCGACGGTGGGGCCTTGAAGTTAACCACCCAGAAGTACTTTACTCCACAGGGCAATGATATCAATAAAATCGGTATTGTTCCCGACTTTAAAGTATCAAATGATCCCAATTCCGATAAGGATAAACAGTTGGAACAGGCGGTAAGTGTCATGGCTGAGGAACTGGCCAGAGCATCTTAATACACAAATTCATCGGGGAGGGTAAGGATGAATCCTGTTTGGGCTTCCCTAAGCATGATCGGGCGGGTTTTAGCCGAGGCTTTAACATCGCCCTTTTCTATTATACTGTTTACGGTCCTGGTGGCCATTATTGCCTGGCAATATCGGCGATCCAACCGGTTTTCCGGCGATCTCCGGGGCGGGGGCTGGCGCCTCAGCCTGCAGGCTGCTCTATTGTCGGCCGGTTTTGGCGTGGTGGGCGGCCTGGTCGGCAGTATTCTGCTGTTCGGGGCGGGAGTTGATCTGAACCGCATTGCGATTACTCCCCTGTGGGTGGCAGCCCTGCTGCTCATGCTAATAAGTCCCCGTCTGCTGTGTTTTTCTTATGCCGGAGGCCTCCTGGGCCTTTCTAAGCTTCTTTTCGGGTATCCGGATGTCAGCATTCCTGACCTCATGGCCCTAATAGCTATACTGCACCTTGTGGAAAGCCTGCTGATCCTCCTGGATGGACGTTTTTATCCGGTGCCCCTGTACGTAAAAAGGGGAAACCGTCTCTGCGGAGGATTCAACCTGCAAAAATTTTGGCCTTTGCTGCTGGTCGTAATGGTTCAGGACCTGAGTGTAGTCAGTTCCCAGCAAGCTGACTGGATGGCCGTCCTGGGCAGCAGTGTTTTCGGCACTGGCGCATATATGGTCCTGGCGGTTTTAGGCTACGGTGAAGTTAGCACTGCGTTTCCTCCCGGGCAAAAATCCTTGCGTTCGGCGGGGCGGCTGTTCTGCTTCAGTGTGATTCTATTGTTTTTGACTTTCCTCTCCTTAAAATGGCCGGTATTTCTATACATTTCTGTGCTTTTCAGCCCTTTAGGCCATGAACTGGTTATATGGCTGGGACTTAGGGAGGAGAACCGTAAGCCTCCCATTTATGTCGAACCGGGGCAGGGGGTTATGGTTTTAGACACCAGGCCGGCCAGTACGGCGTGTCGGAGCGGACTTAAATCCGGCGACATTATTGTCAAAGGAGGTGGACGCTCCATTCTGCACAGTGCCGATCTGGAAACCTTCCTCTTTTTGGCCTCGGGGCAGGCGCAATTGGAGGGGCTGCGTTCTGGCCAGCCCAGCACCTGGATAATTGACCCTTCTTCTGAACCGATGCGGGGTATAATCCCGGTCCCGGGCCGCTACCATTCCTCTTATTTTACTATTCCCACCGACAGTCTGTTTGGTTTAGCCTCCCGAATGTTCAGGATGCTTAAAGGCCGTTTTCACGAAAGGCTGTAAAATGGGTGTGTCAGGGGGACGGGGGTGGTTGGGGACCGGGAGAGGGTAGCAACCACCCCCCCCCCACACCCCAAAAAAAAGAA
>JBEHWI010000059.1:0-15174 GCA_040217815.1 Syntrophomonadaceae bacterium | reverse complement strand
CCCCACTGGGGACGGAGCAAATTGGCCCATTCAAAACTAGAATTGGACAATTTGCTCCGTCCCCAATGTCCACTTTTGTTGCATCCCACCAGGGTGGGATGCAACAAAATCTCCGTCCCCGTGTTGCAAAGTCTCCGTCACCGATCTCGTTCTTTTCCCCTTTCTTGCTAACCGGACCCGACAAGGAATATAATAGAACAGGTGTCCAATGGCATATGAACACTGCAGAAGGAGCATCTTTAAATGAGAATTGCCCTTTCCGGTTATTACGGTTTCGACAATGCCGGAGATGAAGCCCTGTTATCAGCTATCACTTCGTCGGTTCGGGAATTGGCCCCCGAAGCTGAATTTGTTGTTTTTTCGGGCAATCCCGGCAGCACCTGCAAAACTCACGGCATTCCGGCCGTATATTATAAAAGCCCGCTCCAGGTAATGCGCTCGTTGCTAAAAAGTGATCTCTTGATCAGCGGTGGAGGCAGCATCTTTCAAGACATCACCAGCAGCCGCTCCCTACCTTATTATATTGGAGTAGTGGCTCTGGCTAAATTGATAGGTCGGCCGGTAATGTTTTACGCTCAAGGGGTAGGTCCCATCAACCGGAAACTCAGCAAATTATTAATGCGCCTGGTGGCCAACCGGGTGGACCTTATCAGCTTGCGGGACCGGGAGTCGGCCCGCTTGCTTCAAGAAATAGGCGTAAAGCGCCCCCCGGTGATGATAACCGCTGATCCGGTCCTGGCTTTGCAGCCCGGAGCATCCGACCTTGAAACCATAAAGGCCTGCTGTTCAAATTGGGGTATAGGAAATAATCCTCTTATATGCGTGTCGGTTCGCCACTGGCCGGCCCTGGACGGTTATCAAAAGCACCTGGCCCGGGTTTTGGACAGGCTGGTCGGACGGGGATATACCATACTCTTTGTGCCGATGGCCTGGCCGGAAGATATTCCTGAATCCCGCCTGATAATGAGCCTCATGGAAGAGGCTTCCTCGATTGTCGATCGCAAATTAAACAGCCGTGAGCTTCTGGCCCTGATTTCTCGATCGGAAATGCTTCTGGGCATGCGCCTCCACTCTCTCATTTTTGCGGCCAGCCAGGGGGTGCTGTTCGGCGGTATTTCTTATGATCCCAAGGTGGAGGCTTTCTTGAATTCCTATGGATTGGAGCCTCTCCCTTTGACCTACGAACCGCTGCAGGAACGGATCCTGCAGCTCCTCGATTCGGGCGAGATGAGGGAAAATATCACCAGGCGCTCACTGGATCTGCGGGATAAGTCCAGAGAAAACGCGGTTCTGGCCCTTTCATTGATAAAGCCCTGACGGCTTCAATTGACAACAATTGTAGGAGGATTGGCATGCATCGCAATAGTATCTTAATCAGCCTGGTTCTAATTTTGGGTTTGACCATAATCCCAGTGTCAGGCGCCAGGGCGGACACCTATATTACCAACGGCCGGATCGCTTCCTCAGCCGACTTCAATCCCAGCGATGATTACAAGGTAGTCCAGACCCGTCCCGAGGGAGGCAGCCGCCTGTTGGATTACTCCAACGGTTACAGTGTCGATTATCCCGGTGATATGTGGGTAGATGCAACCATTTCGGCGGTCCGGGTAACCCTGGCCAATAACGATACCCGGGTGGAAATCTATTATGATAATTTTTACGACACTATTAGCAATACCAGCGACTATATCGGTTATAGCAACCTTTTCTTAAACAACCGGGATGTTTACGCCAAAGAATTGGATACATATATAAAGGTCAATGGCTTAAGAACCCACCTTTTACAGTGGAGCCGGGATCCCTTGTCAACAGTACCAGGCGACCGCTGTAATTATTTAAGCGCTGAAATCGTCAAGAACAGCTATGAAGTCTATACCATTTTAGTCAAGACCAGCGGAGATCCGGCCCAGTACCTGCCACTGATCAAGAGCTTTAAACTGATCGAGCGACAGGGAACCCCTGGCATCAACACCTGTTATACCCAAACCGACCGGGTCAGCCGGCTCAATGCTGAAACACAGGCCTTTTACAAGGACTATTTCTCCTCTTCGGCTACTTTGAAATGGGGTATTTATGAATATTCGGTGGGCGATAACCTCAATCTGGTTAAGTCCCTGGAACAGCAGCTGGGCAGTCCTTTTCATGTGCTGGTCTGGTACAAGAGCCTTGGCACCCCGCTGCCCCGGGACATTCTGGACCGCGCCTATCAAGATAAAAAATATGTGGAGTTGACCTTCCATACAGAAGTAGCCGGTGCGGACAACCGCAGCGTGATGTATGACATTTTAAACGGACAATATGACGAATATTTTACCACTTACGCGCGCGGTCTCAAGGATTTTGGGCACCCGGTTCTTTTCCGCCTGGATAATGAGATGAACGGCGACTGGTGCTCCTGGAGCAGCTGGCGCAGCAGTAAAGACACAGAAATCTTTAAAGCCGTCTGGCGCCATATATACAAAGTATTTGAAACCAATGGGGTCGACAACGTGCTATGGGTATGGAATCCCAACGATATTTCCTTCCCCGGCTTCAAGTGGAACCACCATTTGACCTATTTCCCAGGCGTTCAGTATGTTGATATCGTGGGAATGACCGGTTATAATACCGGAACTCATTTCTCCGGGGAATACTGGCGTACTTTTGATTCCATATACCAGCCGCTTTACAGCGAGTATTCCCAGGTTTACGGTTATCCCTATATGATTACCGAATTTGCCTGCAGCTCCATCGGCGGCGATAAAGAGGCCTGGATAAACGATATGTTTAATCAGGTTAAGCAGTATCCCAATATCAAAGTGGCCAACTGGTTCAATGGGATTGACTTTGACAGCGCCGGCCAGCCGGGCCGCATATACCGGCTGGACGAAGACCCGACTTACATTGCCGCGTTCGGCCAGGGTATGTCCGGCAGCCCGGATAGAGCCGCTAAATAATTAGGAAGAGGCCTTATATGACAGAGAATGATAATTCACGCACAGGCAGGACATTCCTGGGAGTATCGGTGACTATATTCTTCGCCAAGCTCCTGGGGTTTTGCCGCGACATCGTATTTGCCAAGTTTTTTGGGACCGGGGGGCTGGCTGACCTTTTTCAAGCGGTCTTCAGCTTTCCCAACCTTCTGTTTTCCAGCATCGGTACGGCATTGTCGTCAGTCAACATTCCCGACCTGACTTATTTTGTCAACCAGCGCAGCCGGGAGGAACGCAATCAGTACCTGGCCAACCTCCTGGTCCAGGTCAGCCTTTTCGCTGGAATTGTCTCCCTGCTGGGTATAGTAGGCGCCCCTTTCATAGGCAGGTTGATCGCTCAAGATTTAGGGCCTGACGCTGATCGCCTGGCCATAACCCTGACCCGGATAATGATGCCCACCCTGCTGTTTGTCAGCCTCACCTTTCTCACCACCGGTGTCTTGCAGGTGCATTCACACTTTCAACTTTCCGCGGCCATCAGCGTCCCTTTCAATATTCTCATTATTGGCGGACTCTTTTGGAAAGGCAGCGACGTGGTATTTGTCGGTTATCTTACTACTATAGGATGGTTTTTACAGTTCCTTATCCAGGTTCCCATCCTGGTCAAAGAAAAATACAGCCTGCAGCACTTCAAGCTGAACCTGCGCGACAGCTTTACCCTGAACCTGTTTCGCAATATGGCGCCCATACTGATCGGCAACTCCCTGCTGCAGCTGAGCCTGATTATGGACCGCAACGCAGCCATGCGCCTCTCGGAGGGTTCCACTGCCGCCCTATCCTATGGAAGCAACCTGTTTGTAACCATAACCAGCGTGTTCATTGTCGGCATGACCACGGTTGTATTTCCCCGCCTGTCGCAGTATTGCCTGGAAGCCGACTACGCATCGGTGCGTGCCTTGCTGGCCGAGATATTTAAAATGCTGCTGTTTATTCTGGTCCCCTACCTGCTGCTGGTGGTCTGCTACCGGCAGGAGATTATCACCCTTATCTACCAGCGGGGAGCCTTCGACAGCCGTTCCACGGCCATGACTTCCCTGGCCTTTTTGTTGTACAGCTTCGCGGTTTTGGGTTATCTGTGCCAGGAAGTGTTTAACCGGGTTTTCTACGCCCTAAAAAACTTCCGAGTTCCGATGACCGCCAGTTTGATTTGCTTGACTCTCAAATTTGTTTTCGACTACTTTTTCTATCGCCAAACCGGTATAGTGGGCCTCAGTCTTTCAACCGCCCTGGCCCTGTTGTTATACGGCATAATAATGACCATTATGTTGAGCCGCACCATCGGCCGCTTCATAAACCGCGATCTCAGCTGGTATCTGCTGCGCCTGCTTTTACCCTCGGCCGGACTCTGCGGAGCGGTGGTGGTTTTCCAGCGCCTTTATCCGACCAGTTCAGTATATGGATTTCTGCTCCCGCTTTTAATAAGCGGGTTGATCTATCTAGTTATTGCCCACTTCTGTGGGTTGAGTAAAGTGTTTTTCGCAAGGGAGGCAAAAAGGTAAATGAGCAAGAAAATGATCGCAGGTCTAAGCGGCTTGCTGCTGGTATTTCTGGTCCTATCTTATGGAGGTTGGAACCTGCGCACCAGCACCGAGGCGGCCAATAAAACGGTAATTACGGCGGTGGACTATCGCGAGCTGTGGAAAACGGCCAGCAATGCCAACGCCGATATGGATCAGACTTTAAAACAGCTCTATGATAAGGGTGTTCGCTATATCGGGGTTAAAGAGCTCACCCTGCGGGATCTGGCCTTTAGGGGCGATCTGTATATTCAAGAATACGGCCCGTTTATTGCCTACAGCCAGAGCTACAGCCCCGGGGACTGGGAGCAGGCCAGGCAGGCCCTGGCGGGGAAGGGCTTGACTCCGGATAAGATAAGTCCCTCCAGCCTGGTTCTGGTCGTAAAGAAGCTTGATGTTGCCGATTTTATCAGCCGGGAACTGGACAGTCGCTATCAGCCCGAGCAGGTGATCCGTTTTCAGAGCGGCGGGACCCAATATTTTATTCTGGATATTGAATTGACTCAGCTGGACCAGCGCAAAGAAGCCGTCCCGCAATTGGACGCCATAGTGGGATTTGACCAGGCCGTATTGGACAAGCTTCATAAACAGGGATTCTCCCTTATCCTGCGTCCGGAAAACAGCAAAGGCAGCAATTTGCAGTATATCGCTGATTACCAGCAATTGATCGATCGCTATAATATTAAGTACATCTTGTTCTCCAACGAAGTCCCGGGATACCCCAATAATCTGCAGCCTATTGAAAACCTTATAAACCAAAACCACCTGCTGGTGGGCATTGTCGAGACATCCGAACAGCTCAAATACCTGCCCCAGCCCGGCCTGGACCCGGTATTGTACGCGACCGGATATCAAGTAAACCGGGTATATTCCACCACCAATGACGATTATGTGCAAACCATAGACGAACGCTATTACCGCTGGATGAGGGCGGTGATCGACCGGGGAATCCGGGTAGTCTATATCTCACCCTTCAAGGACATAAAAAAGAGTTATTCGGCCAACCTGGACAATACTATAAAGATAATCGGAGACTTCCACCGGGATATTGCCACCAAGGGTTTTATCCTCAACCAGGACCTGAAGCACCTGCCAACGACCAGCAATCCACCCTGGCGGCTGCTGATGATAGGACTTAGCCTGCTCACTGCCGGCACCCTTTACCTGGGCCTGTTGTTCAAGCTGAAACCGCCCTGGATTATCGGCCTGCTGGCTGCCGGAGCTATCGGCCTTATAGCTGCCATTTTCCTGGTCCATATGGATCTGACTAAATTGTTCGCCCTGGCTGCGGCCATTATCTACCCGTCGCTGTCCAGCCTGCTGCTTTTAATCTATCTCCGGGACAGCCAGTCGGGCCTGCCCCTAAAACTGCTCTCTTCCCTGGGCCTTATAGTGGTTGTTAATATGATCGGTGCCTATACCATCATATGCACCCTGTCTGACATCCAGTTCATAATGAACATCAAAGAGTTTACCGGGGTCAAGCTCGCTTTTCTGTTCCCCCTGCTGCTCTTTGCTCTTAACTATTTCAGCTGTTTTTCCGGACAACAGAACCTTTTGCGCTATATATGGGATATCCTGAATGCCAAACCCAGCTACCTGGTGCTCTTGCTTTTTTTCCTGGCAGCCGGAGCCGGTTATTATTATATAGGCCGCAGCGGAAACAACCTGGTGTCGGTCTCAGGGCTGGAATTAAAATTGAGGGAAATATTAGAAGGGAACCTATTGGCCAGACCGCGTTTCAAGGAAATACTTATCGGCTATCCGGCTCTCTTCGCAGCTGTTTATCTCTATCATAAATATCGGCAGGAAGCCTGGCTGCTAATCCTGGGCTTCGCCATTATAATAGGAAGCATTTCCATGGTAAACAGCTTTTGCCACGTTTTCACAGCTGCCAATATATCTATAATCCGCACCGTTGGGGGGCTTATGCTGGGAATTCCAGCCGGACTGGCCACCGCAGCCGTAGTGTGGCTGCTTGAGAAAGGCTTAAAGTACTTGATAGCTAATAATAGTATTAAATAAAATAAACCGATTGACGAACCAGCCTTCATTCATTGCGGGGGCTGGTACAGAGCAGAGCTCCTGTGGCCAAGCGGCAGGAGCTTTTTTGTTTTCTTTATACGCGGATTGACGCTGAATTGTAAGGTATTATGGTTATCTGTGGCACGCCTCAAAATATCCTAATAAAACGAATTTATATGTGCGGTTTGGGCTTTCTCCCTTACCTTTTGCAGATATGATTCAACGGTATCTTTACCCACGCAGGTTCCAAACTCAACCGGCAGGTCTTTGCCATTTAAGCCAAACATGCGGGCAACCATCCAGTCTCCAACCAGGGGGCGGTAATGGCTGGTCTCATAGAAGTAGTAGTTGTTGGTGGTCACACTACTCGGAGCGCTGAAATCCCAAAATGGTGCTATCTTGACCAGTTCTTGCTGGAAGCGGTATAATTCCTCCCGGTTGTTGCCCATATAGGTTGTTATGTGAATCGGATTCATCACTAAGATGAGCTCAATTTTATTCTGATCGGTTAACGCTTTAATCTGCCTTATCTCCTCAATAGTCTGGGCAATACGCTCCTCTTCATGCTTCATCGGCACCCAGAACTTGCTGTCATTAATGTGCTTCTCCGGTTCCTTTTCGATCGCCTCGTCGACTTCCGGGTGCAGGGGCCGTCCTGAATCATAGATGTCGTAAAAAACAGCAGCCGGCTGCTTGTTAAAATACGGCTTGATGACTTCCGCCTGCGGGAAGCGCAGCACATACCGCCAGTAGATAGGCTGCATGTTTTCCCGGTAAGAAAGACGCATCCACTGGCTTTCATGATCGGCCGGGTTCAAGCGAAAAGAAAAATCATCCAGGCATATGATAACCGTCTTGACCGTCACCCCATGTTCAAGCATGGTTTTAATGTTGCCCAGCCACTCCGCGGGGAGTCCTTCGGAATAGGTCATGTTGTAGGCTTTTTTATCCGGGATCTTTTTAGGGTCCATGTTGCCGCAGCGCGAAGAGCCGAAAATAAAGCAGTCATATTTAGCGGGGTTGTCAATGATGTATTTCATTTTCACCAGCTGCTGGTTGGGTTCGGTTTTTTGTCCGCTGAAATCGGTGCGGAAATAGCCGTACGGATCAACGAAATAGTTGAGTCCGGCCACCGGGCTGATGAACAGTATGCTCAAAGTCAATACCGTGCTTAAGAAACGTGCGTACATTTAAGGCACCACCTGGTACAACATTCCGTATATTCGCGCCCATAATTTGGGCAGGTTTTTCCGAATTACTGCGTTGTCGTCAATCGCAATACGTCCAGTATTACTCATTCCTTCGCCTTGTACTTCAAAAAAACCTGCTCCAACTTATGAACACAATATACGGAACGTTGTACTAGAATTGAAAATACAAAAAATCAGTAGCCTTTTCCATGCCCAGGATGCTCACTGCCATAAGCAGGGCGATAATAATGGCCCACCTCCAGTTGGGGCGTAAACGGGCCACAATTTGCTGAGGGTTGGGGACAAAGGCCAGGATCCCCATCAGCCCCGCTAAAACCAGCAGTTCTCTATACCCCCCGGGCAGGTGGGCGGCAGTAGCAAACTGCAGCCCGTAGCTTTGCAGTCCGGGAAAACTGTCGCCCAGGCTCTGGGGCAGGCCGTGCAGACCAAACATGGCCTGAACCATATAGAGTGCATCAGAGATAGATTCGGCCCTGAAGAACACCCAGCACACCGTAACACAGACCATGGTCATCAGCCAGGACAGCACCTTGGGCAGCTTTATTTTCAACCTGCGCCACTGGTGATTGATTACTATAAACACCCCGTGCAATCCTCCCCATGCTACGAATGTCCAACCCGCCCCATGCCAGAGGCCTCCCAGCAGCATGGTCAAAAACACGTTTTTCATCCGGCTGGCTTCACCGTGGCGATTGCCGCCCAGGGGTATGTATAGATAATTCTTTAGAAATTCGGACAGCGACATATGCCAGCGCCGCCAGAACTCAACAATGGAAGTAGATTTATAAGGAGAATTGAAGTTAGTGGGCAGCTCTATGTTGAGCATTAGCCCCAGGGCGATAGCCATTTCCGAATAAGCCGAGAAATCGAAGTAGAGCTGCAGGGTATAGGCCAGGGCACCGGCCCAGGCATCCATAAAGGTCAGCTGCTGGGCGTGGCTGAAAGCGGCTTTGGCCCAGGGTGCCAGGTTGTCGGCGATCATTACCTTTTTAAACAGCCCCATGGCAAAAAGGCTCACCCCCAGCGACATATTCTTTGATGAAAACAGGTAGTTTTTCAAGTCGTTGAACTGGGGAATGATTTTTTTATGATAAAGTATAGGGCCGGCAATCAAATGGGGAAAAAAACTGACGAACAGGCTGAAGCTGCTCAGGCTGTATTTTTCCGTTTCTCCCCGGTAGGCATCAACCAGGTAGGCTATCTGGGTAAAGGTAAAGAAAGATATGCCCAGGGGCAGGACGATATGGGGCAGGGGGATTGTCGCACCACCCAGGGTGTTTACGGTCTGCAGGAAAAAGTCTGTGTATTTAAAATAGCCCAACAGCGCAAGGTCCACCCCAACGCCGAAAGCCAGCAGCTTTTTGTCCCGGGATTGTTCTATCCTGGCCCCCATCATGTAATTGAATATCATCGATGCAAGAAGCAGGGGCAGGTAGCGTATGTCCCAGTAGGCGTAGAATATCAGCGAGGCTATGACCAGAGACATCTGGGCGGTTTTTATCATTTTAAAGCGGGCCAGGAGATAAAATACCAGCAGGGTTGCGGGCAGAAACAGAAATATAAATATGTAGGAATTAAAAAGCATCTATTTCTCTCCCAGGTTCAAATTAGGGAATTTTGCAACAGGGGGTGTCAAGGGGACGGGGTTGTTGACAAGCTATTTTATCTTTTTGGGTTGTCAACAACCCCGTCCCCTTGACACTCCCTTGACACTTCATACTCCCCCTATTGCATACCTAGCTTACTTCGTACAAATATATCCTCCAGGCCGAGTCGGGCTCTTCGAATACTTTGAGCAGTTTCAGACCAATATCTTTGCTGTTCTGGATCTCCAGGGCGGAGAACACGTAGCGCCCGCCCATCTTTTTCAGCTGGGTGCTGTCTAAAGCCAGCTCTTCAATCGCGATATTATTATCTTTGGTCATCATGGTATTGTACATGAGCTTTTCCACGAACAGGTAGCAGCGGGAGCCCCCCAGGTGGTCGAAGTAATCTCGGTAAAACGGGCTCTTGTCCAGCTCCGCGGCCATTATCTTGCGGAATTCATGCTTGTACTCCAGGGGGTAATTGCCGACATAGGCATCCAGGGTGTAAAAGCCGTTGTACTGGGTGATGGCCGGATGCATCCCGATGCTGACCACCCGGTAGTCCTTTTGATCTTTGCCTATATACTGAGCGATTTCCTGATGCATATGCTCGGCGTAGAATTCCTTGTAGCTGGGTACGCCCAGCTTCCTCTGGGTAATCTCGTCATTGTTGTAAAATAAGAACCCCACCTGCAGGACAAGCAGTCCGGCCACCAGGTACTTACCCACACGGCCTGCCTCCATGATGATCTTTAATGCCATAGCAAAAATGATATACCAGAGCAGGGGGTGCAACCAGTGGAAGCGGCTCAGGTTTACTTCGCCCAGGAACGGGAACTGCTGTTTGATGGGCACCCAGGCTTTAAAAAACCAGAATCCGTACCAGATGGATATTACCCCGGTTATAAATAAGAGGCCCAGCAGGAGATAGGGCCGGCGCTTCTTGATACCGGCAATAACCAGCGCGGCCAGGGCGGCCGGAAGGATGACGAGCTGCTGCAAGCTGGCGGCGTGAAATTGACCATATACAAAGTTATCAATACACTGCTGAAGAGCCGCACGTTTAGCCTCTATTCTATACAGCGGAAATTCGCTGCGAATGGAGACGAAGCCGGGGTCGAAGAAGATATTGTATAAAAGCCGGTACTCCACCAGGAGGAAAACCAGGCCCATCATGAACATGGCTGCCAGCCAGCGCCAATTCAATTGTTTCTTTATAAGTGCCTCATACAACCACCATAAGCCCATACAAAACAAGAAAAAGGCAAAGCTGTAGATCAGGCTGGAGTAAAAGGGCACCAGCAGCAGAATCAGCCAGTCGTACTTTTTGTCTACCCGGGCCCGGATGTTTAAGAAAGCATACAGAGCCAGGGGTTGACCGGCAACGCTCAACCCTCCGTAGGGCCAGAAGGGCAGGAGGGCAAAAGCCAGCGCCACTCCAACCGCCAAAGCCTCATGCTCCTTTAAAAAATAGCGCTTGAGCAAGAGGTACATGCCCAGGAAGGCCAGAATATGCATCAAGGTCAGGTTGACGACATAAGCGGTAAAGGGTTTAAAGGCCCAGTAGAGCAAGACCTGCAGGTTGAATTCGCTGCCCATGGTGTTGCGCAGAAGTCCGTTCATTATGTTGGGAACGGTAGAATTAAGAGAGCCGAACACCTGGCCGCTTTCAGCCAGCACTTTCAGGGAGGCAACCGCCCCGTCGATGTTGTCCAGAAGCAGCACATGGGCGTTTTGCCCCAGCACGTAAAGAGGTGAAAGGTAGGCCAGGATCACGGCCACGGCTGCGGCTATGTATCTATAATTGCTTTTAGAGTCTTCCATGGCTTACCTCGTTCAATACTTCGATAACATAGTCCTGATCCGCCCGGGTTAAATGGGGACCCATAGGAAGGCTGAAGACCTCGCGGTGGATGGCCTCGCTGATAGGCAAAGCTCCTTCGGGCAGATTCAGCTCACTATAGGCCGGCTGCAGGTGGGGCGGCACCGGGTAGTGGATCACATAGCCGATGCCCTTTTGTTTTAGAACCTCGAGCACCCTTTCCCTTTCCGAACAGCGCACCACGAAAACATGCCAAATTGGGTCCGCCCACTGCGGGACTACCGGTAACTTATAGTAATCGGCATTCAGGTGCTCCAAATAACGCACCGCCAGTGCTTTACGCCGGGCGTTCCATTCGTCCAGTTTTTGAAGCTTGACCCTTAAAAAAGCGGCCTGCAGTTCATCCAGGCGGGAATTATATCCCTTGACCTCGTTGTGGTATTTAATGTGAGAGCCGTAATTGCGCAGGGAGCGGATTTTTGCGTAAACCTCTTCATCGTCGGTTACAACTGCTCCGGCATCCCCCAGGGCTCCCAAGTTTTTACCCGGGTAGAAGCTGGTGCCGGCGGCATCTCCCAGGCTGCCGGCCTCCCTTCCTTTATACAGGGCCCCCTGGGCCTGGGCGGCGTCCTCCACCACTTTCAGCCCGTGCTGGGCGGCAATCCCGTTGATCTCGTCCATGGCCGCGGTCTGGCCGTAGAGGTGAACCGGCATAATGGCGCGGGTTCGGGAATTGATCACTGCTTCGATCCTGGCCGGATCCAGGTTGTAAGTTTCTTCAACCGGCTCCACCGGGACCGGCCTGGCCCCAACCTGGCTCACCGCCAGCCAGGTGGCTATATAGGTGTTGGACGGCACTATCACCTCATCACCCGGCCCAATTCCATAAGCCCGCAGGGTCAGGTGCAGGGCTTCCAGCCCATTGCCCACCCCCAGGCAGTATCTGGTTCCGCAGTAGCCGGCAAATTCCCTTTCAAAGGACTCCAGTTCGGACCCCATGATAAACCATCCGGACCGCATCACCCTTTCATAGGCGGCGTCCAATTCGGCCTTTAATTCCAGGTAGGCTGTTTTAAGATCCAGAAATGGAACGTTAATCTGCATTTCCTTCTCCTTTGACTACATCTCGTGATGGCCTTTTAATAATATAGCGGCTCAAGAAAAAGGTAACCGGCACCGTTACCGCTATTACCACCAGGGGGGCCAGCCACTGGCTCAGGCCCAGCTTATCTACGCATACGTAAAGGGTGGCAATCCCCAGCAGGTATTGAACAATGTAAACAACCGGGTACTGCAGGAATTTCATCAAAGACATCGGTTCCTTGAATACCCAGCGGCTGTTCAGGTAGTAGGAAACAAATATTCCGCTCACATAGGCGATGCTGTAAGAGACCTTGTATGAAACCAGGGTGAGCAGCAGAATATAAAGGACATAGGTCAAGGCCGAATTAATCGCCCCGCTAGCTATAAATGTCGCGTATTCTCTTAAATTACCTTTAATATACTTCATCAATTACGTATTCCGGCCGCTGGTTTACTTCATCAAAGACGCGCCACAGGTACTCGCCGATTACCCCCAGCATGATAATGATAAGACCCAGGAGAAAGGCGAGCAGGGTTACGATGGTCGGAAATCCTGAAACGCTGGCCTTGCCCAACAGTGTGTTGATTATTATCACCACACCGTAGATAAAACTGGCCAGGGATATGAATATCCCCAGGAAGGATATCATTCTTATTGGAAGAATGGAAAAGCCCAGGAGCGAATCGATAAAATAGGTCAGCTTCTTGCTGAAGGTCCAGCGGGATTTTCCATGTATTCTTTTGCGCCGTGAATACCTTATAATAGTGGGTTCAAATCCCAACCAGTAGGCAAACAGGCTGGGGTTGATGTTTTTATTGCTCTGCTGCAGGAATGGCAGCATGGCTTTGTCCATCAAAGCCAGGTCGAAGCCTCCCTGGGGGTAGTCGGAAACCACGAACCGGCGCAGCAGCTTATAGTAAATTGACGCCCAGGCCCTGGTCGTGACCGGGTCGTCGCGGTCCTCGCGGATGCAGGCGATAAATTTTTTGCCCTGCTTCCAGTGACCCAGAAGAGTGGGAATGAGCGAAGGCGGGTCCTGCAAATCAGCCGCCAGAATGAGGAAACAGTCGCCGGTGGCCATGCGCAGACCGGCTTTGGAAGCGTGCACCGCTCCAAAGTTGCGGGTCAGCTTAACCACCCGGGTCTGGGGACGCTGCTCCTTGATCTTCATTAACTCCCTAAATGAATTATCCCCGGAGCCGTCGTCAACGAAGATTAATTCCAGGGCAAAGTCCTGATCGGCAATGGTCTGCTCCACTTCCTTCAGCTCTTCAAACAGGACCGGAAGCGAGCCTTCATTGTAATAAACCGGTATCACTACGGAAATGGTGTTCATCGCTCAACCCTTCTCGATAGATTTTGCAGAGCCTGGCCCAGGGAAATGTGGTAGTAATCATGAACCACTGCCCGGCCCCCGAAGCCTTCCTTTTGCTCAATCAAGCCGACATTTAATTTATAACCTTCCATCTCATTGGATATACCGAAATCAAAAAACCGTTTATCCTTATAAACGCTGGTTATCAGGTGGTCAAACAATAGATCCAGGGCGCCCTTGCTGCGCCCTTCCGGACTGGCCGCAATATACTGCACATGGGCCACCTGGCTGCTCTCGTAAACCACTACTCCGGCCAACATCTGCTCAGCCGACCAGGTGGAATAAAGCTTGATGTTTTGCACAAAGCGGCTGTGCAAGAGTTCGATTTCCTCCAGGCTGTGCACCGGCTCCACCCCGAAGCGGGACTGCAAGGTATCAGCAAGGATCGGCCAGAACCGGTCGAAATCAGAGCCGTCTCTTATCTCCAGACCATGCTTCTCGGCCTTCTTTACCGCCCGCCGCCTTCTCTCCTGGTATTTCACCCTTACTCCCTGGTTGACTACGCTTAAAACGTCGCGCCGGCACACCTCGGCTCCAGCCATAAAGAGTGCGTAGCGGTCTTCTTCAGCCGGCAGACGGTGGTAAATATACGGCACGGTCTTGTAATAGAGGCTTTCAAAACCGGCCTGCACAAGGTGCTCCAGAACCGCTTCGAAAACTGCCAGCATAGTGGGTGTGGTCATATTCGGCCCGGTAACAAATCCTCCATAGGTTAAGCCCCCATGGCTTTGCAGGAGGCTGCCCCTATGATTGGCCGGCAGCAGGGCTATAAGCTTATCCTTTTCATCTTTTATAAACAGGGAACAGTCTTGAAAACGGTGGGCATGATAATCCATGTAGCTGCGGTTGAATAAAAAAGTGCCGTTTTTACTGGCCGCAACGAAATCGTCCCACCGGCCCTGTTGAGTTTTATCATAAGGTTCAACCCGAATTTCCAAACTACTCTTCCTCCAGTACCGCCAGGCCGAAACCGCTGGCGCCGTGCTGGTTGCCGTTGTAAAACATGTATCTTTGGCCCCGTACGTCAATTACGCAGGGATAGCATACCATTTCCGAGTCCCAACCGCAGGCAGACTTTTCGATACCCACCAGCTCATCCAGGCGCGTCCAACTGCGTCCGTCCCGGGACTGGGCATAGCCAATCCGGTAGGGCTTGGAACGGGAGCGGATGGAATACCACATCCGGTATAGATCCCCATCCTTGACCACCCAGGGCCGGCCGAAGCCGAATTCATCATGGTCATTAAAATCTATACATATTCCGTCAAGGCTTGTCCAATTTTTTCCGTCAATCGATTCAGCATGCCTGATTACGTAGGTCGGGTAAAGGTTGGAGCCTATCTCCTCCCAGCCCAGGCCCGACACATACCAGGCCTTGTAGCGCCCGTCGTCCTCAATAATAGTAATAGCCGAGCGCAAAAAAGGCTCCGCCGGGGTGCGATCCAAAATAGGCACCGGGGCGTTTCTTTCCCAGCGCTCCCCGTCCTTGCTCACCGCCAGGCCGGTGTAAAGCATATAGGGCACCTTCTCCATGCGCTGCCAGCCGATATAGTAAAAATAGCTCCGGTCCTTTTTATGAATG
>JBEHWI010000058.1:0-15359 GCA_040217815.1 Syntrophomonadaceae bacterium | reverse complement strand
GTTTTCGTAGCGGGGGACATGTGGCGGGGCCAGAGCCTGGTGGTTTGGGCCATTCAGGAAGGAAAAATGGCCGCCCGGGAAATAGACAAATACCTGATGGGCAAAAGCGTGCTATAATAAATCGAGTCAGGCCAATAGTATAAGAAAAGGCTGCTGATGATAAACGATCAAGCAGCCTTTTTTATATTGGCTTTAAGAAAATGGCTTGTATGCATAAAACATCTCCTAATATGAGAAGGATCTTTTTGCCAGGGGCGGTTGGTAAATACGTTGTGTATCCTGGGATACAACGTTTGGATAGAATGGACAAGCCTAAAAAAGCGACACAAAGTGGTTGTAAATTTATGCATGTGAATGTATAATTATAAAAGTTATTTCCAAAGGAGGGCCCATGGTCATGTTTAAAGTAGGCATTATTGGCGACGGCTACACGGCAGCTGATCTGCTGCGGCTCATCGCCGGGCACGGCGGCATGGAAGCGGTCTGCGTTTTATCGACGGAGCATGTGGGCAGACGAATCGACCACATCTATCCGCAGCTTACCGGCTTTTGCTCCCTGGTTTGCGAGCCAAGCAGCGTGCAGGCTTTAAAAGGCCGGTGCGATGCGGTGTTTCTGGCTTTGCCGCACGGCCTGTCAGTGCCTATGGTTAAAGAAATCCTCCCCATGGGGATAAAATGCGTTGATTTTGGCGCCGATTTCAGGCTTAAAGATACAACGGTATATGAAGAATACTACGAGTTAAAACACCAAGGGCAGGATATTTTGGATGAAGCTGTATACGGATTGCCGGAGCTCTACCGCGATAAGATAAAACAAACTAGAATCGTGGCCAATCCTGGCTGTTATCCGACCAGCGCCATCCTGCCCCTGGCTCCTTTATTAAAGGCCGGGCTGCTGGATATCGAAGGGATTATTATAGACTCCAAAAGCGGCGTCACCGGAGCCGGGCGCGAGCCCAAGAGCAGCAGCCATTTTTGCGAAGTAAACGAGGGGCTGCATGCCTACGGGGTGGGGTCCCATCGCCACGCCCCGGAAATCGCCCAGGAGCTTGCCATAGCAGCCGGAAAGCCGGTGGAGATGTTTTTCACCCCCCATCTGGTCCCTATGAACCGGGGGATTTTGAGCACCATCTATGCCCGGTTGGCACCAGGAGCAGAACCAGGGGACATACGCCAGGCCCTGGAGGCAAAGTATAATGAGGAGCCCTTTGTGCAGGTTCTGCCCCCCGGGGTTATGCCCCACACCAAGTGGGTCTACGGCAGCAACCAGGTTCACATCGGGATCCATGTGGATGAAAAGCGGCGCATGGTCATCCTGGGTTCGGCCATCGATAATCTGACCCGGGGAGCTTCGGGAATGGCTTTACAAAATATGAATCTGGTTCTGGGGCTTGAGGAAACTCGAGGACTTAATTTCCCGGGAGTTCACCCCTAAATCTCAGCAGGAGGAGAAACAAGTGGAATTTATTGAAGGTTCAATTACTACCCCTCAGGGATTTCTGGCTACAGGGGTGGCTGCGGAAATAAAATACAAGGATAAAAAGGATGTAGCCATAATATATTCTCAGATAGAATGCAACGCCGCGGCGGTCTACACCACCAACAAGGTTCGTGCCGCCTGCATCGACCTGTGCCGGGATCACCTGCAGGATGGTCGGGTTCAAGCGGTGGTGGTAAACAGCGGTAATGCCAATGCCTGCACTGGCCGGCAGGGCATGGAGGACTGCAAGGCGATGGCCAATTTGACCGCTGCCCACCTGGGTATTAAGGGCGATAAGGTTCTGGTGGCTTCCACCGGGGTAATCGGCGTGTTTATGCCCATGGATAAAATAATGGCGGGAGTTGAGATGGCGTCTGCCAGCTTATCGGAAGATGGAGGCCACGATGCGGCCCAGGCCATCATGACTACCGATCTGGTTCCCAAAGAAGTGGTGGTGGAATTAAAAATCAGCGGCCGCATGATCCGGGTGGCGGGGATGGCCAAGGGCTCTGGCATGATCCATCCCAATATGGCCACCATGCTGGCCTTTATAACAACAGATGCTCATGTATGCAGCCATAGTTTACAAAAAATGTTAAAAAGCGCTGTGGACCGGTCTTTTAACATGATAAGCGTGGATAGGGACACGTCCACCAATGATATGGCCTTGATCATGGCCAATGGTGCGGCCGGCAACAAGATAATCTATAAAGAAGAAACCGAGGAATACCAGAAGCTTCAGGAAGCCATCAACCTGGTTTGCATTGAACTGGCCAAAAAGATCGCCCGGGACGGCGAAGGGGCCAGCCGCATGATCGAGGTCAAGGTGGAAAACGCGGCCGATTATGACACCGCCCGGGTAATTGCCCGCTCCATCACCGGCTCTAATCTTACCAAAACGGCCATTTTCGGGGAGGATGCCAACTGGGGCAGGATCCTGGCCGCGGCCGGCTATTCTGGGGCCGACTTTGATCCGAACACGGTAGATATATTCCTGGGATCATTGCAGGTGGCTAAAGACGGTATGGGTCTCACCTTTGACGAAGAGCAGGGACGATGCGAACTGCAGCAGGATCCAGTGGTGATAAGGCTTGATATGAAGGCCGGCACGGCTTCGGCCACTGCCTGGGGATGCGACCTGAGCTACGAATACGTGCGCATCAACGCTGCCTACCGGACTTAAAGGCTTATGCCCCATGGGGGTGCTGGCCAAAAAATAAGAACCCCTGTACGGGTTGTTTAGTGGATCCAAGCTTAAGGAGGGACTTTTAGGAAATGCTTAGTTCAGCCATGGAAAAAGCTGAAATACTGGTTGAGGCGCTGCCCTACATAAAGGACTTTTACGGCAAAAGGGTGGTAATTAAATACGGCGGCGCGGCTATGACCGACTGTGAATTGAAGAAAAAGGTAATGCAGGACATAGTCCTGATGAAGTATGTGGGTATGCATCCCATCATCGTGCACGGTGGGGGGCCGGAGATAAACACCCTGCTCAAGCGTTTGGGCATAAAAAGCGAGTTTAAAAACGGCCTGCGCATAACCGACGCTGATACCATGGAAGTGGTGGAGATGGTCCTGGGAGGCAAGGTGAACAAGGAGATAGTCTCCGGCATCAACGCCATGGGCGGCAAGGCCATTGGCCTTTCCGGCAAAGACGGCAACCTGATTCAGGCTACCCTGGCAGCCGCGGACGGCAGCCTGGGTTTCGTCGGGGCGGTGCAAAAGGTCAACGCCCAGGTGATTGAAACCCTGATCGAGAACGGTTATATTCCCGTTATTGCCCCCATCGGGGTGGATGATAAGAGGCAGAGCTACAACATCAACGCGGACCTGGTGGCAGCCGCCATCGCCGTGGAGTTAAACGCCGATAAACTAGTTCTTTTGACTGACGTTCCCGGGCTTCTCAATGATCCCAAAGACCCGGAGAGTCTTATTTCCGTATTGAAGGTCAGCCAGGTTCAAGATTACATCGGCCATGGGGTTATTGCCGGTGGGATGATTCCCAAGGTGCAGTGCTGTGTGGAATCAGTCACCGGCGGAGTAGGTAGAACCCATATCATCGACGGCCGAATTCCCCATGCCATCCTTCTGGAAATCTTCACCCGGGAGGGTGTCGGAACAATGGTTATAAACGAGTAGAGGGGAGTGATTGTCTTGAGTAATCAAGATATTATAGATAAAGGACAAAACTATGTGATGAACACCTATGGGCGTTTTCCCATATCTCTGGTCAAGGGCCAGGGCACCTATGTCTGGGACGCCGACGATAAACAGTACCTGGATTTTGTGGCTGGTATCGCCACCTGCGCCCTGGGGCACAGCGCCCCGGAACTGGTGGAAGCCCTTACCGAGCAGGCCAATAAACTGTGGCACGTATCCAACCTGTATTGGATTGAACCTCAGGTGGAGCTGGCCCGCCAACTGGTAGAGCTGTCCGGTCTGGGCAAGGCCTTCTTCTGCAACAGCGGCGCCGAAGCCAACGAAGCGGCCATCAAGCTAGCCCGGAAATACTTCTACCGTAAAAAGCAAAACCGCTTCGAAATCATAAGCTTCAAGGATTCGTTTCATGGCCGGACCCTGGCCACGGTGACCGCCACTGGCCAGACCAAATACCAGGAGGGCTTTGCTCCCCTGATGCCGGGTTTCGTATATGCCGAATATAATGACATTTCCTCGGTGGAAAAGCTCATAAATGACAAAACCTGTGCTATACTGGTGGAACCAGTACAGGGCGAAGGCGGTGTAAAGCCCTCCGCTCCCGGCTTCTTACAGGCTTTGAGTCAAATCTGTCAGCGGGAAGGAATTTTACTCATATTTGATGAAGTTCAATGCGGAGTAGGGAGGACCGGAAGCTTCTTCGCCTACCAGGGCTACGGCGTGACTCCGGATATAGTCACCCTGGCCAAACAACTGGGCGGCGGCTTTCCGATCGGAGCCATGCTGGCCAGCAACGAGGCAGCCAGCGGCTTTGCGCCCGGCGACCACGCCTCCACCTTTGGCGGCAATCCGCTGGCAGCGGCTACCGCCCAGCGCCTGGTGAGCATTGTCGGCCAGCCGGCTTTCCTGAAAGAAGTCCAGAAGAGCGGTCAGTCTCTCCATGACAAGCTGACGGCCCTTACTGACAATCGCATAGCCGAGGTCCGGGGCCGGGGACTGCTCATTGGAGTTCAATTGACCGTTGAAGTAAAGGGCCTCATCGACCTGTGCATCCAAAAGGGTCTGCTCCTGGTGGGAGCCGGACCCAAAGTGGTGCGCTTCGTCCCGCCGCTCAATGTTAAGCAGATCGAGTTGAGCCAGGCGGTGGCTATATTCAGGGAAGCCCTGCAGGAATGGAACCCTTAAAGCAAAGCAGCTGCGGTTTATAAACGATCACCCCGGCTGCCCATGAATTCTAAAGATAGGAGTGGACAGGATGATTGGTTTGAAGAATACTCTGCGCGGACGTGATTTTATCTCGATTCACGATTTTACCTGTGCCGATGTCGACTACTTTCTATACGTGGCTGCAGAATTAAAACGAATGCAAAAGATGGGTATACCCCATCCTTACCTGGCCGGTAAAACCCTGGCCATGATATTCCAGAAGGCTTCCACCCGGACCCGGGTGGCTTTCGAAGTGGGCATGTACCAGCTGGGCGGCCACGCCCTGTTCCTTAGCCCCCGCGACATTCAACTGGGACGGGGCGAGACTATTAAGGACACCGCCCTGGTTTTGGCCCGCATGGTGGACGGTATAATGATCCGCACCTTCGATCATGAAGAAGTGGTGGAAATGGCGCGCTGGGCCGATGTGCCGGTTATAAACGGCCTGACCGACCTGCTTCATCCCACTCAGGTTATAGGGGATCTGCTGACCATCAAAGAACATAAAGGATATCTAAAAGGCCTGAAGCTTACCTATGTAGGCGACGGCAACAATGTGGCCCATGAGCTCTTGTTCGGGGGAGCCAAGGTGGGTATGGACGTGGTCATCGCTTCCCCCTCCGGCTTTGAGCCCGATCCCCAGGTCCTGGAGGCAGCCCGCCAGGATGCCCTGGAAACCGGGGCGACCTTAAGCGTGGTTCAAGATCCGAAAGAAGCGGTAAAGGGCGCCGATGTGATCTATACCGACGTATGGGCGTCCATGGGCCAGGAAGAACAGGCTGAAGAGAAGGAAAAGAACTTCCTGCGCTATCAGGTAAACGCCAAACTGATGAAACTTGCCAAGAAAGATGCTATTGCCCTGCACTGTCTGCCGGCCAAGCGCGGCAAGGAGATCACCGACGAAGTCATGGACGGACCGCAGTCGGCTATATTCGATGAGTCGGAAAACCGTCTGCACGCCCATAAAGCGATTATGGCTTTGACCATGTAAGGGAGTGTTTAGAGAGAGAATGAAACAGGGGGAGCTAGTCATCCGCCCGGCCAGGGAAGGCGATATACCAGCCATGCTGGCCTTATGGAGTGGGATCAAAGAAATTCAATCAGCCTCGGTTCCCGACAACCCTGAACAGGTCAAACGCTTTATGGAGCTCAATCCGACCAGTTTTCTGGTGGCCTGCTGTGCTGGCCGGCTGGCGGGGACTATAATGGGCGGCTACAACGGCTGGCGGGGCGCCATATATCATCTATCCGTAGATGAAAGCTGCCGTGGGCAGGGGATTGCCAAACAGCTGATGCTAAGCTGTCTGGAGGCCCTGCGGCAGTTGGGAGCCCCACGGGTGGATCTGACCACCTATGCCTACAACACCAGGGCCCAGGGTTTTTACGAGGCTTTAGGCTTTTTCGAAAGGGACGACATCAAGAACTATTCATATCTGTACGAAGCCGGTAAATAATAACCGGAGTAATAATAAAAAGCAAACGGGAGGAATACCATGGCCAAGGTAGTTCTGGCATATTCGGGAGGACTTGACACCTCCATCATCATTCCCTGGTTGAAGGAAAACTATGGATACCAAGTAGTGGCCATGTGCGCTGACCTGGGCCAGGGTGAGGAGCTGGCTCCTCTGCATGACAAAGCCATCAGAACTGGAGCCACATCCATCTACATCGAAGACCTGCGCCAGGAATTTGTGACCGACTTCATCTGGCCGGTCCTCAAATCAGGCGCCATCTACGAAGGCAAGTACCTGCTGGGGACCAGCTTTGCCCGGCCCCTTATAGCCAAACGGATGGTGGAAATCGCCCATAAGGAAGGCGCGGAAGCGGTTGCCCACGGAGCCACCGGCAAGGGCAATGACCAGGTCCGTTTTGAGCTGACCACCAAGGCCCTGGACCCCAGCCTGAAGATAATCGCCCCCTGGAGGGAATGGAACATTCGCTCCAGGGAAGACGCCATCGACTATGCCCAGGCGCACAATATACCCATAACCGCCACCAAGGAAAAGATCTACAGCCAGGACCGCAACCTCTGGCATTTGAGCCATGAAGGCGGGGATCTGGAGGACCCCTGGAACGAGCCGCAGGGCCGTATGTTCCAGCTGACGGTGCCCCCGGAAAAGGCCCCCGACGTTCCGACCTATATTGAAATAGACTTTGAAAAAGGCGTACCCGTGGCCCTGGACGGGGTCAAACTGGGCCCGGTGGAACTTATTGAAAAGCTCAATGAAATAGCAGGGGCCAACGGGGTGGGGGTGGTCAGCCTGGTAGAAAACCGCCTGGTAGGCATGAAATCCCGCGGGGTCTACGAGTGTCCGGGAGGAACGGTCTTGTTCACCGCCCACCGGGAGCTGGAGAACCTCACCCTGGACCGCCGCACCTTCCACTTCAAGGAGCAGGTGGCGGTGCTTTACGGGGAGCTGGTCTACGACGGCAACTGGTACTCCCAGTTGAAGAAGGCCCTGGACGCCTTTATCGACTCTACCCAGGAAACGGTGACCGGCACGGTTCGGGTCAAGCTCTACAAGGGCAACTGCACCGCGGTGGGGGCCAAATCGCCCTATTCGCTGTATCGCCTGGACCTGGCCACCTTCAGCGCCGACGACATCTATTCGCAAAAGGATGCCGAAGGCTTCATCAACCTGTTCGGACTGCCGCTCAAGGTGCAGGCTTTGATGGAAAAGAATCTAAAGAAATAGTAATAAATCTCCCAAAAGCAGGGCGATTGCCCTGCTTTTTTTCATGCCAAAGAGGGGAGCCGGGGAGACGGTTTTATTCGTATCGTCATGCTGCACTCCAAGCTGCTCTCCTCTGTCGCAAAAAAGTCTTTAAGTACCCATTTTGCTCGCATTATGTAAACCTGTGTAATTATCTTGGGATATTCATAAAATATTTTCTGGTTATTGTCGGATATCAGCTAATTGGCTATTAATATGGGCTCCAGCGATTATACTGTCAGAATTTTACCTGGAAAATTATTGGCCTAGGACTATTATCCTCTTGAATGCATTTTACGATATACTTAATATAGTGGTTAGGGGAAAATACACCACTAGATATAGTGGTATTTTGGGGAGGTTGTTAAGTGGAAATCAGCCAAATCAAGAAGAGAGATGGCAGAATCGTAACCTTCGAAAAGGACAAGATCACCAAGGCAATCTGGAAAGCCGCCCAGGCAGTAGGAGGTAAAGACTACCTGACCGCTGTCGAACTTACCGAAAAAGTAGTAGAAATAGCTCAATATATCGATGGTGATGAATGTGCTACCGTGGAAGGGATTCAGGATCTGGTAGAAAAGGTTTTGGTGAAGAACGGCCACTACAAAACCGCCAAGGCGTATATACTGTACCGCAAACAGCACCAGGATATGCGTGAAACTGCACATTTGCTCTTTAACAACAAGCTGATTGAAGATTATCTGGGCCGCAATGACTGGCGGGTTAGAGAAAATTCCAACATGACCTATTCGCTGCAGGGTATGAACTTCCACATTTCGTCCCTGGTAGTATCCCAGTACTGGCTCAA
This sequence comes from Syntrophomonadaceae bacterium, assembly GCA_040217815.1. Taxonomy (GTDB): domain Bacteria; phylum Bacillota; class Syntrophomonadia; order Syntrophomonadales; family Syntrophomonadaceae; genus UBA5314. The sequence continues at coordinate 6,994 of JBEHWI010000058.1, read as the reverse complement.
CCAGATTTACCCTCCGGAAATAAAAGACGCGCACAGCAACGGCGACTTTCACATACACGACCTGGGCATCCTAGGTGTCTACTGCGTGGGCTGGGACATCCGCGACCTGCTCATGGAAGGATTCAAAGGGGTACGGGGCAAGGTGGCCAGCGGACCGGCCAAACACTTCCGCTCCATCCTGGGCCAAATCGTAAACTTCTTTTTCACCCTGCAGGGCGAAGCCGCCGGAGCCCAGGCTTTTTCCAACTTTGACACCCTGCTGGCTCCCTTTATCCGCTACGACAACCTGGACTACAAACAGGTCAAGCAGGGATTGCAGGAGTTTGTATTTAATATGAACGTACCCACCCGGGTGGGCTTTCAGACCCCCTTTACAAATGTGACCCTGGATCTAAAGGTTCCCGAGTTCATGAAAGACGAGCCGGTAATCATCGGCGGAGAATACATGACCGACACCTATGGCGATTTCCAGGCGGAAATGGATATGTTCAACCAGGCGTTCGCCGAAGTCATGATGGAAGGCGACAAAGAAGAACGGGTATTTACCTTCCCCATCCCCACCTACAATATCACCGAGGACTTTGACTGGAGCAACAGCAATTACGATAAGATCTGGGAGATGACCGCCCGTTACGGCATACCCTACTTCTCCAACTTTATCGGCTCCGATATGAACCCCGAAGACGCCCGCAGCATGTGCTGCCGCCTGCGCCTGGACAACCGGGAGCTGCGCAAACGGGGCGGGGGCCTTTTCGGCGCCAATCCCCTGACTGGCTCCATCGGCGTGGTAACCGTAAACATGGCCCGCCTGGGCTACCTGGCCCGGGATCGCAACGATTTTTACAAACGGTTGGGCCGGGTAATGGATGTGGCCTGCACCAGCCTGGAGATCAAGCGCAAGATACTGGAGAGCCTGACCGAGGCCGGTCTCTATCCGTACTCCCAGTTCTACCTGCGCAATGTAAAAGAGAGATTCGGCCAGTACTGGAAAAACCACTTTTCCACCATCGGCATGATCGGCATGAACGAGGCCTGCCTCAACTTCCTGGGCTGCGACATCGCTTCCGAGCAGGGCATGGTATTCACCGAAGAGGTAATGGATTTCATGCGCACCCGCCTGGTGCAGTACCAGGATGAAACCGAAAACATATTCAACCTTGAAGCCACTCCGGCTGAAGGGGTCAGCTACGGCATCGCCCGCAAAGACAAGGCAACCAATCCGGACATCATCGTGGCCAATGAAGCCGACTACCGCCGGGGAGCCGAGCCCTATTACACCAACTCCACCCAGCTGCCGGTCAACTACACCGACGACCTGTTCAAGGCCTTGAGCCAGCAGGAGCCTCTGCAAACCCGGTACACGGGGGGAACGGTATTTCATATATTCCTGGGCGAGTCCATACCCACCATTGAATCGACTAAAAAGCTGGTCAAAAAGGTGTGCGAGCAGTTTGTCCTGCCCTACTTCACCGTGTCGCCGACCTTCAGCATCTGCCCACAGCACGGCTACATTGCTGGAAAGCACCCCTTGTGTCCACACTGCGCCCAGGACGACCGGGAGACAGCCTGCGAAGTGTACTCCCGGGTAGTGGGATACATAAGGCCTATAGACCAGTGGAACGCCGGAAAACAGGCGGAATTCGAAAACCGCCAGCTCTTTGACCGGGCCTTGGACAAGGTTCAGGGAGTGCCCCTGGGATCGCCTGCCTAAAGAAAGGTAAAAAGAACATTGATGCGATTAGCCGGTATTATCAAGCAGAGTTTGATTGACTACCCGGGTGAATTGGCCGCCGTGCTCTTCACCCGGGGCTGTAATTTTTTGTGCCCCTATTGCCACAACTCCCACCTGCTCTATAAGCGGCAGGGCGAAGTGGACCTGCCTCTGGAGAATGTGCTTACCTTTCTCGAGGAGCGCCGGGGGTTTCTAGACGGGGTGGTGTTTACCGGCGGTGAGCCCACCAAGAATCCGGAATTGGAACAGGCCATGGTGGAGATAAAAAAGCTGGGCTACAAGATAAAGCTGGACACCAACGGCTCCCACCCCGAGCTGCTGGCCCGCCTGCTGGACAAAAGGCTGGTTGACTATGTGGCCATGGACGTAAAGGCGCCCCTGGACTACAAGAAATACTATGTTGCCTGTGGTGGAAATCTCTCCTCCCATGACTTTTTAAACGTGCGCAACAGTATTTATCTGCTGCTTCTGGCCCCCATTATGGTCGAATTTCGCACCACTGTAGTTCCGTCTCTGCACAGCAAGGAGAACATCCGGTCGATTGCCCAGGCCATTGAGGGGGCCAGGCTTTATACCCTGCAGCAGTTTTACCCGGACAACGCCATGGACATCAACTTGCGCGGCAGCGCCACCTACAGCCGGGAAGACTTTGAGGAAATGGCCGAACTCTGCGCCCCCTACGTGAAAGAGGTCCGGAGCGTCAACCTGTAGGATAGGCGAACTGTAAGCCCCGGTAGAATTCTTCGATCGGGTCTGCGGCGGGCCTTCTGTACAGGCTTTGGGCAAAGTAATATAATATTGATTAATCTAGTACTCTGTTAACCCTAATTCTATATATTATCGCCGGTTAAATTTCCGCATGACTGCGTTGTCGTCAATCGCAATACGTCCAGTATTACTTAATCCTCCGCCTTGTCCTGCAAAAATTTACCTCGACGAGTAATATACAGAATTAGGGCTAACAGAGTACGAGCAGCCTTCCTTTAAAGGGGAGGCTTTAGAAATTGCAGTCGAGGTGTGGGAATGAAGCTTTGGAGCGGGAGATTTACTAAAGAGAGCGACCAATTGACCGAGGATTTCAACGCGTCGATCTCCTTTGACCAGCGGCTATACCGCCAGGATATAAAGGGCAGTATTGCGCACGCCAACATGCTGGCTAAACAGGGGATAATAACGCAAGATGATAGAAACATGATCGTGCAGGGTTTAATTGAAATAGCCCGGGAGCTTGAAGAGGGTAAGCTGCAGTTTACAGTGCAGGCTGAAGACGTGCACATGAACATAGAGACCTTCCTCATCGCCAGGATCGGCGAAGTGGGCAAAAGGCTGCACACCGCCCGCAGCCGCAACGACCAGGTGGCCCTGGACGCCAGGCTCTACCTATTGGATGAGATCAAAAACATCAAAGAGCTCCTTTTGGACCTGCAGCAGGTGCTGCTTAATTTGGCCAGGGAGCATATAAATACCATAATGCCAGGCTACACCCATATGCAAAAGGCCCAGCCGGTAACTCTGGCCCATCACCTCCTGGCCTACTTTGAAATGCTGCGCCGGGATGTGGGGCGCTTTGAAGACTGCGACGCGCGGGCCGATTCAATGCCTCTGGGTTCCGGAGCCCTGGCTGCCACCGGTTTTAACCTGGACCGGCATTTCGTAAAAGACCAGCTGGGCTTCAGGGAGATTACCCGCAACAGTCTGGATGCAGTCAGCGACCGCGACTTCATGCTGGAGTTCTGCAGCGCGGCCAGCATACTGATGATGCACCTCTCCCGCTTCTCCGAGGAAATAATCCTCTGGTCCAGTGAGGAGTTCTCCTTTGTCGAGCTGGATGACGGTTTTACCACCGGTTCCAGCATTATGCCGCAAAAGAAAAACCCTGATCTGGCCGAGCTGGTGCGCGGTAAAACGGGACGGGTGTACGGGGATCTGATGACCCTTTTGACTCTGATGAAATCGCTGCCTCTGGCCTACAATAAAGACATGCAAGAGGACAAAGAGGCTCTTTTCGACTGTATCGATACGGTCAAGAAATGCCTGCTGGTTTTCGCGCCCATGCTGCAGACAGCCCGCTTTAAAACAGAGCGCATGGCCCTGGCGGCCCGGGGCGGCTTTACCAATGCCACCGACCTGGCCGACTATCTGGTGGCCAGGGGACTGCCCTTCCGCGACGCCCATGAAGTGGTGGGCAAGGCGGTTCTCCATTGTATCGGAAAGGGTATATCTCTGGAGGAAATTCCTCTGGCTCAGTACCAGGGTTTTTCTCCCCTCATAGACAACGACGTCTATGGATACATTGATGTGGCTGCCTGTGTGGACCGGCGCAGGATACCCGGCGGACCGGCCCCGGAGGAAGTGAGCCGGGCAATTGAAGAAGCAGTTCAATGGATAGGGAGGATGAAGAGTGTTCCAGCAGAATAAATTTGATTTGAGTGGCAAGACTCCGATTGAAGATCAGGTGCAGGACTGGACCGAGCAATTCTTCTACAACCTTATGAATATTTTAAATAGCTTTTACTCCCGGGTAAGCCTTGCGGAAACGCTAAACTCGCTCAAGGGCATCGATTTTACCCGCCTAGTCCTGGAGCAGCTGGAAGATGAAAGCGACGAGATCAAAGCCATGGCTTCAGCCAAAGTTGAGGAACTGGCCCGGGTAGAGATCGAATACATGGAGTCCTATTCATCTTAGGCGATACCGTAAAAACCATAATTACTGGCAAAGTAAACCCTGGATTTATTATATCCGGGGTTTTCTTTTGTCATGAACAGGGACTTTTTTGAAATAGGCCCGGAAAATAGGTCTAAAGACCAAAGGCATCTACCAATTATTTCGATAATACTTGAAAGAGGCGACAACATGAAAAAGCAACTTATTTGTGCTCTTCTTCACAAGCTGGACGAACAAGGTCAAACAGCGAAATATGGTCATAGGCTAACTACAGTGGATTGGCATTCTTAAAATACCATCAAGGAGAAAAAGATGCTTCTGTTAATCCTAAATTACACTGCCTTATTGATCTATATTTACATCGCTATGCACGCCTATAGAGCCAATTCCAAGCACAAACTGAACCGGCTCTTTTCGTTACTGTGCCTTATTTTTGCTGTTAGCACCCTTATGGAAATACTGATAAACAACACCTCCCTTACTCCACAATCTGCCTTTTTATTAAATCAGATATCCCAGTTGCCCTGGCTAAACTACCCGGGGCTGATGCTTCTGCTGGCCTTCTTTACTACTCGGAACGAGAAGGTTTCAAAACATCCCCGATTAAATTACTATATCTTTATTCCCGGGCTTCTACTTAGCGTACTCGAGCTGTTTATCGTCGGGCGCTCGCTGAATGGCTCCCAGGCATTGAACTTCATTCGCGGATTGGAGTATTTCTATACGTATTGTTATCTATTTATCAGCCTGAGTCTGGTATGGCAGTGGAAAAAATACACCCCCTGGCAAAGGGAGAAAAGGCAGGCCGAAATCATTTTGAATTTCGGTATTGTGGCCATTGTTGTGGGGGCTGTAAACGACCTGATTATGCCCCATGCTATTCGTAATTATCCCTTTGTAGACCAGTTCATTTTTCTCATCTTCATATTTTCCATATGGTATGCCAATGTTAAATACAAATTTGTAAGGATGTCCTCCTTGATAACCGCTGAAGACGTGGTTAACAAAATAAACGAAATCGTCATCGTAATGACCCCTGATGGCCATATTATCAACGTCAACCCGGCCGGGGAGAAAGCCACCGGCTACAGTAAAGATGAATTGATCGACAAGCCGATTCAAAGCCTCATAAACCTGGACTTTGAGGAACTGGTGCAGGAAGTAGCCCGCCTGACTGAGGGCATTTGGGAGGATGACTATTACCTGCGAACCAGAAGCAATATCTACTTGCCGATTACAGTGGGGATTTCAGCTGTAAAAGACATAACTGGAGATATAATCGGCGCCCTGGTCTTTTGCCAGGATAAAACCATGGTCAAGGAACTGCAGATGGAAATAAACGAACGCCGCATCAAAGAACGGCAGCTGAAATACCTGAGCCTGCACGATCCTTTAACCGGTCTGCACAACCGCACTTTTTTCGAACAGCAGATGCGCAGGCAAAAAGGGGAGTGCGGCATAATCATATGCGACGTCGACGGCCTCAAGCTGATCAACGACACTCTGGGACACGAGGTGGGCGACCAGCTCCTGACCAGGGCGGCCATGCTGATTCAGTCCAGCCTGGATAAAGGCCTCAGCCTCTCCCGGATCGGCGGTGATGAATTCGCGGTTCTCATTCCCCGCGACGACCGGGAAAAGATTCAAGAGATATGCGATCGAATAAGCCTGGCGGTGGCTGATTACAATCTGGAAAACCCGCAGCTGATGCTTTCCATCTCGGTGGGCAGTGCAGTATGCAGCGGCGATGTGCAAAACATTATAGATGTTTTTAAAGAAGCCGATGACAATATGTACCGGCAAAAGCTCAACCACACCAGCAGCTTCAGAAGCAATATGGTGCAGGGCATGATGAAGACCCTGGAAGCCCGCGACTTCATAACCGAGGGCCACGCCGAAAGGATGCGGAAACTGATCATGCAGCTGGGTGCCTACGTGGGAGTGCCCAACAATATGCTGACCAGCCTGCAGCTGTTGGCCCAGTTCCATGATATAGGTAAGATAGGCATTTCGGATAAAATACTGTTTAAACCGGCCCTTTTAACCGAAAACGAAATAACAGAAATGCAGAGACACTCGGAGATCGGCTACCGCATCGCCCAGGCCATCCACGATCTCAGCTCCATATCCGATTTGATATTAAAGCATCATGAAAGCTGGGACGGCACCGGCTATCCCCTAAGGCTAAAAGGGACCGAAATACCCCTGGAATGCCGGATCTTGAGCATTGTGGACGCCTTCGACGCTATGACCAACGACCGCCCCTACCGCAAGGCGATGAGCGAAGAAGAAGCCATAGCCATAATCAGAAACAACGCCGGCGCCCAGTTTGACCCCGAGCTGGTTGAAAGCTTTCTGCTCATGCTGGAAGAAAATAACCAGCTAGATGAAGCGGTGGTCTAGTGAGGGCAAAAGCCACTTCAAAAGACAGCCAGCCTAGAACAATCGGGTGGCAATTAAACTACAAGCCCCGAACTTGACGCCGTTTGATTATCCTGCTATCATCTATTTGTTGACAACAAGCCGATGTGGCTCAGTGGCAGAGCAGCTGATTCGTAATCAGCAGGTCGCCGGTTCAAATCCGGCCATCGGCTCCA
>JBEHWI010000057.1:0-15406 GCA_040217815.1 Syntrophomonadaceae bacterium | reverse complement strand
GCTTCCGGAGGGAGTGGAGATGGTAATGCCGGGTGACAACATTGAAATGGATATCGATCTTATAACGCCGATAGCCATAGAAGTGGGACTGCGTTTCGCCATCCGCGAAGGCGGCAGAACCGTTGGCGCCGGCGCCGTTATCGGAATTGACTAACAGATACAAGTCATCAAGCTAACGGGCTTAAAGACGGAAGTGCAAGACACTCTGGAGCAGCAGGGAAAGCCCTGCTGCATTATCTTCATGGCACACTCTGGTTGGTTGACACAAAGGGTGGCTTGTGCTAGAGTAGTCTAGGATTTCTGTGCACAGGATGGAGGTGTAATTACCGTGAGAGTGGGAATAACTCTGGCATGCAGCGAATGCAAGCAGCGCAATTATAACACTACTAAAGATAAGAAAAAACACACTGAAAAACTGGAAGTCAAGAAGTTTTGCAAGTTCTGCAACACTCATACTGTCCACCGGGAAATTAAGTAAAATTCGGGGAAGTGAATTCAAGTGACTAAGAACAATACTCCGGCCAAAAAGGAAGGACCCACTTTTAAGGATCGCTGGGAGAAGATAAAAGATTATTTTCTAGGCGTTTACAGTGAATTAAAGAAAGTCCATTGGCCCAGCCGGCAGCAGCTTATGGTATATACTGGAGTAGTACTACTGGCTGTAGTTATCGTTGGCGGCCTCATATGGGTATTCGATACGGGCCTGTCATTCCTGCTGGCCAAGTTGCCGTTTAAGTCTGCATAGGTATGGAGGAGGTGGCTTAAGATGACCGCCGAAAAGCAATTGGAAGAGGAACTAGCGGAACAACCCGAAACCAGTGAACTGGCTCCTGAAGAACCCCAGTTCAAAGGGGAATGGTACGTTGTACATACCTATTCCGGCTATGAAAATAAAATAAAGGTCGACCTGACCAAGCGCGTCGAATCCATGAATATGCAGGATAAGATCTTTGATATTATCATCCCCGAAGAACAGGAAGTGGAGTACAAAGGCGGTAAGCGCAAGGTTACCAGCAAGCGTGTTTTTCCCGGATACGTGATCGTCAATATGATCATGAATGAGGATTCCTGGTACGTTGTTCGCCATACACCTGGGGTAACTGGATTTGTCGGCAGTGGAGGAAAACCGATTCCGCTGCAGCCCGAAGAAATAACCAAAATTCTACAGCGCATGGGATTGGTAGAAGGCAACAAGCCAAGAATTATGGATATAGAAGTGGGCGAAAATATTCGCGTAAAGAGCGGCCCGTTTGCCAACTTTGAAGGCATAGTCAGAGAATTGTTGGCTGATCGGGGCAAATTAAGGGTTAATATTTCTATGTTCGGCAGGGAGACCCCTGTTGAGCTGGATTATGAACAAATAGAGAAAATGTAAAGGAGGTGTACGGATGGCCAAAAAGGTTCTGGGCAAGGTTTCTCTGCAAATTCAAGCTGGGAAAGCTACACCGGCTCCACCGGTTGGACCTGCATTGGGCCAGTATGGAGTAAACATAATGGGCTTTTGCAAAGAGTATAATGCTCGCACTGCCAACCAGACCGGTTATATAGTACCCGTGGAAATTACGGTATACGCGGATCGTTCTTTTACTTTCGTTTTAAAGTCGCCCCCGGCTTCAGATTTGCTCAAGAAAGCGGCCAGTGTCGAAAAGGGTTCCGGTGAGCCCAATCGTAAAAAAGTGGGAAAAGTAAGCCGGGCCAAACTGGTGGAAATTGCCCAGGTTAAAAAAGACGATCTTAATGCAGCCGATATGGACGCGGCGGTTAAGATGATTGAAGGAACTGCACGCAGTATGGGACTGGAAGTTATTGATTAAACCGCTGTGGGAGGAGCAATCCGCATTACCACAAGGAGGTAACCTTAATGAAACTAACCAAAAATTACGCCGATGCGATCAAACAGATCGATCGCAACAAACTGTATGAGCCTGCTGAAGCGCTGCAATTGGCCAAAGAACTTTCCAAAGCCAAATTCGACGAGACAGTTGAAGTTCATATTAAACTGGGTGTTGACCCCAGACACGCCGACCAACAGGTTAGGGGAACCGTAAGCCTGCCCCATGGAACCGGCAAAACCCGCAAGGTGCTGGTATTCGCCAAAGGCGAAAAGCTTAAAGAAGCTGAAAACAGCGGGGCCGATTTCTATGGCGGAGAGGAACTGGCTGAGAAGATCCAGGGTGGCTGGTTCGATTTTGATGTAGCCGTAGCTACTCCGGACATGATGGCCGTTGTAGGTAAACTCGGTAAGATACTGGGCCCCCGTGGTCTAATGCCCAACCCCAAAGCGGGAACCGTTACCTTTGATATCGAACGCACCATCAAGGAGCTTAAAGCGGGTCGAATCGAATTCCGCGTTGACAAGACCTCTATCGTACATGCTCCGATTGGGCGGGTATCTTTTGAGCAGAGCCAGTTGTTGGATAATCTTAATGCCTTTGCCGAAGCATTGATAAAGGCCAAACCGGCAGCAGCCAAAGGTCAGTACATGCGCTCGGTAAGCATCTGTTCTACTATGGGACCGGGGATAAAGATCAATCCGCTGGTAGTCATGGCAGCCAACCGATAAAACTGAAAATGAAAAATTCGGACTGAAGACAGCCGGTGGTTAATGCCTTAATGAACTACGGTTCACCTGCCGAGGTTATGAGATAACGCTTTTATATCAAGCGCGAAAACCTCTGCAGTGCATATGCAGGGGTTTTTACTTTAGGGCACCAACGGCCACAATCCTAACTAAAGGGGGTGAAAATGAGTGGCCAATCCCAAAATCGTCGATCAGAAAAAAGAAGTTGTCAAACAGATAGAAGAGAAGCTGAATGCTGCTAAACTGGTTGTTTTTACCGACTACCGGGGTTTGACGGTTGATGAAATGAGCGACCTGCGCAACCGCCTCCGGGTTCCGGGTGTGGAATATAAAGTCCTCAAGAACACCATGACCGAATTTGCACTGAAGAACACCGGGCATGAAGACGTCGTTGCCGACATCGCAGGACCCAATGCGGTCATATTCAGCAACGAAGATCCGGTGGGTCCTGTTAAGAGTGTTTATGAGTTCATCAAGCAGTACAAGAAGCTGGAAGTTAAAGTAGGCATTCTGGAAGGGCAAAAGCTGGGGCCGGATAAGATAAAGGCTTTAGCCGACTTGCCTTCACGGGAAGTTCTTATCGCTCAGGTTCTGGGAACCATGCAGGCTCCGATTACGAGTTTCGTATATGTGCTCAATGCCAACCTTACCGGTCTGGCCCGGGCCATCGATCAGATCCGCGAACAAAAAGCGGCCGTCTAAAGGCGAGCGTAAATATTTAAAACACATGGGAGGTATATAAACATGAGTAAAGTACAGGAAGTTATTGATATAGTTAAGAATTTAACCGTTTTGGAACTCTCCGAGCTGGTAAAGGCTCTGGAAGAGGAATTTGGCGTAAGCGCCGCTGCCCCGATGGCAGTTGCAGCACCGGCCGCAACCGGCCCGGCCGAGCCGGTTGAAGAACAGACCGAATTTGATGTCATACTGACCTCCTCCGGCGAGAAGAAGGTCAACGTAATCAAGGTGGTCAGAGAAATCACCAGCCTGGGCTTGAAGGAAGCCAAAGACCTGGTTGACGGAGCCCCCAATCCCATCAAGGAAAAGATCAGCAAAGAAGAAGCCAACCAGATCAAAGCCAAGGTTGAAGAAGCCGGCGGCAGTGTTGAAATTAAATAACTTGCTATTTAGAATGACCCGGGAAATACAACTCCCGGGTCGTTTCATTTTCTGAATCTGGTAGATGCTAACGCTGGTAGTGGCTCCTTGGCGTCCTGCCACCGCCCCATTAGCCCGTCCGTGGGCGTCAAACATTTCGGATTATGATTAATGCGGCCCAAGCAATAAAAAATATAAGCGTTAATCATAACCCATACGAGTCATTCAGTGTCAAAAGAACATTTTTTCAAAGAATCGTTTTCCACTTCCTTCATCAACGTTAAATTTTCCTCAGAGGGTGCCTATCAAGTGGGCCGTTCAGTCTGATATAATTAGTATGCAGGTTTAAATTTACAAGAGAAGGGAAATGATGTTAGTATGAAAAGATGTTTCCCAGTTATGATGGTCATAGCTCTCATTCTCTTATGCTTTGCCGGTCCGGCCATGGCTGCCGGTGCTCAATGGAAGATTACTCTGAACAATGATCGCAGCATCAGCGAATCGGTAACCGGTTTGTCATCACTTCCCGCTCCAGCTGATTCCTGGACCACCAGCCCGGGGTCTAAAGATTTGAATAGGAAGATAGGTTTTTGGGACACCTACGGCAAACAAGCCGATCGTTTGCCTATTGATATCATTGTTGAAGACTACATATTGTGGCAGAATGTTAAAATTCAAACGACCGCGTTGCCAGCCAATGCACCGGCATTTTCGACCGTCGCCAATCAGCCTCTGCAGCTTACCATTCAGTTCCCGGCTGCCATAAAGAAGGCCAACGGAGCCAAGATGGAAAACGAGCGCACCGCGGTGTGGCAACTGGATTCAGGCAGCAGTCTGCAGAACCGTGGGGTCTTGCTGGAAGCAACCCTATTGGATGGGTTTATTACCAGCATCGCTCTGTTTATTCTTGCTTTTATAGGCATTGCTATCTTCTACTTCCGTAAGGTCAGCAAGACTCATAAATTGATTGAAAAAGAATACTCACTCGAAAACCTGGACGAGGAAAAAGACGAAATAGATCAGGATGACGATAAAGATTAGTAATTTCTTGACTGGCTATATAAATTATGCTAACATTAATAATTGCCATTCGTGTTATGTGATGGTAAGTGATACTTTATTGCTTTAATTCGACTTGAAAGCGAGGTTTAAGGATAGGCCTTGCTTTTCACTCTTTTATGATAAATCTTTTTGGGAATAGAAATGAGGGGTGAAGTTAAGGAATGGCTGGTATGGTACAATACGGAGCAGTCCAGAGGTTGAGCTACTCGCGCATCGAAGAGCCGATCGAGTTGCCCAATCTGATTCAGGTTCAGCTCAGTTCCTACAAGTGGTTCCTGGAACAGGGTTTGCGTGAAGCCCTGCAGGAAGTATTCCCGATCTCTGATTTTACGGGCAACCTGGAACTCAATTTCATTGACTACAGTCTGGGTGAACCCAAGTACTCAGTAACGGAATGCAAAGAGAGAGACGTCAGTTTTCAAGCCCCTTTAAAGCTGCGGGTAAGGTTGACTGACAAAGAGAATGGGGAAATCAAGGAATCGGAAGTATACATGGGTGACCTGCCCTTGATGACCGAAAAGGGTACCTTCATTATTAATGGAGCAGAAAGGGTTGTGGTCAGCCAGCTGGTAAAATCACCGGGAGTCTACTTTAGCGATCGCCTGGATGTAGCCGGCAACCGCTTGTTTGGGGCCACAATTATCCCCAACCGCGGGGCCTGGTTTGAACTGGAGATGGACAGCACGGGAGCCATCTACACCCGTATTGACAAAACCAGAAAAATACCGGTAACGGTGCTCCTGAGGTCTATTGGCTATGAAACCAACGAAGCCATTATGGAGCTGTATGGCAACGACGAAGCCATGGCCCACACCCTGGATAAGGACCCCACCAGCAACCGCAAAGAGGCCTTGATAGAATTCTACCGGCGCCTGCGTCCTGGTGAGATGGCAACTGAAGATGCCGCCGAACAGCTTCTGAATAATTTATTCTTTGACCCGCGCCGCTATGATATGGCGGCCGTAGGACGTTACAAGGTTAACAAGAAACTGGGGTTGAATATTCCCGCGGAAACCAGGTATTTAACAGTTGAAGACATCACAACTACCATCGCCTACCTGTTAAAACTGATTAGCGGGGAAGGACGCACCGACGTCATTGACCATCTGGGCAATCGGCGGCTTCGTTCTATTGGAGAACTGTTGCAAAACCAGTTCAGAACCGGACTGGTGAGAATGGAGCGGGTGGTCCGGGAGCGCATGAGTATTCATGATGTGGAAACCCTGACTCCGCAAGTCTTGATAAATATCCGCCCCATTACAGCTGCGGTTAAAGAGTTCTTTGGCAGTTCCCAGCTGTCGCAGTTTATGGACCAGACCAATCCCCTGGCTGAGCTGACTCATAAAAGAAGGCTTTCCGCCCTGGGCCCTGGAGGACTCACCCGTGAGCGGGCCGGCTTCCAGGTGCGTGACGTTCACCATTCCCACTATGGACGTATATGTCCGATAGAGACGCCGGAAGGTCCGAACATCGGTTTGATAGGTTCTCTGGCTACCTTTGGCCGGGTAAATGATTTCGGGTTTATTGAAACCCCCTATCGTAAAGTGGACAAGGCACAAGGCCGGGTATTGAACGAAATACACTATCTTTCGGCTGATGAAGAAGAGGAATTTATTGTCGCCCAGGCCAACGCTCCACTGGATGAAAACGGCTTTTTCACTGAAGAACGCGTGGAAGCAAGGCATGGGGAAGAGATCCTGGAAGTTCACGTAAACCGCTGCGACTACATGGACGTTTCACCCAAACAGGTGTTCAGCGTGGCCACCTCACTGATCCCATTTTTAGAAAATGACGACGCCAACCGTGCCCTGATGGGGGCCAACATGCAGCGTCAGGCTGTGCCCCTGGTAAGAACAGAGGCACCGATCGTGGGCACTGGTCTGGAATACAAGGCCGCCAAGGACTCCGGAGCGGTAGTGGTATGTAAAAAGGGTGGGCTTATCAAACGGGTCAGCGCCGACCGGATCGTGATCGAAAATGATGAGGGTGGCACTGATACATACCCCCTTATGAAATTTGTACGGTCCAATCAGGGCACCTGCTACAACCAGAGACCCATAGTAAAGCCGGGTGACAGGGTTCCGGACGACACCATTATTGCCGACGGTCCCAGCACCGATATGGGTGAACTGGCTCTGGGAAGAAATGTCCTGGTAGCGTTTATGCCCTGGGAAGGCTACAACTATGAAGACGCCATCCTAATTTCCGAAAGACTAGTCAAGGAGGATGTGTTTACCTCCATTCATATAGAAGAATACGAGTGTGAAGCCCGGGATACCAAACTGGGACCTGAGGAGATAACCAGGGACATCCCCAATGTCTCCGAAGACATGCTCAAAAACCTGGATGATCAGGGAGTTATCCGGGTTGGGGCTGATGTCCGTCCCGACGATATACTGGTGGGCAAGGTGACTCCCAAGGGCGAGACCGAGCTTACTCCCGAAGAGAGGCTTTTGCGAGCCATATTTGGTGAAAAAGCGCGTGAAGTAAGGGATTCCTCCCTGCGAGTACCCCACGGCGAGGCCGGCAAGATAGTTGCTGTTAAGCGCTTTTCCCGTGAAAAGGGCGACGAACTTCCTCCCGGGGTCAACCAGCTGGTTCGGGTTTACATCGCCCAGAAGAGAAAGATCTCAGAAGGGGATAAGATGGCCGGCCGCCATGGCAATAAGGGTGTTATATCCCGCATTCTGCCTGAGGAAGATATGCCTTTCCTGGAGGATGGAACGCCGGTGCAGATCGTATTAAATCCGCTGGGTGTTCCCTCCCGAATGAACATAGGACAGATACTGGAGTGTCATTTGGGCTGGGCAGCCCGCTCCATGGGTTTGACCATTGCCACTCCGGTTTTTGATGGAGCCACCGAAGATGACATTTTTGCCAAGTTGGAAGAAACCAATCTTCCGGTAGGCGGTAAAGCGGTGCTCTACGATGGAAGAAGCGGTGAAAAATTTGACCATCCGGTAACCGTGGGTTATGTTTACATGCTGAAACTGGCCCACCTGGTAGATGACAAGATACATGCCCGTTCGATTGGGCCGTATTCCCTGGTGACCCAGCAGCCGCTGGGAGGCAAGGCTCAATTTGGCGGACAGCGCTTCGGCGAGATGGAAGTGTGGGCACTGGAAGCCTATGGAGCATCCTATACCTTGCAGGAGATTCTAACCGTTAAGTCCGACGATGTGGTTGGACGTCTTAAAACGTACGAATCCATTGTAAAGGGGGAAAATATACCGGAACCCGGAGTGCCCGAGGGATTCAAGGTGCTTATAAAAGAGCTGCAGAGTCTGGCTCTTGACGTCCGGATTCTCTCCGAAGAAAACCAGGAAATACTGATCAAAGATGTTGATTATGAAGTCAATGAACGGGAAAAGGCCCGGGAACTGGGGCTTGAGCTTCCGGAACCAACCCTGGCCAGGCCCGATACCCTGGCCGATGATGTCGACGAAGAGGAAGTTGACGATGAAATGGAACTGGAAGACTTTGATGAGGCTCCCCTTGACGAAGAATTTGAGGATTCGTTGATTGAAAAAGAATGATATACCACAACTTTCCTGCAGAGCCGTTTTAAGGACTAAATCTGGAAGGGAGAGAATGGGTTGTTAGACGTTAACAATTTCGACCGCATAAAAATATCACTGGCTTCTCCGGAGCAGATCCGCTCCTGGAGCAGCGGTGAGGTAAAAAAACCGGAGACTATCAATTACAGAACCCTGCGTCCTGAAAAAGAGGGCTTATTCTGTGAAAAGATCTTTGGACCAGTCAAAGATTGGGAATGCCATTGCGGCAAATACAAGAGGGTGCGCCACCGTGGAATCGTCTGTGATCGCTGTGGAGTAGAAGTCACCACTTCCAAGGTACGCCGCGAGCGCATGGGCCATATAGAACTGGCTGCTCCGGTATGCCATATATGGTATCTCAAAGGCATTCCCAGCCGCATGGGCCTGCTGCTGGATATGTCGCCCAAAGTGCTGGAGAAGGTAATCTACTTTGTTAATTATATAGTCGTTTCCCCTGGAGACACCCCTCTCTTAAAGAAGCAGTTGCTCAATGAGCGGGAATACCGGGAAAGCCGGGAGCGCTATGGTGAAGCCTTTAAAGCCGGCATTGGCGCTGAAGCCATCAAGCTGCTTTTAGAGGAAGTTGACCTGGAGAAAATGTCCCAGGATCTGAAAGAGGAAATTGCCACTACCACCGGCCAGAGAAAAGGCCGCTCGATTAAGCGATTGGAAGTGGTTGAATCCTTCCGCCTGTCCGACAACCGTCCTGACTGGATGATCCTGGATGTTCTGCCGGTTATTCCGCCTGAATTGAGGCCCATGGTACAGCTGGACGGTGGGCGTTTTGCTACTTCTGATTTAAATGATTTATACCGGAGGGTAATAAATCGCAACAACCGTCTGAAGAGGCTCCTGGACCTTGGAGCTCCAGATATAATTGTTCGCAATGAAAAACGCATGCTGCAGGAAGCGGTGGACGCACTTATAGACAACGGCCGCCGCGGACGTCCGGTAACCGGCCCGGGCAACCGGCCCCTTAAGTCCCTTTCTGATATGTTAAAAGGCAAACAGGGACGCTTCCGCCAGAATCTGTTGGGTAAACGTGTTGACTATTCTGGTCGTTCAGTTATCGTGGTCGGCCCCAGCTTGAAAATGCACCAGTGTGGGTTGCCCAAGGAAATGGCTTTGGAGCTGTTTAAACCATTTGTAATGAAAAAGCTGGTTGACAGGGGAATAGCTTCAAATATAAAGAGCGCCAAAAAAATGGTTGAACGCGGACGGGAAGAAGTTTGGGACATCCTGGACGATGTTATCAAAGAGCATCCAGTGCTGTTAAACCGCGCTCCGACGCTGCATCGGCTTGGCATCCAGGCTTTTGAACCGATGCTGGTTGAGGGCAAGGCCCTGCAGCTCCATCCGCTGGTTTGTACGGCTTACAACGCCGATTTCGACGGTGACCAGATGGCGGTTCACGTACCTCTTTCCGCCGAGGCGCAGACGGAAGCCCGCATTCTAATGCTGGCCAGCAACAATATATTAAACCCCAAAGACGGAAAACCAGTGGTAACTCCTACCCAGGATATGGTTATCGGTCTATACTATTTGACCTATATGAGCAAAGAGGATTGGAATATTGAGCATCCTAAGGCCTACCGCGATCCGGAAGAGGCTCAGATGGCCTATGCAACCAAAAACATCACCCTGCATGAAAAGATACGGGTTAAAATGAGAATTCCGGAAAAGACCGGCCTGGAAATGCTTCGCACCCATGAGGCACAAACTTACAAAGAGCAAATAGTGGAAACCTCTGTTGGAAGAGTGATTTTTAATGAAGCTATTCCCAACAGTCTGGGCTTCTTCAATGAAGTGATAGACAAGAAAAAACTGGGCAATGTTGTTTATGACTGCTACCGCCTGGAAGGAAACGCAAAAACCGCAGAAATGCTGGATGGTATTAAACGTTTGGGCTATACCTACGGCACTCGGGCCGGCATTACGGTTGGAGTTACCGACTTCGAGACGCCTAAAGCCAAGACCCTGATTTTGGCAGAGGCCGACAAGGTTGTGGAATCCATCGAAGACGATTTCCTGGTGGGACTTATCACCGAGCAGGAGAGGCACACCCAGGTTGTTGATGTCTGGAACCAGGCTACTGATGATGTTACTGAAGCCTTGAAAGAGGCTTTGCCGGAAGACAATCCGGTCTATATGATGGCTATCTCCGGCGCCCGCGGTAATTTCCAGCAGATACGCCAGTTGGCCGGTATGCGAGGCTTGATGGCCGACCCTTCAGGAAAGATTATGGACCTACCTATCAAGGCCAATTTCCGTGAAGGTCTAACTGTTTTGGAATACTTCATATCCACTCACGGCGCCCGGAAGGGTCTGGCTGATACCGCCCTGCGTACCGCCGACTCCGGTTACCTGACCAGGCGTCTGGTGGATGTGTCCCATGATGTCATTGTTCTGGAAGATGACTGTGAATCGACCGAGGGCATCTGGGTGGATAAGATTATGGAAGGTTCACAGTTGATCGAACCTCTGCATCAACGTATTATCGGCCGGGTGGCGGTGGATACCATTGTACATCCGGAGACCGGTGAAATCCTGGCCGAGGAAAATCAGATGATCGATGACGATGCCGGATATGCAATTGAAAGGGCGGGTATCCAAAGGGTAAAGATCCGCTCAGTGCTTACCTGCAAGACCCGCCACGGGGTATGCAAAAAATGCTACGGCCGCAACTTGGCTACCGGCTTTAATGTTGAAATAGGCGAAGCGGTTGGCATACTGGCTGCCCAATCCATCGGTGAGCCGGGCACCCAGCTGACCATGCGCACCTTCCATACCGGCGGCGTGGCCGGTGATGACATCACCCGGGGTCTGCCCCGTGTTGAAGAGTTGTTTGAGGTTAGAAAGCCCAAGGGCCAGGCCTTGTTGACTGAAGTTTACGGGCGGGTGAAATTCGGCGAGAATAAGGGGCGCCGGGAAGTTGAGATTCTGGATGAAAACGATGAAATAGTGGCAGCCTACCCGGTTCATTACGGCTCCCGACTGAAGGTCTACGAAGGAGACGATGTTGAAATCGGCGACGCTTTGACCGAAGGTCCGTTAAACCCCCATGATATTCTGAAGACCAAAGGCGTGCAGGATGTGCAAAAATACCTGCTTCAGGAAGTGCAGAAGGTGTACCGCTCTCAGGGCGTTGACATCAGCGATAAACACATTGAGATCATGATCCGTCAGATGTTGAAGAAGGTTAAAATTGAGGATCCGGGCAACACCTCGATGCTGCCAGGCGCCTTCGTAGACATTGCGGTGTTCGAAGAAGAAAATTTATATGTAATAGAAAACGGAGGTCTGCCCGCGGTATGTTCACCTATGCTGCTGGGTATAACCAAGGCATCCTTGAATACCGATTCCTTCCTTTCCGCAGCTTCTTTCCAGGAAACCACCAAGGTTCTGACTGAAGCGGCTATAAAAGGAAAGGTCGACAACCTGATTGGTTTGAAAGAAAATGTCATCATCGGCAAGCTCATCCCCGCTGGGACCGGATATACCTTATACAACCGGACTACTTACAGTGAAGCCGGAGCTGAAGAAACCTTTGATGACTATGAAGGCTAACCCTCGAATTCGGTAAATAAAGAATTTGACTGGGTGTTCACCAAGTGCTAAACTTTAAAAGTGCGCGGTAAACTTGCTAGAGGCTGGCATGTTTCGGTTTACCGGGAGGAGGTCAGCAGCGTGCCTCTAACCGAGATTAAGGATAGTCCGAAGCTCATAGGCACCAAACAGGTTAAAAAAGCATTAAACAAGGGCCTGGTGAAAAAAGTCTTCCTGGCCAGTGATGCTGAACCGCACATCATACAGCCCATTGAACAGCTTTGCCACCATTGTGGGGTTCAAGTTGTTATGGTAGATAGCATGAAAGCCCTTGGCCACGCCTGCGGAATTGAAGTCGGTTCCGCAGCCGTTGCCATATTATTTGATTAATCGGGGAAGGAGGTGCAAGTGTGCCGACCATAAACCAGTTGGTTAGAAAAGGTAGGGAAAAAGTAGAAAAGAAATCTACGGCACCCGCCCTGAAGAGCTGCCCCCAAAAAAGAGGGGTCTGTACTCGTGTTTATACGACCACACCGAAAAAGCCCAACTCAGCCTTGCGCAAAATTGCCAGAGTCAGGCTCAGCAACGGCATTGAGGTGACCGCCTATATTCCTGGCATTGGCCATAATCTCCAGGAACACTCGGTGGTGTTGATAAGGGGTGGCAGGGTAAAAGACCTGCCAGGTGTTAGATATCATATTATCAGGGGTGCTCTGGATGCGGCTGGTGTTCAAAACCGCAACCAGGGAAGATCCAAGTACGGTTCCAAGCGACCCAAGAAGAAATAGGAGGGAGGAAGGGCATGCCTAGGAAAGGACCCGTCCCCAAACGCGACGTATTACCGGATCCCATTTACAACAGCAAGGTTTTCACCAAGCTGGTTAATCAGGTTATGTGGGATGGTAAGAGGAGCCTGGCAGAAAGCATCTGCTATGGGGCTTTTAACATCGTTTCCAAAAAGTTAAATAAAGACCCCCTCGAGGTTTTCGAAGTGGCAATGAAAAATATTACGCCCATCGTTGAAGTCAGGGCCCGTCGCGTGGGTGGAGCCAACTATCAGGTTCCCGTCGAAGTCCGGGCTGAGAGAAGACAAACCCTGGCTATCCGCTGGCTGGTCAGCTATTCCCGTAAACGCGGTGAAAAGACCATGGCTGAGCGTCTGGCTGGTGAACTGATGGATGCTTACAACAGCACCGGGGGATCAGTTAAGAAAAAAGAAGATACACATAAAATGGCGGAAGCCAACAAGGCCTTCGCTCACTATCGCTGGTAACAGCCAGCTGTCTGAGCTTTGGAGTGTAATCTACATGGCCGAAAAAGCTGATCTATCATTAGTCCGCAATATAGGCATTATGGCTCACATAGATGCCGGTAAAACCACGACTACCGAGAGAATTCTTTACTACACAGGCAGGGTACACAAAATCGGTGAAGTGGATAAGGGCACAGCCACCATGGACTGGATGAGCCAGGAGCAGGAAAGGGGTATAACCATTACCTCTGCTGCTACTGTCTGTAACTGGAAAGATTGTGATATTAGTATTATCGACACGCCCGGCCATGTTGACTTCACAGTTGAGGTAGAACGGTCTTTAAGAGTGCTAGATGGGGCGGTAGCTATATTCTCCGCTGTGGAAGGGGTGCAGCCCCAGTCCGAAACCGTGTGGCGGCAGGCAGACCGCTATAACGTTCCCAGGATAGCCTATATAAACAAGATGGACCGTATCGGGGCCGATTTTTTTAGAGCCGTTAAGATGATTGAAGGAGTGCTTGGCGCAAGCCCGGTGCTTATTCAAATACCGCTGGGATGTGAAGACAGCTTTAGCGGGAGTATAGACCTTATCCGGATGGCGGCCTATGTTTATGAAGATGAACTGGGCGAGCAGTATCTGGAAAGAGTTCTTTCACAAGAAGAAATATCAGAAGTAGAGAAGTATCGTAGTGCGCTTTTGGAAAAACTGGCCGAACACGACGACCTTATCCTGGAGAAATACCTGGAAGGGGAAGCTATTGGTGAGGAAGAAATCAATTCCGCACTTAGAAAGTTGACCATCAACAACAGCGTCGTGCCGGTTTTATGCGGATCATCTTTCCGCAACAAAGGAGTACAGATGCTGCTTGATGCTGTGGTCAATTATCTGCCGTCTCCGCTCGACAAGCCTCCGGTTAAGGGTGTAGATCCGAAGACCGGTGAAGAGCTTACACGCAAAGCGGATGTCAGTGAGCCCATGACTGCCCTGGCTTTTAAAATAGCCGTTGACCCGTATGTTGGTAAACTCACTTATTTTCGGGTCTATTCCGGAAAGGTGAAAAACGGTTCCTACATTTTAAACAGCGGTCGGGACAAGAAGGAACGCCTTACCAAGATCCTGCGCATGCATGCCAACCACCGCGAAGAGATTGAAGAAGCGGTGGCGGGTGACATTGTAGCCGGGGTGGGATTAAAAGATACCGTGACCGGGGACACCATGTGCTCCGAACAGAATCCGATTTTACTTGAACATATCGAGTTCCCCCGGCCGGTCATAGACGTGGCTATAGAGCCAAGGACCAAGGCCGATCAGGACAAAATCGGCGAGAGCCTCAGGCGTCTTTCGGAGGAGGATCCCACCTTTCGCACCAGGGTGGATGAGGAAAGCGGGCAGACCATCCTTTCGGGAATGGGAGAGCTGCATTTGGAGATAATCGTTGATCGGCTCCTGAGGGAGTTTAAAGTCAACGCCAATGTGGGTAAACCCCAGGTGGCCTACAAAGAGACCATTACTAAAATGTCCAAAGCGGAGACCCGGTTTGAAAAGCAGACCGGAGGCCGGGGCCAGTACGCTCATGTAATCATAGAAGCCACTCCTTTGGCTGAAGGGCAGGGACGGCGTTTTGCCAACCGGGCCCATGCTGAAAGCATTCCCCATCAATTTGTGGGTGCGGTGGAAGAAGGTGTTATGGGGGCCCTGCAAGCCGGATTATTAGCCGGCTACCAGGTGGATGACCTGGAAATAGTTCTTACCGGAGGCTCCTTTCATGAAGTTGACTCCACTGAACAGGCCTTCAAGGTTGCTGCCAGCATGGCAGTAAAGGAACTGCTGGCAGGCGGTGGTGAGGTTCTGCTGGAGCCGATCATGAATATTGAAATACTGACTCCGGAAGAATATGTTGGAGAGGTAATTTCCGACCTCAATATGCGCCGGGGAAGAGTGCTGGGATTTGAAGAGAACAAAGAGAGCAGGGTTATAAAAGGAACCGTGCCTCTCGCCGAAACATTCGGCTATGCCACCAGCTTGCGATCGGCCAGCCAGGGCCGGGCCAGCTTTTCCCTGCATATCAACAACTACGGTGAAGTGCCGGAGTCCAAGAGTAAAGAGATCATAGCCCGGAGATACGGGCTGCCAGTATAAAAAACACAAAAAGGAAAGGTGAGAGACAGGATGGCAAAGGCAAAATTCGAGAGGACGAAACCCCATTTGAACATAGGGACAATTGGTCATATAGACCATGGCAAGACCACCTTGACAGCGGCCATCACCCTGTGTTTGTCCAAGGTTGGGGGAGCCAAAGCGACATCGTA
>JBEHWI010000056.1:0-15493 GCA_040217815.1 Syntrophomonadaceae bacterium | reverse complement strand
TGGCAAAGAGCGGCTCCTTCCTGGTCATTAGTAGGTGATACGGATTTCTCTTATGAAATTACCGGGCATATTTTGCCCAGAATATTCCAAACTATGCAGGGGTATTGGAGCAAACTCCCGGAGGTTTTGATATGCAATCAGAGGAAGGAATCAGGAAATACTTGTGGCTGGTCTTCGGCCTGGCAGCCCTGGCCATCGCCGCCTATGTGCTTTTCCAGCCTCCCCAGCCGGGTCTGGCTGATCAGGGCGACTTTGATCGGATCATGTTTATAGCGGGGATAGAACCTACGCCAGAAAATCTTAACGACCCGGATTCTGTGAGGTTTCTGGACTACCCGGTAACCGAATACAAGATATCCGAGCCAAATCCCTTAAGGCTCCTGGCTATGCTGGCCGGAACCAGTATGGCCTATCTAATCTCGTTCATAAGCCTTACCTGCAAACTGCTCGGCCAGGATACTTTTAAGACCAGTTACCTGGCGCTTGTTTATTTAATAATGTACCTGTCGGCCCTTTATATAACCTTGAAATACCTTAATATAAAAAGCCGGGCCAAACTGGCCCTGTTCATGTTAATTGCCCTGCTGGTATTCCTGGACGGCAATTACCTGGTGTGGTTCAACAGCCTGTATGGCGAGCCGATGATGATTACCAGTCTGGCGCTTTATATCGCCGCCTGGACTTACTACATTTATCAACGCAGGGTATTAAAATCAGAAGCCGGGCTTTTTAACAGAATCCTTTTTATTTTTGCCGCCGCTTTCTTGTTGATAGGCTCCAAATTACAGGTTGTCTCGGCCCTGCCCGTCATTTTATTGATGCTGGCCGGTTTATGGCGGGAAAACAGAAGGCTTTTAAAAAAGGATGAAGTGTGGCTATTCGGAATCCTGTATGTATTTTTGATGATTTATCCGGCCGGTTTCAGTCTGGCCAACCGCAGTATTTATAAGGAAACCCAGTACAATGCGGTCTTTTATGGCATTCTGAAAGACTCTCCCAGCCCGGCCCAGGATCTTTTAAACCTTGATCTAAATCCGGACCTGGCCGTTGATGCCGGGAAGCACGCTTTTTTACCCAAAGAAGAATACGCTAAATACGTTCCGCATAGTGAGCTTACCGAAGATCAGTTTTACAGCCGGATGAGCAATGGCAAATTGATCAAATTCTACCTCACTCACCCGGCTCGTTTCATTAAAGGAATGGAATATACGGCCGGTCAGGCATTCACCACCAGTACCTTTCTGGGCAAGTACTCCCGTCAATACAGCGAAGAACCGGTTAGGGAATTCGATCGCTTTACCCTGTGGTCTTCCCTGCGTGATCAAGCTGCCTTAAAAAACCCGTGGTTCATTCTGTCTATATATTTTTTGGTAATGATCGTTTTACTGTATGAATACATAAAACGCCCGAGCCAGGAGGCAGTCAGGGCTAGAATTCGTTTGCTGTGGTCGGTGATGGCCATCGGCCTGCTGCAGTTCCCCATGCCCCTGGTGGGGAACGGTCAGGCCGACACCGCCAAGCAGCTGTTTTTGTTTAATTTTATCTTCGATCTGATGCTGGTGGTGTCGGCCTGCTGGTGCCTGCACCGGTTTATAGACCGGTGTCAGCAAAAAAGGTGCCTGAAGGCTGACGCCTCAAGCACCCCGTCCCCTTAAACGGGCTTATTCTAAACCTATGGCAAATTCGCAAACCGCGTCGCCGCGTCCGATGGAACGAACCATTTCAACCTTGACGGCTCTCTTCGCCGCCCGGGAGAAGATCTGCTCCATCATACCCTGGGAGCAGTGGCATTGCACCGGGTGCAGTTCAATAAGGCCCGAGCGCACCAAGGGGCAGCCGCATTCGCTAAATACGCCCCGGTATAGTTCACCTTCCTTAACCCAACTGCCGACCAGCCCGCGATCGGCGCGAAGCAGGTTCCACCCTTCAGTCAAATCATCAATAGATTCAATGCTCCTCCCCAGGTATTGCTCACTGAGCGTCCATATATCTGCCGAACATTGGAATGCAGCCGGCTTCATTATTTGGAGCCGGTCGCTTTCCGCAAGGCTTCCCAGCCCTTCATGCAAGCCCTTGATCCAGCGTTTGTTCATGCCTATCGGCATCTTCATAATAATAACCTCCCCCAACTTTCTCTATTTACCATAATAAACCAGGCTGCCTGCAAACTAAACCGGAATGAGTTTGGGGACGGTTCTTCAACTCATTTCACCCCGGCTGGGGTTTGGTTTTACCTTTCGCAAAATGAGTTGAAGAACCGTCCCCAAACTCATTTTACTATGTAGTACTAATAGCTTGAAGGCACCTTAATGTCAGCGCCCGGCAAATGTGTCTTAAACGCTGGCCAGGTTGAGCATAAATTCTGCCACTCTTTGCTCATGCCAGTATTCATCGCTGTCCACCTTGGGCATGAACCCCACGTGGCCGCCCCATTTAGGTACTTCCAGGAAGATATTGTTGTTGCTGCGAGCCTCTTCCCAGGGGTAGCATTCCGGTCCCAGGATGGGATCGTCGGCCGCATTGATGATCAGGGTCGGTACGGCAGTATCTTGCAAGACACGGAGGCAGGAAGCCCGGTGCCAGTAGTCCTCGGCATCGATAAATCCGCTTAAGGGGGCGGTAACCAGATTGTCAAACTCTTTCAAGGTCTTGAGCGAGTCGAGTGCGATTTCTCCTAGTTCGGGATACCGGGGGATTTTTTCTTTAACCTTGTCACAAAGCATCTTGAGGAAGCGTTTGCTGTACAGCCGGTTTTTTAACTTATCAAGTTCTATAGATGAAGAACGGAGATCGCAGGGAGCAGACACCGCCGCGACACCTTTTATGTCAGGCTTGATACCGGCTCCGTTTTCCCCGGCGTATTTCAACACCAGGTTGGCCCCCAGGCTGAAGCCCACCAGATAAAGGCTATTATAGCCTCCTTTAGTTTTTATTGAATTAAGCACATCCTCCAGATCATCGGTTGCGCCTGCCGTATAATACCGCTTTTCCAGGTTGGATTCGCCGCTGCAGCCCCTATAATTATATGAGACTACGTCAATGCCCCGCCGGTTAAAGGCCCTGGCCATTCCTGCCATATAGGCACGCTCAGAGCAGCCCTCCAACCCGTGGCAGAGAACCGCCAGCGAATCAACCTTTTTTTGGTCAGGGGCATAACTCCAATCCAAATCGATGAAATCTCCGTCGGTTGTTGTTATCCGCTGCCGCGTATAATTGACATCAATGATTTTCCTGAACAGGGTGGGAAAAACAGTCTGAATATGAGCATTCCTGAAAGCCCATGAGGGTTTGAAACTTGATTCTATTACCGGCATCTTATTTACCTCGCTCGCGCTGTTTGGACTTGTGAATTTACCATGCTACCGCACTAAAAAGATATTTTACCACTTCATGGCAATATCCTGCCAGAAAGACTTTATTAGTATCCAAATTACCTGCTGCGGCATATCTTGAATAGTATGAAAAGATTTGACCTTCCTGCCCGCTCGTGCTATTTTTATATTCAAGACAAACTTAAAGGGGTTGGTCAGTCCGATTCATTGCAACAATCGAATGAATTGGAAGCGGGGTATTTAAAACAACAGTTTTGATTCCAATTAAGTCAGGTGTGTGTTTTCACTGACTCTATTGGTGATGAGTTGTTTTAAGTATTCTGGGAGATCTGGCCTTACGACGTCTCAGGATTCTGAGGCGTTTTTCGTTTCCCAGTTTATGGAACTTTGCTTCACTTTTAGTAAGCACAAGTTTATTTGACCAAATTAAACTTTATTCTACTATTTTGTTAAAATGTTGCATTAAGGAGAATGTGATTATGAAGATAATTAAGAAGAATATGATCGATTTGGCCGGATTGAAGGACGCCATCAAGAAACCGGAAATTTATCAAAAGAGCACTTGCAAGTTTTGGGATGACGAGCATATATCGGGCGAGATGCTGAAGTTTCACCTGAACCCCGATGTTGAGGCCGCCAGTAAAACCAGAAAAGCGATTGAAGCGGAAACCGGTTTTATTATCAGTTACACCGGCATGAACGCCAGTCACAGTGTAATTGACCTGGGCTGCGGCCCGGGACTTTACGTAAGAGAGTTCGCCCGAACTGGAGCAGAGGTGACAGGGGTTGACCTGTCGCCCAACTCCATAAATTATACCCTCCAGCACATTAAGCCGGAATTCGAAAATGTCAGGTTTATAAACATGAATTATCTCGATATGGATTTTGCAGCTTCTTTTGATATCGCAACTATGATTTTTTACGACTTCTGTGTGCTAAATCCAGATGAGCAAAACCGGCTGCTAAACAATATACACCGGGCGCTTAAAAGCAATGGAGTCTTTATTTTCGATGTAGTTACAGTTAACCGCAAGGTCCCGGAATCGACCAGCATTTCTATCTGCGATGGCGGCTTTTGGAGTCCCGAACCATACATCGAAATTATGAACACCTGCTTATATGAAGACCAGCACACCGAGGGGATGCAGTACACGATTATTGCAAAAGACGGAACAACCAGGATAATAAGACTCTATCACCGCCTGTTCAACCGGGATGATATAGAAAAGCTGCTCGCAGAAAACGGCTTTGAGATGGTGGGTATCTATAATAATTTGCAGGGTGAAGCTCTGAGCGAAGGTACCGAGACTTTTGGAATTATTGCCCGAAAGGTTTAATCAAAAGCTTCTAGCAGCCTTATCTGTGCCTGTCCAGGAACTGTTTGACCAGCTTTCTCGCTTTGGGGCTGACGCTACCGGCATGATGATTGGCAAAAGAAAGCATCTCATCCTTTTTTGATGACAGGTCGAATACGGCATCAAACGCTTCGATTATACGGGCAGCCAGCAGGCCTCTTTGTTTTTCCGTATAGGGGCAGGTCTCTTCAAAGTTAAGGAGGCAATCCGTAATTTTGGCTTCGAGTTGAGGTTTACTTATTATAATTTTAGCGCAGTTGTCCACGCAGTAGCAGGCGGTCAACAGTTTGTCATCGACGAGGAAGCCCATATAATCGTCAATGATGGCTTCGGTGCGCCCCTCATCATCAACCCGGCTCAGATTGGCCAGGATGGCCAGCCCGGCATTGCGGTGGTAGGAGTTTTTATGCCTCAACAGTCCCCTCATCCTATCCCAGTAGCCGTAGAACAGTTCCGGTTTGGAAGAGGTGGCCCCGTCCAATATCTCATAGCAATGGTAATATATCATAATATCCGGGTTGGTAAGCAGCTGCTCAACCAGCATATCCCGCATTGCTTCATTCAGCAAAGCTTTTTCGATATAACTGGCCCGATCATAATCCTTATCAGCTAGATCTTTTAATGCATTTGTCCAGTTCAAACTAAGGATCTCCTCCCTCTGTCAACCCGGAAATTTTTGTTTTAGCCTCTTAGGTAATATATACACTACAATAATTTCATTCTATGCTGCAAGTTTCCATCGCTTAATTTAGTCACTGATTATTGAAGAGAAATACAGTATGGCTATTATGCAAATTACAACCTTTCAACCTCATACAGGACTTTATTGTTTTTAGCCGAAAGAATTACTAAAAAGCCCGGGCCGGTTGCGGTCAGACTCTCCGGGCTAAAGTAGAAGGGGGATTATATGGGAAATATTGAATCACTGCCCTACCGGCAAAAAGAATATCGTACCCTGCTCATAGAATTTGCTGATGATGTCGCTGTTTTGAAGCTAAACCGGCCCAAGGCCAACAACGCGCTTAATTCGGAAATGTTGGATGAACTGATTGAAGTAATGAGCCAGATAGCCGTTGATGGGGAAATTAGAGTCCTTATTTTGGGCAGTTCGGGCAGATCATTCAGCGCGGGAGGCGACGTGGAATCCTTTTCCCGGTTCGGATCATCTGAAGCTCATGAGTTTGCTGAAAGAGTCGTCCATCTGGAACGGCTGGTGGTTGATCTTCCCCAGCCAACTATTGCTGCCGTATCGGGATTTGCCCTGGGAGGCGGTATGGAAATGGTCTTGATGTGTGATTTGAGGATCGCAGCCGACAACGCCAGGTTCGGCCAACCGGAAATAAACCTGGGCATCATACCGGGTGCCGGGGCCACCCAGCGCCTGGTGCAGAATATATCCCCTTGCCAGGCCAAAGAGATGATATTTCTGGGCGAAACCATCCGAGCGGCAGCAGCTTTCGAAATGGGGATTGTCAACGCCGTTGTGCCATTGGATAAGCTAATGGAAACAGCTTTAAAATGGGCCAAAAAGCTGGCCGCCAAACCGCCCCTGGCTCTGCAGATCGCGAAAAAAGCCATTAATGCCGCCTGGAGCTGCGACATTGAAACGGGTATGAAGATGGAGTGTGAAGCCTGGAGTCTGCTCTATGACACCGAAGATCAAAAGGAAGGCATGATGGCTTTACTGGAGAAGCGCAAACCCGTTTTCAAAGGACGGTAATCTCACCAGAGAGGCATTAACTTGGGTTGGGGATACCTATGAGTCGGTACAATATACGAAGCCGATCGTCCCCAGCCCGGTATGGATGCCAATAACCGGTCCTATCGAACACATAGCAACCGGCATCTTGTATTTCTCTACCAGGATATCCCGTAGCTGGCGCCCTCGCTCGGGAGCGTTTATGTGATGGACTACCAGAGCCTTAAGGCCTTTTTGGCGGTAGTCCTCCTCCAGCAGCTCCAGCATGCGCCCCACTGCGGCTGAAGCACCGCGGGCCTTTTCCAGAAGATGAGTCATACCGTTGGACATATCTACAGTTAAGATAGGACGGATTCTTAGAATCGATCCCAAAAGGGCCGAAGCGGTTCCGATACGGCCTCCCTTTTTCAAGTATTCCAGGGTTTCCGGCACAAAATAAAAGTGAACGTTTCTCCTGGTTTCTACAGCGGCTTCCAGGGCTTCTTCCATATTGCCCCCATCCCGCACAACCTCTGCGGCGGCAATGACCTGCAGGCCCAAAGCCATACAATTGGTGTAAGAGTCAACCACCTCTATTCGTCCTTCAGGAAATTCCTGCAAAAGCTGTTCCTTCGTCTTTAATGCAGTAGCGTAGGTTCCGCTCATTGCCGAAGATATGAAGATAGCCAGAACCGCATCTCCCTGTGACACGACGTCCTTGAAGGCCTGGTATATTTCCCCCTGCGACGGTTGGGACGAAGTCGGGATGATCCCGGTCATTTCTACCTTGGAGTAGAAATACTTCTGATCCACTTCATTCTCTTTAAACGATTCGTCAGGAAA
This sequence comes from Syntrophomonadaceae bacterium, assembly GCA_040217815.1. Classification (GTDB taxonomy): domain Bacteria; phylum Bacillota; class Syntrophomonadia; order Syntrophomonadales; family Syntrophomonadaceae; genus UBA5314. The sequence continues at coordinate 8,285 of JBEHWI010000056.1, read as the reverse complement.
ATGTACGCTCAACTGTAAAAGCTGTATATTTAATTCCTTCTGGGTCTTTTCATCGATATACGATGTGCTATCGCTTATCACCCGGATAGCCATTTTCTATTCCCCCGCTCAATTATTTTTTCTAAAAACATTAAAAATTACCTGAAGAGGGTGGTAGTCCTTGCCATATCACGTTTATTCGACATTGGGCGGGGTATCCCCTTGTATATAAATTGTTCTATTGCTTAAAGGGTTTTCAGGCACAGTCTGGTTTCGTGCATACCGGCTACAACCCCTTATATAAGACACTATTTATTGCGACGAAGAGGGATTTAAAGTGTCTTAAATAATAAACAATCGGCATAAAAAGCCGTGGTTTGATGCCGCGGCATTCCTCAATGGTTTTGATTCAACCGGCTGCATAGGCCAGTCATGGAGTTCCTCCTGTCCCTGTTCGGTGATATAGTAGATGTTTTCCGCGCGGCTTCCCCCCCCGGTATATAGCTTCGTCATTAGATTCCCAAAGGATAATTGACTTGCAACCCATTAATACATATACTATAGTCAGCGCTGAGTAATTGAGGGATAACGATGAAAGTACCGTTTTACTTGTTGGGATTGCTGATCCGCTTTGGCCCCCAACACGGCTACAGCCTGAAGCAGTCAATCAGCCTGGGGATCGCTGATTTTGCCAAGATTAAATTGCCGACTATTTACTATCACCTGGAGAGGATGGCCGGCGACGGTTTCCTTTCAGCCAGTACTGACCGGGATGGGAACCGGCCGGAAAAGACCGTCTATGCAGTTACTGAGCAAGGACGGGAATACTTCAAAAAACTGTCCCAGCAAATACTGGTTGAATCCTATCAGCCGGAATTTAATCTAGACGGGCTTCTTTATTTTTCAGATTTGATGGATTCGAAAAAGTTGATCGAAGGCCTGTTAAAGCGCAGAGAGCGTTTGAATCGGCAGCATTTATACATTAAGCAACACTACGAAGATACAATTAATGGTATTCCCCCCGATTCAATAAAATGGGCCGCCTTCATTTTCAAGCATCATCTGAGCCATTTTGAAGCCGAAATTGAATGGATAAATAAAGTTGTTGCCGAACTATCTACCCATTAATTTTTTTATCCCCAATACTCAGGGCTGACTATCCGAGGGAGGTATACTTATGAAAATCTTGTACGAGAGGAACTTTCATGTTGACTACATTGAAAAAGATGCTGGTGTTTGGGGAGTACTATCCCATCTGGTTGATGAACACCACGACATTACTCTGGAACTTGAGGTATCTGTTCCACAGATGATAATCCATGATGCCCGAATCACCTTTACTCGCTATCCTCTGGAACAGTGTCTCTTTATTGAAAAGAAATCCGCGCAGCTGGTAGGATGCCACATCATAAAGGATTATCGCAGCAAGATTTTGCCCCTTTTTATGGGCCCTGAAGGGTGTCCCAACATTATGGTTATGCTGGGGACTTCGACCCCCGGAATCCCCTATTTTTACTATCCCCATCAATTAAAAACCGGTCAGATGTCCGAAGAGGAATGGGGCGAAAAAATCAGAACTGATTTTGCCAGTGATTGCCTGGCCCATACTCTGTTTAATAAATAGCTCCAATTTCCAGAGAGTTTTAGGAGTCTATCTTTTCTCACCGACTATTTCTTAGATCGAAAAATTCCATTTGCATTTTTCTTCAGATTTTCCTTCTGCTTAAACAACAATCCAAATAAACCTCAATAATCATGCAGTTTATTTATCAAAAATAATGGAATATAATATCCTTAGCGTCTTTTAATAATATTTTGGTGGATGTTAGGAAGAAGCCTGACTAGAGGCGGCTCCAAAGAACCAGTATTTTTATGAAGTGGCTAGAAATAGTACCTTCATAATGATACTGGTTTTTGTATTCTATTTCTTACTTCAATGGGGTTTTAGGTTTGATCGTATTGTGACTGCAATTTTTAAGGCAAGTTTATCATCCATCAACCGCTAGACTTGAGTTTACAAAGGCCGTTTCTCTCGGCACCAAAATTCCTCTCCCGCCACGCGGTGCCAAGAGAACGGTCTTTTATTTGCCTTCTTCCCGCTGCCCAATTATTAATGTGGTTCCCGATACTTCGCTGATGGTAATAACAATTATTCTGAGTCACCTGCTGCCCAACAAACAGGCCATAAATATTAAAAATGTATTGTCCGGAGCATAGGAAGGTCTATTTAAAATCACCACTGTGGGTCAAGACAAAATGAGTTGGAGAACCGGCCCCCAACTCATTTTTCATCCGTCTTTTTCAGCCTGTATATACTCCACATAACATCATTATGCATTGCGGCAAGCCAAACCTCGTTGTCCATTACATACAGGCGATATTGGGGTGTTCCTTGGGCAGAAAAAACCGCGTACTGATAACACTCCCGGTATCGGGAAATATCCGGCCTGCCCAGATCCGGATTAAACAATGACGTAAAACGTTCCTTGTTCAATGGCACTTTTGAGAAATCCGCCGAATACTCCTGTTTTGAACCGTTCTCATCATTATTGATGGTTAATGCTTTTGCTGATATTTTATAATATGGCATATGTCCTTTGACAGCCAAAAAAGAACTCAAGGAGTTAGTGTAAATGTTCTCATCAAATTCATAACAGCCCCTTATATCGTAGGAATCGCTAGTTTCCTCAATAATCCCATAGGGAATGGATTGTATTACCTGGGTGATAAACCATCCCTCATTCCCATTGCCTTTCAATTTCTCTACGATGATTTTTTCCGTCGCAGTCGTGTAGGGCGGGCTGGAAGTATACTCAGGATAGGAAATAGCATACTCGACACTGGTGTCAGTTATTTTGGTCTGTTTATCAATACTTATCGGTCCCACCCAGGGGCTGGAGCACCCGGTAACCCAGTAGGTTTGCCGGGCGGCATCGCTGTTGGCCGCTTTCTCCCGCAGTTCCGGTGATAAAGCCGCATATTGCAGGGCTCCGCAGCGCAGTTGTTCCCCCCGACCCCATAGTTTAACAGCTTCTTCAGGGCTGGCGGGGATGAGTGCATTTTCAATTTTGGCGATTTCGGTTTTGGCTTGTTCGGGAGCGGCTGCTTGAATGGACAGGATATTAGCAGCCTGGTCATAGTCAACCGTGGCTTTAAACAGGTATTCCAACCAATCCATGGGCAGATAATAATGGCCCTCATGATTTTCAAAGCTGTGAACATTCGAACGATGCTCATAAGAACCTGCCTCATCAGTAACGATAACATCTATTGAGTCCAGGGCGGGCAGGGGGTCAGTAAGAGACTTCCTTTCGTGTTTATCCCGTTCTAGATTCAAGATCCATTGCTGGTTGCGTGCGGGCGGAAGCTTCAGGCTTTTAATTTTGTCTGGAAGAGGCCAGATTTCCCTATTTATCAGATTCTCTTCCTTTAAGCCGTTAAGGTAGGAGTCCAGTTTCTCAATGCTATAATAATCCTGACTGGTCTTTATGGTGATGGCGCCGGTGGCGGCATCCCACCCCACCGAACCCACTCCCAATTGCTGTACTGCCCAGTACAACGGAACCATTACCTGTCCTTCCACAATATTCATTTCAGCGGGTGCATCTACCACTACCCCGTTGACTTTAACCGTCATGGGAGTAGAAGCCGAAACGGGAAGGGCCAGGCAGCCAATTAACAGGCCTGCAATCAACAAACGGAGTGAGAGTTTTTTCATAGGATCAAAAACCTTTCATAAATAGTATTCGTCACATATTGCCATTTATGGTTTAATTATGTTCCAATTTGTTCTATAATACAAGCCCGTATATACTTAAGCAGGCGCGGGAAATGACTTCCCGCCCCTATGATATTAGCTTAGGGATTAAAATGCTTTTTTACAACATCCGGGGCGTCTTCGGCCTTGAGTCCCCCGAGAGGTGCCGCACCACCGCCTTTATATACAATAGCAGCCAAGTAGGGCTGTTGATTGGGATTGTAATAGGAGCGCAGGCAGGTCTCGATGCTTTGCGGGTCGGTAATTTTTAGACATCCCGGTCTCTTTTCCAGTTCTAATAGATACTGGCTGTTTGCTTTGATCGTTCTAGTCCAGTCTTCATCTGCGCTGCCCTTCACTACCAAAATGTATTGTATGTCTTCCGGCATTAAGCGAGCCTTTTCGTATTCCCCGTTTTTCTTCAGCCAGGCCTCGAAATTAACGAAGGATTTAGCCCATTCAAGGCCGACCTGCCGGTCGTCCGGTAAAAAGATGCTAATACTGGCCCAGCCAGGCTTTCCCGCTACAGTATCTTCATAAGTTCTATTCATGACATCTGTCTGCAGAGCAGCTATGGCTTCACTGATCTTTTGCTCGTCAACGAGGCGCACGCTTCTGCTGATGCCCATTGTGGCAATTTCCACCATTTTAACCTGTTTTATATCAACATGTAGAATGGGATTATGCGCCAGTTTATATGTGTGGCTTTCAATAATCGGCTTTAACACCGGCCCATATTGGTAAGCATCGATAACATACTGGCGATACATATGCCTTCCGTCTTTAAGCTTATAATCCAGGAAGACTCGACGGCAGGTGCCTCCATGAATAACGCGCCACATTTCAGGTCCATTTGCCACTTGGGGGCGTTTATCGATGATTTGTTGATGCAATTGTATAACAGCCTCAATATCTCTGCTATCCTTATATACCAGGTCAGGCAGACCACTGCCCCGTTCAGGATTGGTTGCGGGTATTTCCCTTATTACTCCACTTTGGTGTTTTTCCTTATCCCGGGGGTTAGAGTATTCTGAATATTGAACACTCTCAACATCAGCCAGGGCAGGGATACGTTTTTCATAAGCGCTCAAGTCGCCCTGCAGTGCTAAAACAGACACGACCATGATCACAGCATAGATCAAATATCCCCTCACCGCTTTCCAATGAAAAACATTCACTGATTTAATTAGGAGCATCTCGATCAGGAAATAGGACAGAAGTGAACCCAGCAAGTAGCCAAAATAGGTCCAGGCCATACTGTAGTTCTGCCAGCTGTGAAAATTAGAGCCGAAAAGCAGCATACAGCAGAAGACTACCCCGTATTTAAACACCGGCTTAAGTCCTTCAACGGTTATGGTACTACCGGCATTCTCCAAGCTCCGGCGCTGGTATAGATACCGGCCGATTATATAGAGGGCTACAATTGCCAGGAGATAGACTATGATCTCCTGGCTTGTCAGGCCGGCTATACCCCTGTAACTATTTATTCTGGCCAGGAGTGAATAACTAACGGTGTCATAGTAATGATCGTAAGCAAAACCATAGGTGTACATATTATAGTTGCTGAGCAAAAGCCAGCGCAAACCCATGGGCAGTGCCAGCACTATTACGGTAAGAACACCCTGCACAGTAGACATGCCGGTAATCATTCCTACGCTGACGCAGGTGATAAAAAAGACCAGGCTGAAAAGCAGTGCAATGGCCAGCCACATGAGAACATCACTGCTATAGACACCGGGAAGTTTCATGCTGGCGGTGATCCCCCAGGAAACCAGAGCAGTGAGAAAAAGAGGCAGGGACAATAATATGATACCGACCATGATATGGGTGTTGTAAAGGGTTTCCCTCTTAACTGGAAGGGTGTGAATCATATCCGCTGCTTTATCATCCTGCAGGTAACGGAATAGCCACAGCCCAGTTAGGATAGGAAACAGCACCAATAAGGCAATCTGCAAATCTGAGCCGAATTGGAGTATTCTCAAATAAATATGCGGGTCACTGGCTACGGAAGACTCCTGAACGCTATGAATCATTACCAGCGTCAAGGGCAGGGCCAGTAGCATTCCCAGCAGGTAGCCCACTCCGATCCAGGCATAGCGTTTCAGGTCATTTAGCAGGATGCCGGTATCAATAAAGGACGTACCATCCGGGCACCACGATTTACGCTCCGCATTCGCTTCGCATATTATTAAGGACGTTTTTGATTTCATAACCGTTATCCCCCATTTCATAAATGAATATCTCTTCCAGGGTGAGGGGCAAAACGTCCAAAATGGACGGCTGGAAAGCCTGCAACTGGCTGATCAGTTCTTCCCTATCACCCCGCGCCACCAAGATCAATACCCGGCCCCGCTGTTCCTGATGCAATATCTGAATTCCCCGAAGCAATCCTTCCGGAATACCGTCGCTAAACCCTATCTGAACCTTGTTAAGATCCGCTTTGAGATCATCCATTTCTTTTTGAACAAGCATGCTACCCCGGTGCAGAATTCCCACGTAATCGCAGATTCCCTCCAATTCCCGCAGGTTGTGGGAGGATATCATTACCGTCATTTGCCTCCCCGCCACATCTTGAAAAATGAGATTTTTGACCTTGTGGCGCATTACCGGATCCAACCCATCCAGAGGTTCATCCAGGATCATTACATCCGGAGCCAGGGAAAGTCCCAGCCAAAACGCAACCTGGCGCTGCATGCCTTTGGACAGGGTTTTTATCCGCCGGTGGGCGTCTAGATCAAAGACACCGCTCAGTTTGACATAGCGCTCCTGATCCCAGGTTTTATAAACACTGCGGTAGAATTGAGCCATGTTGTCAATAGTATAGTTGTGGAAAAAGTATAAATAATCGGGTATGAAGAAGGTCCGCTCCTTGACCCGGTTGTTTTCATAGACATTTTGGGAGTCGATCCTGACCTGCCCTAAATCCTGGCGGTAAATCCCGGACAGGATCTTTAAAAGGGTTGTTTTACCGGCTCCATTAGAGCCGACCAATCCGAATACTGAGCCTTTGTTTACTTCCATGGTGACATCTCTTAAGGCCTCGATCTCACCGAAGCGTTTACCGACCCCTGCGAGCTCAATCATTTGTTTGACCTCCCTTGCTGCTTAGTTGGGCCTCGACCAATGACACCAGGTCCTGAAGAGCCATGCCCAGGTAAAGCATTTCTGAAGCAGTTTTTAGTAATTCTGTTTGCAGTGTTTTAAGGCGGGTTGTATGATCCGTCTCAACGGCAGCCCTGACGAAGCTTCCTTTGCCGGGGATGGAATAGATATAGCCGCGCTTCTCCAACTCCCGATAGGCCTTTTGAATGGTGTTGGGATTGACCGTCAATTCACTGGCCATGATTCTGACAGCTGGCAGTTGTTCGTCCGCTTTTAGCACCTGGTTTATGATAAGCTCTTTTACTTTTTCCACCAGCTGCTCATAGATTGGCTCACGGCTGCGCAAATCCAGTTCAAACATACTCCGCCTCCTTGCTATCTGTATTAATACGTGTAGTACAGTTAGTACGCATTTATTATATTCCCACTGACCAACAATGTAAATAAATTATTTCTAAATTTCCTTAATTTTGGGACAAGCTTCTGTATTTCTTAAGGCCGTATCCCATCTCAGCAAGATGGGGAATATAACATTTCAGCCCAAGTAACGATTTACAAGTGAATTTTGCCGCGCTATAATATGAAAAACATAGAGAACCGATGAGCAAGAAGAGTAGGAATCATTCAATGTACCTAGAGAGCCGCTGCTTGGTGGAAATGCGGCTGCAATATTGATTCTGAATGGACTTGCGAGGGCAGTCCGAAATCTTTTAGAGAGTAGGCACTGACGGGGGCCCTGCCCGTTATCAGCTGGGTGCATATGATGGTATGCATAAACGAGTGGGCGATATTTATCGTCAAATTGGGTGGTACCGCAGAAGTTGTAAAGCTTTTGTCCCTTTGTTGGGGCAAAGGCTTTTTTTATTGCCACTTATGCTGGAAGAAAAATAGTGAACCAGAAGGAGGTTTAACGTATGTCCAAAGGACGGTTTGGAATTCACGGCGGACAGTACATTCCGGAAACGCTGATGAATGTGATAATTGAGCTGGAAAAGGCTTACAACCATTACAAAGACGACTCCGATTTTAACCGGGAGCTGGAAGACCTGTTAAATAACTATGCCGGGCGCCCTTCCCTGCTCTACTATGCTGAAAAGATGACCCGGGAGCTGGGCGGGGCCAAAATCTATTTAAAACGGGAGGACCTCAATCACTCCGGCTCTCACAAGATTAACAATGTGCTGGGGCAGGTGCTGCTGGCCAAGAAAATGGGCAAAACCCGGGTAATAGCAGAGACCGGAGCCGGGCAGCACGGGGTTGCCACTGCTACCGCCGCCGCCCTGCTGGGTATGGAATGCGAGATTTTTATGGGCAAGGAAGACACCGAACGCCAGGCCTTAAACGTCTACCGCATGGAACTTTTGGGGGCCAAAGTCCATTCGGTCACCTCCGGCACCCAAACCCTTAAAGACGCGGTAAATGAAACCTTTCGCGAATGGACGGCCCG
>JBEHWI010000055.1:0-15657 GCA_040217815.1 Syntrophomonadaceae bacterium | reverse complement strand
TGTGCAGAACAGCCATCCCGCCATTATTGAGCCGGACGAATTTGATGCGGTGCAGCTTGAAATGGAACGGCGTAAAAAAATCGGTAGGCCAGTCAGTTGCCACAGCCCTTTCTCAGCAAAGATAATTTGCGGCGAATGCGGCGGTTTTTACGGTTCCAAGGTCTGGGGTTCAAATACAAAATACCGGCGCACGGTATGGCGGTGTAATAACAAATATAACTGGGATAAACCATGCCAAACACCGCACGTTACTGAAGATGATATAAAGCAACGATTTCTGACGGCATTTAACATGCTGATTGGCAACCGCAATGAAATACTCGCCAACTGCCGCCTTGCCCAAGAAGTCTTATGCAACTGCACAGAGATTGATGCTGAACTAAAAGAACTCCAGCGGGAAATCGATGTGGTAGCTGAATTGTTGCGAAAGGCCGTTTATGAGAACGCCCGTATCGCCCAAAACCAGGACGAGTTTAATGAACGCAACAACCGCTATTGGGAACGCCACCGTAAAGCAACGGAACGTTTCAACCAATTAGAAGAAATAAAGCGAGAGCGGCAGGCTAAAAGCTTATCACTTGGAACCTTCATCCGCGAACTGGAAAGCAGCCCGTCCGTGGTCGAGGAGTTTGACGAGCGACTTTGGGCGGTAGCAGTCGATACAGTCACTGTCACCAAGGACGGCAAGTTGCACTTTCGCTTTAAAGATGGCACGGAAGTATGATAGGTGCTTTAAAGGAATCCTAAAAAAGCGTGCAGGGCTTCGGCTTTGTAGGCTTTTTCTTTTCCAATGACCGGGCTTGACTGTTTGCACACCCCTCTGGAAAATGCACACCCCCTTTGCACACACCCTGCTAAAGTTCAACGATTACCTCCAGGCGCGATGACAATAAGTGGAAGGATTTCCCCTTATCAAAAGAGAATAACCCACCAGAAATCGAGAAAGCCGCTCCGCTAAAACTCAGGAACGGCTTTATTGTCAGCTTTTCAGGCAATATAAAAACCACCCACCGATAAAATTCTTTTTATCAATAGATGGTAGATAATTTGGTGGAGGCGGGGAGAATCGAACTCCCGTCCGAAAGAAAGACCAGCCGAGTATCTCCGAGCGCAGTTCGCGATTTGAGCTTCGCGCGCGGGACGCCCACGAACAGGCTTCCTTTGCGCTATCCCCGATTAGTTTCCCCTTAAAGCCCCTCGAGAAAGAAGGCTTCAGGGTACCCTAACTAAGTGACGCCCTGCACCTAGCCGTTAGGACTCTAGGCCGGACGAGCAGCCCTTAGGCTGCTAATGCGAAGTTATCTTCGGCAGTTATAAATTTTTCGCCTTTTTATCGAGCTGGCGACAACTCGGCTCGCTGCTCAACCCACCTTATCCCCCGTCGAAACCAGTACGCCCCCTTGTAAAATATTGATAGGTGCAAGAGATATCATAGTACCTCAATGCAAAATTGTCAACCGGAGCAATAATCCAGTTTTTAATTAAGTGAATCGGAGAACCGTCCCCCAACTCATTGATAGCGTTCTTTCACCGCCCGCTCCATATCGCGCTGGGCGTCGCGGCTGGCGATGTCCTCGCGCTTGTCATAGAGCTTTTTACCCACAGCCACAGCCAGATCCATCTTGGCTCGCCCGTCTTTAAAGTAGATCTTGAGCGGTATCAGGGTCAGACCCTTTTCCCGCTGCAGACCGAGCAGGCGGTTGATTTCCTTGCGGTGCAAAAGCAGTTTTTTCGGCCGCAAGGGATCGTGATTGAAGCGGTTGCCCTTGTCGTAGGGGCTGATATGAAAGTTGTTCACCCAGACCTCCCCATCCCTTACCGTGGCATAGGCGTCCTGCAGGTTGCCTTTGCCCATGCGCAGGGATTTGACTTCCGTTCCTACCAGAACCAGGCCGGCTTCAAAGTTTTCTTTTATATGATATTCATGACGGGCCCGGCGGTTGTCAACCACCGGTTTGATCCCCTTGTGCTTGGCACTCATGGCTTCACCTTCTCATTTTTAAGAAACACAAACCCTCGCCTCGGATATAACATGTCCAAAGCCAGGGCTGTTATTGCAAACTCAACAAGTTGATTATACCGAATGGCGTCATTGCCAGTCAAGGCCGGCTAATGCTTTAAATCCCCTATTTACCGTCTCTGCGGCTTCTACGTCGTGCTTTCCCGTTGCTTTTACCGTTGCTCTTGCTTTTCTTGCGGCTGGCAAAGCCGTCCTTACTCTTGCCATTTCCATTGTTCTTGGACGCTTCGTTGCCTTCAGCCGGTTTTGCTTCAACTTCATTGTTCTGAGTCACAAGTTCAAAGTCCACCTTGGCGTCATCAACGTCCACCCGGACCAACTGCACTTGCACAGCGTCCCCGATGGCGAATTTCCTTCCGCTGTGGCGGCCGATCAAGGTGTAGTTGCGTTCGTTGAATTCATAATAATCATCGGCGATGCTGGAGATGTGCACCAAACCCTCAACCGTATTGGCAAGTTCAATAAAAAAGCCAAAGGACTGCACCGAGGCGATGCGCCCGGTGAATTCTTCACCCACAAATTGCTCCATGTACTGGGCCTTTTTAATGGCCACGTATTCGCGCTCGGCTTCTTCTGCTTTCATCTCCTGCAGAGTGGAATGCTCCCCATAACCGGTCATTTTCTTTTCCAGGGAGGCCCGGCGCTTGGCATTCATGCCTCCCTCCAGCAGGCTGGAGAGAACCCGGTGCACGATCAGATCAGGATAACGCCTGATGGGGCTGGTAAAATGACAGTAGTACCTGGAAGCCAGCCCAAAGTGCCCAAGGGCCTGCGGAGCATAGCGGGCGTGTTTCATGGACCTGAGCAGGAGCAGGGAGATCAACTGCTCTTCCGGCCTGCCTTTGATCTCATGCAGAACCTTTTGCAGCGATAGGGGCTCCGGTTTCAAACTGCGGATTTTATGGCCGAAGACTCCCAGCACCAGATTAAGTTTGTTGATAGACTCTTCTTCCGGTTTTTCATGCACTCGGTAAAGGACGGGAATCTGGCGCATATACAGGTGCTCAGCCACTACTTCATTGGCCTTGATCATAAAATCTTCAATAAGGTTTTCCCCGGCCCCGCTTTCCCTCTTGCGGATTTCAACCGGAAAGCCCTTTTCATCGACAATTACCTTGGCCTCCGGAAAATCGAAATCGAGGTAGCCTCTTGACATGCGCTCCTGGCGCAGGATATCGGCCAGCTCTTTCATCAGGAAAAAGTCGGGTACGAGGCTTTCATAACGCTGTTTCAACTCGCCCTCTTCACCGGCCAGGAGGCGGTTGACGTCCTTATAGGTCATACGCTCCTGAACTTTGATAACTGATTTGAATATCTCGTAATCCAGGACTTTTCCGCTTTTATCTATATCCATCATGCAGGTGACTGCCAGGCGTTCCACCCCGGCATTCAGACTGCAAATGCCGTTGGACAGCTCCCGGGGCAGCATAGGCAGAACCGTATCCACCAGGTAGACGCTGGTTCCCCGTTTGCCGGCCTCTTTGTCCAGGCGGCTATCTTCCTTGACGTAATGTGAAACGTCGGCTATGTGCACACCCAGGCGGTAGCCCGCCGGGATGCGGTTGACCGAAACTGCGTCGTCAAGGTCTTTGGCGTCCTCACCGTCAATGGTCACCATCGACAGATCCCGCAGGTCGCGGCGCCGGCTTATTTCCTCCGGGTTGACCGGCAGTGCCACTTTTTCTGCCTCTTGCAAGACCGGGCTGGTGAAATCGGCAGCCAGCCCGTGCTTCTTCAGGAGTACCTGCAAATCCGTTCCGGGCTGTCCTCTGCCGCCCAGTACCTCCAGTATTTTGCCCTCGGCGGCATTATTACCATCCGGCCAGGCGGTTATGGTTACCAGCACCTTATCCCCGTTGTTGACTTTTATCTTTTTGGTGGGGCGTACGTAGATCGGGTAGATCTGGCGGCTGTCGTCGGGAATAACCTGGGCCAGGCTGCGGCCTTTGCGATAAGTTCCGACCATCTGCTGGTTGGCCCGGCTGATTACCCGAATGACGGTTCCTTCCGGGCGCTGCCCGTCTATCTCGGACTCCCGAATGCGCACCATTACCTTGTCGTTGTGCATGGCTCCGTTGAGTTTTTTGCCATAGACAAATATTTCCGGCCGGCCCGGCTCTTCGGGCAATAACAGTCCATAGCCCCTGGGAGAGAGGCGCATAACCCCCCGGGTCAGGTTCATCATCTCCGGCAGCCCGTATTTGTTCTTGCGGGTGCGGATTATGTACCCGTCCTTTTCCAGCTGACCCAGGCACTTTTTGAAGCGCACTTCATCATCGCCCTGGCCTATGCTCAACTTGCCAACCAGCTCCAGGTATTCCAGCGGCTTGTAGCTGTCCTGGCGCATGTAATTCAAAATTCCATCTTTACTAATCATCTTCTTAAAGTGTTTCCTCCATATTATAAACAGGTTCTTAACCCTGCTTTTTAGTCTATTATTCCCAAATTGGGATGGTCTTTAATCAATAGTGGCTTTATATCCGTCGTCTCGGGCTCCTTTCTCCCAACGGTTTACAAACGCTATTATGTTTTCCGCTATCTTGTCAATTTCCGGGCCCATGGTAGCTACATGCCGTGAATGGGACAGATCGATTCTCTGCACGCGGGAATTACGGCAGGCCTCTTCTATGTACCTGGCACTGTGGGGTAAGACAGTTTCATCCTGCAGCGACTGAAACACCAGTACCGGCAGCTTCATGGCCGGTAGTTCCTTCATGACGATTTTGCGTAGTTTTAGCATGTTAGCGAGAGCCTTTAATGGATAACAATCATAGGCAAAGCGCCCCTGCTGCTTTAATTCGTAGTCTATATCTGCCTTGGGCCAGGACGACCGCCAATATTTAAGCCGGGCGGCCAGCCGCACCTTGAAGAAATCTTCTACGAAGATGGGGGCGTTTATGGACACAATCCCTTTTATATTGGGTATCCGCACCCCGGCCAGAAGGGACAGCATACCACCCATTGACAAACCGGCTACGTATACGCTCTCAAAATCACGCAGCAGGGAAAGGCAGGCATCCTTTACCGCCTCAAACCAGTCTTCCCAGCCGAACCGGTTTAACTCCTCCGGGCTTGCGCCATGGCCAGGCAGTAGTATGCCTCGAACGGCAACCCCCCTTGCTTCAGCAATCAATCGAGCGGTCGGTAGAACCTCGGAGGGCGAAGCGGTAAACCCGTGAATAAATAAGATCGCTGCATGTTTGCCTTCTATGTAAAAGGGCCGGGCCTGCTCATTTATACCCATCTTTTCCTCCAATAAATAAAAGCAGGCATGGTGACCTGCTTTCATCGTTTTTCGTTATGTTCACAGGGGTTATTTTACCAGGGACAGAGCCAGGGTTAAAACTACAAACCCGCCCGCTATCCAGGCTGTAAGTTTATTCAGCAACTCATCAATGCCTTTTTTCTTGCCGCCGAAAATTGCTTCGCTGCCGCCAGCGATACTGCCTGACAGACCGGCGCTTTTACCTGATTGAAGAAGCACGGTGGCAATCAAGGCCAATGAGCATATAACCTGCAAAACGATAAGAATAATCCTTAACAAGGTTCCACCTCCGTAGTCTACCAAAACGCTATCGTATATTTTAACACAGGTGCCCATTTATATACAAGCATCAAGTACCCGAGAGGCTGCTACCCGCGGAACAGGTTATAAAAAGTATCCAAGCCGCGATATACCGCAAACACGTCCAGTTCCTCTTCAATGCGCAGGAGCTGGTTGTACTTGGCAACCCGGTCGGTGCGGGCAGGGGCTCCGCTCTTGATCTGTCCCGCGCCGGTGGCTACGGCAATGTCCGCGATAGTGGAATCTTCGGTTTCACCGGAACGGTGGGAAATAACGCTGGTGTAGCCGGCCCGTTTGGCCATATTAATGGTCTCCAGGGTTTCGCTGACCGTTCCTATCTGGTTGAGCTTGATCAGGATGCTGTTGCAGATGCCTTCCTTGATGCCCCGGGACAGGCGGTCGGTGTTGGTTACGAAAAGATCGTCACCCACCAGCTGTATTTTGTGCCCCAGGCGGTCGGTCAACAGCTTCCAGCCTTCCCAGTCGTCCTCGGCCAGGCCGTCTTCAATGGAGATAATAGGGTATTTGTCCACCCAACCGGCGTAAAAGTCCACCATCTCAGCCGAAGTCAAAACCAGGTCGTTGCCGGCCAGGTGATACTTTCCGTCTTTAAAGAGTTCGGTTGCCGCAACATCCAATGCCAGATATACATCCTTGCCGGGCTGATAGCCGGCTTTTTCTATAGCCTCCAGGATGATTTCCAGGGCGGCATCGTTGGAGGGTAAGTTGGGGGCAAAGCCGCCTTCATCACCGACAGCCGTGGCCAAACCCTTGGCGCTCAGAACCTTTTTTAAGGTGTGGTATATCTCAACCGCCATGCGCAGACCTTCGGCGAAGCTCTGGGCTCCAGTAGGTAGAATCATAAATTCCTGAACATCTACATTGTTGTCGGCATGCTTGCCGCCGTTTAATATGTTCATCAGGGGCACCGGCAGTTCGCGTGCGTTTACTCCCCCGATGTACTGGTAGAGGGGCAGGCCCAGATACTTGGCCGCCGCCCGGGCAACCGCCATGGACACTCCCAGGATGGCGTTGGCACCCAGCTTTTGTTTGTTGGGTGTTCCGTCCAGTTCGATCATCAGGGTGTCGATATCGATCTGGCGAACAGCCTCCATGCCCACTATTTCCGGTGCAATGATTTCATTGACATTTTCCACCGCTTTTAATACGCCCTTGCCACCGTAGCGTGAGGAATCTTCATCCCTCAACTCAACCGCTTCGTGGGCGCCGGTGGAAGCTCCGGAGGGCACAATGGCCCGGCCCATGGTTCCGTCTTCCAGGATTACCTCCACTTCAACCGTGGGATTGCCCCGCGAATCCAGAAGCTCCCTGGCAAATACATCGATGATCGTGCTCATCAAATACTTCCTCCTTTAATTTCCTTAAGGCATTTAGATTCTAATGCTTTATTATCAAGCTCTGCCCGGTCATTTCGGGCGGAGCCGGGATTCCTAAAATATCTAATAAGGTGGGCGCTACATCGCACAGAGCACCGCCGTCTCGTAAACTGCATTGTGCATACTCCGGGCTTATCAAAATAAAGGGAACATTATCAGTGGTATGCGCGGTAAAAGGCGAGCCGGTTACCGGATCCACCATTCTCTCGCAGTTGCCGTGATCGGCGGTTATAATAAGGCTGCCTCCCTGCTGTAAAACGGCCCCCACTACTTCCTGCAGGCATTTATCCACCGCTTGAATAGCCTGAATGGCAGCCTCCAGAATGCCAGTATGCCCTACCATGTCGGGATTGGCGTAATTCATGATAATCACGTCATAATAGGAGCGTTTTATCTCCTCAATCACCTTTTCGGTGACCTCAAAGGCGCTCATTTCCGGCTTTAAATTATAGGTAGCCACTTTGGGCGACGGTATCAAAATCCGGTCTTCACCAGGATTGGGCTCCTCCACTCCCCCGTTGAAGAAGAAGGTTACATGGGCATATTTCTCGGTCTCGGCTATGCGCAGCTGTTTTAAGCCGCTTTCGGCCAGTATTTCCCCCAGAGTGTTGTCAAGGTTCTGCGGTTTGAAGGCCACCGGGGCATCGATACTGGCATCGTACTGGGTCATGCATACATAATTGACCTGCGGCCAGAAGGCCCGGTTAAAATGGTCCATTTCTTTATCGACCAGGGCCCGGCTTATCTGTCTGGCCCGGTCGGCCCGGAAGTTGAAGAATATGACGCTGTCGCCGTCATTGATGGTGGTCAAGGGCTCACCATTCTGGTCGACTATTACCACCGGCTCCACGAATTCATCGGTAACCCGCATCTCGTAGCTCTGAGCTATGGCCGCCTGTGGATTGGGGGCCTTGGCGCCGATCCCCAAAACCATAGCATTGTAGCCGCGCTCGATCCGGTCCCAACGGTTGTCCCGATCCATGGCGTAAAAGCGCCCCTGCACCGTGGCTATTTTGCCCAGCCCGATTTCCTTCATTTTGTCTTCCAGTTCCTGAATAAAAATAAGTGCGCTTTTGGGAGCCACATCGCGACCATCCAGGAAGGCGTGCACATAGACCCGGGACTGGCCTTCCCGGCGGCACAGTTCGAGCAGGGCGTAGATGTGCTCCATGGTGCTGTGCACTCCGCCTTCAGACACCAATCCCATCAAGTGCACCGCTCCGCCGTGATGGCGGGCTTTGGCCACCGCGCCCACCAGTTCATTCACCGCAAAAAAGCTTTCATCAGCGATTGCTTTGCTGATCCGGGTTATTTCCTGATATACAATCCGCCCGGCCCCCATATTGAGATGGCCCACTTCTGAATTTCCCATCAGCCCGGCGGGGAGCCCCACATCCAGCCCCGAGCACTTCAGCTCGGTGTGGGGATATGCTTTATGCAAGGCCAGGAAATTGGCCGGATGCGCCCTGAGAATGGCGTTGTCGGTGCAGTCATCCCGGTTTCCCCAGCCGTCCAGAATCATCAATAACAACGGTTTTTTATCCATCAATACCCGCCCTTGCAATTTTAGCAAAAGAAGCCGCCTGAAGGCTGGCACCCCCCACCAGGGCCCCATCAACGTCATCCTCGGCCAGGAAATCCGCTATATTATCTTCATTAACGCTACCGCCGTATAGAATGCGCACTTTCTGGGCCAGCTCCCTGTCATACATTTTTTCCAGGTGGCTGCGAATAAATGCTATCATTTCCCGGGCATCTTCGCGGCTGGCGTTGACTCCGGTTCCAATAGCCCAGACCGGCTCATAAGCCACCACTATATCATCTCCCTCCAGGGAGATGTCTTTCAAGTCTTTGGTCAACTGCTCTTTTACCACCTCTAAGGCCAGCTGGTTGTCGCGTTCCTGGAGGGTCTCACCCACACACAGGATAGGGATAAGGTCCACATCCAGGGCCGCTTTTACCTTGCGGTTTATGTTGACATCAGTCTCGCCCAGTATCTGCCGGCGCTCCGAATGTCCCAGGATGACGTAGCGGCACCCTACATCGACGAGCATGGACGGTCCGATTTCCCCGGTATAAGCCCCGCGATCGGTCCAGAACATATTCTGGGCCCCCAGGGCGACCCGGGAGCCGGACAGATTCCTATTCATGCTCAGCAGGCAGGTAAAAGGAGGACATATTACCAGGTCCACCCCATCCAGGTTGGCTGTTTCCGGCAGAAATTCTTCTGCAAAAGCCGCCGCCTCCTGACAGGTCTTGTTCATCTTCCAGTTGGCTACCAACAGCGTTTTTCTCACTCTTTAAACCCCCACTTCTGAATGGTCTCCAATATTAGTGAAGCGCAGGTGCGTATCCTTCACAAGCGGCTACGCCAGGAAGCTGAAGTCCCTCCAGAAATTCCAGGGTTGCGCCTCCTCCGGTGGATATATGGGTAATGTTTTTTTCCAAACCCATGTCATGCACGGCGGCCGCTGAATCTCCCCCACCGATCACGCTTATCGCCGGGGAGTGGGAAAGGGCTTCCGCTACTTTGCGTGTGCCCCGGGCAAACTGTTCATATTCATAAACACCCAGCGGTCCATTCCAGACCACCGTTTTGGCCATCATAATCGTCTGGGTGAAAAGTTCGATAGTGCGCGGTCCGATATCGAGGATCATCATATCCTGCGGCACCTTATCCACCTCTACCACCGTTCCAACCGCCTCGGGGGTCAGTTCTGTGGCTACCACCGCGTCGACCGGCAGCAGAATTTGGGTGCCGGCCTGGTTTGCTGTAGCCAGCAGGCGGCTGGCCTCCGCAATCAGGTCTTCTTCCACCAGCGACTTGCCGGTCTGCTTGCCCTGGGCTTTTAAAAAGGTATTGGCCATACCCCCGCCAATCAAGATAAAGTCCATCTTGCCCAGCAGGTTGTGAATCAGGCCCAGTTTATCAGCGGTCTTGGCTCCCCCCAGGATAGCCATACGCGGGCTTTCCGGATTCTCCAGTACATCCCGCAGCATTTCCACTTCCTTTTCCATCAAAAAGCCGGCGTAGGTCGGCAGGTAGTCGGCTACTCCGGAGGTGGAGGAGTGGGCGCGATGAGCCGTGCCGAAAGCGTCGTTTATAAAAAGGTCGCCCCAGGCAGCCAGCTGTTTGGAAAAAGCGGGATCGTTTTTTTCTTCTTCGCCATGGAAGCGGACATTCTCCAGGACCAGAATCTGACCGGGCTGAAGCTTTTTAACCAGAGCCTCGACCTCCTGACCGATGCAGTCCGGGGCCATCATTACCGGTGCAGCCAGCAGACCTTTGAGATGGGACGCAATAGGCTTTAACGTGTATTTCTCATCCGGCTTGCCGTTGGGGCGGCCCAGGTGACTCATCAAAACGATGCTGGCGCCTTTGTCAAGAACATAACGAATCGTGGGAAGGGCTTCTTTCATCTTGGTGTCATCTATTATATGGCCGCTTTTATCCATGGGAATGTTAAAATCTACCCGCATCAACACTCTTTTGCCCTTCAGGTCTGCATCCCTCAGCTTTTTCAAAACAGATACACCTCCATTTGTTGACTAAAGACCTCGGGTAGCCACATAGTGCACCACATCAACTACGCGCACTGAGTAGCCCCACTCGTTATCATACCAGGCGATGATTTTGGCCATGCGCTCGCCCATCATCATGGTGAGCAGCCCATCTACTACTGCCGAGTTTTCTTCACCCCGGTAATCGCTGGATACCAGCGGTTCTTCCGTATACTTCAAAATGCCTTTTAATGAACCCTGGCTGGCCTTTTGAAAGGCTTCATTGAGCTGCTTTACCGTAGCCGGTTTTTCCAGTTCAACCGTTAAATCCAATAGAGAAACATCGGGAGTCGGCACCCGGATTGACACCCCGTCCAGTTTGCCATCCAGTTCAGGAATCACCAGACCTATGGCACTGGCTGCGCCGGTTGTGGTCGGTATTAAAGACACGCCGGCCGCCCGGGCCCGCCTCAGGTCATCGTGCTCCAGGTCTAAAACCCGCTGGTCATTGGTATAGGAATGAATCGTGTTCATAAGTCCTTTTACAATCCCGAATTCCTCTACGAGCACCTTGGCCACCGGAGCCAGGCAGTTGGTAGTGCAGGAGGCATTGGAGATGATGGCCATGTCCGGCGTGTATTTATCCTGGTTTACTCCCATGACAATGGTTAAATCCATCTTTTTGCCCGGCGCCGTGACTACAACTTTTGAAGCCCCGGCGGTCAAGTGCTTGGCCGCTTTTTCCCGGTCGCGAAATACGCCGGTGGACTCAACTACTACTTGAACCCCGAGGTCCTTCCAAGGCAGCTTCTCCGGGTCTCTTTCCGACAGGTATTTGATGCTCTTGCCGTTGATCTGCAAGTTGTCGCCGTCTGCGGCAACGCTTCCGGCAAAGGTCCCATGAATTGAATCGTACTTGAATAAATGGGCGGCAGTATGCAGATCACCAAGATCGTTGACTGCTACGATATCGACATCTTCTCTATTGGCCGCAACCCTGGCGACCAGCCGCCCGATGCGCCCAAAACCGTTGATGGCAACTTTAACTCCCATGCTGATCATCCTTTCCGTTACTCTTGATTATTTCTCGGGCTGCTCCTTCATCGGTAATGAGTACATTATCCAGCCCGTGTCTTAACACTGCCTTAATAGCCTGCGCTTTATGGCGCCCCCCGGCTATCGCTATCACGGTGGGGATGTTTCGAACATCATTAAGTTCCAAACCTATGCCGCGGGTTTCATAGACTATATTTCCCGATTTGGCAAAATAATATCTTAAAGCTTCGCCCACCCCCTGGTGGCTGTAAATTATATCGATCTCGTTTTGCGCCAAACCCCGCCTGTTGGCCATTTCCATGGCTATACCGATGCCGTGCAGCAGAATATCGCTGGACTTGATCCTCTTGACCACTTCCTGAATATGGCTGTCCCGTTTCAGGATTTCCGCGGTGCTCTCTTCAAGGTTGTCAGGTATATGCAAGAGCCGGTAATGACCGCTTATGGCCTTGGCTATCTTGGCTGCTATGGTTCCGGCCTGCAACTCCATCTCTTCCCCCAAACCACCCCGGGCCGGTACGATGAGCACATCATCCGGGTGAGCGGTTCCCATGGCTTCCGCCATTTCAGCCAGAGTAGTTCCGCCGGTTACGGCAACCGTGCAGGAGGGAAAGAGCACTTTTTCTAAAAACCGGGCCGCTGCCCGCCCCAGGTCTTTTTTTACCAGGGGATCCTGATAGGTGTCGCCAGGCACAACGATGACCTGCTGCAATTGGTAGATTTGCTTGATTTTTTTGGCCAGGGTCTGGGTGTGATAGAGTGCTGGAACCAGTGAATCGATTTCGGTTAGAAGGTCTTGTCCGTATGAAGTCAGGTTTATACCCCCCGGACTGATAAGCAAAGCTCCTTGATTTTTCAGGACATCCAACTGGTTGCGAACCAGCCTCTCGGCATAGCCCAGTTCCCGGCACAACTGACGACGCCCTACTGGCTGGCGGTGCATCACCTGCCGCAGCAGCTGGTAGCGAATCTCGATTATTTCCATCGCATCAGGAGCAAATCTTTCTATAATTGAAAATGTGTTATCCATCAGTCTACCTTTTGCTGGGGCGCTTATTATTCATAGGGACAAAATTGTCCCACTGCTATGGGAACATTTCAAAATATTTTTCCTCTAGTGCTATTATATCACAAATGGATCTGCATGTTGCATAACATGCAAAATAACCCGATTTTCCCGGTTAAAAAGAAGAACGAAAAAGGTAATTATTTTATCGTCACCTGCGCAGGCGCCGAGAAAAACAATTACCTGATCCATTCGCCTTTTTTCATTTAGAACTTTTAATAGCGTCTCCGGCTCATAGTCGAAGGGATGCCCAGTTCCTGCCGATATTTAGCGACAGTGCGCCTTGATATGCGAATGCCCTTCTTTTTAAACAGCTGGGCAATCTGTTCATCACTTAAGGGGCGGGTCGGGTCTTCCTCTCCGATCATGCCTTCCAGCATGTGTTTGATGCTCTTGGAGGACATCTTTTCGTCGTTGTGAGCCGATTCGAGCCCGGAACTGAAGAAGTACTTCAATTCAAATAAACCCTGCGGGGTCTGCATATATTTATTGGAGGTCGCCCGGCTGACGGTGGACTCGTGAACATTCACCAGCTGGGCCACCTGCTGCAGTTTGAGCGGTTTCAGGAATTGAACACCTTTATCTAAAAAATCTTTTTGTATGTCGACAATGCAACTGGCCACTTTGTACAGGGTTATGCGCCGTTGCTCGATGCTGCGGATCAGCCACAAAGCCGAGCCTATCTTGTCTTCCAGGTACCGGCGGGTGTCCTCGGAAAAGTGGTCCGGTTGACGCAGAACGCTTTCGTAGAGGTGATTTACCACCAGGCGCGGAAAGTTCAAGTCGTTTACATAGACGATGAATTCACCCTCAACTTTTTCTACAAAAACCTCGGGAACTATATAGCGGACTTCCTGATCGCTGCTGTACTGCCGACCAGGTTTGGGGTCCAGAGTTCTTATAAGATCGCCTATTTCTTGAGCCTGTTGAATGGATATGGAAAGGGCGGTGGCGATCTTGTTCATCCGGCCGCGGGCCAGGTCGTCGAGGTGTTCTTCGATGATCTTGCGGGCGATATAGCTTTCCTTGCCGTAGTGGCGAAGCTGAAGCAGCAGGCATTCGCTGAGATTGCGGGCTCCTACTCCATGCGGGTGAAATGAATGCACTATGCGCAGAATTTCTTCGACTTTGTCCAGGGACGTCCCCATTTTACGGGCAACTTCGTCCAGGTCAATACACAGATACCCATTGCTGTCGATATTGCCGATCAGATGATAGCCGATATCAAAGTCTTGTTCGTTCAGCTTGACCAGACGCAGCTGAAATTCCAGATGCTCGAACAAACTGGGAACCCGGGTCAGATAATTTTCGAATGATTTCTCTTCTTTCTTTTCTTTCTGAACTACGCCTATATCACGGTCGTGATATATCTCCAACCATTCCTCCAACCATGCCCCATCGTCGCTTTCCTCCCGAATGTGCTCATCCGCCTCTTCAATCTCTCTCTCTTCGAGAAACGGATTCTCCTCCAACTCAGTCCGGATAAATTCATTGAGCTCCATGGTGGACATATGGAGGATGGCAATCGCCTGGCGCAATTCTGGTGTCATGAGCAGTTTTTGCTGTTGTTCCACAAAAATGTCGTGAACCAGTCTCATAATGTCCCCACCCCCTTCTATCTCTACAAGGTTAATCTATTCGGCGAATATATGTACTTGTCCTTTTGTTAGTATATCCTAATTTTGATCCAGAAGTTCCTCGGCGGTTTGTTCCAACTTTCTCATGCGATAGGCGGCACCTGACTTGCTGAGTGGCGGATTCAACATCTCACCCAGTTCTTTGAGAGTGCTGTCGGGATATTTCAGCCGCACCAGGGCCAGCTCTTTTAGCTGCGGGCTGAGCATCTCCCAGCGCTGGCTTTGAATGAGCTTTTCCATCAGTTCCACCTGCCGCACCGATGCATCAATGGTTTTTACCAGGTTGGCGGTTTCGCAGTTTACCTGGCGGTTGACCGTATTGCGCATGGATTTTAATATACGGGCGTTTTCAAAATCCAACAGGGCTTTACTGGCGCCTATTAAGCGCAGGAAATCCGCAATTTTTTCGCTGTCTTTGAGGTATACTACCAGGTGGTTTTTTCTTTCAATGCAGCCGGCCTTGAGCCCCATTTTCTGCAGGAGCTTTTGCACTTCCGCGGCCAGCCGGGTGTCGCCCAAAACCAGCTCCAGGTGGTAGTTTCCCTCGGGCCGGTTTATAAATCCCCGGGTCAGGAACAACCCCCTGATGAACGAGCGTCTGCAGCATGATTTGCCCAGCAGATTCCAGGGTGCGTGGCGCCGGGCAGTGGGATAAAGAAGCCCCATTTCTTGTAGTACTTCTTTATCAGAGTCCTTCGGCTCAATCACTACATCATAGGCCCGGCTCTTCCGAAAGCGGTTCTTTGGTTCGCTTTCCACAGTGGCCGGCCAGGGGCTGAATTCTTTGACGTACTGGTAGATCTTGCGTGCGGTAGCCGCGTTTTCCACGGTTATTTTCAACAACTGTCCGTCCGCGGTTTTCTCAACCTGCCCGGCAAAAAGCAGCAGGGATGCCAGTTCCGACTTGCGGCAGCAGGGCTTGTCAGGTATATAGCGGGCCACCTCATTGCGTACTTCATTGGAAAAGCTCATACCGCCACCTGCCTATTCCAGAGCTTTGAGTATAGCCCGGGCCAACCTATCGGAGTCATGCCAGGCCAGGGTGCTGTCCGAAATCAGGGCCTCCTCAATTACGGCGGTTCCCCAGGCCTCCAGCTCTACCCGGCTTACCGGCGTAACCGGCCGGGCCTTTTCCTGCTGGTATTTTTTCAAGCGCGTTTCGTCCAGGGAACCCGAATTTACCACTACGTAATCCAGAGGTACCTTCAGGTAGTCATAGATTACCCGCAAATGATCCACTGCTTCATAGTCGTCGGTTTCGCCGCTTTCGGTCTTGATGTTGCTAACATAGAAGGTGCGGGCCTGGCTCTGACCGATGGCCTCCGGCACCCCTTGCACCAGCAAATTGGGAACAATGCTGGTATAGAGGCTGCCCGGGCCAATAACCACCGCGTCGGCTTCCATGATGGCGTCGA
>JBEHWI010000054.1:0-16156 GCA_040217815.1 Syntrophomonadaceae bacterium | reverse complement strand
GTGTGACAGGGGGACGTTCTTTCTGTAACACTGCGTGTTACAGAAAGAACGTCCCCCTGTCACACGTCCCCCTGGAACGCTATACTAAAAAGCTAAAAAACAGAAGGTTACAACTCACTTTTTGTTGAATATTAATATTTTAGGAACAAACAGACTAAAGGGGGTGGAATTTTGTTAAGCAGGGAAAACCTGATGGGCATGAGCAGTTGGGGCAGCTTTTGCGGAGTAATGTTTATTATTCTAGGTGCATTGGGTGCGATATCCGGTGTTTTTGCCTTTGTTATTGGAGCTATTCCGGGCATCTTGATGATTTTAATGGGAACCAAGTTGATGAGCGCTAAAAACCAGATCCAGCTGCTCTTGACCCAGCCCCCCGGTATGGATACCACTGTCGCGCTGAACGAAATATTCAGCAATTTCAAGCAGTTCCTGATGTTCCAGGGCATTCTCTTTATCCTCTACCTGGTGTTCATCGTCATCTTAATTCTTGTTATGATGGTGGCGGGCATTGGAACATTATCAATTTTGGGCAACCTGTAAGTTGTGAAACAGGGGGACGTTCTTTCTGTAACAAAAATCTTTTGTGACAGAAAGAACGTCCCCCTGTCACACTAGGCTGTTTTCGCCCGGCTGCGTCTGCGCATAAGCTCCAGGATCAATTCGACCCGGTGGCGGTAGGTGTGTTTGCAAAAGACCTTGAACTGACCCTGGCGGGCTATTTTTTGGCGTTTTTCCGGACGGGACAAATAGTATTGCATCAGGTCCAGGGTTTCTTGACGGCTTTTGGTCCATACCAGATCCTGGTGGTTGCCGAAATAGTTCTGCACGGCGGGAGTGTACTGGGTGAGATGGAACCCTCCGCAGCCCAACACTTCGAAGGTGCGCATGCTGAGCATGGTGCTGGAACTGAGTACGGAATGAATTCCGATTACCATCGGCACACTGGCACAAACCCTGCCCAGATCCTCACTGGGCATATATCCCCCGTAAAAGCTCGGATCGATATAAAAAGGCCTTGATGTATCCAGCCACCATTCATTGCCAAAAATCTTGATATTGTAGCCGGCTTGCATGAGCGGTTCCAATATAGTCCGGTAACCCTGCAAGCGTTCTACTGAAAAATCGTAATTGTTGCCTATGAATACCGCGTCATAAGAAAAACGGGGATCAGGCAGGTCCTGATGATAGTAGCGGGGATGAAAGCCAAAAGGCAGTAAATGAGCCCTGATTCCATGCTGCCTGTAGCGCTCAATGGTTTCCCGACAAGTCGTAAACACATAGAGCGAATTTTTAGCATAGTCGAGGGATAGCATATCGAAAAACGGGGGATCTTCTATTGCCCAGTAGATATGAGGTATACGCCGGTTGTGCAGGTAGGGAAACAGGTGACCGAAGATTCCCCACCCACCGTCGGTAAAAACACAGTCAGGTCTAAAATTCTCCAGTTTCTGCTGCCAGTCAGCCTCCCACAATATATTGCAAAAAAGAACTTCATGTCCCAGGTCGGCAAAGGCCTGGCCTATGCCATATTT
Source organism: Syntrophomonadaceae bacterium (assembly GCA_040217815.1). Taxonomy (GTDB): domain Bacteria; phylum Bacillota; class Syntrophomonadia; order Syntrophomonadales; family Syntrophomonadaceae; genus UBA5314. The sequence continues at coordinate 14,624 of JBEHWI010000054.1, read as the reverse complement.
GATTAGCGGAGCTGTGTTTGGAAAAAAGATCCTCACCAGGGCCACTCCTCCCATTTTTGTTATGGCATAGCCTATGCGGTTTATGTTGGATTTGCTACCAGATTATATATGGTTCAGGCATTATTTTGAAACAGCCTTTTTATCAATCCCCCCAGACTCAAGGATTCATCCTGCTCTTCATTCCAGGCCGGGTAGCCACGCCCCTTTTCAGAGCGGCCAAACCGGTGTCGTTCCCGCTTATCGCCCTCGTAGCGGCTGGTCTTTAGCTCTTCTATTATTTGGCGGTTCCTGGACAGCTCCTCGTTCAGGGTCAGGTTGCGGCTTTCCGCCCGGTTGATTCCCTTTTTGAGACTCTGGATGTCCTTTTCATAGCGATATAGCTTCCTTTTAAGCTCCATCTTGTCCCCTTCCGCCTGGATAATTTCGCTCTGTAATTGATTCAATAGCTCCTGTACCTCCGGCGGGCCGGCTGCTACCTGCTCGCTTGCTTCCAGCGGCACTTTTACAATTTCATAGCGCATGATCATTACCGAGTAAAAAACGAGCAGGTTGATGCGAATTTCCTTCTCTTTCAGCTCCCCATCCCAGGACAACCTTTGAATGTTGACCATAAGCTCCTGGTCATGATTGTCCGGCCAGGCGGAAAACGCATCCCGGGATAGGCGCTCCTTGAGCACTTCCCGCCGGGTAAAAAGACGCATTTGCCCATGAGAGTTTTCCAAAAGAGTCAGGATCTCGCAGGCGATCTCCACTTCGATATGCTTGCCCTGCAGTCTGGCCATGCAATTGCGCGCCTTTATTTTTATATCCTCCATGCGCCCGGGAGGGTCTTCGAGGGCGTAGGTAAGCGTCCCTTTCCAGGTCCGTGGCTCAGTCAATTCAGCGTATACCACCGGAGACCATATACGGCATGATTTTTCCAACCCTGCACCTTCTTTCCTCTTGTACTTGTACATCTTATTGGTGATGAAGGCCGGGTATGATTTCAAAAAACCCTCAGAAAAAAGAAAAACTGCATGTTGCCATGCAGTGCCTGTCCTTTTTATTTACGAATTGGCTGAAGCGATCCTTATCTCCAGATCCTGATGGTCATATACAAACAACTCCACAGTTTCCGTCAATACATCTGCGTAGCTGTATGAAACTCGACGCTCTATTTTTCTTTCGTTGAGCTTAACCACAAATATATTGGGATACGTTGATTCTAAAACCCCTATCCTTTCAATGATACGGTTCCTACCCCGGTTGGCTTTTAGTCTAATTTTGGCGCCCACAAATGACTCTAGATCTCTTTTTATATCAGAAATGGCCCTAGGGGAACTCACGATATCACCTTCTTTTTTCTTTTATCTATATTATTTTACATTATGCCCACTATGATGTCAAGCATGAGAAAATAGTATAAATGAAAATTGAGTAGCTGTCAAGAAGGTCTCAAGCATTTTTTAATGTTTAGTGTATTTGTCAGCCACTTTGACCGCGCAGCCATCCGGTTTTATCTTGGCTGCAAACCCGCTGCCCACTATCATTCCGGTGATCTCTTTTACCAGTTCCTTGGTTTCCCCGTGAGTTCCAATGTCCAGATGAATTTCGACCGGCATTTGTTCCTGCCCGTATTCTTTCAACAAGTAGGTCAGTTGATCGGCCAGGTTTAAACTGAGCGAAGCCTCATAGAAGATGCGCTGACGCATGCTCCTTATCTTTGCTTCATAGGTCTTGTTATAAAAATAGCGGGCCCCTTTGCCCAATCGATGAATAATGATGGCACTGACAAAACAGGTCGCCTGTTCCCCGGGGTGGGAGTCGCTTCCCACAATCAATTTGTAAGGCCGGTTCAGATCTTCACGCACATAGGACAGTATTTCCGCCACCACTTCGTTCAGCTGCAGGCTTCCTTTGCTAGGGCTTTTGAATAACATAAGCTGCCTCCTTTACCGGGAAAAAACCTCAAGCAGCAAGGCAAATTCCCCCAACTCCAACGTCTCCGGTCTGCGTAATGGAGCAATCTGCGATTCCATTAAAATCTCTGTACAGCTCTGTTTATCCTTATGAAAAAAATCCGCACATATGTTTAGGATTGTTTTACGCCTTTTTTGAAAAGCGGCTTTTAAGAATTCTTTTAAGCGCTTTTCGTCAGCTGCCAGCACTGGTTTTACCTGATGCGGAGTTATTTTTATAACCTGTGAGTCCACTTCCGGCTTGGGATAAAAGCAGTTTCGGGACACCGGGGCAACCGGACTGACCCGGGCGTAATAGGCGGTAGTGAGGGTCAAGAGCCCGTAATCCTTACCTCCCGGCCGGGCTATGATTCGGTCGGCTACCTCTTTTTGCATCATCAGGGTGGCGTTTTTTAAGTTTACGCATTCTTCCAGCAATTTAAACAAAATGGGTGAGGTAATATTATATGGAATATTGGCACAAACCGAATAAGGTTTGATTTCCTTCAGGTCAAAGGCATCAGCCAGTGCCTGCTCCAGATTTATGGTCAATACATCGGCAAATAAGAAATGAACACCCGGCAGGTCCTCAAAGGAGTGTTCCAAAAAACCCTGCAGCTGCCGATCAATTTCAATGGCCAGCACCCCGCGGCAGCGAAGGGCCAGTTCCCTGGTCAAGGCCCCCAACCCCGGGCCAATCTCCACGACATATCCATCCGGGTCAATGTCACTGCCATCAGCTATCTTTTTTAAAATATTTTTATCGACCAGAAAATTCTGCCCCCATTTTTTTCGGGGATGCAGACCATATTCATTTAAAGCGGCTCTGACTTCTTTAACGGTAGCCGGGTTCATGTAACAACCTTCCAAAAATTAATATAGGCTTATTATACTACAAAACAAAGCGCTTAAAATCGTGGTTCCTGCGCCCAATACTGGATTAAACCCGGGAATAAATCCCGGGTCGGTGTGTTGATGCAATATTGTACGCTCCTGCCAAATTACTTTTGTTGTTTCAGATCATTGGTCAGGGTGTTGATATCCTTTTCGAAGCTCTGGATGGGTTTACCTTCGATTATTCCGGCGGCTATATCGTTTATCCTTTTGATCATGGTTGGATCGGTTGTCACCAGGACCTGGTTGATGCGGGTGTCAGAGGCTTTTACTTTATCGGCCACCGTTTGTTTGATAGTGTTGACCTTATTGGCGTCATTGCTCAGGCTAGAGGATACCGTAAGGCCGACCATGGCCACCAGGGTTTTGGTGTTTCCACTGGCAGGCAGGCTGCCTGCTTCGCTTACTACCACGGTGGCTTTTTGCACGTCTGGAACGCTCTCGGCGGTCTTTGACAGCTGGGCGGCCATCACCCGCCGGTCGCTGGCACTTACATCCAGGTTGCCCTGGGGCGTATTTTGCTGTGGGGTTTGAGGTTTTTTCGCGGCTCCCTGGCATCCCGGCAGGGTGCTTCCCAGCAAGACCAGACAAAGAACAACCAGGCAAAATTGCTTCATTATTATCACCCCCTTTATAGCTATAGTTTTCTTTATCAGGGGTGTTTTTCAAACGAGGAAGTATATGCCAAAAATAAAAGAGGCCCTGCTCCTGCAGGGCCCCGGGCCGTTTTTTAATTATCGCAAAATGTAGACTTTTTTTGTTTTCATGCCCCAGTTTACACATTGGCTTTCCGACTCCAGGAAGACATCCAGGCGGTCTCCTTTTATAGCGCCACCAGTGTCAGATGCTACCGCATATCCATATCCTTCGATATACATCCGGGTGCCCAGCGGTATTATACTGGGATCCACCGCAACCATGCCCACTTCCGGATCCGCTCCGGTTGCGGTATGGCTTCCGGTATAAGTATATGCCGAAACTGTCATTATCCTGGCTTCCTTAAAATCGAGACGCTGTCCTCCACGGGACACTGAGGTGATGGTACCCATAGCTATTACTTTGTTGACCGGCTCTTTAACCGGTTTGCTGGCTACGATTTCCCTTTTAACCTCCACATTGTTGTGATAGGTTATGGAAACAGTGTTTACTGCCACTCCATTCTGCCCGTTCCGAATGGTCTTGCTCAAGCCCCTTTCCAGGCTGTTGTCCAGGGACTGCTCTTCGGAGTAGGGCAATGGCTGTTGTTCTTCAAAACTCTTCTGTGATACCCGAATAACTTCAATATTCTGGTCTGGTGCGGTTAGCTCACCGGGGACAGTTTTAACCAGATCGTTTTGACCCAGTTCAAACCCGGCAGCGGCAATCGCTTCCTTGATCGGCACCGGCGTGGTGTAGATCTGTTTAGTCTGTCCATCGGCTACTACGGTAACAGGAAAACACCTGGAAACCGTAATTTTCATGTTGCGGCTAATCCGTGTATCCACCCCGGGCTGAACGATGTCCTTTTCTCCCAGGGTCACGTTATTCTTGGTCAAAACCTCTCCAACCGTATTGCTAAAAAACAAGTGCTGATTTAGCACCTTACCATCAACCTCGAGTGAAACTGGTTTTTGCAGGGCAAAGAACATACTCACCACTAGCAGGACGACGGCCAGAACACCTGCTGTTTGGTAAGTGCGTTGCTTAGACCAAACAATACCCATCCTTCTCCTCCTTTTCTAGATAGATAAAGGGCCAACCAAATTGACCCACTATCATACAGTTATTTTAGTCAAAAGTGAGTCAAACGTCAATGGAATTTTCCATATAGTGGATCAGTTTCCATGTTATGGCCGATTCCATGATCAGTATAGCCCTTTGCTAAATATTCTATTCATCTGTTGAGGAAAAGATTTCCTTAAGTTGTTAACAGCGTTCAACCGCGATTTTGTCTAGTACTCGGTTAACCGAAAAACCCGGCGGGTATTCAGGCTGGTAATGTATCCGATCTCCTCTACGCTTTTGCTGCGCAGTTCGGCCAGTTTTTTGGCCGTGTGTATAACATAAGCCGGTTCATTTCTCTTGCCCCGCAGCGGTTCAGGGGTTAGATAGGGGCAATCGGTTTCTATGAGAATTCGCTCCAGGGTAACCCGGGCTGCCACCTCCTGTGTTTTACGGGCGTTTTTATAGGTGAGCGGTCCTGCCAAAGAGATATAAAACCCTTCTTTCATCAACTCCAGAGCCAAGGGCAGGTTGCCGGAATAACAGTGCAGAACTCCTCCGTTTAAACCCGCTTTTTCCTGCTTAATGATATCAGCTACTTCCTGATGGGCATCCCGGTCGTGAATGACAATCGGTTTGTACAGTTCCCTGGCCAGCTTTATCTGCTCGCGAAAGGCCTGGCGCTGCACTTCCCGGGGGGAGAGATCCCGGTAGAAATCCAGTCCCATTTCTCCTATGGCCACCACCCGGGGATCCCGGCCCAGTTCATATAATTTAGCCATGATATCCTTTTGGAGGGTTTTGGCATCGTGGGGATGCACTCCTATGACGGCGTACACTTCGGGATAACGCCTGGCCAGCTCAACGGCCTGGCAGGATGACTCATAATCGTATCCGACGCAGATTATATTGTCTACACCGGCCTGGTGCGCGTTGTCAATAATCTTTGGCACATCGCCGATCAGTTTTTCATCCTGAATGTGGGCGTGAGAATCGATAAACATGGATATTCTCCCTCCATAAAATTAGGAAGCAAAGGGGATCGTTAAATCCCCTTTGCTTCTTTTTTCGCTAGCTTAGCTTACGCGGCTTCCTGATGGCAGCTCTTTGTTAATAGTCAAAACCTCCAGCTGGTCGTGGCCTTCTGTCGAAGCGGCCAGGATCATTCCTTCGGAAAGGGTGCCCCGCAGTTTGGTGGGCTGGAGATTGGCCAGAAGGATTACCTTCTTGCCCACCAGTTCCTCGGGCTGGTAGTGCTTGGCTATGCCTGATACTACGGTGCGCTCCTCTTCTCCCACTTTGAGGCGCAGGATCAAAAGCTTATCCGCCTTCTTCATTTTCTCGCAGGCGATCACTTCCGCCACCTTCAAATCGAGCCGGGCAAAATCCTCTATGCTGATATAAGGTTTACCCTCAGGCTCGGCCGGTTTACTCTCTTCCTGGGCCGGGGCTGTCTTTTCAGCCGGAGCGTCCTCCAGGCTTTTGGGGTCGATGCGGGGGAACAAAGCCGGTCCTTTAAGAACCCGGGTTCCCGCCTGGACCAGCCCCCACCGGCCGGCCGCCGCCCAATCATCGGCCAGGTTGGGACCAAGCCCGGTCTGCTCGGCAACCCGGGCAGCCAGGGTGGGCATGGCCGGAGCCAGCAGAATAGTGCTTATCCGTATGCTTTCCAGAAGATTGAACATCACCGCGCCCAGCCGCTCTTTACTGCTGTCGTCTTTGGCCAGGAGCCACGGCTCGGTTTCATCGATGTATTTATTGGCTCTCGCTATCAGCCGTTGGACGGCCGTTATATAGTTGGCAAATTCAAGCTTATCAAGACGGCTGGTGGCCTCGGCATAAGCCTGAGCCGCCGTCTTCATCAGATCTAGATCGTGCTCCTGGGCCGGGCCCGGTTCAGGCACCACCCCTTTAAAATAGCGTTCGATCATAGCGACCGTTCTGCTTACCAGGTTGCCCAGGTCGTTGGCCAGGTCGGAATTTATCCTGGCAACCATCATCTCCTCGGAGTAATACCCGTCCTGCCCGTAGCTAAGCTCCTTTATAAGGTAATAGCGCACTGCGTCAACTCCATATTTCTGCACCAGAATGCGGGGGTCGATCACATTGCCTTTGGATTTTGACATTTTCCCGCCTTCCAGCATTATCCACCCATGGGCGAACACCGTCTTGGGCAGGGGTAGATCCAGAGCCATCAGCATGATGGGCCATATGATGGCGTGAAAGCGCACGATATCCTTGGCCATCATATGAATATCAGCCGGCCAGTACTTAAATTTCTCCTCATCAGTGCCATAGCCAATGCCGCTCAGGTAGTTTATGAGGGCATCAAACCACACATAGACCACATGCCGGTCATTAAAAGGCACCGGGATGCCCCACTTGAAGGTGGTGCGCGAAACACACAGGTCCTCCAGTCCACTCTTGATGAAGCTGACGATCTCATTTCTCCTGGTTTCGGGCAGGATAAACCCGGGGTTATTTTCGATATGCTCCAGCAAACGGGGGGCGTACTTGGCCATATTGAAGAAATAGCTTTCCTCTTGTAATAGCTCGACGTCACGCCCGCAGTCCGGGCATTTTCCATCCACCAGCTGCCGCTGGGTGAAAAAAGTCTCACAGGGAGTGCAGTACCACCCTTCGTATTGCGAGAGATAGATATCGCCCTGTTCATATACCTTTTGAAAGATCTTTTGCACCACCTCTTCATGCCTCTTTTCAGTGGTGCGGATAAAGTCGTTGTTGGTAATGAGCATGGTCTCCCAGAGGCTCTTAATATTTTCCACAATGCCATCGATATATTCGATAGGCTCTTTGCCGTTTTCTCTGGCTACCCTCTCCAGTTTTTGGCCGTGTTCGTCAGTTCCGGTAAGGTAATATACATTATAGCCCTGCATTCGCTTAAACCTGGCCATGCAGTCGGCTGCTACCGTCGTATAGGCATGGCCTATATGTAGATTGTCACTGGGGTAGTAAATCGGGGTGGTGATGTAGAATTGGTTCCTGGTTTTCAACTCGTTCCCTCCAATAGCTTGTTTATTGCAGGCGGAACGCTAAGTCCCGCTCTATAGGCATCAGGTATAGTTTACCACAAGATGCAGCCGGTATCCTTCCCTAATCAAGGCTAAAACAGTAAACCGGATCGGAAATACATTTATTGAAAGCGGGTCATTTAAAAGTATATCCTTGTATAACCTTCCACTTCTTGTCTTTTGGTGAGCTTTTTTGTCGACTTTGTTCATAAATGCACTTTTATTATATACATAAATGGCAAATAACTGTTCTTACAGTTAATTTTTTGTCCATTTATGTTGAATATGTCTTGACTGTTTCTCCCAGCGTTGGTATACTTTGTTCAGATAATCGAATAATGACGAAGAAGGAGGCTTGGGGTCATGTTAAAATCCACCGGTGTTGTAAGAAAGGTAGACGAGCTGGGTCGCATTGTTATTCCCATTGAACTCAGAAGAACTATGGGTATTGAAGAAAAAGATGCACTGGAAATCTACGTTGATAATGAGAAAATAATTCTCAAGAAATACGAACCGGCATGTATTTTCTGCGGCAACGCTGAAGAAGTTTTTAACTACAAAGGCAAAAACCTCTGCCGCAGCTGTCTGACCGAACTCGGCAAACAGGTTGTATAATTACATATCTTTATCGCTTTTATCGGTAAGACATTTGTACAAATATGCTTTGGGAAATTTATACTGACGGGCCTTCATTTTGAGGGCCTCTTTTTTATCCATTCCCTGGGCGATAAGTTCTTCGATTTCCTGCAAAATGATATTTACGTCCGGCTTCTCTTCATCAGTGAGTCCGGCTATCACCAGGCATATCTCGCCACGGGGCAGGTTGGCTTCAAAATAAGCGCGGACCTCTCCCAGAGAGCCGCGTATCACCTCTTCGAATTTTTTGCTTATTTCCCGGGCCACCGCCACCGGTCTACTCACTCCCATAACCTCTTCCAGGTTTTGCAGGGTCTCCCGCAAACGGTGGGGGGCTTCATATATTATAATGGTGCGCTTCTCGGCTTTTAGATCTTCCAGATGGGCTCTTCTTTTTCCCTCCCGGCGGGATAAAAAGCCCTCGAATACAAAGCGGGTGCTGTCAAACCCAGATAGAGCCAGGGCGGCGGTCAAAGCCGAGGGACCGGGAACCACCTCGATATCTATCCCTTCTTCGATGGCCCGTCTGATAAGGTTCTGCCCCGGGTCGGAAACGCCGGGCATGCCCGCATCGGAAACCAGTGCTATGCTCTTGCCCTGTTTGAGCAGGTCTATGAGATGATCTTCCCGCTTGTCCTGGCTGTTGGCGTGGTAGCTTATCAGCCGGTTGCGGATATCGTAGTGTTTGAGCAGGACGCCGGTATGCCTGGTGTCCTCGCAGGCAATCAGCTCCGCTTCTTTGAGAATTCTGAGCAGCCTCAGGCTGACATCCTCCAGGTTGCCGATGGGAGTGGCGCATATGTAAAGTTTACCCATCAAGGGTCCCCCTTTTCTCTTGATACCAGGATAAAATCTCCGCTGAATAGGTTTTCGGCTTATCATAAATAATCAGAGGCGGCAGCACTTCCAAGCTGGTACTCTTATTCTTGATGCCTTCCAGCAAAAACAGCCCGGCCCGGCTGTGGACAAAGGAGTGCACCCACCGAAGCCTGGAAGGGGCTATTTGGTTCTCTTTGAAAAGCTGCATCAATTCAATAAAGCGCTCCGTCCGTTGAATCATGGCCAGGCGGCCTCCAGCTATAAGGAGCCGGCCGGCCCCTTGGACAAAATCACCTAAGCTGCCATGCAGTTCATGCCGGGCAACGGCCTGCTCACTGTTTTTGGAAACCCTTCCCTCCCCCTTTTTTCTAAAAGGGGGGTTGGATACGACGAGCTCCACCGACTGGGGATCAATTTGTTCGGTCACCTGCCGGACATCCCCTTGCAAAATACTGATCCGCTCTTGAAGGCCATTGAGCATGACACTGCGCCTGGCTCTATCAACCTGATCCTGCTGCAATTCCAGACCGGTGAGGTGAAGCTCCGGCGAACGGGCCGCCATAAGCGTAGCTATTACGCCGCTGCCAGTGCCCAGGTCAACCGCCCTTTTTACCTTTTCCAGATTTACAAAATGGGCCAGCAAAACCGCATCCAGAGAAAAGCGGTAGCCGGCCCGTGCTTGATACAGGGAAAAGTTGCCCAGTATTAAATCATCCAGGGTTTCCTCCTGGTTTATCTGCTCCACACCTGGTTTGTCCAAAATCTACTCCTTTTCCATGAAGGACAGGCAGAACAGACATCCACCCTCTCTGGGGACGCCAAAAGCGTGGGGACAGACATGATAACCCTCCTGATATATTCTCCCCAGGTTTTCATAGCCTTCCCCTTCAATGGACAACGGAGCCGAAGAAAGCCTTGGCAGATCCGGGGCCACCGGTTCCGGTTTGTTCTCCAAGCGGTCTACTCTCTCCCGGAGCTCGCCCACTTCGATGATTAAATCACGAATGATTGATTTCAGCTCCTGGAGAGTCTTTTCCATTGACGACTTCCTCCTTAATCCGCCCCTCGTACATCTCCGATTCGTATTTTAGACAGCACATCAAGCGGCCGCAGATACCTGATATCTTGGTGGGATTCAAAGACAAATTCTGCTCTTTGGCCATGCGGATGGATACCGGTTCAAATTCTCCCAAAAAGGAGCAGCAGCACAGCATGCGCCCGCAGGTGCCAATACCCCCCAGCATCTTGGCCTCATCCCGCACCCCGATCTGGCGGAGTTCAATGCGGGTTTTAAAAATGCTGGCCAGGTCCTTGACCAACTCCCGGAAATCCACCCTTCCTTCAGCCGTGAAGTAAAAGATGATCTTGCCCATATCAAAGGTATATTCTACATCAATGAGGCGCATGGGCAGGCCGTGCTCGGCCACTTTGCGCCGGCAGGTCTCCAGGGCTTCCCGTTCCTTTTCCTTATTGCGCAGGGCGGCCGCCTCGTCTTCCGGGGTGGCCTTGCGAATCACCTTTTTCAATGGCAAGACCAGTTTAGCCTCTTCCATTTCCCGCCGGCCGATGGCAACCTGTCCAAACTCTACACCCCGAACGGTTTCAACTATGACCTGATCATCTTTGACCAGATCGACATTTTCGCTGTCAAAATAATATATTTTCCCGGCCGGTTTAAATCTCACCCCAACTACCCAGGCCATCAATTCCAACCTCCTCTAGACTTCATCTATTATCTTTAGGACTCTGTTAACCCTAATTCTATACATTATCATCGGTTAAATTTTCGCATGACTGCGTTGTCGTCAATCATAATACGTCCAGTATTACTCATTCCTCCGCCTTGTCTTACAAAAATTTACCTCGATGAGTACTGCACAGAATTAGGATTAACAGAGTCCTAACCTTTCCCATGAAAGGACTATGCTTTATTTTAATGCTTCCCGGACCGCGTAAGCCACCTGAATATTGATTAGCAGCGGGCTGACATTCAGGCGGTACAAGCGCTTCAGCCGGGCGATGGCATTTAACTTTTCAATAACACGCTGTGGATCGATATTTTTAAGAGCCCCGGCCAGTTTAATATTATCCGGCTGTTGTAAAGAATCCTGCTTTTCGGTTAAACGGAAAAACAAAATGTCTCTTAAGACCGTTTCCATCATAGCACAGAGCAGTTCCGCGTGCTCTTCCATCTTTTCGGCTGCCAGTAAAGCATGAACCGGAGCGTCCTGCTCTAATTCTGCCACCAGCTGCCGGGCTTTATCCCATAAAAGGGCAAAACCCTCTTCAGAAGCAAATTTATAAGCTTGTCCTACACTCCCCTGCCCCAGCGCGGCTGCCCGCCGGGCGGTTTGATCTTCAACCCCCAGGTCTTTAAGGCATTCCACTACCAAATGCTCGGCCAGCGGAGCAAAACGCAGCAGCTGGCAGCGCGACTGGATGGTTTCACTGAGACTTAATTGGTCGGCTATTAGTATTATAACTGCATAAGGGGGGGGCTCTTCCAGCACTTTCAACAGAGCATTGCCGGCGGCTTCACTGAGCAGGTGGGCATCATGCAGCAAGACCACCCGGTAGTTCCCTCGATAGGGCTTTAAGGCCAACCAGGGCTCCATGGTTTTGGTTATCAATTCGATACCGATCAAGCTGCGGTTTTCCTCTTTTTCAATGATCAGCAAATCCGGATGGGCTCCCGATTGTAAAAAAAGTCCGGCCTCCGGGTCGCCGCTATGAAGCAGCCGACTGGCCAGGGCCTGCGCGGTCTTCATCTTGCCTATCCCGCCCGGGCCGGTAAACAGATAGGCATGGCTTACCCTTCTTTCCTGGACGGCCCTTTCCAGCATATCAATTATATCATGGTGCCCTTTTATCTTTTTAAAGTCATTCAATAGTGTCAAAGCCTGCTCCTTATGCAATCAGATCGACCAGCATGCCCCGGATTTTATCCATGGCATTTAGTATTTCCACCGGCTCTTTTTTATTGTTCATAAAGTCTTCAATCATGGCGTCTACTTCTTCATCAATCACACTTATGGTAAACAGTAAAGTCCTTCCCCTCCTGCTGCGGCCTCGTTCTTTGTTCAGGGCATAGGCACGCATGGTGGCTTCCTGGAGGAAGTTTTTCACCATTCTCTTGTACAGCATCAGATCGTTAATATTTAGATTGCGGCTCAAGCGGCCTCCGATCCTGTCCAGTTCTTTGAGAATCTCTTTCATGCGCATCTGCATTTCGGACTCTCTCTTGTGCATGAGCTCCTGTTCAAAAGAACCGGGGCCAATCCGCTTAACCTCGGGAGCCTGACTTTTACCGGGACTAATATAGCTGCCTATCCCCTTATTATCCCGATCGATCTTCATGTCAAAGACCTCCCCAAAAGTTTATCTGTCGTTTGCCAATTTATCCTTTATCAACAGCAGGGCCGTTTCCATTACCTCTTCCGGGCTGCGGGAAGCGTCAATAAGGCGTATCCGCTCCGGGTACCGGCCAGCCAGTTCCAGGTACCCGTTTCTGACCTTTTCTTGAAATTCCAAACCCTCATTTTCCAGCCGGTCGGAGGGCTGCCCCGCCTGCCGATCCCTGGCCCGGGCTGGCTCTATGTCTAAAAGCAGGGTTAAATCAGGCTTTATCCCGCCGCTGCAAATGTCATTCAACTCCTGAAGCCGCTTCATCTCCAGGCCCCGCCCGTAGCCCTGATAGGCCAGGGTGGAATCCGTATAGCGATCGGCCAGAACAATTGACCCGCTGTCGAGAGCCGGCTTGATGCGCTCCTCCACCAGCTGCCGGCGGGCCGCTCCATATAAAACGGCTTCGGTCCAGGGCTTCATCCCCGCGTTGGCCGTGTCTAAAAGCAATTGCCGAATCTTTTCCGAGATCCGAGTTCCTCCCGGTTCCCGGAGGCTGACCAGGGGCCAGTCCTTACCAGTCATATACTCCTTGAGCCCGGCTGCCAGGGTGCTCTTTCCGCTGGCATCGATGCCCTCCAGGGTAATAAAACATCCCTTTCCTTTCATTCGAGTCCTTTCCCGGTTTCATCCAAAACCATTATATAATCTAAAGCCGGATCGTGCGGCCCCTGGGTGTATAAACCCCTCTGTTTAATATACCATAGATATTCCAATGTTTCGGCATCAATCAATTCCCCCGGCAGCAGGCAGGGAATGCCGGGTGGATAGGGGGCTGCCATCTCAGCGCTCAAACACCCCAGGCTGTCCTTGAGCTTGACCCGGCGGCGCTCCTGCCAGAAGGCCTGGCGGGGGCTTAGAACCATTCGGGGCATAGGAGGGGGCGGTATTATCTCAGGCTCTCCGGCCGCTCCGCCATATTTAGCCGCAATTGCGGCCAGGGCCAGGTAGAGCCGTTCCCATTCATCCTCACGATGGAAGAGGGAAAACATAAACATTATCAAACCCGGTTGGGCCAGTTCGGCCTGAATATAGTATTCCCGGCGCAATACATCCGCCATTTGCAGGCTGTTAAGGCCTATTCCCGCGATATGCAGGGTTACTTTGAGGGGATCCTGCCCGGCGGCGTGACGGTCGTTTTTTCCCGAGAGGTTTACAACCCTCATTCCCGGTATTTTATCCATCATGGCCCGGTATTTTAAGGCCGTCTGATGGGCCTTCTCCAGATACTCATACCCTTTTGCCTGCATGAATTGGCGGGCCAGGTCCATTGACGCCAGGAGGGGAAAGGACGGGCTGGTGGTCGTGATAAGGCTTAAGGCCGCTGCCAGCTGGTCTCTATATTTATACTCCCGGCCGATATGCAGGCAGGCCCCCTGATTGAGCACCGGCAGGGTTTTATGTAATCCATTGACGGCCGCGTCAGCGCCCTGGCTCAAGGCGGGCCGCGGGTAGGCCGGGTGAAAGGCAAAGTGCGCCCCATGCGCTTCATCAACCAGCAGTACGGCACCCCGTTTGTGTACCCGGCTTGCCATTTCAGCTATATTCAGGCTTGTCCCAAAATAACTGGGGCTGGTTAAAAATACCGCCCTGGTTTCCGGGTCTGCTTCCAGTTCAGTTCCGATTATATCCGGATCGAGGGCCAGGGGAATGCCGGTTTGAACATCATAGCCGCCGGAAAGGTAGCGGGGAATCGCCCCGGAAAGGACCATCCCCCCCCACAGGGAGCGGTGCGCGCTGCGGGGAACGAGAACTTTGGGATTTTCACACGGCAGGCTCATGAACAGGGCGTGAATGCCTGATGTAGCACCGTTGACCAGAAAAAAGCTTTCCCCGGCTCCATAGGCCCGGGCCATCAAAAGCAGCGCTTCCTTGATATCGGAACGGGGCTGGTGCAGGTCGTCAATGCCCGGAACTTCGGTGAGATCAAGTTCAGCCAGAGAAAGATAGGCCTCCGGCAGCCCTCTTCCACCCACATGTCCGGGCATATGCAGGCGCAGGTTGTTTTCCCCCCGGTATTTCAACAGGGACGACCAGAGCGGAGCTGGCAGCTCTTCAGGATCTTTCGTATTCATTGCCCGGTCCCCCTTTTTCCACAAATCCTCTCATTAATTTTATCGCAAAGGGGGCTTTAATCAAATCGCGATCACATAGTGACAGGGGGACGAAGGGACATTGGGGACGGAGCTTGTTGTCCCTCCCT
>JBEHWI010000053.1:0-16991 GCA_040217815.1 Syntrophomonadaceae bacterium | reverse complement strand
GTCAGACCCTACTCAAGGACACTGGCGCGATATGCTATTAATGAGCGTTTCGCCCCTGCCCTGGTTGATTACCGGAATAGGCATCCTGGTGGGAAGAAAAAATCCTGCATGATCTTTAATCTATTTGGCCTGCTGTAAAACCGATTTGATGGCTTCAGCTATTTCCTGGTAGCTGGTGCAGCGGCATATATTGGACTGAAGCCATTCATGCGTCACTTCATCGCTGGCATCTGGGTGCAGGTCTATCAGGCCCTGGCAGTTCATAATGAACCCGGGGGTGCAGTACCCGCACTGAAAAGCGAACTTCTCCACAAAGGCCTTCTGAATGGGTGCATTATCCAATCCTTCAATGGTAGTAACCTGATGTCCGACCGCTTCGGCCGCCAGCATCAGGCACGATTTTACCGGCCATCCGTCCACCAGCACCGTGCAGGCTCCGCAGTCTCCGTTTTCGCAGCCCGGTTTGGCCCCAGTCAAACCCATCCTTTCGCGCAGGGCAAAGAGCAGGGTATCAGCCGGCCTCACCAGCACTCGCCTCACTTCACTGTTAACCTTAAGTTCGATAAGCCCCTCGCTGGCAAGCTGAAACACGCTTATACCCCCAGTTCAGTTAAAATGCTGGCTAAAAGGCTGCTCAAAATAAATTTCCGGTAGGCTGCAGATCCCTCCAGGTTGTCGGGTAAAGTGCAGGGCAGAAGGATGAGCGCGTTTTCAATTCTCTTTTCAGCAGGCCGGGTTTTATCGTTCAACTCGTTTTCCATCCCCGGGGAACGGAAGGGAAAATCACAGAGCCCGCTGAAAGCCGTACGTATTTTATCGTCAACCTTCATAGCGCAAATTGTTAGCAAGGGATAATGAATCTTGTCTTCTTTGGTCCGCTTGACATGCCGGTAGGGGAGAGATAAATATTGCTTCAATACCCGTACTTGAACGATAAACTCTCCTTCATCAAGCATCACCCTTTGATTAAAGACCTGGTCGATAGGCAAGTTTTTCTCCCCTTTAGGACCGGTTATCATCAGTTCGCTGTCAGCCAGGAGCAGAGGCAACAGAGCCTCCCGGTAAATAATGGTGCCACAGAGGTTGCCCCCCAGGGTTATTTTATTTTGTATAGTGTGGTCGGCCACCCGGGAAGCCGCCTGGGCCAGCAGGGGAAAATAATTTGCTTCGTGTATTTGGGTTAGAGTCACTCCCGATCCCATAACCAGGTGATCCTCTTGAAGCTCCATCACTGTGCACTGGGGTATGCCCTTGATATCAATAACCGCTCCAGTGGCAATGTTGTTCATCCGTCCCATGCTGATGATTTCCGTACCTCCGCCGTAATACACAGGCTTTTTGCCCTGCTGATCGAGCTTTTCAAAGAGCTGAACGGCTTCCCCGACCGATTCGGGCAGGTAGTATTCGAAATCAAAAGGGATCATGTTTTTTGCTCCTCAATTTTCTTCCAAATCAATTCTGGAAATACCGGAACCTGATCAATTTCCACACCCGCGGCCAGGCTCAAGGCGTTGACCAGGGCCGCATGTATGCCCAGAATGCCGTGTTCGGCCAGTCCCCGGGCTCCAAACGGACTGACCAGATTGGGTGTTTCCACCCAGTCCACCTGGTAGGCGGGCTGCTCACCAATGCGCATCACCTTATAGGTCCTCAAGCTCGTGTTCTGCAACTGCTGGTTTTGATCATATATAAAGGCTTCCCGGCTGCCCAAACCCAAACCCATGCCCATGGCTCCCATCACCAGCCCCCGGGCCGCAGCGGGGTTTATGACCCGGCCTGCATCAAGCACGGTGGCCGCCCTGAGAATACGGTAGGTGTAATCGGAAGTATTCAGCTCTATTTCTACCGCCTGTGCTCCAGGGGTCATGTAGGGACCAGGGTGGCCCTCGCCGGTCTCCTTGTCCATCGGGGAGAGGTGAGGCATTATATAAGAACCCCGGCCTATTACCTGGCTGCCCACTGTATTGCCATTGGCATATTTATAGCCGTGCACTACATCGGCATAGAGCAGATAAAAGTCGGGATTGTCCCTGACATATACCCGCCCCTTATCCAGTGCCAGGTCCTCCGGGGAGCGCCTTAAAACAATAGCCGCTATTCTCAATATTTGGAGCAGGGCGTCTTCAGCCGCTTTTTCCACCGCCCGCCCCACCAGAAAAGTGGACATGCTGGCCACCGTCTTCCAGTCATGGGGGTTATGGCGAGTGTCGACCTCCATCTCCACATGGACCTGATCGACATCGAGCTTCAACCGCTCAGCCAGGATCTGGGCCAGGGTGGTTTTGGTCGAGGGGCCGATTTCCACCGCCCCCACCTGCAGGTTGACGCTCCCATCGGAGTTAAAAACGACTACCGCCGATGCAAAGGCATCAGTCGGTGAATTGGAAGTTTTCCAGAAACAGGCCATCCCCCTGGCCTGGATGCGGTTGTTGCCCACCGCCATATTCTGACCTTCGTCCCATTTGATAAGCTGCCTCAATTTATCTATACAGGCAGGCAGGTCACCCAGATTGCTAGCTGTCAGTTTGAGCCGGGTAGGGGAGGTGGCTCCAGGTGTAATAGCGTTTTTGCGGCGCAGTTCCAGGGGGTCCATGTTTAATGCCCGGGCCAGTCTATCCATGGTGCGCTCCACCACAAAGGTCATCGAAGTGTGTCCAAACCCTCGAAAGGAAGTAGCATAGGTGTGGTTGGTATAGACGCAGTAAGCATCGCACCATACGTTTTCCAGCTGGTAGGGGCCGGTACAGCTCATGGCCATGGAGTTGGTCATGCGCGGTCCGGTGTCGGCATAGGCACCGGTTCCCACGATAAAGCTGTATTCCCCGGCGGTCAGGGTTCCATCCCGTTTGGCCCCCAGTTTTATTTGGGCTTCCAGGGCTAGTTTGCCGGGAGCCCCGGACATGTCCTGCTCCCTGGTATTCTTTATTAAAACCGGTTGGCCGCCGACGGCCTTCGAAGCCATAACCGCCAGGTATTCTAAATAAAGGGAAGCCTTCCCCCCGTAGGCTCCGCCTACCAGGGGCACATGCACTGCCACTTTTCCCAATTCCACCCCGAAATGCTGGCTTATTAACTTGCGCACCGCGAAAGGCCCCTGGGAGCTGGTGTGAATAATGATCTGCCCGTCGGGGAGTATTTCCGCCCTGGCGCTGCGCGGCTCCATGGCCATATGATCAGCCGGGGGCATGGCATAGCTTCCTTCTACGATTACTTCACTGTCTGTCCAGCCTTTATTCATATCGCCTTTGCGGATCTTTACATGGTGTACGATATTGGAACCGGCCTCGGGATATACCTCGGGAATCACTTTTTGGTATTGTTCGAGTAGTTCATGCACCAGTGGGGAATCGGGCTTCATAGCATCACCCGGAGAATTTACGGCGGGTAGGGTCTCATAATAGATCTTAATTTTAGCGGCTGCGTCTGCGGCCTGGGCTTCGCCGCGGGCTACCACCAGTGCCACCGGCTCACCATAATAACGCACTTTTCCCGCAGCCAGCGGGGGGCGGTCCTCCAGGACCGAACCGGTCAAGATAGGGTAGTAATCTCCGGTTAAAACCGCCCTTACACCCGGCATGTTCATAGCCTCGGAGTAATCGATGCTCTTTATGTTTCCATGCGCACAGGTGCTGGTGACCAGGACGCCATGCAGCAGATCGGGGGTGGAGATATCAGCGGTATATTTGGCGCGACCGGTTACTTTTTCCCAGGCGTCCTTGCGAGTAACATCCTTGCCGATAGATATATACTCCAAACCGCTTCCTCCCAAAATAAAGACTATTATTTTTATGTCCTGCCGGGAGGGGAATTATTCCACCTTCCTGGTAATAACCAGGGTGTATTAAACGAGCAGGTAATCAATGGGTATTTCACTCTAATAAAGTGAGAACGGGATTATTATAATCCCATTTTCCCTGGCAAGGCCATATGGTGCATTGTAGCTTTACATCGAAGGATTGGTTCTCAAGCGATTCAAGGCTTTACGTACTTCATCAATCATGATCATGGCAAGAGGGCACACCAGCAGGAGGAGCAGATCGTTTATGGTTATGGGACGGGTTTTAAACACACTCTCCAGCACGGGCAGAAAAATGATCGCCGAGGACAGAAGAACTTCAAATACCAGTCCAATATAAATAAGGCTATTCTTGTTGGCCAGAAGCTTCCAAATAGGCAGGGTTTCCGAACGGCATATAAACAGGTTGCCGATCTGGCAGGCGATAATAGCAGCCAGGGCCATGGTGGTGGCGTATTCATACATGGCCTGCACGGCTGCCGGAGCCGAATTATTGAGGATGGCATTGGTCAGACTCTGCAGTTCAGCCAGACCGTACCCGGCTCTTTGCCAGATCAATACAAACATGCCGATGGCCAGAATGCTCTCCATAAGCCCCAGGTAGCAATAAGACCTGATAAACAGGCTCTTGTTCAAAAGGCTCTTTTGGAAGCTGCCAGGAGGCTGTGATAAAAGGCCCGGCTCCGGTTTTTCGGCCCCCAGGGCCAGAGCCGGAACGATGTCAGTGCCCAGATCAATGGCCAGTATCTGCAGGATATTCAAAGCGGGTGGGATCTTGAGCAGGGGCATAGTAATAAACGGAGCAAATTCAGCTACGTTGGAAGTCATAATATATATGAGGAATTTCCTGATGTTGCTGTATACCGCCCGGCCTTGCTCGATGGCTTTGATAATGGTGGCAAAATTATTATCCAATAGCACCATATCGGCCACTTCCCTGGCAACATCGGTGCCGCCTACCCCCATGGCTATGCCTATATGGGAGGCCTTCAAAGCCAGGGTGTCATTGACCCCATCCCCGGTAACCGCCACGATCTCTCCCAGCCTTTTGTAGGCCTCGACTATCCTCAGTTTATGCTCCGGGGTGGCCCGGGAAAAAATGATCGGCTCATCGCGGCGCAGCAAAGCCTCCAGCTCCTCTTCGTTCATGGCGCTGAATTCATGTTCATTGACTATCTGATGCTCGTCGACAATAAGCCCGATCTGTTTGGCGATGGAAGCAGCTGTGAGTCCGTAATCTCCAGTTATTATAGTAACCTTGATCCCGGCATTGGCACACTGGCGTACCGCTTCATACACTTCTGGCCGGGGGGGATCGACCATGGCGGTCAAACCCAGGAAGACCATTTCCTCTTCCGCCTGAAACTGCCCGGAGCGGTCTGTTTTGTAAGAAAAGCCCAGTATCCGGTATCCTTCTGAGGCCAACCGGTCGTTTTCTTCGATAATGGTTTGTTGCTTCTCAGCCGTCAAATCGCTCAAAACGCCGTTTTTAAAAACATAAGCGCATTTGCTCAATATCTCCAGGGGCGCCCCCTTGCTGAATACCAGGTAGCCTTCGCCGGGGAAGCCAGAATCGTCCGGGTTTTTAATGTAGACACTCATTCTTTTTATTTCCGAACTAAAGGGAATGACATCAACCCAGGGGAACTTGTTTCTCACTTCATCCACTCTGATTCCGTATTTTTCAGCTGCTATCAATAGAGCCGCTTCGGTAGGAGGCCCCACTGCCTTCCACAGCTCCGGTCGGGCTACTTCACTGATGATATCGGCCTCTGAACAGACGACCGCCGCTTTCAAGAGCATCTCCAACTGCGCCGGATGGTGGTGCTCATAGACAACCCCGCCCGCCTTTTCGTATCCCAGACCTTCTACATCAGCCTGTCCGTCCAGGGTCCAGATCTTTTTGACCGTGAGCTGGTTTTCGGTAATGGTTCCGGTTTTATCGGTGCAGATAACCGACGCCGCACACAGGTTCTCTACTGCCGACAATCTTCGGACCAGGGCGTTCTGTTTGGCCATGTGCTGAACACTGACTGCCAGGGAGAGGCTGACCGTGGGCAGCAGCCCTTCCGGAATATTGGCCACAATAATACCGATAGCGAAGATAAAGCCTACTTTCGGACTCAAGCCCCCCACCCAGACCGCCACAGCAAAGGCCACCAGGCCCAGAAACAATGCCACCCTGGTAATGAACTTTACAATACCCTGAACCTGAACCTCCAGGGTGCTATCGCCCCTTTTGATGCTCTGGGTCAGCCTGGACACCTGGCCGATTTCGCTCTGGCTGCCAACCGCATAGACCACCGCCGTCCCTTTGCCTTCGGTAACCGTGGTGCCGCCAAAAACCAGGTTGCCGCTTTCGGTGATATTGCGGCCACCCAGCTCGAAGGCCAGGTCATTACGGTCCACCGGGACGGATTCACCGGTCAGCAGGGAGTTGTCTAAATACAACTTGCTGGTTTCAACTATCCGGGCATCGGCTGGAACACTGTCGCCGGCTTCAATCACGATCAGATCGCCGACTGTAATATCCTCAGCCGGCACAATCAGCAGTTCGCCGCTCCGGTAGACCTTGACCCGGCTGGGCAGCATTTCCGACAGCCGGGCCAGGGCTTTATCAGCCCGGTATTCCTGAAAAAAAGAAAAAAGCGCGTTGACGATAATTACCGCCCAGGTGGCATAGGCCAGCTGGGGCATGCCCGCCGCCAGGGCCAGAAACCCCGCCACCCAGAGGGTCAGGGCCAGGAAATGGGTGAACTGCATGAGCAGTTGTTTCAGGGGATTCAGGTTGGAAGCGCGGGGGATGGCGTTTTTGCCGTACTGATTTAACCTGGTTTGAGCTTCCTGTGCACTCAAGCCCGGTGGCGCAGTGCCCAGGTACCCGTATACCTGTTCGGGATCAAGTCTGCATAGTTTTTCGCTGTCAATGGCATTATCAAGCATATTATCCACGATTCTTTCATTTATTAATTGCTATCTGACCGGTGGCTGCTTAGCGATGCCTTTACAGTCAATATACCACATACCAGAGGAGCAGGGGAGCGTAGGTGCTTTTCCTCTTATTTAGCCATAGCCTATTTACGGCAATTGTTAAACGAAAGAGCAGGGGAGCGTGCAAAAACGTTCTCCCTGCTCTTTTTTTACACCGCCTTGTCCTGAACAGGCAAACGGCACGTCCCTTCTAAAGCTAAAGACTCTGTCACCAGGGCAGTCCCATCTGCCTGAGGTACGGAAGAACCTTAAAACGCACCTGGATAGTGGTTCCGTTGTTTCGGACAATCGGTTCTATGGCCCCTCCATGCCGGGCCACAATGCTGTAGCATATAGCCAGGCCCAGACCGGTGCCGTTATCCTTGGTGGTGAAAAAAGGGGTGCCCAGGCGCTCCAGCATATCCGGAGCTATTCCTTTTCCTTCATCCTGAACTTCCAAAATCACATCGTCTCCATCCAGGCCGGTTACAATGGCAACCGTACCTCCCGCTTCCATAGCTTCCATGCCGTTGCGCACCAGGTTCACGATCAACTGACGAATCTCTTTTTCATCCAACAGCAGTTCTGGAATATCGCTGAGCTGCAATACCAATGCCTTCTCGGTCAATAGGGCATCGACCTGGAGCAGGGGAAAGAGGCTGCGGATGATCACGTTCAGGTTGTGGGGCTGCCGATCCACCAGTTTATTTTTAGCCAGGGACAAAAATTCGCTGATAATGGAATTGGCTCGTTCCAATTCCTCCAGCATTACCTGGAAATAGTGCTGATGGTGGGCGTACTCTTCGTACTGGCTTAACATCTGCAGAAATCCCTTGACCGCAGTCATGGGGTTTCTAATTTCGTGACCGATTCCGGCAGCCATTTCGCCGACAGTATTCAGTTGATCCAGGCGGGCCATCTGTTTTTCCAATTTGCGGTGTTCGGATATGTCCTCAATCAGCAGCATACCGCCACGTATTTCCCCGTCATCGATGATAGGCGAGCTTTTGATACGCACCAAGGCTTCACTGCCGTCCTTCCTGATCAATACCGTTTCAAAAACCGCCTGCCGGCTTTTCTTTATGCATTCATCTACCTGCTGAATGATATGCTGGTGTTGTTGTTCGACGACGTATCCCAAAACCGCCTGTCCGATAAGTTCGTGCCGCCGATACCCCATAGGCTCAGGGTTGCTGCTGTTGACAAAGGTAATTTGCTGGTCGTTGTTATAAAGGACAAATATTTCGTTCATGTTGTTGATAAGATAATTCAGGTAATCCAACTGCTGTTTAAGTTCCGCTTCACTGCGCCGCAGCCGCTCTTCACTGGCCATCAGGGCCTTTTCACCGCGCTTGCGCCGGTCGATGTTCCGCGAGGTCAAAAGAATAGCCGGCCGTCCATCTATGTCGTTGATGATCTTTCCGATCGACTCCAGCCATACATAAGTCCCGTCTTTTTTCCGCGCCCGGTATTGACCCTGAGCACAACCCACCGCCAAACCCTCAAATAAGCTCTGACTGGCTTGATCGAGATCCTCCGGGTGGACCAGGGGAAGGATTTCGGTTCCAATCAACTCATTTTCCGAATAGCCCATCAACCGGGTTACCGAAGGGGAGAGATAAGTAAAGCGCAGCCGGTCCGGTTCTATTAAAGCGATGATATCCATAGTATTATCGGCGATTAAACGGTATTTTCCCTCCGACCTGCGCAGCATCTCCTCGGCGTTTTTACGTTCATTTATATCGCGGTTGATGAATAAGAGCCGTGCCTGGGGAGTGCCTTTGTTCATAACTTTGCCGATAACTTCCGTCCAGACATGGCTTCCATCCTTTCTCTTTAACCGGCACTGAACTCTGCCTTCACCTTCCAGCATCCCTTTCAACACGGCTTCTTCCACCATGGCCCGGTCTTCTTCACATACCTGATCCAGAAGGGGAATCTTTTTACGTTCATCGAGGGAATAGTCCAGCATTTTCTCCAGGGGAGGATTTACAAAAGTCGGGATCATGGTGGCCGGGTCAACTATAGAAATACCGTCATAGGCATTGTCCACAATTAAACGGTATTTTTCCTCCGATTCCCGCAGCAGGGCTTCCGCCCGCTTGCGCTCGCTTATGTCCCGGTTGATAAACAGGAACTGCGGGTGTTCACTTTCTGGATTTATAAGCCGTCCGTTTACCTCGGCCCATATATAGCTGCCATCTTTCTTCTTGAGCCGACACTGGATGCTGCCCGCATAGTATATCAGACCAGCTGCAACAGCTGTCTTTACAGCTTCCCGTTCTTCTTCATGAATGATGTCATAAGTGCTTTTACCCAGTCGTTCTTCCCGGGAATAGCCAAGCATGTTTAGCAGGGACGGGTTTATGTATTGCGTTGTAAAGGTATTGGCGTCAATAATGGAAATACCGTCATAAGCATTGTCCACAATTAGGCGATATTTTTCCTCCGAAGCCTTTAAAGCCAGCTCAGCCAATTTTTTTTCGTTTATCTCTCGAGTTACCAGTAATACATCGCCCTGCCCATTGCTGCGGTCTATCACTCTGCCAATGGCTTCCAGCCAGACATAAGTCGAGTCTTTTCTCCGGGTTCGATACTGGGCGATGCCGCTTCCCTGTTTTATACCTTCCAGCAATTTATCCTTTACCATCTTTCTATCATCAGGATGCACATCGTTAAAGCAGAATTTTCCTATAAGTTCTTCGGCACTAAAGCCCATAACCCGTTTATGAGAAGGGCTCACGTATTTGTAGCAATAGGTCTGATGGTCGATAATGGTAATCAGATCATAGGCGTTTTCAGCGATTAGTCGATAGTCTCTTTCAAGCACTTTTTGAGGAGTTATATCAAACAGGGACGCATAATAACGTTTAACCTGACCATCGGAGTCGGTGACCTTGAAGATCGATATGTCCAGATACAACTTTCGGCCATCGTTGACTTTACAATGCTTTTCATAACGGTAGCAGTATCCCTGGGTACTCATGTCATTAATAACCTTTTTCAGACACTGGTGGAAATCGGGAGCAGCTTCCGATAAATTTTCAATTTCCCATCGGGACATACCCATCAGACCACAAAGGGCATCATTGCAGGCAACTATCGAGCCGTCATGATTAACGGCCAACAAAGGCTGCAAAGATGTGTCCATGATCTGCCTTATCATCTGCAGCTTTTGCTCATCCGGATTATCATAAATGTTCATTATCGCTCCCCAGACAATTATTTTGAAGCAAATAATTTTCATGCTATTTATTGCCACTAATAACTTAGTTTTACATGCTTAAATAAAATTCCTTCCGCATAAAAAAGCCTTTATCTCTGCAATTTCGCGGATTAATGGCAATGTCGTCCCGACTGCTTGAAACATCATTATTGCTTTGTTTATTGCGAAAAAGCATGCTCTTGTGTAGAATTGTTTTGTGTCGAAAATAATACAATATTATTCATTATGGGGTGAATAGATGAATTTCGCTGAAGAATATCGCCGTAAAGTTGTGTCAGTGGAAGAAGCTTTGAAGCATATCAAAAGCCATGATGAGATCGTCTGCAGTCTGGCCTCCTGTGAACCCATGACCCTGCTCAGCCAACTGCACACCATCAAAGATAGGGTAGAGGATGTTTCAGTTGTCAACGCCATGATGCTGGGGAGCTATGAATTTTTTACCAACCCCGACATGACCGGACATTTCTTTTTGAACAGCTGGTTCTATACCGATGCCCCCCGCAATGCTCATCCCATCGGGAACGTATCCTATATTCCCATGCAATTGCAGGATTTCAGTTCGAAACGCATTGGTTATCGCGCCCCCAACGTGTTTTTCGGCTGCGCTTCTCCAATGGACAAACACGGCTACCTGTCTCTCTCCTTGTCTACGGTTATGGAGAAGGATTTTTTGGAAGAAGCCGATCTGGTGATCATGGAAGTTACGCCACGCTTGCCGCGAACCTTTGGAGATACAAATGTACATATATCCCAGATTGATTACATAGTTGAGACCAACCGGGAGCTTCCCGAGGTGGCCCCCCCGGTACTTATAGAGAAGGATCTCATAATCGGATCATATGCGGCCGAGCTGGTTGAAGACGGTTCAACAGTGCAGATCGGGACCGGCAACATTCCAGGAGCGGTGGGGCAGAGCCTCAGCAGCAAAAAGGATCTGGGAGTGCATTCGGAAATGTTTACGGACTGCATATTGAAGCTGTATGAAGCAGGAGCCATCAGCAACCGCAAAAAGACCCTGTTCAAGGACAAGTTTGTCGCCGATGTGGCTATGGGAAGCAGGCGGCTCTATGATTTCTTGGACGAAAACATGGCGGTTGAATTCCACCGCGGCAGCGTTGTAAATAATCCTTCGATAATCGCCCGCAATTATAAAATGGTGTCGATAAATTCCGCGGTGGAAATGGATTTAACCGGTCAATGCTGTGCTGAATCAGTGGGGCCCCGGCTGTTTAGCGGCACGGGAGGACACAAAGAATTTGTTGCCGGCGCGCAGCGTTCTCCCGGGGGCAAATCTATCCTGGCGCTTTATTCTACAGCCAAAAACGATACTATTTCCCGCATAGTACCGTTATTTCAACCCGGAACCGTTGTCACCACCTCCCGGGTGGATGTGGATTATGTTATAACCGAATATGGGGTGGCCCACCTGCGGGGACGTTCCATAAGGGAAAGGGTAAAGCAGTTGATCAATATTGCCCACCCCAATTTCAGGGATTTTTTAAAAAGCGAAGCTGAGCGGAACATGATCTGGTAGTGCTTATTTCCAATCGCTTTCAAAGTTCAAATTGCTTATTATATTTACCAGGTCGGGATCAAACTGGCTTCCAGCCATCCGGATTATTTCACTCCAGGCATCTTCCGAACTTACCGCTGCCTGGTAGGGCCTGCCGTGAGTCATCACATCATAAGCGTCAACTATGGATATAATGCGCGATAAAAAGGGGATGTCCTTGCCCATCAAACCCAGAGGATAACCAGCTCCGTCCCAGCGTTCATGATGGTGGAGAATGGCCTCGGCAATGGGGGCCATTTCCGGTGAACTCAAGGCAATCCTGTATCCTACCTCGGGATGCTTTTTAATGGTCTCCCACTCCTCGGCGGTCAGCTTGCCGGGCTTTTCAAGGATGCTGTTGGATATGGCGATTTTACCTATATCATGTAGGGCGGCCAGCAGCCTCAAGCTGTCCATCTCACCAGCCGGGAGGTGGATATGCTCACCAATCTGCATGGCCATTTTTTTTATCCTTTCACAGTGGTCTTTGGTTTCATGGCTCCTCGACCACAGGGTCCTTTCCAGGGAGCTCAAAAAATAGCTCCGGGTACTTTTGTTTTCCAGTAATTTATTTCGATACATCTTGTCTTCGGCTTCTTTAATTATGCTTCTAATGTTTTCATTAATAAGGGTTTTAGTAGCCGTCCCCAATGATATGCTGGTCTGTATGGGCAGGGTATGAAATATGGTCTCAGCTCCTTTGATGCGCTCCACTATGCCGGCTGCAACATTATGCGGGCAGCCCGGTAAAAGGATAATAAATTCGTCTCCACCCCAACGGGCTACTATGTCTTCAGACCGGCAGGCTTCCTTCAAGGCAACGGCAACCATGATCAAAAGCTTATCACCTTCCTGGTGTCCCAGGGCATCGTTTATAAGCTTCAATCCGTTGACATCGCCCATGATTATACTCAAAGGCATCTGCCGGGCAGTATCCAGGCGTGTTAATTCCTCTTCAAAAAAAGCCCGGTTATACAACCCGGTAAGCCGGTCGTGAAAACTTAAATACCGTACTTCCTCTTCGGCCAGCCTTTGATCGGTTATATCGATCAGGATGCTGAGCATGCATATCTGGCCGTCAATATTGATGCTCTCGGCAGCATATAATCCAAGCCGCTTTTCCCCCGATTTCATCCGGAAACATACCTCAAAATTACGGACCGTTTTGCCCCGCAGCAGTTTTTCCTTAACCTCGGAACGTTTCACCGGCTCCGTCCACATCTGCAGGTCGAAGGAGGTGCGCCCCAGCATCTCCTGCCGTTCATAACCTACTACCTGGCAGAACGTCTCGTTGACATCAATAAAACAGCCCTCCTCAAGGGTCGAGATACTCATCGGAGTAGGGCTGGAATGGAATGCCTTGGAGAATTTATCCTCTGACTTCAATAGAGCCTGTTCCACCTGCTTCTTCTCGGTAACATCGGTCGCTATACCAATATAAAAGAGCACTTTGCCGGCCGGGTTTTTGGCCACTCCTCCACTGCACAGGTGCCACCGCCAGGATCCGTCTCGATGTCGTATCCGGTATTCAATATTTACTGGTTCCTCATCCTTAATCATTCCTTTAAAAACAGCCTTGCAGGGGATGATGTCATCAGGATGCAAAAAAGGCTTCAGGTTT
This sequence comes from Syntrophomonadaceae bacterium, assembly GCA_040217815.1. GTDB lineage: Bacteria > Bacillota > Syntrophomonadia > Syntrophomonadales > Syntrophomonadaceae > UBA5314. Next base: position 3,826 of record JBEHWI010000053.1, on the reverse strand, counting down.
TTTCCTTCGATTTCTGATGCGTTATAACCCAGCATTTTCTGGCAGCCGGGGGATACGAAATGAATAGTGCCCCGGGAATTGGCGGTAAAAATCAGGCTGTTGGCGTAGGCAAAAATACTGCTCAATTCTGCATTCTTCTCCTGCAGGCTGTTTTCCATCTCCAGCTGCCTGGTAATGTCAACACCTCTACTAACAATATATTCTGTGGCTCCATCCTTCTGAATATAACTGACCCATTGGATAACCCGGGAATTAATAACCGCAATCCACACTTCGAATTTTAATGACGGTTTTAAATAGGTATGCATATGCAGTTGCGCCTTCTGCGGGTCTTGTTTCTTTATTACCATCCGGTTCCCAATGTTTATTTCATCCATATGCCTGCCCAGCACTTCATAACGTTGGTAACCGGTTGTCTGTAGCCAGGCGTCATTTACATCTATATATATTCTATCTTTGGTACAGATCGAGAAGGGGTGGGGGCTGGACATGAGTATTCCGAAGTAAAACTCGCACGACGGCCTGGGCGGTTCATTATTATGTGCATTAATCAAGCAATGTACCTCCTTGAAGGATGAGCTGGCGCTTGTATGATATCACAGTTATGTATATTATATAATTCGATGATTTTCATCAAATCCTGCAATCGAAAGAATGAGTCGCATCAACGACTCCTAGCGTTAGGTTCATAAAAGCTTACCGGTTATGCTCACATTTGCTGTTTTACCCCTCATGACGCCGGGACGGGAAGGGATACCCGCTCGGTCTCAAAGAATAGCACATATTCCGCCCCATTATTTCCTTTATGTTCCAAAGGTATTTTGTTTTGCATTTGGAATAGTTTAATTATTGGGCTGTAACGTTAATTTATGGCAGGAGCTTGAGGAGAGATTTAAGCGGCTTCGTATAGTTAAAAACATTAAGGAGAGGTGAATAGAATGAAAAGGAATAGTACTCTGGCTTATTTGCTGGTGTTTTCTCTTTTTACCCTAATTCTTTTTATACCCGGCGATGCCGTAGCCAAAACATCGGTTTCTATTAAAGGCGGAACTTTAGTATCTATTGAGAACGGGCGTACCACGGGGGATCTCCCGGCTGTCAAAGGAATGGTACAGGGTGTTCTGAAAGCGGGCGCAGAAGTCGTGGCTTTGATCGAAACGGGTCAAATGAGCCTTCAAATCGAGAACGGAACCTTTGTTGCTGATTCAGGCGAAATCACCTACATAAAAAACGGAGAAGATGCATACGAACCTGAAGAAGAGGGGCCTCCATTATTGGAAGAGCAGCCCGCAGTCAATCCGGTAACCCTGTCCGTTAACGGTGTCACCCTTCACCCGGACGTTCCTCCTCAGATAATAAACGGAAGAACCATGGTTCCTATAGCCGTCATTGCTTCCAATCTGGGGCTTGCAGTGAATTTCAACAGCGCAACCCAAACCGTTACCGCCACCGACGGGGACATCACCCTTAATCTGGTGATAAACGGCAACGCCTATAAAAATGGCATCATGATGGCAATCGATGTGCCGGCTATGATAAAGGACGGCCGAACCCTGGTTCCGGCAGCCTTCATAAGCACCGCCTTTGGCGCCCAGGTGTCCTGGAATGAAGGAACCCGAACGGTAAGCATTAGCTATCGGAAAGATGAGACGGGGATAATCAGCCAACTGAAACAGGCCACAACGCGTAAGATTGTGGATGGAGCCTTTGACCCGGCATCGGGCCTCAGTGCTATGGAGGCCATTATGTACCTTCAACTTGCCAGCGAAACGGATCTAAACAAGTTCCTGGCCCTGTCCGAAAAGTGGCAAAAAACCTACATTAACGAATCGGTCCAGGAGCACTGGGGGGATGTAATCGGTGTCGAGCACTGCTACGCCAGGGTGACTTATAAGGATAAAGTATACGCCGAAGCTGATATTTCCTACCAGATGAGCAACGACAGCGTGAAAGTCACTTTGAAGAAGTAAGCTTTAAGGCCCTAAAGTTTAAGGAGGAGCCCCATCCGGTTCCTCCTTAATTTCTGTTGGCCTTATAATTTTCCATAAAGATTAGATTGGCTTAGCATATGGCCTAAGAAACTCTACGGAAGCTTTTTCGGGGTTCATTCGGTCACTGTAGACCAATTGTCATTTATGATCTGGGCCATCAGTTTCTTTCCGTCAATGTCCAGGTGAATGCCGTCAATACCCCAGAAAGAAGGCAGCTTGAATTCAGGGCCTATAAAAAACGGTTCAATATCAATATAGTACGGTTGTCTACGGATAAAGGCATTGACTGCGGCAAACTTCTCCCGCCAGTCAGGCACCGTTTCCTGGTTAAAAGCTTTTTGAATGTTCTCTGGATTGATGGGGGGCAGGGTAAGGAAAATAGGCCTTATGTCGTTGGCAAAACACTCATCGCGAATCACAGCCAGGTCATCGATAACATCACTCGCCGGCACATCAGCCCGCAGACTGTTGGTTCCGTCCATAATGATCAGATACCGGGGCTGGAAGGGTAGAACGTCACTCTCAAAGCGCTGCAGCATGGTCTTCGATGTATCACCGCTAAAGCCCAAATTCATGGTTGGAAATGTCAGATAGGTTTGATAGCTGTATTCACAATCAGCCGGGGAGTAGGACATGCCCCCACCGCCATGGGTTATACTGTCTCCCACGGTGGCTGCATAGCTGCCGGCATCCAGGGAAACGGTAAATTCCTCCGCGTCGGAAAATACCCCAACCGGATTGCCGCGTTCGTCAAGACCTCTAACCCGCCAGTAATAAACCCCGGGTTCGCTTAGAGCTTCTTCATCATAGCAATCGAAAGCGCCCCTAACCGTCCGCAGCCTCAATTGATGACTGGAAGGCAAAACGCCATTGGGGTTTTCGGGAGGGGCGTCGGTCAATTCAACTTCATATTGGGTGGCGCCATACAACGGAAACCAGGAATACACCGGGTATAAAGGCATAGGCACATTAGCCTCCCTATAGCCAGTATTGGCAACTGGTTTTAGTATTTGGGTTAAATTGTGATCAATATATAGAGGGGCCGCATCGGAAAAGACGCCTATAGGCTTTGCATCCCAATTAAGCGCGCGTACTCTCCAGAATAAATGGTCGCCCGCGTAGGAAGACAAATCTACACTGAAACCATTGTTGAATACATTTCGGGTAGAATAATACCGGAAAACAGAGGGTGATATGCCATTGGGATTTTCCGGTTCCCTGGTTAAGAGTTCAATTTCATAAAAAACGCTTCCGGGTATGCGTGTCCATTGCAAAAGCACAATATCAGGAGCCGGGGCATCGGAAGGATACCGGGAAAGTGCTTCCGGCTTGATCTTTGAATGTACGGCACCAAAGGCAGCACCTGATTCAATCCCGGTTCGCGGCGTTGATTCAGATAAAGAAGCAAAACTGGATCTGATCAAGCCCTTGAAGGGAATGTTGTTTACTTCGCCTGCGTAAAGCACAAACGCAAACACGATTAGAAACAAGAGGATTTTAAGTCGTCGCACGCCGCAGTCCACCTCTAGAAAATCTTGTGTAAACCATATTATCACTTTTCACCGTTAAGATTCGATAAAAATGCTGTATTCTTTTCATATTTAATGTCACATTGTAGGCATCGACCACGAAAGGTGAGCTGGCATGAAAGTAATGTTAGTACGTAAGCCGCAGAGCATATTATGTTTACATAATGTTTATTTGGTAAACTACAAGAAAGACAAATAGCACTAAAACGCTATCATTTTAATTGATTAGTATCTGTAAGACACCATTAACGATTAATCGGAGGACGTATTTCATAACTGATTACCGGTCCCAAACCGTCACTCTGG
>JBEHWI010000052.1:0-17394 GCA_040217815.1 Syntrophomonadaceae bacterium | reverse complement strand
GGTCCAGGGACAACCCAATCAGGAATCCAGGGAATCGGTTGACTGGAGCTTTTGCAGGGACCGGTCATGAAAACGCGGCATGGTAAAAAGTGCCGTTATTGCACCAATTAAACACATCAGCATATCCTTTTGACTGTCCCACACGTCGCCCTGGGAGCCCAGGAAGGCGTCGGCCGCCGTTCCGGTGGCCACCGACATTCCGAACTCAATCAATTCATAAGCAGCGCTGATAGCCAGACAGATGCAGACAATGATAAAAGAGAGCAGTCTGCCTCTCTGCAGCGGGGACAAACGAAGCAGGATCTCCCTGGCGACAAGGGCCGGTATGAAGCCCTGGGCAAAATGCCCCACCCGGTCGTAATGGTTGCGGCTCAAATCAAATGCATCTCGAAGCCAGTTGAACAAGGGCACTTCAGCATAGGTGTAATGACCACCGATCATAAGAATAATCATATGGATGGCTATCAAGACATACAGCAGGTTGCTCAGAGGGAACTTTTTATAGGTGATAAATAAAACCAGCATGCCGATTAGAGCCGGCGCCACTTCTAAAAACCACGTGAACCGGTCATGGGGGCCGATGCCGGACCAGGTAAGAACACCGAGCACTATTGCCAGCAAAGCCGCATGCAGTCGACTGTTATTCAAAAAGGTTCGTCCTTTCGTTTTTATTATCGTTCTTTAGCGTTCGGTCAGGGGGATGTATTCCCTGCGTTCGGAAACGCTCTTGTAGGCTGGACGGATGATTTTCCCGGCATTGACCAGTTCCTCAATTCGATGGGCGCTCCAGCCTGCCATTCGAGCTATGGCAAAGAGGGGTGTATATAGTTCCGGAGGAATGCCCAGCATTCGATAAATCAGCCCGGAATAAAAGTCAACATTGGCGCTGACTCCCTTGTACATCTTGCGCTCCTGGGAGATGATGATCGGTGCCAGTTCTTCCACTCGAGTGTAGAGACGGTATTCGTCCTCCAGGCCCTTTTCTTGGGCCAGGCGAGCGGCGTGCTCCTTTAATATCACCGCCCGGGGATCGGAAATCGAATAAACCGCGTGCCCTATTCCATAAATCTTTCCGGAGCGGTCAAAGGCCTGTTTGTTGAGCACTTTCCTCAAATAAGCGGCAATCTCATCGTCATCCGCCCAGTTTTTCACATTGGCCTTGAGGTCTTCAAACATTTTGGTTACCTTGATATTGGCTCCACCATGGTAAGGGCCTTTGAGCGCACCCAGGGCCGAGGCTATTACCGCGTAGGTGTCGGTTCCGGAAGAGGTGACAACATGGGTGACAAAAGTTGAATTATTGCCGCCGCCGTGCTCGGCATGCAGAACCAGGGCCAGATCGAGCAATACGGCCTCCAATTCAGTGAAACTGCTGTCCGGGCGCAGCATATGCAGTATATTTTCCGCCATGGAAAGGCCCGGCTGGGGTGCGTGTATGTACAGACTGTTGAAACCGTGGTAATGGGAATAAGCTTGATAAGCATACACAGCCATAACCGGCAGGCAGGCGGTAAGCCACAGGCACTGTCGCAGGACGTTGGCGATAGAAATATCATCGGGATTGTCGTCAAAGCTATACAGGGCCAGGACGCTGCGGGCTAAGGCGTTCATTATATCTTTGCTGGGGGACTGCATTATCGTATCCCGGACAAAGTAAGGGGGGAGCTTCTGGCAGCAGCTCAGCAGCTGCTTAAAATCTTCCAGTTCCGACCGCCCGGGGAGCTGCCCGAAGAGAAGCAGGTAGCAGGTTTCTTCGAATCCGAAGCGGTCTTCGTTTAAAAACCCGTCGACCAGATTGAATATATCTATGCCCCTGTACATGAGACGGCCTGGCACCGGCACGATTTCATTTTCGTCAATTATGTAAGAATGAACCTCTCCGATCTCGGTCAACCCCACCAGGAGGCCCCGTCCGTCCAGATCGCGCAGACCGCGCTTAACTTCAAATTTGGTAAATAGCTCTGGTTCAATATAGTTGTTCTGCCTGGCCCTGGCAGCCAGATCGGCAAGTTGTTTTTCGGGCAGCTGTTCCACGTAGCCAGACCTCCTTTGTCCGGTATCCCTAATACAGAATACACTCGACGTTAAAAAAAACGAACCGCATTAAACCGCAGTTCTTTATAATATTGTACCATTGTTCAACACAGCAGTGGGTCTTTTAAAAACCGGCCTTGAAATTGCAGTTAATTAAATAAACAGGTTCCTTTTAAAACAGCAATAAAGTTCAATAATCGTCTAGCTGGAAAGTATATCATATTCTCCAACAAGTTTGGAAAGAAGGGAAGCACATGATAGACGACAAAATCTCTTATCTCTTTGAAAACGGGGTTGTGGAGCGCCTGAGCGGGTCGTGTGGTACCCGTAACATTGCCTGGTCTGAGCATACGATGTTCAAAGGGGTGTTCCTCAAGCATATTGTCAGGGGAGAGGATACGGGTGGTGCCCTGTCGTGCCACCTGGTTAGGGTAAATCCCGGAGAGTTGCTCGATACTCATATCCACAATGGGATACTGGAAATCCACCAGGTGCTTGAAGGGCAAGGAATTGCTCGGGTAGGTGATAGAACCATGGATTATAAAGCAGGTTCGGTAAACGTAATCCCGGCTGACATTGAACACCAAGTGAATGCCGGCCCCGAAGGAATATTTATCCTGGCCACTTTTTCTCCGGCTCTGCTGTAAAGGGGTATTACACTTATACTTCAATGCTCATCTTAATGAACTCCCCCGGAGTGAGCCCGGTATCACGTTTAAAGAACCGGTAGAAATGGCTCTGGTCGGCAAAACCCAGACCGGCTGCAATGTCCGCTATCGGCTCTTTGTTCAGAAGCATCACTTTCGCCAGTTTGATGCGGGCCTGTAACTGAAATTCATAAGGTGACAGGCCCGTTGTCTGTTTAAAGACCCGGCAAAAATGAAATTTGCTCATTGCTGCGCAGGCGGCCAGTTCATCGAGGCTCATATTCCGGCGGCAGTCCGATTTGATCATTTCACATACTTCTAAAACAGAATCCCGCTCGAGTTCCTTCCCACTATCAGCTGGGTCAGAGAAGGCGCCAAAAGGAAGGAGCTTATCAAAAAAAACGGAAATACAGCTTGTGAAGTCATTTTTCCTGTCATTATCATGGCTCAATACCCGGTTGTAAAAATCCATAAATCCCCGGCTGAATTCCGGAGCGTCTGCTGTGGTAGTGGTGAAACGAAACTGATTTGCTTCCGGGCTCCCCCAGTAAAAATCAAGAAACTCGGCGCCGAAGCATAACACGATGTGATCAAATCCCTGATCTCCAGCCGGCCTGATCTGGTGAGCCAGACCGGGATTCAAAAAATAGATGCGACCTTCGCTTAAATGATAGAGCTCTTCCGAGGCTTGAAGGAGGGCTTCACCCTTGACGATCATACCCAGGCAATATTTCTCGTGAATGTGAAGGGGAAATGTATTTGTTACTCCTTTTCCGGCTACTATTTCAAGATCAGGAATTGCTGATAAGGTAATAAAGTTTATATTTCCAGGAGTTCTGGGCATCAGACCACCCCGTACTCTAAAGACTATTTATTATATACCATATTGAAATATCCAAACGGTGACTGCAATACTTTTCTTGGGCATCTCATCCTTCAATAGCCGATGTTTTTTTAACAAAAAGCCTGCCGACAAATAATTTATCGGCACATATATAAATACCTTAAAATGAAAAAGTAACCGCCTAAAATATTTGAAGAATAACAGGTTAGAAGGGGTTCATGGGCTTTATCCTGGAGTTGGATGATATTATTGTCTCTGATTTTTTATTTTGGTGCTTGAAAATCTCACTGCAATGAGCTATAAAATATTTTGATAATATATCCAGGAGGGTAACATACCATGGAAAAAACACAGTTTAAAACCGAGTCAAAACGCCTGTTGGACTTGATGATCAATTCGGTCTACACCAACCGGGAGATTTTTTTAAGGGAACTGATTTCCAATGCCAGTGACGCCCTGGACAAATTGTACTTCCGGTCCTTAACCGATCAAAAAGTGGGGATGAACCGTGATGACTTTGCCATCCGCATTGTTCCCGACAAGGCCAGCCGGATGCTAAGCATTTCCGACACCGGGATCGGCATGAATAAAGAAGAACTGGAAGCCAATCTGGGCACCATAGCCAACAGCGGTTCGCTGGCCTTCATGCGGGAAAACCAGGGTATCGAGGACATTGACATTATCGGCCAGTTCGGGGTGGGCTTCTATTCCGCCTTTATGGTGAGCAAGAAGCTCACCGTGATAACCCGGGCCTATGGCGAAGCGCAGGCCTATAAATGGGAATCAGAAGGTTTGGACGGCTACCTAATAAGCGAAACCGAGCGGGAGGGAGTGGGAACCGACGTAATTCTCACCCTGAAAGACAACAGCGATGACGACAATTACGACGAATTTTTGGAGGAGTTTAAAATCAGGTCCTTGGTTAAAAAATACTCCGACTATATTCGCTACCCCATCAAAATGGATGTGGTCAAGAGGCGGCTCCAAGAAGGCAGCGACAAAGACTATGAGAGTTATGTAGAAACGGAAACCTTAAACAGCATGGTCCCCATCTGGCGCCGCAACAAAAACGAGTTGAGCGATGAGGATTATTATCATTTTTACAAGGAGAAATTCTTTGATTTTGAAAACCCCCTGCGGGTGGTGCACAGCAGCACCGAGGGAAAGGCCACTTACAATGCATTGATGTTCGTTCCGGCCCGCACTCCGTATAATTACTACTCCAAGGAGTTTGAAAAAGGACTGCAGCTCTATTCCAACGGGGTATTGATTATGGACAAATGCGCCGATCTTTTGCCCGACTATTTCAGCTTTATCAGGGGTCTGGTGGACTCTCAGGACCTCTCCCTGAATATCTCCAGGGAAATGCTGCAGCATGACCGGCAGCTGAAAATCATCGCCAAGAGCCTGGAGAAAAAGATCAAGAGTGAATTGACAGATATGATGGTCAAAGAGCGGGAGACATATGAGAAGTTTTATAATAGCTTTGGCATGCAGCTAAAATACGGTGTTTATCAGGATTTTGGGGCCAACAAGGAACTGCTTCAGGATCTGCTTTTGTTCTATTCCTCACGGGAAAAGGCCCTGGCCACTCTGCGTGAATATGTAGAGCGCATGCCGGAAGGGCAGAAATATATTTACTATGCCAGCGGCATCAGTGTTGAACGGATTGACCGACTGCCCCAAACCGAACTGGTCAAGGACAAGGGCTTTGAGATCCTCTACTTAACCGACGATGTCGATGAATTTGCATTGAAAATGTTAAACGAATTTGAAGGCAGGGAATTCAAGTCGGTGTCCTCCGGGGATTTAGGCCTGGAAAGCGAGGAGGAAAAGAAAGAGGTCGAACAACGGACCCAAGAATATAAGGATCTCTTCGAGTTTATGAATGAGTCCCTGAAGGATAAAGTGAATGGGGTGCGTCTCTCCCAGCGCCTGAAAACCCACCCGGTGTGCCTTACCAGCGACGGGGCCTTATCCCTGGAGATGGAAAAGATCCTGAACGCCATGCCCTCCGAACACCAGATGAAGGCTGACCGGATACTGGAGGTAAACGGCAACCATCCGATTTTTGCCACCCTGCAGGGTTTATTTAATAACGATAAAGAAAAGCTGGCGGCCTACAGTGAAATACTATATAACCAGGCCCTGCTCATTGAAGGCCTACCCATCGAAGACCCGGTGGCCTTCTCCAACGCGGTATGCGACTTGATGGCGAAAAAATAAAACTGGTAAAATTAACAGCCTGCCCTTTAAAAGGGCAGGCTATTTTTTGCTAATCAGGCTGTTCCCTTAATTCTGGCAGGACCAGTGGTTCGGGCAGGTACTTCATCTCGTAATAGATGAAAAGTCCGGTTATCAAAGAGGAAAGGGCATCAGCAATGGGTGCGGTTCTCCAAACACCTTCTATCCCCCAGAAGTGAGGAAGAATGAGGATAAGGGGAATCAGTAGCAGGACCTGGCGCGACAGGCTGAGGACGGTCGCTTTGGCCCCTTTGCCCACCGCCTGGAAATAGTTGGCGCATATGATCTGGAACCCTATAATAAAGGCCATGCCAAAATACACGACCATGGCATGGGCGGTCAGACTGGTTAGAGCGGTGTTGCCCTTGCTGAATAATCCCACAATCTGATAGGGGAACAACTGGAAAAGCAGAAATGAGCCGGTAGAAACCAGGCTGGCCGCTATCACCGCTTTCTTTAAAGTTAGCTTTACCCGATCAAACTGGCGGGCGCCGTAATTAAAGCCGATCAAGGGCTGCGCGCCCTGGCTGATGCCGACTATCGGCATAAAAGAGAGGGTTATTACACTCATCAATATTCCCACTGCAGACAGCCCCAGGTCGCCGCCGTAAGAGGAAACCGTTTTATTCAGGATCAACTGTTGCACGCTGTTGGCAATTTGCATGGCAAACGGAGCAAAGCCGATGGACATGATGCTCATTACTATAGATCGCTGCAGCTTAAAGTTTTTAGGCCTCAGTTTTACCAGGCTGCGGTTGCTTAAGAAATAGCTCAACACCCAGAGGGTGGCGACCAGCTGGCCCAGTATGGTGGCCAGGGCTGAACCTTTAATTCCCAGGCCCAGCTTAAAAATAAAGATATAGTTCAAAACTCCGTTGATTAGAGCTCCCATCACCTGGGTAGACATAGCCCGCATCGGATTGCCCTCGGCTCTGATAAAGTTGTTCATACCCATGCCTAAGGCCCCAAAAACCGAGCCCAGCATTACAATGTGCACGAAATCCAGGGCATAGGGTAGAACCTCCGGACTGGCTCCGAAAGCCCTGAGAATGGAGACGGGGAATAGCAGGTAGATGGCTGCCAGACATATGGGCAGGATGATCAGCAGGGTGGTGGCGTTGCCGGCCACCTTCTCCGCTTCTTCCAGTTTTTGCTCACCCAATCGGATAGAAATCAAAGCAGTAGCCCCGATGCCTATTAGAAAGGCCAAGGCCATCATGATCAGCATCAGGGGAAAGGCCACCGTGGTCGCTGCTATTGCCAGGGAGCCGACTCCCTGACCGACAAAGACCCGGTCCACGACCGCGTATAAAGCGTTGGACAGCATTCCCACTATTGAAGGCCACGAGAACTGCCAGAGCAAACGGCCGATGTTTTGGCTTCCCATAGTTGTATTAGGCTTCATTATCCATGCTCCCGGCATTCTAAAGAATTACAGGTACTAACATAGTAATATAGTATGGCACGGGTGATTCGTCAAGTGAAGGACGCCCCAAAAGAGCTAATTGAAGCCAAATTGAAGGGGCGGAGGCCCGGCTATTACCTAAAACCCCAGCGGCGCTGCCGCCCCTATCTTTAAGATTTTTATAAAAACCGTTTAGGCAAACTCGGCTATCTTTTCCAGGCGTTCGGCCAGGGCGGTGATTTCTTCGATGCTGGCGCTCATTTCCTGACTTGCCGCGGCCTGCTCTTCGCTGGAGCGAAGGGTTACTTCGCTGTTGTTCAGGGTTTCATCAACCTTGGCTTTGATCTTATCTGTCAAATCCTTTATACTGCCGACGGTTGTCTTCGATTCATCAGACAGCTTGCGGATTTCTTCCGCAACCACGCCAAAGCCGCGTCCGACCTCCCCGGCCCGGGCTGCTTCGATAGCTGCGTTAAGGCCGAGCATTTTGGTTTCATCGGCGATCTGTTTGATGAATCCCAGCACTCCGTTGATATCCTCAGAAATTTGGAATATGCCTTTGATATTGGTGTTCAGCTCCTGTTCATTGATTGAGATATTGGATGAAGATGCCGCCATTTCCTGTATGGTGGAAGCCACCTCTTCCAGAGAACGGCTCAGGTTGGAGGACATGGTGCGCAGGTCCGTCGCGGTTTTTCTGGGTATGATAACCCCAAAAGTGGCTACCACCTGGGTGGGATCGTCTTCATCGAAGCAGGGGTAGTTTACAATCATTACAGGAACTCCGTAAGTTGAAGCATCCAACTCTGTCGTAACCATTTGCTTGCTGCGGATGACTTTTCTGGCTATGGAATCCTCCTTAATGGGATCCCCAACTGCAAAATTGTTCACGCTAAATTTGTCCGAGTTTTGAATGTAGGCAAATTTCTCAAGATCAGTCATGTAAATAAGAACCCCCTCGGGGAACATGTTGGCCATTAAGGGGGCGAAATCATTAAATGCTCTGGCTATGGGATGCAGTCGGGGTGTTGTGAGGATCAAAACTCCGGTTGTTAAATCATCATCAATTATGGGGATGCTGGTCATTATTAGTCTCATGCCGTAGACTGCTCGGGGAACCTTTTCCTCCGTAACCTTCCTCTGCTGCATGGCCTGATGCGGGCCGCCGCCTTCTCGCACCCTGGTTCCTACGTTGAGGGCGGGAACATCGAAGACCTTGGAAGCAACCTTCCAAACCACCTCATTGCGGTCGGCTATAGCTATTAGCATTCCGCCTGGTATGGAGTCGACCAGAATAGAAGCTATCTGTTTGATACCTTCTACCGCTTGAGAGTTAATCATGATATCCACCTCTCTATTTTTTTCTCTCTATCTATAGAATAAGTATAAGTGTTTTATGCCCTAAATCGGACAAATTTTTCAAAAGTGGTAAAAGAATCGCCTGAAACAGAAATTTGGATATTAATTATTTGTTAGTTAATTGTTTTCAAAAGCGCCCGGCCCGGACTGATCATGGATTTCTCCGTGCCTTTTTGTGGAGGGCTGCATTAACCCGAATTTGAGGTCTTTTTTATCCCCCATTAATAACTGAAGTGGGTGTTAAATGTTGGCACAACAGCTGCGCTTGGTGAATATTGTGTTCGTAAGACTACAACACTTTCAAGGGGGAGCTTTTTTATGCCGAAGGCAAAGAAGAAACAGTTGGTGGGGATGGTCTATGCCATGACCAATGAAGCGGTAAACAACCAGGTAATTGCCTTTCGTAGGGGAATTAACGGCAAACTGACCCGGATGAAAGCCTATCCGACGGGCGGGGGCGGCACCGGAACCGCCGAAGTTTCCACAGCCACACCGCAGGATGGAGTGGATCCACTTGCATCACAGGGATCGCTGATCCTTACCAAGGATAGTGCCTTCCTCTTTGCCGTAAATGCCGGCACCAACAGCATCAGCAGCTTTCGCGTTGCCGCCAGCGGAGCTCTCAGTCTGGCCGATGTCGAGCCCTCCGGAGGCTACCAGCCCAACAGCCTGGTGGTATTCGGTAACCGTCTCTATGTAAGCAATGTGGGCAATGAGGCCAATAAATACGCCTCCAATATCAACGGTTTTCGAGTGGAGAAGGATGGCCGACTCACCCCGATCCCTGGCGCCGTTTATACCTTGAGTACTGACAACGCCCAGCCGGCCAATGTAGTTATCAATACGGACGGCAGACTGCTGGTCGTATCAGAGCTTACCACCAACCGTCTGAGCGTTTTTCGCATCAAGAGCGACGGCACCTTGAGCGGACCGATCATAAACGAGTCAGCGGGTGCCGGACCTTTCGGAATGTTTTTCCTTTCCGGAAGCGTCCTGCTAGTCAGTGAAGCGGGCAGCAATGCTCTATCGTCTTACACGGCGGCTGCCAATGGAAGTCTTTCCACTGTCAGCGCTTCAATTCCCAACGGGCAGCTGGCAACCTGCTGGGTGGTGCCCACTCGGAATGAGCGCTATGCCTTTACCTCCAATGCCGGCAGCGGCACTATAACCATCTACCGCATCAATAGTGACAGAACCCTGGAGGTTATGGAGAACGTGTACAGCACTGCCGAAGGCTCGGCTGCCAGTCCCATAGACAGTGGTGTCAGCCGGGATGGTCGCTATTTCTACGTATTGAATGGCAACAAGGGTTCCATTTCGGTCTTTAGGATAGAGAGGGACGGACACCTCACCCGGGTGCAGGTGCTCAGAGATTCTATGCTGCCCGTATTAGGCTCCCAGGGAATCGCAGTGCGTTAAATTTTGCCCTGGCCAGAAATAAATAGCAGCTTAATCAATCCTTCCTTTAGAAATTGGAATACAGGCTGCTGCTTGTATACATTTTGACTTTGCTTGACTATAAATGAATGATCGTTTAATATACAGCTAAGGTGATGTTTATGAGATGCAGGGATGATGAGAAGCAAGAGAATATCAAACGGGCGGTAATCAAGCTGATTCTGGCTGAAGGTTTTCACGGGCTTTCCATCTCCAAAATCGCTAAAGAAGCCGGTGTTTCACCGGCCACGGTTTACGTGTATTACGAAAACAAGGAAGCTATGCTCTATGACATCTATCGGGAATGCGGCGAACAGATCTACGCTTATATCCTGGGCCGGATAGACTGCAACAGCGGTGGGGAGCGGTTTGTGGAGTCTATGGTTCAGGCCTACTACACCTATATTGTGGAATACGGCGAGGAATTCTATTTCGTTGAACAGTTCACGAGCTGCCCGGCCCTGGTCGGCAAGTGCAGCGGACTGGAGGGCAATGCCAGGATAATACGGCTGTTTGAAGAGCTTAAAAAGAAGCGCATCATCAAAGACCTGAACAATCAGATTATTGCGGCCATTCTCTTCAACCCGGTCAAGAGCATTGCCGTAAAATACAGTCAAAACCAGGATGCAGCAAGCATCCTGGCTGAATTGATACCGGTTATCCAGGAGGCTCTTTTAATAGAGTATTAGCATAATAAGCGGGACCAGGCCGGTTGTAACACCATGAAGGCCAAAAGTCCCGCTATTATAAAAGGGAGTTATAAATGAACATTCGTTTAAACGGGGAGGCGAGAAAATATGAGTAATGAAGACCGGAGTAAAGAATTAAAGGTTGTACCGGTAATAGATACGATTTTGCTCACTGGAATGGAATACACTTTAGCCTTTAAAAGCGAGGAATTCATGCAGCTCCTGAGCGAGCTGGACGAGCGGGCCATCGCTCTATCCATGAAGAAGAAGGGCCAGCATGACCCTCTGTCGGAGGAAAACTTCTACAAAGTGGGTGTGTTGCTACAGATTCTGGATGTTGAGCACAAGGACCAGCTGGTTATGCTCAAAGTGAGGGCCCTGGAGCGGGTTGAGGTTTTAGCCCTGCGTATCGAAGGGGCATCTGTTATTGCCCAGTACAAAAACGCTGAGGACGAAAACGATCTGGACGTGGGCAGCCAGGCTGAAATGCTGAACTATATCAAGAACATCGTTCATGAGATAGGAGCCAATTTCAGGGGCGCTGAGCCGTTCTTGAAAATGATCGACCAGGAAGAAAACCTGAATGTCTTGATCTGCCGGCTGGGCGAATTCATGCATATCTCAGCGTTTGACAAGCATGGATTGCTGGAAAGCCGTTCAGTAAAAGAACGCAGCCTGAAGTTCTTGGACCACCTGATCAAACATAAAGAATCTATCAAACTGCAGTTTGAAGTGGCGGAAAAGTTCACCGAGAAGGCCAATAAAATGCACCGAGAAACGGTTTTGAGAGAGCATTTGAAGGCCATCCAGGAGGAGCTGAATCAGGGACAGGAGGAAGGCGAAGGACCGGGCCAGGTCTATCGTGAAAAGATCGAGGCGTCGGGCATGCCTGAGGAGGTCAAAAAAGCCGCACTACAGGAAGTGGCTAAATTTGAAAGCCAGAACCCCAGCAGCCCGGATTACAACATTATCCGCAATTATCTTGACGTTCTGGTTGAGCTGCCCTGGCAGTCCGGCGAACCTAAAGAGATCGATCTTAGCGAAGCCCGGCGGATTCTTAACGAACAGCACTACGGGCTGGAAAAGGTCAAGGAGAGGATCATTCAGCACCTGGCGGTTATGAAACTGAAGCATGATAAAAAGGGTTCGATACTGCTGTTGGTTGGCCCTCCGGGAATCGGCAAGACCAGTCTGGGCAAGAGCATTGCCGAGGCCCTGGGCAGGAAGTACATCAGGGTCAGCCTGGGCGGAATTAAAGATGAAGCTGAAATTCGCGGCCACCGCCGGACCTATATAGGGGCTTTACCCGGAAGAATTATCTCCAACATGAGAAAGGCGGGAGAAAAGAATCCGGTTTTCGTCCTGGACGAAATTGACAAGCTGATGGCTGCATACAACGGCGACCCGGCCAGCGCGCTCTTGGAGGTGCTGGATCCTGAGCAGAACAACAGCTTTACCGACCATTACCTGGAAGTACCCTATGATCTGTCGGAAGTGTTCTTTATTGCCACCGCCAACTCGCTGGACGGTATTCCCGGACCGCTGTTGGACCGAATGGAGACTATCGCCATATCGAGCTATACGGCCAATGAAAAATTTCATATTGGCAAAGAACATTTAATCCCGGCGGTTTTGGCTGAACACGGCCTTAACCATGAGCAGTTGGTGATAGAGGACCAGGCCCTGAGAGACATGATCGGCAGCTACACCCTGGAAGCCGGGGTAAGGGGATTGCGCCGGCAGATTGCCACCATAGCCAGAGTGGCTTCGGAGAAGATCGTCTCCAATAAAGTGGACCTGCCCTATGTGGTTTCGAGCACTATGTTGGAAGACATCCTGGGCAGCACGGTTGTACGCCATGATCTTGCCCAGGTTGATAATCCGGCCGGAGTAGTCACCGGTTTGGCCTGGACCCCGGTAGGAGGAGACATACTGTTTATCGAAGGAACGGCTATGCCAGGCAGCGGTCAGTTGACCCTTACCGGTAAACTGGGCGATGTTATGAAGGAATCAGCCCGCATTTCAGTGAGCCTGGTGAAGTCAAGGCTGGCTTTGAGCAGCATTAATTACAATTTTAAAGAGAAGGATCTGCACATCCACGTGCCTTCCGGGGCGGTGGCCAAGGATGGACCTTCTGCCGGAATTGCGCTGTTTACGGCCATCGCCTCGCTGATTAGCGGAGTAAAGGTGGACCCCAAGCTGGCCATGACCGGCGAAATAACCCTTCGGGGAGCGGTCCTGCCGGTAGGAGGAATCAAGGAGAAACTGCTGGCCGCCCACCGGGCGGGCATCAAGAAGGTATTGATTCCCAGCGATAATATGCGCGATCTCAAGGAACTGCCGGAAGAGGTGTTAGACCAACTGGAGATCAAACCGGTGGAGGTCATCGAAGATGTACTGGTTGAAACACTGGGCATCAGCCTGGCCAATCCCCAGGTAGTTTTGGAGAACGGTTTTATGCCAGAACTTCCTCCAGGAAATGGTCAAAATCAGTATATAATGGATATTTAAATGTGCTTCAGGGGGCGTATCGCCCCCTGGTTGCTTTTTATGGACCGCCATTATATAGCAATGGCATTATGGATATTTTATAATAGAGGTCGCCATGCTAATATTTACCTGGTCAGTATTTTGTTAAATTAGTTCTGTGTATTACTCGGCGAGGACAATTTTTGTTATTAATCGGAGGCATAAATGAAACTGGCAATTTTCGATTTTGATGGGACGTTGTTGACGGATGATACGCTGCCTTCCCTGGGAAGAGAATGGCTGCGGCAAAAACGCTCCCTTTCCAGGTACTATAAGGTGTTGCTATCGGTTGCCCCGGTATTAATTAAGTATAAAGGCGGCCTGATGAGCAGAGAAGCCATGAAAGGCCAGGCCTTCAAAAGGTTCAACCGCATCTTTACCGGGATGAGCCGGCCGGCCGTCGAAGAGTTCTTTCTGCTGGCCTACCCCTATCTGCGCAAGTTGTTCAATGAAGCCGTACTGGAGGAAATAAGACTGGCCCGGGAGCAGGGCTTTCATTGCGTGCTTCTTTCCGGTGCTTACATAGAATTGCTTCAACTGGCAGCGCGGGATCTGGGGATGGATACGGTATTGGGAGCCAGATTGGTCTTTAAAGACGAAGTGTTTGATCCCCATGGTGAAACCAGGTTTGTCGACGGAGCAGGGAAGCGCGCATTGCTGTTTGAGGCTTTCGCCGGTCAGAATATTGACTGGGAGCAAAGCAGGGCTTTTGGTGACAGCTTTGCTGACATATGCATAATTGAAACAGTCGGGGAAAAGGTGGCGGTTAATCCCGATCTGGAACTTTTGGAGCACGCTCAAAAAAACCGATGGCGGATTGTCCGCGGCTAAAATTTCGGGAGTTTTAAAAACCCGCTGGAAGCATCCGGCGGGTTTATTTACGGTGACTACATCCAAATCATTCCTGGTCCTGATTATTCTTGATTTTATGACAGCTCGGGAAGAAAAGCGGAAGTATTGTGAAGAATAATGAAAAATATTCGATATATATAGTAACGATTCGAGCATTTTAGAGCTGCAAAAACCATTATATGACAATAGAACTTGTAATATACATATCTCTGTTCGCCCAGGTGTCAAGGAGGATATGAGCTTATGGAGAACTTCTTCTCTAAATATCCCGGTATCAGTGAACGGCTTATCGTCAGGGATGACGAAAGGGCTCCGGGTGAGTCAGAGCAGCTGCTGGCCGATATTATTAATTTTTTACCCGATGCCACCATGGTTATTGATCGGGAGCACCAGGTGTTGGCCTGGAACCAGGCTATTGAAGAAATGACCGGCATTAAGGCCGCTGATATGCTGGGTAAGGGAAATTATGCCTATTCCATTCCATTCTACGGTATTGCACGCCCCCTTTTAATCGATATTGTGCTCAAGCCCAATTTTCAGAATGAAATTCAATACGATAATTTGACCTGGGAAAAGGACCGTCTGTCCGGAGAAAGGTTTTGTCCTGCATTGGGCCATGCGGGAAGGTACATCTATTCGACTTCGTCTCCGCTCTATAACAGGCAAGGGGAGATAATAGGGGCGGTAGAGTCATTGCGTGATATCACCGGGCGCAAAGAGGTGGAGCGGCAGCTAAAGGAAAGTGAATCCAACCTCAGAAAAATAATGGAATTGGCTCCGGGGATACTATACATACTGCAGGGTGAGAGGCTGCGCTATGCCAATCCAACTCTATGCAGGAAGTTGGGATACAGTGAACAAGAAATAATCAGTAAGAGTTTGCGCGAGCTTATTCACCCTGATAACTGGGAATTGGTGAGTGAGCGGGCCAGCGCGCGCCAGAGAGGCGAAGACGTTCCCACTCGCTATGAAGTTCAGCTTTTGACCAGCAATGATGAAGGGCTCTGGATCGATCTGACCGCAACCACCATTGAATATGAAGACGCTCCCGCCATTCTGGGGATGGCCAACGACGTGACCGCTGCCCGCCAATTGTATCTGGCCTGGGAAAAGACCGAAACTACATTCCGCCATTTAACCGACACCACACCGGCCCTCATCTATATAATCCAGAATTACCGCTACCGCTATGTCAATAAATTCTTTACTGCCATATCAGGGTATGAACTGAAGGATCTAGAAAAAATCAATGCGCTGGATATAGTTCACCCCGATTACCGCGCCGTTGTTGATGCAGAACTGCGCAAATTGTCCAGGGAACCGGAAAACCATGTGTACCGCCAGGATATAAGATTATTACCCCGCGATGGATCCGAACTCTGGATCGACTTTTCAGCCAGCCTTTTTCAATGGGAGGGTAAACGAGCGGTAATTGGCGCTGCCTACAATGTGACTCATCGCAAACAACTGGAAGCGGCCCTGGTTCAGAGTGAGAACAATTTCCGCCTTCTGGCCGAGACGGCTCCGGTTTTAATATTCTTATTTCAGGACGGAAAGCTGGTCTATACCAACAAGTTATTTTCTGAAGTAACCGGCTATACGGCTGAGGAATGCCGGCAGACGAATCCGGTCGAGTTTTTTGACGCCCGGGATTGTGAATGGCTTGAACTAATTACCTCGCCCGGTGATGAGGAGAGCATGGCGGCGAGCCGGAACCAGGGCCGCATACGCACCAAAAGCGGGAGCGTGGTTTGGGGCGATTTCAATTTAACCCAAATGACTTTTAATGGCAAGAACGCCACGTTGGGAACCGCAGTGGACATTACCGATCAAAAGCGGGCTCAGATGGAAATCGAGTATCTCAACTATTACGATAAATTGACCGGGCTTCACAACCGGGCCTACCTGGAGGAAGAACTGAAATATTTGGACACTTCAGCCCGGCTGCCTATAAGCCTGATCATAGGCGATGTAAACGGGCTCAAGCTGGTCAATGACGCCTTTGGGCACCAGAGCGGGGACCTTATGCTGCAGAAGGTGGCGCAAATCTTAAAGGCCAACTGCCGCAAAAGCGATCTGGTGGCCCGCTGGGGAGGGGATGAGTTTGTAATTATTCTGCCCCAGAGCAGGGAGGAGGTAGCCTGGAGGATCTGCGGCAATGTATATGAGGACTGTAAGCAAATGAATGATTTTCCCGTTCCGGTGAGCATAGCTCTGGGAGTGGCTGCCAAGTATGACCCGGAGCAGAATTTAGAAGAGCTTTTTAAACAAGCTGAAGATCTCATGTATCGCAATAAAATGTTGGAGAATCGAAGCGCCCGCAGCTCATTTTTGAATTCCTTAGAACAGACCCTGTGGGTGCGCAGCCATGAAACACAGGCCCATACCCAGCGGCTGCGACGCATGGTTGTGGCAGTGGGCAATGCCCTTAATCTGCTGCCTGACGAAATCAACAGCCTGACTCTTCTGGCGTCCCTCCACGACATCGGGAAAATCGCTATTCCCAATAGTATCCTGGACAAACCGGGTGCTCTAACCAATGAGGAATGGGAGCTGATGAAAAAGCACCCCGAAATCGGTTATCGAATTGCACTGTCCAACCCTGAACTGGCCCCTATAGCGGATGCCATATTGAACCATCATGAACGGTGGGACGGCCGGGGGTATCCATTGGGGGCCAGGGAGCAGGAAATACCTCTTCTATCGCGCATCCTGGCGCTGGCGGATGCATTTGACGTCATGGTCAGCGGCCGCCCCTATCAGGAAGCGCTCAGCAGGGAAGCCGCTTTACAGGAGATAAGCAAATGCTCTGGAAGCCAATTCGATCCTGATCTGGCCGAGATATTTATTGAATTGCTCAAAGCCCAGGTGGATATTTAAATATCGTCGAGATCCATGGGTTCTAGCCACTTCCATGGGCGTGACGCCCATCGGTAGTGGCATTGTTTATTGAGGCTAAATAATAGAAGTTGCTGTTAAAACTAACAATAGGATAGTATTATTATAATCCAGAAAAAAGAAATTTAAGGAAGAAGGGGTGTTTGTAATGGCTCATACTCTACCGGAACTGCCGTATGCCTACGATGCGCTGGAACCCTTTTATGACCAAGCTACTGTAAGACTGCACCACGATATGCACCACAAAGCCTATGTTGACGGGCTAAACGCGGCAGAAGGGAAACTGGCCGAAGCCATTGAAAAAGGTGATTTCGCTTTAATAAAACACATTGAACGGGAGCTGGCTTTCCATGGCGCTGGCCATATTCTGCACACCATGTTCTGGGAAAACATGAAGCCCGGGGGCGGGGGACCGGCCAATGGGGCGGTGGCGGAGTTGATTGACCGGGATTTTGG
>JBEHWI010000051.1:0-17718 GCA_040217815.1 Syntrophomonadaceae bacterium | reverse complement strand
ATAAACTCGTTTTGCAACCGCCAGGCCAATACCCGAGCTGCCGCCAACTACCAATATTCTTTTACCTGCTAAAGAATCTCCCATCCCTATCACCTATCCTATCCGCGTATCTATTTGCTTTACTCGATGTCATAGCGATGTCAGATGTCAGAGATGTCATAGGGACGGAGTTGTTGACAATGTTTCCAAAATTGCAAAAAATGCAAGTGCCCCCGTTCCCATGACACCTTATTTCTGCGTCTAGAAAGTGGCTTGCTCTCTAAATTGAAATTTATCGGTCTTGTACTGTTAAATGATTACTTCACCTAAGATTTTATCATGCGGAACAATCAAGCACTTTTCTATCGCTTTCCAATGAGTTTCATACAACTGTTTTTGAGCTTTACCATAATTTTTATCTGTATCGAATTCCCAGTAGAGTGCATAGCGAACACATTTTACAATACGAGTAAGTTTGTCAGGTTGAAGCCCATTCTTAATAGTTTTCATATCCTTTATATAGTGTGTACGCTGTATAAGTCGAAGAGATTGACAACCGTCTATTACTTTCATCATTTGAGCAGCGTCTTTCATAATATCTTCAAACTCATTCGTCTTATCTGGCTTTACCTGATAAATACTAATTTCCGAAAATGACATCCTCCTACCTCCTCTATATTTCTGCGCTATTTAGGTTCACATTATAGACATAATCCTAAATCCGTAAGGGGAATGTCTTGTCCTTACTATTGGAGTTAGAGCAGTATTTTTCCGGATTGGAAAGCTAATTGTCTAAACACTTTGTGCTGATAACAGCAACTCAGTACTGCCCTTTGCTTTACATAGTTGTTGTTTCTATTTACCCATAATGCATAGATAAAGAGGATAAAGATATCAATTTTGACCGGATAGCCTGTTGATTCATCCTCCAGCCGCTTTTACCGGGCCGGGGTGCATTCCTTATTCGGTAGCAGTATTTAATTACATGTCGGGGCAATAAGAAACTTGTCCAGGTTTTATTGCTTTATTACATATTTACAGATTAATCCCTATATTTCCGTACAACCCCTTATTTATAAGCATAGTAATTATAGCGGCGACAAACAACCATAATTTGCCTCCAAATTAGGTTTAACCGTATGTATTCCTCAGGGAAGTAGGGAAGAGAAAAGCCAGATTCCTTAAGTATGCTATTACGAATGGCACGTCAAAAGACGATACAGATCATGAGAGAATAATAGGATCCGGCAACACTTCTCTCTAAAACACTGGAGGTAATTACATGTCAAACCAACTGAATGATTCCGAACTCAGCGAGGTTTCCGGCGGCCACGGACAAAGATATGCGTATTACACAGTTGTACACGGTGATAACCTGACGAGGATTGCACATTATTTTAAAACGACCATACAAGCCATCATGGATCTCAATCCCATCATAACAGATCGCAATTTTACAAGAACTGGCTGGGTGCTGAAAGTACCGGACAATCGCTAATCTAGCGATTCCCCTCATTAACACACATTCACACCTACAGCTCACCAGCTATATAAAGATAGCGGCTGGCCATCCCTTTCCTATAAAACTCCCTGCCGCTGTTGTTCTCGCGCCAGAATTTATCATACAAACAATCAGCCATGCTCCCCTTATACTTTGGCAAAACTGCTATCGCCTTCTCATACAACTCCTGCTCATTGGCGCTATAATCCAACGTTCGGTATAAAATCCCGTTCTTTTGCAAGCTCCGGGCCAGTCTGGTTTGGTCTCGTTGCAAAAGAGCCTCATCCCTCCTGTTTTCACCGAAAATATACTGTGAGTAGTATAGGTACAAACGATTATTTGAAATGCTATGCAGCAGCCTGATCAAGTTGTCTAAATCAACGCTGAAATAAAGGCTGTCAACCGCCAGTGTTAGACCAGGTTTTATATCATAATCGTTTAAGTTGTCAAAGTTTCCTTCAATAAATGAAATCTGCGGGCTGCAGGCTCTCACAATATCCTCATTAATATGATCTATACCGATTCCTCGGCAGGAGTACTTGGCAACCAGACTGCCCAGGATGCATCCAGCGCCGCAACCCAGATCCAAAATCTCTTCACTTTGGGAAATGGGAATGTGATTGAAAAGATAATCAAGCTGCTCTTTATCCATCATATTAAACAGTGGTAAGCGATAACCGTAGATTTCTTCGCAGTAATCGAGATAGGCCGTACTTTCTATTCCACAGCTTATAATACGGTTGAAATCCTCCCTGGCTCTGGTTTTGTCAACTTGAAACGCTTCCTTTTTTCCCATGTCGCTAAGGGTATATTCTCGATTAACGTTCACAACAAAGTAATCGTTCTTAGTAAGCCATTCCATTCCCTTTTCCAGATGGGTTGAATCACCAGTCAGCCATTCCAACGGCTGTTTCATAGCATCAATTGTAATGACTTGATTTTGTTTAGTCAGATTATAGGCGATATATAATAAAGTCTGGTGTTGATCCTTCATAGTTCAAAGACCCCTTGTATTGAATTTTCACAATATATTAACCAAGATTACCATCCAGTCCTTGCGTTTGAAAGCCGCTATTTCATAGTCAGGTTTGAGAGTTTCCTTCCTGATGCCCTAGCCCGCTTCAGAATGCCTTTTGATATGCCAGAGTTCTTTTTAGTTCCCGGTTTGACTATCGTGCCAACTATTTTATAGCCTCCGTATTTTAATACATGTTTGACTGCATCGACTGCACCACGGCTTTCTCTGGCAATGCGGTTTAAAGGCCAGGGAGTGGTGCAGGCGGTAACAATAACAGCTGGTTTGCCTTTTTGCCTGGGCTCGGGCATTCCGTTCGCCCTCGCTCCCATAAAAACGGGTACATTTCTATCCAAAAGCAATTTTAAGGACGAACTCATATTGCCCCAGTGGGTCGGCGTACCTATTATCAGACCATCCGCTTTGCTTATAATTCGACCTATGGCATGAGCATCATCCTCGGGCAAAGCGCAATTCCCAACAGTTCTGCATTTCATACATCCCAGGCAATTTCTCATATCAAGAGAACAAACATCGACCCATTCTATATCAAACTGCTCATTAATTCCTGCAATTACTTCCCTCATCAGTTTAGCAACCGTTCCGTTTTTCTTCGGGCTGCCATTTAATGCTGCAATTCTCATCTCTTACCATCTCCTCAATATTACTATACCCTATGTTGAATGTTCTGTATTGAAGACCTTGAGGAACGGCATTTCTCAACCTTACGGATACAAGGGGGACATATTATCTTTCGGCGGTGGAATCAAAGTTCAATTTATTAAAACCAAATACGAAGAGAAATAGGAGGAAAATGCCAGTCAGGTATTGAATAGATATTGCGGGAGGGCCGGAATATGCGCAGTGCAATATTTGAGATCAGCTTATTGATAGCCGCTTTCATTGTGGGATGGCTGTTTTTCGATTGGAACAGCTTGTTTTACATCGCGCTTGGTCTTATCGCGTTTTATGCCATTGTCATTATCATATATATAGTGGGCAAGCGTTCGTCCATGTCGTGGTTTGACATATTCCTGGGACTAGTTGCACTGGCCGCCTGGCTGGCAATTGCCGGGGTGTTAATGCAGAAAAAGGGCTTACATCTGTTGGGGCTTTTTTAAAAAAATAATCAGAGTAACCAGGCAGCCTCGTATTATCGAGGGACTGAAAACAACGACCCGGGCCGTCGATTTTGGTCCGGGTTTTTCTGTTTGGTAAGTTGCGGCCATTACTAGGATAATAAGGGCAGGGTTAACAGGTTCCTGACAACTCCCCGCTTTCGGTTATTGACTGATAGGGCAGGGCATGGTGAGCCTGCACTCCCCGGGGTACCCGGATTTTGCCGCCCAGGCAAAAACGGCAGGCCTGAAGATGGGTTTTACGCTTAAAAAACCGGAAAAGACGTTCGCGTAAAAAAGTGTCATCGCGCAGATCCACATACTCATCCCCTGGCCTGGGCACCGCCCCCAGAGCTGCTCCGTGGGCCGCCACCGGGCACAAATAAAGCTCGTGCCCTAGCAGGGTGGCGCAGCCCTCCTTGGACAAACAAGCCCGGTACAGGTTTTGGGTTTCCTCCCCGGAGCGTTCATAGCAAGCGAAGTCGCCCATATCAAACCAGGGAGTATGGGCGGGATAGAGCATATGCGAAATCTTACCGCCTTTCAGCTGGGTCATCAATTCCTTGACCCGCCGCGAAGGAGCCCCGTAATCGCTTATCAGCAAAGTCGCTTTGGGACACCCGGCCAGCACGGCAGCGGTTGTCTCTTTTAAAAGCAGCGTCCCATTGGTGGGTATGTCAATGCAGAATATTTTATCGGAACTGCCGAAACGCTCTATTACTTTTTCAATTCTTTCCGGGAGCAGCAAGGGCTCTCCACCGATTATCCGCATGCCCGCCACGCCGTCCACAGCGTCCATCACCCGGGTAAATGACTCCAAATAGTCTTCTTCCTCATAATCATGAGGCGAAGCATAGTACTGCATGCGGTTGGCGCAATGCCGGCAGCGCAGGTTGCAGCGCTGGGTAAGAACCAGCTCAATCCCCGGCACTATGAAAGACTCCCGACGCCGTTTGAAGAAGCGGTACATCATATTTTCGTAGCCCTTACGCTCATAGGGATCTCTAAGCAGCTGGCTCATGAAAAACCAGTCCCCTAATGTCATTCCCGGCAGAAAGCGCAGGTATCTCTGATAAAACACCTTGCTGCCCAGCAGGAGATTATTACCGCGGTGAACGGCCAGATCTTCCGAGCTGATAATATCAATTCCGTGATACGATTCCCCGGCCCGGTCATCATCGCATATATATATTCCGCCTTTAACGCCGTTTTCCAAAAGGAATTCCGCGGCCCGGGCGACTTTGTCCAAAGTCCCGCAAAGCACTATGGGACGGCAGTTCCATTTCTTCAATTCAAATTGGCGCAGCTTGATGGGGCGGAATTGATCGCAGGAAGGGGGTTCTGTTGCAGGTCCTGGAAAAATATCAGCGTTCTCCATCGTCCAGCCTCGCTTTTTCTTTATCACCGGTCAGGCCCGCAAAATACAGGCGGTTAAGGGCTACGCTGACACTGTCCGGCCGGGCGGCAGCGGCTCTTCCGTTGTATTCCACCGCTTTTTCCATAAGGCCGGCCCGGGCGTAAAGCTTGCTCAGCTTCAGGCAGGGAATATACTCGTAGTAAGCAGGAAACACCAGGTTGAAATCAGCCAGGTCCGGGGTAAAGGAAAGAGCCCGTATGTACCAGAATTCCGCCTGGTCCTGCATCCCCAAACGGTTAAAGCAGTTGCCCATCTCGCAGCACAGCAAAGGGGTGGGCGCCACCCGGGCGAAGGCCTCGGTCAGCTCCTCAAGAGCCTCCTGCCAGCGCTCGAGTTTTTGCAGGCTCCAGAGGCCAAATATCAAAGCGTGGGCTATATCGGCAAGATTCTGGCTGGATTTGACTTTAAGGTAAACTTCATATGATTCCTGGTAGCGCCGGTGCAGGTATAACTCGCGGCAGTAGTAGGCATAGTTGAAGGATGTAAATGGGATGCCGTCGGTCAGCATTTTTTCAAAAATGCGTATATTGCGGCCGGGATCGTTGACCACTTCTTTTTTATGCCAGACGGTGATATCCCCGGCAATATAGCCGTTATATTTTTTCATTTCGCCGTCAGCGGTTATAAAACTCATAGGGATTCCTTCGTGAACCGGGTATATCCATTGGGCGCCCAGGCTGCGCCGGATCAGGCGATCCCGCAGCAGCGCCGTCTCGTGATGGCCCTCGGCCACCATACGATGCAGCGTATAAACTACATCCACATCCGGTGCCAGCGAAGATTTAAGAGCGGCAATGCGGTCAGCGTCCCCGGCTTCGATGATATTGTCGGCGTCCAGCCACATTATGTAGTCGCAGCCGGCCAGGGAATAAGAATAATTGCGCGCCGCCGCAAAATCGTCGTTCCAGGCATAGTCATACACTTTGTCGGTAAACGCCCGGGCTATGTTTTTAGTAGCGTCGCTTGAACCCGTATCTACAACGATGATTTCATCCGCAAAGCTCTTTACGCCTTTGAGACAGCGGGCCAATACCGGCTCTTCATCCTTTACAATCATACACACACTGATACTGATTATTTCTTGCGCACCTCTTCCCGATAAGCACCTTTGATGGCATTAAGGAACCCTGCCCCCACACCTTCAAAGTTGAACCGGATTGATCAAGATACTAAAATATCAGCCTATGGTTACATTCATGACACCTATGGTTTGATTGATGTAATTACCACCTGTGGTTTGATTCATGAAATTACCGCCATTAGAAGTCTGGTTTACATAACCATTCTCAATACAAACTCCACCGACCACGTCCAGCAGATCGTCGTCATCAAGCGGGAACCCGTCAAAATCCTTCATGGCTGCGGCTATTTCCTCCTTGCCGTAGCCCAATTCGGCCGCCGCCTTTTCAAAAGCCTGGGCCGAAATCAAGGCCCCGGTGCCAGCATGGGCTATAATCCTTTTCACCATTTCCTTCATACTTCCACCCTCCATTCGTTCAACAATCTATAGCTGTTCACGTCCAATGGCATTAATCTTTTTGTATTATATCACAGGGGTTCCAGCTCGTGGGACAGGCAGGAGATGAAGAACAGTTCTGTCAAATTCCGGCCATAACCGGTATTAATAAGAACAGGGTTAACAAGATCTTGAGAGATGTTTAGACAAGATAACTGTCCCCACGTCTAGCATCTTTTTAAAAAAGCGTAGTCTTGCCCACATAGGAATCGTCATCCAGCCTCTGCCTTTCCACCAGTTCGGCGAAATAACCGCCTTTTTGGATCAGTTCGTCATAGCTGCCGTCTTCCGTGATCTTGCCGTTTTCCAGCACTATGATGCGATCGCAATGACGGATGGTGGAGAGCCGGTGGGCTATCACAATCCGGGTGCTTTTCAATAAATCCAGGGCTTCCGATACCTGCTTCTGGGTGATATTATCCAGAGCCGAGGTGGCTTCATCAAACATCAAAATCCGGGGTTTGGGCACAATAGCCCGGGCGATCATCAGCCGCTGGCGCTGTCCGCCGGATATGCCGCCGCTGCCCTCGGAGATCACGGTGTGCATGCCCATGGGCATAGCCCGGATATCATTGGCTATACCGGCCAGTTCCGCAGCCTCCCAGGCATCGTCCCGCGACAACCAGGGAGCGGATATAACGATGTTGGAAAAAATGTCTCCGGAAAACAGCCGTCCATCCTGGGTTACTGTCCCGATATTCTGCCGCAAGGATCGTAAGTCAAGGCGGGCGACATCCCGGCCGTCATAATAAACGGCCCCCCTTTGCGGCGTTTCAAACCCCAGCAGAAGCCGCATCAGGGTTGATTTTCCGCACCCGGTTTTTCCGACAATGGCAACATATTGACCGGCCTTTATTTTCAGGCTGATATCATCCAAAACCAGGGGCATTTCCTCATTGTAACGGAAGGATACGTTGTTTAACTCAATATTGCCAGACAGTTTGGTTATTATCTGTTTGTTCTCCCCCACCTCCGGCACCGCTTGCAGGATGGGTTCGACCATTTCCATCAGCGGTTTTATAGTATAAACATAGCCGACAAGACTATCCAAATGCTGGGGTTGGATACTTTTATATAGTTGTTTAACTGCTCCGGCGAGGTTAAACTGTCCAGACTGGCTTTACGAAAAAGGGTGCTGCTCATATCTATAACTCTCCCGTTTTAATACTCCACGTTAAATATCGTAATTAGATGGGCAAAACTGTAAAGAGGGCGTACTGATAGAACGAGTTGGGGGTCGTTTCTTTGAATCATTTTCGCAGAACACTTGTACCTAAAACGAGTCAAAGAACCGTCCCCCCACTCACTAACCCGTCCTTAGTTCAATAATGATTAAGGCTTAAAACCAGGGAATTTGAGCCTGGTTTTAAGCCTTTGTTGCTTCCACAATTTCGGTTTTTCGCTTATAGAACCGGTTTCAGACCGGCTACCGGTTTTGGTGCGTAAACCCTTCGCGTTCAAGCAAAGCCTCATTAGATGGTTCTCTGCCAGCAAAGGATTGGAAAAGCTCCAGCGGTTCAACCGAAGCTCCCCGGCCCAGCACCTTGTTCCTGAACTCCTCCCCGACCTGGCGATTCATTATGCCTCTTTGCTTGAACACCTTATAAATATCTGCTTCCAGGGCAGCGGCCCATTTGTAGCCATAGTATCCGGCGGCATAGCCGCCATTAAAAATGTGGCTGAATGCGGGGCTGATCAAAGTTCCCGGAGTCGGGGGAAGCAGCCTTATATCTTTCAGAACTTCGTTCTCAAAATCATCAACACTGGTGTCCAGCGGCTTGGATATGCTGTACCAGGCCATGTCCAGAACCGAATACTGGAGCTGGCTCACAAAGCCGGATGCATTGCGCAGGGTGCGGCTTCTCTGGATTTTAGCTATCATATCATCGGGCAAAGCCTCCCCGCTCTCATAATGCCTGGCGCAGATATTTAAGAACTCCTTTTCATAAGCCCAGTTCTCCATCAGGGTTGAGGGAACTTCAACGAAATCCCAGCAGGTGTTTTCGGCAGTGCAGCTGCTGTAGGTGACGTCGGAAAGCAGGAAATGCATCCCATGGCCAAATTCATGTAAAAAGTAGGTAACATCGGAAAAGGTCAGCAAAGCAGGAGTACTATCCGTGGCTGAAGGGAAATTAAACACCAGGGTGACCAGCGGCCGAATATCCTTGCCATCGACCTTTTCCTGGACTCTGAACGTCGTCGCCCAGCAGCCATCGCTCTTTCCGTCCCGGCAGAAAAAGTCCAGATAAATTACTCCCAGATACTGCTTCTTATCATCAAAAACATCATAAACCTGAACGTCTTTTTGGTATACCGGAATATCCTTATTGGGGACAAAGCTCAAGCCGTAAAGCCGGTGAGCCAGATCGAATACCGCACTTTGCACCTGCTCCAGGGGGAAATAGGGACGCAGAGCTTGTTCATCGAAAGCATACTTCTCCTGCTGCAATTTATGCTCGTAATAGGCCAGATCATAAGGCTTCAAGTCTCCGGACAATCCTTTCGCATGGGCATATTCCTGCAATTCCGCTATATCGGCTCTGGCTGCCGGTAGTGACGCTGACAGCAGTTCATTTAAGAAATTCGTAACCGTAATGCTGTTTTTGGCCATGCGCTCTTCCAGAACATAATTAGCATAATTGTCATATCCCATAATATTGGCCATTTCCATCCGCAGACGGGCCATATCCTTGATCACTTGCCGGTTGTCCCGCCCGGGATTGTTCCCCATGGATAAATACTTCTGTCGCATTTCCTGGCGTTTGTTCCGGTTGTCGGCATAAGTCATAAATGCAAAGTAAGTGGGATCATCCATGTTAAAACACCAGCCCTGAAGTCCCCTGTCGCTTGCAGCTTTAACCGCGGCATCAACCAGATAATCCGGCAAGCCGCTCAATTCCTGTTCCTGCATGATGAGCAGGTAGAGCTCATTGCCGTCAGCCAGAAGGTTTTGGGAAAAGGTATTGGAGAGGGTTGCCAGCGAACTGTCTATCTCCCTCATTCGCGTCTGCTGATTCTGCTTCAGATTTACCCCGCTGCGGAGAAAGCCCTTGTAAGTGTCTTCAAGCAAGGTCCGCTGTTCCGGAGTAAGCTGAGAGCGATCGGCTGTTTTATACACCTTCTCAATTCTGGCAAAAAGAGGCTGGTTAAAAGAAATGTCATTAGAATGCGCAGCCAGCAACAGGGAAGCATCGGTGGTCGCTTTCTGTAAATCCGGATTGGTTTCAGCGGCATTCAACGAAAACAAAATACTGCTAATCCTGGCAACCAGTTCTCCGCTTCTGTCCAAAGCTTCAATGGTATTGGCAAAAGTGGGTTGGGCATCATTTTTGACGATCGCCTCTATTTCACCATTCTCCAGCGATATGGCGTATTGCAGGGCAGGCAGGTAATGCTCCGGTTTGATCTGGTTAAAGGACGGAGTCTGATCGGGGGTATTGAAGCTCTGCAGCAGGGGATTGCTGCTTAACACCGGATCTGAAGAACCCGGTGGTTTGGAATTCTGGCCGGCCAATACCTTGCCGGGTATGATAAGGGCGGTTATTAAGACGATGCTCATCAAAACTAATAGTCTGTTATTTGCTTTGTTAAAAATTCCTGTCATGCTACCATCTCCCCAACTGTCATATAAGCATTTTCGTTATTACCGGCTAAATTCTTAACTCCGGGAGATTCCCCTGACAAGAATCAAAAGGTTATTATCCTCATCCTCCCCCACCGGGGGGTTTTCCTTTATGAGGATAACAGTGGGGGGTAAGGTCAGAAGGACAGGCTAACCCCATTTTTTATCTCCCTTTTACGCATATATATCAAGGGACTCTTAATTAGCCGTTAGTATTATAGACTGTCGTAGGAGGGTATACCATGTCTTTATTGCGTTTTGTGGGAAACAATATGGACTTTGGGGAATGGCTGAAAATATGGTCAAGTATATCACTATTCATCCATCACCTGAATATTCGAGATATTTCTGTTCCGGTTGAATACGTTTATACGATAAATTTGGCCAAATCCCGAGATAATGGAGTTCAAATGCCCTTGTAGCCGCAGCGTCCCCCGGCATTTTGAAACTTTAATAAGGTTAAGCCTTTATATTCAGGTGTTTGATTTTCATGGCCAACGCCGCGTCACGAAGCTCCTGCAGTTCGGTAATATCGCTGAAGACCACATTCACCCCCACTGCCCTGCTCTCATTACCCTGGCCTATTTTTAAAAATGAGGTCGTGACAAAGAGATATTTCATCGCTTTGCCGGTGTAGTAGTTGCATATTTTGTGGTGGCTCATAGAAGATTTATATACCGCGTCCAAAACCGTCTGATTGAACTCATCATTTTGCGGATAGCGAAAAAACACTTCGGAAAATTTCTTGTTTAATATTTCTTCTTTTTTGATGTCCAGGATGTTGACCGCCGACGGATTGATAGTGGTTATGGTTCCTGAATTGTCAATGGTGAAAACACCGTCATGCATACTTTCGATTATATGCTCGTAGATCAAAGCAGTATCTAAAATCCGTTCATACAGCATTCCCCGTCCCCCTTTTATTGCATCTGGCTAAACATATATAAGCGCAGGTTCATTCCCCAGCCACTTTAATCGTTTCCTAATCCTCAATCATTGACCCCGTTTTTGATTGGAGATATTTAATAACCAGTAAAGTTATATCATCAGATTGGCTGGCTCCATTTACAAACTGGCGGGTGCTGTCCAGAATATGTCGAACCTGATCCCGGGAGTTTTTCTTTTCAGAGCCCCGTAGAATATCTTCCAGCCGTGCTTCGGTTAAAAGCTCCCCGACCGGATTCATAGCTTCGGGTATACCATCAGTAAACATCACCAGACTATCGCCTTCGTTTAGCTTAAGTTCGGCAAAAACATAGGGGTACTCTTCCATGACTCCCAGGGCCAAACCGGGTATTTTGGGCAGAGCCTCGACCTCACCGTTGTTCCTTACCAGGTACGGGGTATTGTGACCTCCATTACTGTAAACAATACTGCCGGTTGAAATGGTCAAAATCCCCAGAAATACAGTTACAAACATGCAGGATTCATTGTCATCACAGAGTTCGTTATTTACTTGATACAGGATGTCTTCTGGCCCCAGGTCGATGTCTGCTTTGGCCTTAATCAAGGTCTTGGTAACTGCCATGAATAATGAAGCAGGTACTCCTTTGCCTGAGACATCCCCCACCGTGAAGCAAAGGTGGTCATCATCCATCAGGAAAAAGTCGAATAGATCTCCGCCCACCTCTTTAGCGGGCTCCAGTATAGCATACAGGTCAAATTCCGGCCTCTCAGGAAAGGCCGGAAAAATCTTGGGTACTATGCTCATTTGAATTTCCCGGGCCACGCTCAGTTCACTTTCGATCAATTCCTTGCTGCGCAGGGTTTCTCGTTCCCGGATCAGGTTGTGGATTATGAAAGCGAATATACCCATACCCAATGCATTGGTAATAATCATCGGCCCGATAATGTTTTGAATTATCGGTATGATAACATTTAAGGGGCGCACTATGGCAATGGCGAGTCCCATGTGAAAAGCCTCCATCAAGGCCATAAATACAACCGCTCCCTTAATACTTACAAATTGGCCTTTCCGGTATTTGTAGATCAGCCCCCCCACCAGACCTGCAATAACAGTGGAAACAGAGCACGGTATGTAGGTAATCCCCCCCATGGTGTAACGATGCAGGCCTCCTATCAAGCCTGCTCCGAGTCCCACCCAGGGCCCCCCAATAAGCCCGGCTATAGCCGGCCCCAGATCTCTTATGTTCGCAATCGCTCCCATGAAATCGATGCCGCTCAAAGTGCCATAAATAGAAAAAATGCCAAATACCACAATCAGTCCAGCTTGCTGCTTAATGGTCAACTTTCTCTTGGTCATAATGGCTGCATAGGCCCTGGTTCTGGTCAATACATAAGCCAGCAGGATGACTACCGACATGTTTTTTATAAGTTCTATGCCCAATTTGATAATGCTGCTGCTTATCGCGCTCACCTTCCTTCGATTTTTAGCCGCCCAATAGTTTTTTCTCATATATTATCGTGTTTTGAATTAAAAACAGCTACTGACAGGTAGCGCGGTCTGTTTCTGATTTTAAAAGGATATCTTTGCTGTTTGTGGAAGATTATCCGTATCAGACTTTACCCATCCGATAGTCTTCATGGATTTAGAAAGCCCCATTTCCATTTAGAAAGGACCATGAAAATGCTTGAAGTTTCTATCTCTATACAGGACGGCATACCGCGAATCAGCCTGGAAGGAAGGTTTGACGGGCTGGGGTCTCAGCTCTTTGAGCAGGAAGTGGCGAGCAGTATTTATGACGAGAACCAATGGCTGGTGGACTTCTCCAGAGTTGTATACCTGTCCAGCGCCGGTATTCGCTCCCTGATGAAATGCGGAAAAAAGCTGGCCAAAACCAAAGGCCGGCTTATCCTTGTCGGACTGGGCCGGGATGTAAAATCGGTGCTGGAAACCACCGGAGTTTTGCAGCTTTTTAGCCAGGCCGACGGAATTGAACAGGCCCTGGCTCTGGTAAACAAGATGCCGTCCCCCTTCACTGACGCTCAAAATATCAAGGCCCTGGGAAGGGAATACACCTGGCAGGTGCTGTCGGGAAAGGAAAGCTGGTTGGATATCTGGAATCCTCTCCAAAGCTCTTCCCTGCAGGGTTTAAAGGCCGCTGATCTCACAGCCGCCAGCCTGGATGATCTCAGCGTCGCCTTCGGGATCGGTGCACTGGGGTTTGACCGTCTCGATGCCTTTGAAGGGCTGGGTTCTTTTGTAGCCCTGGACCGTATGGTTGGAGTGCTTCCAGCCGACGCCTACAACCAGCCCGATTTTATGGTTGTCAAAATGCCCGGGGAAGCGACGGTTTATGTTGCCGCCGCTGCCGGTTTTACCGGGCATCCCTGGGGCAGATTGGATATTCCCAAGGGCCGTCCGGTCAGCCTGAACGAGGTGCGTCAGGTTATTACCAGCCAGCTTCAGAAAGATGAATGCCAGGCATCGATATTCGGCATGGTCGCAATCGGACAGCTCCATTCGGACAGGGGGAGTTATTATCACAACTGCGATGCCGTAATAAGCAACCAAACAACAAGCCGGGAACTTAGCGGGCATCAGACTATGCTGCTGATCGGCCTGGCTGCCAACCAGGGCTGGCAGGACGATGAACACCTGGCACAGCTTGCCGCTCAGCGCGGCAAAAGTCTGGGAGAGGAATTCGCCCTGGGAAACGCCCTTTTGTTTGCCGAACAGCTGGAATGGGGAAAGATCAAAGAACCCGGGGAGGCGGTAGAGTACTGCTCCAATCTGGAATTGATGCAAGACGTATTCATGGCTGATGAAAACATTGCCATCAGCGAAGGCCGGGTATGGTTTTTTGTGCCCGGCCAGATCCGCTCAGGGGAAGAAAAGCTTCTCAAGTTGGAAATTGAGGGCGATATCGCTTTCCCGGAAGAGTGGCAGATCATCACCAGGCGCCTCTATGCCGACGCCCGGCGGGTGATTTTGGAGCCCCTGCATGGTGGATTTTCTCCCGGCAAACCGTTTCGGGTGACCTCCTTTGACAGGGCCAACCGGCGCATGCTTCCTACCGTGATCAAGATCGGCCCCACCCCGCTGATTGAAAAAGAAATTCAAAACCATCAAAAATACGTGCACGGCTATATATTGAACAACTCCACCACCATCATGGGGTACAGTACCTGCGGAGCTTCAACCGGTATGCGTTACAACTTTGTGGGCATCAGCGGACCGGACAGCAGCCTTACCTGGCTAACCAACCGCTTCCGGGAGCAGCCGGCGGAAGAGCTGCTCCCCCTTTTCGATGAAATATTCACCCATATCCTCAAACCCTGGTACGGCCAGCCCCGCTGGGAAATGATAAGGCCCTATCAAGAGCACAATCCCCTGGGGCTGTTTCCCATGACTTTTGATGCTGCTGAAAAAGAGTTCGGTATAACTGTCGATCAGGAGACTATCGACTGCCCGGAATTGGGCATTACCCTGCCGAATCCCTATCGGTTTTTAAAAATTGAATATCCGGCCCGGCAAGCCTTTTCCCAGCTCTGGTACACCGGCATCAATCACGGTGATTTGAATATGCAAAACATCCTGCTGGATGAAAGGGATAATGTCTATATCATTGACTTTTCGGAGACAAAATCGCGCAACATCGTCTCCGATTTCGCCCGCCTGGAGCCGATTTTCAAATTTGAAATGACCCGGCTGGGGAGCGACCGGGACCTGGTATCTTTCTTGGAGTTTGAACGGTCTCTAACCAGCATAAACTCACTCGATGAAGTGCCTCCTTTTGAGTACCGGGGAGATGACCCTGAAGTCTACAAAGTATATCAGATGATCTGCCGGATCAGGAAGTACGCCAAAACCGCGGTTATCTTTGAGACTGATCTCATCCCCTATCTCCTTGCCATGCTGGAATGGGTTTTACCTATCGTCATATTTGTAAACGTAACCCCCTGGGCCAAAAAAGCGGCCACCTACAGCGCTGCCATGATAGTCGAACAGATCATGCGGCTGGAGTCCAGGTAAAAAAGGCCTGGCAGATTTTAGCGCGGGCGCGGAGTGCACATCAAGGAGGAAGTACTATTGCGAAATAAGCTGGTAATAACAGGACTGATACTGATTGTTGCATGCTCACTGGCGGCCTGCAACAAAGAAAATGACAGCATTAAAATGAGCCAGCTGAACGATATCGCCCATAAACGGGTTGGGGTTGCCAACGGCACCGTCTTTGACGGTTTTGTCGCCAACAAATATCCGCAGGCCCAGATCAACAGGTACTCCGGGTCTTCGGATATGGTTATAGCCCTTAAAACGGACAAGATTGACGCGATGGTTAACGACTACATAACGGCCACGGTCCTTTTAAAAGACAACCCCGACCTGACCATCTTGAGTGACGACGTTATGCCCATCCATTTTGGGATCGGTTTTAATAAAAACAACCCCGACCTGCGGGAAAGGTTTAACGCGTTCCTTAAAGAGTCCAAAACCAACGGTGTCTACGATGAAATATATCAACGCTGGTTTAAAAACGATCCTGAAAAGGCCGTTATGCCAGACAATAAAAACAACCCGGCCGGCAAGAAAGTGGTCCTGGGGGTTTCGGTGGCCGACCTTCCTTATGTTGCAGTGATGAACGGCCAATATGTGGGCTTCGATATTGAAATAATCCAGAAGTTCGCGGCCCGGGAGGGCTACAACCTGGAAATCGTATCTATGGAATTCAGCTCCCTGGTAGCCGCCCTCGCGGCGGGCAAAGTTGACATGATTAGCGACGGGATAGCTATAACCGAAGAAAGAAGCAAACAGATCGACTTTGCCGATTCCTATCTGGAGGGAAAAAGCGCCGTAATTTGCTTGAAGAAGAATATGGTCGGGTATGAAAGCCAGTCTGACCAGGGATCGCTTTCTTCATCGCTAGGGCAAAAGATAGCGGGCAGTTTCCGCAGCAACCTTATAGTTGAAGACCGTTACCTGCTCATTGTAGAAGGGCTTAAGGTCACGGCTCTTATATCTGTGTTGTCGGTTGTCTTCGGCACACCGCTGGGCGCCTTGATCTGTTTTATGCGCATGGCCAAAAACCGGGTCATGAACTGTATCGCCCGGGTCTACATCTCCATTTTACGAGGCACTCCGGTCCTGGTCCTGCTCATGCTCATCTTCTACGTGGTTTTCGCTTCGGTAAACATCGATCCGGTCATCGTTGCGGTTATCGCCTTCGGTATGAATTTTGGGGCTTATGTTTCGGAGATGTTTCGCGCCTCAATAGAAAGCATTGATCCCGGGCAACGAGAAGCCGGTATTGCCGGCGGTTTTACACCCCTGCAAACCTTTATTTATATAATCCTGCCCCAGGCCGTGCGGCAGGTGCTTCCTGTCTATAAAGGCGAATTTATCTCCCTGGTGAAGATGACTTCGGTTGTCGGCTATATCGCGGTTCAGGACCTGACCAAAGCCAGCGACATCATTAGAAGCCGCACCTTCGACGCCTTCTTCCCACTGGTCCTGGTGGCGGTGCTTTACTTCAGTATATCCTGGCTGCTGGCCCTGTCCCTGGATTATATCGGAATCAGAACCGATCCCAGAAGAAAGCGCCGTCTGAACTTTAAACAACATTGAAACTAACGAAAATTCGGAAAGACTGCCCAAATCAAATCTGATCAAGTATGCGTTTGCCAGCATCGGCGGAGGAATGATGGATTTTCCCTTAAGCGTTTTCCTGCTGCCTTTTTACACTGAGTGGGTGTGATAAGCAGTCAGCTTAGGTGCACGATCATCAACCAGGGCCAGTAAAAGCCTGATTAAGTGGGGACCGATATCGAGGCTGCGGAATTTGCGTTATATTATGTACATGCCAATTTCGGCTATGTTCCGAAAATGCCCTTCCAAGGAAGAACCGAGAATCCCGGCGATTTCGCCGTTTGCTGCCTGGGCCACTACAAAAATCAGGTTGCCGTCCCTACATCGTCCGGCAATATAACTCGGATCGTAGACCTGCTGGTTTAAGTAGGTTCTGCCATATTCATCTTCAAAGCACTCGATTACTCCCGCAGCATCCCCGTCCCGAAAGGCACGGAAATAAAAGCGCTGCTCTACCGCTGCTTTTTCTTCTAGCATCATATTCAATTTTAACCCCACCCTTATATTTCAGCCGTTATATTATTAAAGCCGTCTCTATATTCATATGACAGCGATTTTACCTTTTTTCGCACTAGAAACAAACCCAGGCCGCCGATATCACGTTCTTCCAGGCTCTGGCCGGTATCCGGTTCGGCTGCCTCAAGGGGATTGAAGGCTCGGGCATTGTCACGAATGGCCAGCCTGATGAGGTCATCCTGAACCACCAGGGATATTTCAATCACTTCTGACTTCTGGGCACCGCTGCCATGATTGATGATGTTGGTTACCAGTTCTTCTAAAATGAGCTGCAGTGCAAAAAGCTTGTTGGGAAGTATGTCATTTTGTTCACAAAATGCCTCAATCTCCGAGTTCACAGTTTGAAAATCGAAGCTGCCGGCCGTCTCTATATAGCTGTAGCTTGGCATGGTGATTCATCTCCTTACGAGCCTGGCAGGCAGGCGCGGGGACGGTTCTTTTGCCTGCATCTTCAAACAACTTGTGGTGCAGGCAAAAGAACCGT
>JBEHWI010000050.1:0-17757 GCA_040217815.1 Syntrophomonadaceae bacterium | reverse complement strand
GCTTCCGGAGGGAGTGGAGATGGTAATGCCGGGTGACAACATTGAAATGGATATCGATCTTATAACGCCGATAGCCATAGAAGTGGGACTGCGTTTCGCCATCCGCGAAGGCGGCAGAACCGTTGGCGCCGGCGCCGTTATAGCTATCTAAAGAACTTAGTTTTCCGGGGCACTAAAGGTGAGGGACTTGGATAATCCGAGCCCTTCACCACTACACACCCGGAGGCGTGTATAAATTGAACCCAGTCTAAGGAGGTTTTAGTCATAGTGAGTGGGCAGCAAAAGGTAAGAATTAGACTCAAGGCATTCGACCACAAACTTTTGGATCAGTCGTCCTTGAAGATCGTCGATACGGCGCGCAAGAACGGTTCCAGTGTTTCTGGCCCGATTCCTTTGCCGACCGAAAAAAGCATTTATACCATTTTAAGGTCGCCCCATGTCAACAAGGATTCCCGGGAGCAGTTTGAGATGCGCACCCATAAACGCCTGATTGACATATTAGACCCCAATCCCAAGACTATCGATGCATTGATGCACCTGGATTTGCCTTCCGGAGTTGACATCGAGATCAAGCTCTAAGTCAAATCGGGGCTGAGAAACCAGTGGGCTGAAGGTTTCAAAGCAGGGCATTAGAGAAGTGAAGTTGGATACCACTTCCAACCGCTCACCAGAAGATAAGGAGGCACAACCTGTGATAAAGAATGTTAAGACCGCCATCATGGGCATAAAGATCGGCATGACCCAGATCTTTGACGAAGCAGGCAAAGCGGTTCCAGTAACCGTTGTCGAAGCCGGACCATGTACGGTTATTCAGAAAAAGAATATTGAGGCAGACGGATACAACGCTATTCAGGTAGGCTTTTACAACCTGAAGGAAAAATTAGCTAACAAGCCTTTAAAAGGGCATTTCAAGAAGGCTAATGTCAAACCCTTGCGCTACATCAGGGAGTTCCGCCTGGAAAATGTTGATGAATATGAAATAGGCCAGGAAATAAAGGTCGATGGGTTTTCCGCAGGAGACCTGATTGATGTAATCGGCACCTCCAAAGGTAAGGGATTTGCCGGTGGGGTCAAGCGGCACAACTTCGCCCGCGGCTCCATGGGGCACGGCTCCAAATACCACCGCCGTCCCGGTTCATTGGGAGCAAAAGGGCCGGCCCGGGTGTTTAAAGGCCGCAAGCTTCCCGGACATCTTGGAGGAGAAAGGGTTACTGTACAGGGTTTGAGGGTAGTAAAAGTCTATCCAGACAGAAACCTGTTATTGATCAGAGGTTCTATTCCCGGTCCCAAGAAGGGCCTGGTTATTATAAAAAACTCAAGCAAGGCCTAGCGTTGTATAAAGGAGGTAAGCGATAATGCCTAAAGTTCCGTTGTACGATATGAGCGGAGCCCAGATAGGAGAAGTTGAACTAAATGATAGCATCTTTGGCATTGAGCCCAATGAAGCTGTTTTGTATGATTTTGTTAAAATGCAGATGGCAAACAAAAGAGTAGGCACGGCATCAGCCAAGACTCGGGCCGAAGTAAGCGGCGGTGGTCGCAAACCCTTTAGGCAAAAGGGTACTGGCAGAGCCAGAGCCGGCAGCATCAGGAGTCCATTGTGGAGAGGCGGCGGAATCGTATTCGGCCCCCAGCCCAGAGACTATTCATATCGGCTGCCCCGTAAGGTGCGGCGCCTGGCTTTGAAGTCGGCTCTGTCTTCCAAGTTTAAAAATGACAGCATCATCGTGGTTGACGCTTTGACTTTCGAAGCTCCAAAAACCAAACTGATGGTCGAGACCCTGCAGAACTTGAAAGCCGGCAAGAAGGCTCTGGTGGTTACCGCCGACGGTGACCAGAACGTTGCTAAGTCTGCCCGCAACATCCCGGGAGTTAAACCTTTGAGGGCCGACTTCGTAAATGTTTACGACCTTCTCAATTACGACACTCTGCTGCTCACCAAGGATGCAGTGGCCAGGTTAGAGGAGGTATACGCGTAAGATGAAAGACTACCGAGATATTATCTTAAAACCGATTGTGACGGAGAAATCCATGAACCTCCTGGCCGACAATAAATATACTTTCCTGGTGGATAAAAAGGCCAACAAAACTGAGATCAAGAGCGCCATTGAGAGCATCTTCAAAGTAAAGGTCGAAAACGTAAACACAATGATCATCAAGGGAAAACCCAAAAGAATGGGACGGTTTGAAGGAAAAAGACCTGATCGTAAGAAAGCCGTCGTGACCTTGAAGGCCGGCCAGAAGATAAGAATCTTCGATGGCATGTAATCTAGCCCAGGGATCGTATAAGGAGGGAATCAACGAATGGGCATAAAAAAATACAAGCCTACAACACCAAGCCGCAGGCAAATGTCCTCATTGACTTTTGAGGAATTAACCAAAAAGGAACCCGAAAAGAGCCTAACTGCACCCCTTAAGAGCAGAGCGGGGCGCAATGCCAACGGCCGTATCACCGTTCGTCATCAGGGGGGTGGGCACAAGCGTAAATATCGCCTTGTTGACTTTAAACGCGTTAAAGATAACATTCCGGCTCGAGTAGCAGCCATTGAATATGATCCGAACCGGTCCGCCAACATTGCTTTGCTGCATTATGCGGATGGAGCCAAAGCCTATGTCCTGGCCCCCAACAACTTGAAAGTCGGGGACATGGTGGTGTCCGGACCTGAGTCGGATATTAAAGTAGGAAACGCCAAGCCATTGAAAGACATTCCCGTAGGTTCACTTATTCATAATATTGAGCTGAGACCTGGAAAAGGCGGGCAATTGGTTCGTTCAGCCGGCACGGTAGCCCAGCTGATGGCAAAGGAAGGGGCGTACGCTCATGTGAGGCTGCCTTCCGGGGAAGTTCGCCTGGTGCACGTCAACTGTCGGGCCACCATCGGCCAGGTAGGAAACCTGGATTTCGAAAAACAAAATATCGGTAAAGCCGGAAGAACGCGCTGGATGGGCATCAGACCCACGGTTAGAGGTTCAGTTATGAACCCGGTGGATCATCCCCATGGCGGTGGTGAAGGCCGGCATCCGATTGGCAGGAAGTATCCGGTTTCTCCCTGGGGTCAGATTGCCATCGGTGGGAAGACCCGTAAGAAAAAGCCTTCTGACAAGATGATTGTCAAGAAACGCAAGTAAGGGAGGTCTTTAAATGGGTAGATCGTTAAAAAAGGGACCTTATTGTGAAGCAAAACTGCTCAAGAAGATAGAAGATTTGAACCAGACCGGACAGAAAAAGGTTATCAAGACCTGGTCCCGCCGGTCCACCATCATGCCGCAGATGCTGGGGCACACCCTGGCCGTACACGATGGGAGAAAACACATACCGGTTTACATCACCGAAGACATGGTGGGATTGAAACTGGGTGAGTTTGCTCCGACCAGAACCTACCGGGGGCATGCCGGTAAATCTGAAAAGTTCAGCCGTTCGCGCTAGAAAGGGGGAGCAGTAATGGAAGCAAGAGCACATGCGCGTTTTATTCGGGTATCCCCTTTCAAGGCACGTCAGGTAGCTGATTTGTTGAGGGGCAAGGATGTGAAAGAAGCCGTCGGCATTTTGCGTTATACCAATAAGAAATCCGCTCCGCTGATCAACAAGGTCTTAAAGTCGGCTATGGCAAATGCTGAGCACAACTATGACATGGATTCCGATGACCTGTACGTAGCCGAGATATATATTAATGAAGGGCCTACTATTAAGAGAATGCAGCCCAGGGCCTATGGAAGAGCAGACGTCAGGCGCCATAGAACCAGCCACATCACCGTGGTACTCAAGGAAAGGGAGGTAAAATAGTGGGTCAGAAAGTACATCCTAAGGGATTTCGAATGGGAATAATCAGAGACTGGGATTCCAACTGGTATGCGGACCGTGAATATACCGACCTGCTGCACGAAGACTACAAGGTGCGAAACTATATCAAGACC
This sequence comes from Syntrophomonadaceae bacterium, assembly GCA_040217815.1. Classification (GTDB taxonomy): domain Bacteria; phylum Bacillota; class Syntrophomonadia; order Syntrophomonadales; family Syntrophomonadaceae; genus UBA5314. The sequence continues at coordinate 13,842 of JBEHWI010000050.1, read as the reverse complement.
CGGTTTTATGCAGCCGGCGTCTCCCGGGTGGAGATACAGAGAACCGGAAACCGGATGCGCATCACCATTCATACCGCCAAGCCGGGAATCATCATTGGACGCGGCGGAACCGAAGTTGAGAATCTCAAGGTTTCCTTGAATAATATGACCGGCAAGAACGTCAACATCAATATCCAGGAAATCCGCAAGCCGGAACTGGACGCCCAGATCGTGGCTGAGAATATGGCTCAGCAGCTGGAAAAGAGAGTGTCGTTCCGCCGGGCCATGAAACAGTCGGTGGGCAGAAGCATGAGAGTGGGAGCTATAGGCATCAAGGTAGCCATATCCGGACGTTTGGGCGGAGCAGAAATAGCCCGCACCGAATGGTATGCGGAAGGCAAGGTGCCCCTGCACACTCTGCGGGCGGACATTGACTACGGTTTTGCCGAGGCCAACACCACCTACGGTAAGATTGGCATCAAAGTATGGATCAACCGGGGAGAAATACTGCCTGAAGCCAAGCAACGGCCCAAGCAGAAAGCAGTGGAGGAGGCAGATAGATAATGCTTACCCCTAAAAGAGTCAAATACAGAAAACAACATCGCCCCCATGCCAAGGGGAATGCTCATAAAGGTCACGAGGTTACTTATGGTGACTACGGCCTGCAAGCCGTCGACACCGGTTGGTTGACCAACCGTCAGATCGAAGCGGCCCGTATAGCCATCAACCGCTACATCAAGAGAGGCGGCAAACTGTGGATTAAGATTTTCCCGGATCGTCCTCTGACCGTGAAACCGGCCGAAACCCGAATGGGCAAAGGAAAGGGTTCACCGGAACACTGGGTGGCGGTAGTCAAGCCGGGACGGATCATGTTTGAACTTTCCGGGGTCAGTGAAGAGGTGGCCAAGGAAGCCATGCGCCTGGCTGCTCACAAGCTGCCGATTAAGTGCAAATTTGTAAAACGAGAAGAAATGGGTGGTGAGGCTAGTGAAAGCTAAAAAGTTTAAAGAGCTGACAGACGACGAATTGGAGAAGCAGGTTTCCACCTACAAAGAAGAACTCTTTAACCTCAGGTTTCAGCTTGCAACTGGCCAACTCGACAACCCGATGCGTATTCGTGACGTGCGGAAGAACATAGCCAGGTGCAAGACCTTACTCAGGCAAAGAGAACTGGCACGAGAAAACAAGGGCTAGAAGGAGGTCTAGGAGTGGCTGAAGAACGTGGAAACAGAAAAGTTAGAATAGGAACTGTGACCAGCAACAAGATGGAAAAAACCATTACCGTTCTGGTTGAGACTGTAAAACAGCATCCCCTTTACAAAAAGACCATCAGGACCAGTAAGAAATACAAGGCCCATGATGAAAACAATGAAGCAAAAATCGGCGATGTTGTAAGGATCATGGAATGCCGGCCTTTGAGCAAAGATAAGCGCTGGCGCCTTATCGAAGTCGTCGAAAGAGCCAAAACTCTGGAATAAGTCAGGACTTGAAGGAGGTTTAACACCGTGATTCAACAGGAAACCATGCTTCAGGTAGGTGACAATACCGGAGCAAAACGGGTGCTATGCATAAAAATCCTGGGCGGCTCCATGCGCCGCTACGCAACCGTCGGAGACATCATCATCGCCGCCGTTAAGGAAGCAGCCCCCGGCGGGGTTGTCAAAAAGGGCGACGTGGTCAAAGCGGTGGTGGTTAGGACCAAAAAGGAGATCAGACGCCCCGACGGATCGTACATCGCCTTTTCGGAAAATGCTGCCGTAATAATTGACGATAATAACAACCCCAAAGGTACGCGCATATTTGGGCCAGTGGCCAGGGAACTGAGGGATAAAAACTTTATGAAGATTGTATCTCTAGCTCCTGAAGTTCTTTAGGCATCGGAGGTGGAACAGTGAGCATAAAGAAGGGTGATACAGTGCTGGTGCTAGCCGGCAAAGAGGCAGGGAAAAAAGGAAAAGTCCTCAGAGTGGTAAGCGCCAATAAAAAGAACGCCGGTAACAGAGTAGTTATCGAAGGAGTAAACAAGGTCAAGAAACACCAGCGCCCCAGCCGGGCCATGCCCCAGGGCGGTATTTTAAGAATCGAAGCTCCGGTAAACGCTTCTAATGTCCTGCTGGTTTGCAGCCACTGCGGGAAGCCGACTCGCATCGGCCACAAAATCCTGGACAACAACGAAAAGGTCAGGATTTGCAAGAAGTGCGGGGAGTTACTGGATTAATCCCCGGGAAAGGAGGCACACATAAATGGCAAGGCTCTATGAGCTTTATAAAAATGATATTGTACCCAATCTGATGGAAAAGTTTCAATATTCAAGCATCATGCAGGTTCCCAAAGTGGAACGCGTAGTCCTGAACATAGGGGTGGGGGAAGCCATTCAAAATCCCAAAGCCCTGGACGGAGCAGCCAACGACCTCCGGGTTATTAGCGGGCAAAAGCCGGTTATAACCAGGGCCAAGAAATCCATAGCCGGGTTTAAGCTGCGCGAAAAGATGGCCATCGGCTGCAAGGTGACCCTGCGTGGAGCAAGGATGTACGACTTCCTTGATAAACTTATCAATCTGGCCTTACCACGGGTTAGAGACTTTCGCGGCGTATCTCCCCAGGCTTTTGACGGGCGCGGCAATTATTCCCTGGGAATTAAGGAACAGACCATATTCCCGGAGATCGAATACGACAAGATCGACAAGATCAGGGGTTTAGAGGTGGTAATAGTCACCACTGCCAGGACTGATGAAGAGGCCCGGGAGCTTTTAAGAGGCATGGGAATGCCTTTTAGATCATAGGAGGTAAGCTAAATGGCAAAAAAAGCGATGATAGCCAAACAAAAACGGGTTCAGAAGTTCGAAGTTCGGGGCTACAACCGCTGCAAGATCTGCGGACGGCCCAGGGCTTATATGCGCAAGTTCGGCATGTGCCGGATATGTTTTAGAGAGCTGGCACACAAAGGCGAACTACCCGGAGTAACCAAAGCCAGCTGGTAGACTCTTAGGTTAAAGGAGGAATTGACTATGGCCATGACAGATCCCATTGCCGATCTTTTGACCAGAATCAGAAACGGTAATATGGTAATGCATGAGACCGTTGAAGTGCCCAGCTCAAGGATCAAGATGTCCATCAGCGAGATCTTACGTGAAGAAGGGTACATCAAGGATTTTGAATATATAGAAGACGGAAAGCAGGGCATTATCAGGATCTATCTGAAATATGGTCCCAATAAGGAAAAGGTTATCACCGGCCTGAAACGAATCAGCAAACCGGGTTTGCGGGTCTATGTTAAGAAGGACGAGATTCCCAAGGTACTGGGCGGGCTGGGAACAGCCGTGATATCAACATCCAAGGGCCTGATGACCGATAAGAAGGCCCGCAACGCCAAATTGGGCGGCGAAGTAGTATGCTACATCTGGTAACTGGAGGAGGGCTAAGAAGTGTCTAGAATAGGCAAACAACCGATAGCAATGCCCAAAGGGGTAAGCCTGACTATTGAAAACAACGTGGCCACAGTGAAGGGCCCGAAAGGAACCCTTACCCAGGCCATTTCTCCAGATATCATTGTTGAGCAGGAAGAAGGGCAGGTTCTGGTCAAGAGAAGCAGCGACGCCAAACAATATCGCGCTTTGCATGGATTGACCAGGGCTCTCCTGGCAAATATGGTAAACGGAGTAACCAATGGTTTTGAGAAGAAGTTGGAACTGGTGGGCGTAGGTTATCGCGCTCAGATGCAGGGTAAAAAGCTGGTTATTAGCATAGGCTTTTCTCATCCAGTAGAAATAGACCCGCCGGAAGGCATCGAATTTGAGGTGCCAGCTGTGACCAAGATTACGGTCAAGGGGATCGATAAGCAGTTGGTTGGCAACACCGCTGCTCACATCCGCGCTATTAGGAAGCCAGAGCCTTACAAAGGCAAGGGCATCAAGTATGAAAACGAAACCATCCGCCGCAAGGTGGGTAAAGCCGGTGGGAAGTAAGCCTTGGAAGGAAGTGAAACAGCTTGATTAAGAAGCCCAGCAAGAATGCATTGAGAGTCGGAAAACGGGTCCGCATACGTAAAAAGATATCGGGGACCGCAGAAATGCCCCGTTTGTGCGTATATAAAAGCTTAAGTCACATCTATGCGCAAATTATTGATGACACCAGCGGCAACACCCTGGTAGCGGCTTCCACCCGGGAAAAGGCCCTGGAGGGCCTGGACTCCAAGACGAATATAGAAGCTGCCAAACAGGTGGGGGCGCTCATAGCCAACAAGGCCAAAGACAAAGGGATTGCCACAGTTGTATTCGACCGCAGTGGCTACAAATATCACGGCCGGGTAGCGGCTCTGGCTGAAGCCGCCCGGGAAAATGGCTTGGAGTTTTAGAAGAAATTCTAAACGTGAGGAGGTAAATGATGATTGACAGGGAGCAATCGGGTCCGGAGTTTATAGAAAAAGTTGTTAATATTCGCCGGGTTGCCAAAGTGGTCAAGGGTGGACGCAGGTTTAGCTTCAGTGCTCTGGTAGTCGTGGGCGATGGTGAAGGAAGAGTCGGAGTTGGCAAAGGAAAAGCCACTGAAGTTCCGGAAGCTATTCGTAAAGCCATCGAAGGCGCCAAGAAAAATATGATAAGCATTCCCCTGATTGACGAGCGGACTATACCCCATCCAATCGTGGGACGCTTCGGGGCCGGCAAAGTCATGTTAAAGCCGGCATCGCCAGGAACCGGAGTTATAGCCGGTGGTCCGGTGCGCGCCGTTTTGGAATCGGCCGGGGTTAAGGATATATTGACCAAATCGTTGGGTTCATCCAATGCAATAAATATGGTTCATGCCACCATGGAAGGCTTAAAGAGCTTGAAGAGGGCTGAAGACGTAGCCCGCCAGAGGGGTAAGACCATAGATGAGATTATCGGCTAGGAGGGTTAGGGAATGGCCAAACAGATAAGAATTACCTGGACCAAGAGCTTTATAGGTTACCCCGAGACCCAAAGAGCTACGCTGAAAAGCCTGGGTTTGAGAAAACTCAATCAGACCTTGATAAAAGAGGACACTCCGCAGCTTAGAGGGCAGATCAACAAAGTCAGTCACCTGCTGACCGTTGAAGAGCTTGATTAGGATAATTAGGGAGGTTTTAACGTGAAACTCGAGGAGCTTAAATCTCCGCCTGGAGCCAACAAGCGCGTAAAAAGGGTTGGCCGCGGTACCGGGTCCGGCCACGGCAAGACTTCTACCCGGGGTCATAAAGGTCAAAAGGCCCGCTCCGGTGGGGGTGTAAGACCTGGTTTTGAAGGCGGTCAGATGCCTTTGCAGAGACGCCTGCCCAAACGCGGTTTTACCAACATATTTAAAAAGGAATATGCCATAGTCAATGTGGAAGATTTGAATATTTTCCTGGACAATACCGAGGTGACCCCTGAACTCTTACAGGAGTCGGGCCTCATTAACAAATATAAGGACGGCATTAAGATCCTTGGCAACGGCGAATTGGAAAAGAAGCTCGTCGTCAAGGCGCATAAGGTCAGCCGACAGGCGGAAGAAAAAATCACCGCCAGGGGTGGTAAGGTTGAGGTGATCTAATGCTGGATTCTGCTAAAGCAGCCTTTAAGACAGGAGATCTCAGGTTCAAGATACTATTTACCCTGTTTATGATGCTTGTGTTTCGTTTTGGCGCTCATATTCCCACTCCCTTTGTCAATCCGGAGAAGTGGGCACAGCTGGCCAGCGGTCAGATGTTCGGATTCTTTGATATAATTTCCGGCGGGGCGTTTAAACGGTTCAGTATTTTTGCCATGAGTATAACACCCTATATCAACGCGTCGATTATTATGCAGCTGCTCCAGGTGGTAATTCCCAAACTGGAGAAGCTTTCCAAAGAAGGTGAGGAAGGCCGCAAACAAATCGCCCAGTATGTCAGGTATGGAACCGTGGTGCTGGCATTTATCCAGGCCATCGGTATGGCCATAGCCCTGGGCCGCAGCGGCTCTCTTACTACCCGCAGCGTATGGGTTTATTTGCTTATCGCGGTGACTCTTACAGCTGGAACTGCCTTCCTGATGTGGATAGGTGAAGCCATAACCGACAAGGGTATCGGCAACGGAATAAGCTTAATAATTTTTGCCGGTATCGTTTCCAGGCTGCCCTCCCAGGGGAACAGCATTGTGCAGGCATATCAAGGCGGGATCATTAATGTATTTAATCTGCTTATGTTTGTGGTATTGGCCCTGGCCATAATCGCCGGAATCATTGCCGTCAACGAAGGACAGCGTCGGCTGCCGGTCCAATACGCCAAGCGCGTTGTTGGGCGCAAGGTCTACGGCGGGCAGAGCACCTTCCTGCCATTGAAAGTCAATGCTGGCGGAGTTATACCGATAATATTCGCCATATCCCTGCTGACCATTCCGGTTACCATTGGGTCCTGGATGGATCCGACTTCAGGTTTTAATGTATTCGTCAATAAATGGTTTAGTTCGGCTGGTGTAGTGTACAATGTGGTCTACGGCTTGTTGATAGTGTTTTTTACCTTTTTCTACGTTGCGATTATCTACAATCCCGCTGACGTGGCTGACAACGTCAAAAAGTACGGTGGGTTTGTTCCGGGAATAAGACCAGGCAGACCCACAGCCGATTACATTGACCGGGTGCTGTCCCGTTTAACCCTGGCCGGAGGTTTTTTCCTGGCCATAATCGCGATACTGCCCAATATCGTCATCGGATGGACCGGGGTAACCGGCCTGCAATTCGGAGGAACTTCATTGTTGATCGTGGTAGGTGTGGCCCTGGATACTATGAAACAGATAGAGTCACATATGTTGTTGCGGAGCTATGAAGGTTTTGTTAAATAATTAGGAGATGAACGGTATGAATATTATCTTAATGGGCCCTCCGGGTGCGGGGAAAGGTACTCAAGCTGATATAATCAAGGCAAACTATCCCATTCCCCATATATCCACTGGCGATATGTTCCGGGATGCGGTAAGCAAGCAAACCACTCTGGGGGTTGAAGCCAAGAAGTACATGGATTCCGGGCAGCTGGTTCCGGATGAAGTGACCATCGGAATCGTAGCCGAGAGACTGGCCGAGCCCGATTGTCAAAAGGGATTCCTGCTGGACGGGTTTCCCCGTACCATTCCTCAGGCCGATGCCCTGGAAGAGGTACTGGCAAAGCTGAATAAAAAGATAGATGCGGTAATCAATATCTTTGTGCCGGATGACATCCTTATTGCCAGGATTACCGGCCGGGTAAGCTGCCGCGATTGCAAGACGGTATATAATTTAAACACCAATCCGCCCAAAAAGGCAGGAGTTTGTGACCTGTGCGGCGGGGAGCTGTTCCAACGCAGCGACGACCAGGGGGACACGGTTGTAAAGCGCCTTCAGGTTTACGGGGAACAGACCAATCCACTGCTGGCCTACTATGAGAAGAAAGGCCTGGTATATAATATTGACGGCGACCGGGATAGTAAAGTAGTCTTTGCCGACGTTAAGAATATCCTGGAGAGCCGGTAATGATTATTCTGAAAAAACGGGATGAAATAGCCAAGATGCGAAAAGCCGGGCAGGTTGTGGCCAAGACCCTGACTCTTTTGGAGAAGGCGGCCCAAGCGGGAGTAACAACTGCAACGCTTAATGCCCTGGCTGAAGAAGAATGCAAAAAAAGGGGCGCCATCCCGGTTTTCAAAAATTATCCTCATGCCCGAGGCGGGTGGGCCTTCCCGGGAGTTATCTGCGCTTCTATCAATGAAGAAGTGGTTCACGGGATACCCGGTCCGCGGACTTTAGAAGATGGAGATATCATCAGCATTGATTTCGGGGTCTTATTAAAAGGTTACGCCGGAGACTCGGCTATCACTGTACCGATAGGTGATGTAGATCCGGAAACCCTGCGGCTGATTAAGGTTACCGAAGAGTGTCTGATGGTAGGCATCAAAGAAGCCATTCCGGAAAATCGCCTGGGGCAATTATCCCATGCCATCCAGGCTCACGCTGAAAAAAACGGTTTTTCAGTGGTGCGGGATTTTGTGGGTCATGGCATAGGCAGACAAATGCATGAAGAACCGCCGGTGCCCAATTATGGCCCGGCTGACCGGGGTCCGGTTATGAAAAAGGGTATGACCCTGGCCATTGAACCGATGATTAACGCAGGTACCTACAAGGTTTTGACCAAACCGGATGGATGGACGGTAGTTACCGCCGACAAAAAGTGCTCGGCGCACTTTGAACACACGGTGGCGATTGGAGAGCATGGACCGGAGATCCTTACCATGCGGTGATGGGGGTGGCTATTAATTCACAAGGACCTTTTAGGAAGAATGGCATTTTCCAAATCAGGGCGAGACCTGGGAAAAATGTATATAATCTTTAAAGTAATTAATGAGCGTCTGGTTTTACTGGTTGACGGGGACATTCGAACTAATGATAACCCCAAGGTAAAAAACCTCAAACACCTGAACATAACCAATACGGTTGCTCATCAGATCAGGGAAGCACTGCTGAGAGGGGAACTACCGGAAAACCAGGTTATAAAGAGCAGTCTGAAGATGATAAAGGAAGCCGGAGAAAGAAATGGGAAGGAGGTCTGGTAAATGGCTAAAGATGATGTCATCGAAGTTGAGGGTATCGTTTTAGAACCTTTACCCAACGCGATGTTTAAGGTAGAATTGGAAAACGGTCATAAGGTCCTCGCCCATATTTCTGGAAAGATGAGAATGAATTTTATCAGAATACTGCCGGGGGACCGGGTGATGGTGGAATTATCCCCATATGATCTGAATAGAGGAAGAATCATATACCGATTTAAATAAAGGCAACTGTACCGTAGTAAGGAGGTAAAGGTAGTGAAAGTAAAACCTTCAGTAAAGCCGATGTGTGAGAAATGCAAAATAATAAAGCGTCACGGCAAAGTAATGGTAATCTGTGAAAACCCCAAACATAAACAAAAACAGGGTTAATAGGAGGTGAGCGAATTTGGCGAGAATAGCAGGAGTAGATTTGCCGGCTAACAAAAGAGTAGAAGTATCATTAACCTATATATTCGGAATTGGCCGGCCGTCATCGCAGAAAATCTTGGCTCAGGCAGGTATAAATCCGGATACAAGAGTAAAAGATTTAACCGAAGAAGAAGTTGCCAGATTAAGGGATATTATTGAAAAAGGCTATAATGTGGAAGGCGACCTGCGCCGCCAGGTCAGCATGGATATAAAGAGGCTGATGGATATCGGCTGTTACCGGGGAATTCGGCACCGCCGCGGTCTTCCGGTAAGAGGACAAAACACCAAGAACAACGCACGCACCCGCAAGGGCCCCAAACGCCTGGTAAGCGGCAAGAAGAAATAGTGGGAAAGGGGATTAACTAAGTGGCCAGGAGAGCAACCACCAGGATTAAACGCCGTGAGAAAAAGAATATCGAGCATGGAATAGCTCATATAAAATCCACTTTCAATAACACCATCGTGGCTATCACCGACAAGCAGGGTAATGCCATCAGTTGGGCCAGTGCAGGAACCTCCGGCTTCAAGGGATCGCGCAAGAGCACTCCATTTGCCGCCCAGCAGGCTGCAGAATCTGCGGCTCGAGCAGCTATGGAACATGGACTAAAAGAAGTGGAATGCTTCGTTAAGGGACCGGGAGCAGGCCGGGAAGCCGCCATCAGGTCCTTGCAAGCAGCCGGTTTGGAAGTGAGCATGATCAAAGATGTCACTCCTATTCCGCACAACGGATGCAGACCGCCTAAAAGAAGAAGAGTATAAGGAGGTAGTAGGTTAAGTGGGAAGATATACAGATTCAGTCTGCCGCCAATGCCGCCGCGAAGGTCAAAAGCTCTTCCTCAAGGGCGACCGCTGTTATTCAGAAAAATGTGCGGTAGAAAGAAAACCATTTCCCCCGGGCGCGCACGGACAGGGACGCAGGCCCAAGCCCAGTGAATATGGTATTCAGCTTCGCGAAAAGCAAAAAACCAAAAGAATATACGGTTTGATGGAAAAACAATTCCGCAATTACTTTAAAAAGGCGGAAAGCCAACAGGGCATTACCGGTGTAAACCTTCTGATCCTGCTGGAGCGCCGCCTGGACAATATAGTATATCGTCTGGGATTCGGAGCTTCCCGTAAAGAAGCCCGCCAGCTGGTTACCCATGGTCATTTTACGGTAAACGGCAAGAAGGCCAGCATTCCTTCGATGCTGCTTCGGGTTGGCGATGTTGTGCAAGTCAAAGCAGGCAGCATGGATTCACATAAGTTCAAAGAGTTGAAAGAGCAGGCTTCCTACAAGACACCACCCGAATGGTTGTCAGTAGATGCCGAAAATATGATGGGCAGAGTATTGGCTTATCCGCTGCGTGAACAGATCGACACCACGATCAACGAACAGCTGATAGTTGAACTCTACTCCAGGTAAGTAACCTCTAAAAAAAGGAGGGGGTAGATGGATGCCAAACATGGAAATGGAAAAACCTCGCATTGAATGTGTGGACAAAAGACCCGAGCTGAATTACGGCAAATTCGTTATCGAGCCATTGGAGAGGGGTTATGGTACGACCCTGGGCAATTCCCTGCGTCGGGTTTTGCTTTCATCTTTGCCTGGAGCAGCTGTTACCTCAATCAAAATTGACGGGGTTTTGCATGAGTTTTCCACGATTCCCAATGTGGTGGAAGACACCACGGAAATCATTTTGAACATAAAGAAAATGGTGCTCAAGTATGAGGGCAATGAGCGCAAGATAATCCGTTTGGAACATAGCGGTGCCGGAGAGCTCAAGGCTTCTGACATAACCCCCGATGCAGAAGTAGAATTATTAAATCCGGATCAGCATCTGGCGGTTTTGGATGAAGGCGCTAAGCTCTACATGGAATTGACCGTAGAAAGAGGCCGGGGCTACATCTCAGCCGATCAGCAGCCCTTGAAGAATGAGGATATCGTCGGCTTGATTCCCATCGATTCTATTTTTACTCCGGTAAACCGGGTGAACTTTACGGTGGATAATGCCCGCGTAGGCAAGAGAACCGACTATGACAGCCTCACCCTGGAGATTTGGACCAATGGCAGTATAAGCCCGGAAGAGGCGATCAGTTTTTCGGCCAAAATCCTCATCGATTATCTGAAACTCTTTACCGAGATCGACGACACCTATGCTCAGGTGGAGATCCTGGTTGAAAAGGAAGAGGAAAAGAAAGACAAGGTTCTGGAGATGTCCATTGAGGAACTGGAACTTTCGGTTCGCGCTTCCAATGGATTAAAGCGGGCCAACATCAATACGGTTGGCGACCTTATCGAAAAGACCCGGGAAGAAATGAGTAAGATCCGCAACCTGGGACAGAAATCACTGGAAGAGATCGAAAGAAAGCTCAAGGAACTGGGGCTTTCATTTAAAAAACCTGAAGACTAGAAAGGAGGGGCTCCTTTGAGTTACCGCAGATTAGGGCTCAGGAGTGACCATAGAAGAGCTCTGCTCAGAAATGCAGCAACCAGTTTGCTGACGGTTGAAAAGATAAGCACCACTGAAGATAGAGCCAAGGAAATCAGAAAGATTGTCGAGCGCATGATTACCCTGGGCAAGCGCGGCGATTTGCACGCCAGGCGGCAGGCCCTGTCATATTTGACTACCGATGCGGTAGTGCACAAATTGTTTACCGAGCTGGCCGAACGGTACAGCGACCGCCAGGGCGGCTACACCCGTATGGTAAAAACCGGTTTCCGCAAAGGCGACGGTGCATCCATGGTTATTTTAGAGCTTGTAAAATAGCAATTATTCTATTTAGATAAGCGCTTTAAGGTTTTAATGAACCGGCATGGAGGATTGTGCAAAGATCCTCCTTTATCCTTGTCTGGGGTCAGACTGGGAAGGGCCGCCTGACGGGTTGGTATTTGGCCATTACATCCCTTTGATTCAAGTGAGGTTTTTTATAATGACCAGGATACGCCTAATACTTCAATACGACGGCAGCCTTTATCACGGGTTTCAAAAACAGGAAAACGCTTATACGGTTCAGGAATGCCTGGAAAACGCAATATTACGGTTAACTGGTGAGAAGGCATCCATCGTCTGTGCTGGCAGGACCGATGCCGGAGTTCACGCCCTGGGCCAGGTGGTGGCCTTTGACAGCGAAGCCACCATACCCGGAGAGCGCTGGAAGATGGCGATAAACACTTATCTTCCAGACGATATCCAGGTGTTAGAGAGCAGCATGGCCAGAGCGGATTTTAATCCCCGCTTCCATGCCTTGAGTAAACAGTACACCTATTTTATCTACCGGCGAGATGCGGGCAGAGTAATATTCAGGAATTACGCCCTGTGCACTCAGGTACCGCTTGATCTCAAGGCCATGCAGGAGGCTGCTTCCTTGATGGTGGGCCGGCACAATTTTAAAGCCTTCTGCGCCAGTGGTTCATCGGCCAAAACCTTTGAGCGCTCCTTAATAAAATGCATTGTAGAAGAAAAGGGGCCTTTTATTACCTTAAAAGTAGAAGCAGACGGCTTTTTATACAACATGGTCAGGATAATCATGGGCACTCTGATGGAAATAGGGCAGGGCAAATATCCGGCCCGGCGGGTTGAACAAATCCTGCTCGGAAAGGACCGAACCCTGGCCGGGCCTACGGCTCCTCCCCAGGGTTTATACCTGCGCCGGGTCATCTATCCTGATTGATTTGGTTAGGCTGGAGTACGCCTTCCCAGGGCCGGTAAAAAATGCTTCATTTCTTGACAAGTCGGCTTAAGTTTGGCTAATATTAAAAGGTAGTCTCTATAATTGTGCCCTTCCTAGCCCCGTGGGTAGGTCGCAGCAATAGAGCCGTATAATTAGCATAATTCCACCAGGATTGGTGAACTAGCTACAGGAGGGAACATCTTGAAAACGTTTGTGGCAAAACCGGCGGAAATCGACCGCAAATGGTACGTTATAGACGCCAAGGGTCAGACCTTAGGGCGCCTTTGTTCTGAAGTGGCATCCATTTTAAGAGGCAAACATAAGCCGATTTTTACTCCTCATGTGGATACCGGCGACTTCGTAATTATCATCAATGCTTCAGAAGTTATATTAACCGGCGATAAGCTCAACAAAAAGCGCTATCGCTATCACACCGGCTATCCGGGCGGCTTGAAAGAGGTCAGCTACCGTGACCTGATGAACAAGAGACCGGAAAAGGCCATTGAGGTGGCGGTTAAAGGAATGCTGCCCCACAACAAGCTGGGAGACAAAATGTTCAAGAAGCTGAAGGTTTACAGAGGCGGCACCCATCCCCATCAGGCGCAAAAGCCTGAAGTGAGAGAACTGAGAGGGTAAGGAGGATAGAGATGGCAATAAAAGTGGATTACTGGGGAACCGGTAGAAGAAAGAAAGCTGTAGCCAGGGTCCGGCTGGTGCCAGGCCAGGGCAATATTGTTATAAATAACCGTAGCTTTGACGATTACTTTCCCAATCAGGTAAGCCGTCTTATCGTGCAGCAGCCTCTGGTTGTCAGTGATGCAACGGGACGTTTTGACATCCACTGCCGGGTGCATGGCGGCGGAATATCCGGACAGGCCGGCGCGGTTCAGCTGGGCATAGCACGGGCTTTGACCAGAGCCAACCCCGACCTGCGGTCGGTACTTAGAAGAAATGGATTCTTGACCCGCGACCCGCGTATGAAAGAGCGTAAAAAGTATGGGTTGCATAAAGCCAGAAAAGCCCCCCAATACTCAAAACGCTAGGTCAGAGCAAATTATCGAAACGAATGTCTGCGTCATTCAAAAGCTCGCTCGTCAACGTACTTATGTACGTCTCCGACGCGAGCTTTTTCATTCCTTGATCTTCGTTCCGCTAATCCGCTCTGACCAATGTCAGAAAGATCAAACAAAAGCCTGCTCGTTAACGTACTTCAGTAGGACAGTGGGTAGGACAGTGGGGACGGAGCTTGTTG
>JBEHWI010000049.1:0-18417 GCA_040217815.1 Syntrophomonadaceae bacterium | reverse complement strand
GAGATCAAGACTGAGGTTTATGCCATTGAACAGGCTATCACCAGTTCCACCTTCGGGCTGGCGGAGATTAAAACCGAGGTTTATGCAATAGAGCAAGCGATAAGCAGCTCCACCTTTGGCCTGGCAGAAATCAAGACCGAGGTTTATGCAATAGAGCAAGCGATAAGCAGCTCCACCTTTGGCCTGGCAGAAATCAAGACCGAGGTTTATGCAATAGAGCAGGCGATAAGCAGCTCCACTTTCGGCCTAGTGGAAATCAAGACCGAGGTTTATGCGATAGAGCAGGCGATAAGCAGTTCCACCTTTGGCCTGGCGGAAATCAAGACCGAGGTTTATGCTATCGAGCAGGCTATCACCAGTTCCACCTTCGGGCTGGCGGAGATCAAGACTGAGGTTTATGCGATAGAGCAGGCCATATCCAGTTCCACTTTCGGTTTGGCGGAGATCAAAACCGAAGTTTATGCCATTGATCAGGCTATAAACAGCTCTACTTTCGGGTTAGCGGAGATTAAAGCTGAGGTCTATGCAATAGAACAGGCAATAAATAGCAGCACCTTTGGTTTAGCTGAGATTAAGACCGAAGTATATGCTATTGAACAGGCTATAAACAGTTCCACCTTCGGTCTAGCGCAGATCAAGACCGAGGTGTATACGATAGAACAGGCGGTAAGCAGTTCCACCTTCGGTCTAGCGGAAATCAAGACCGAAGTCTACGCCATTGAGCAGGCAATCAGTAGCGCCACCTTCGGGTTAGCTGAGATCAAAACTGAAGTATATACAATAGAACAGGCGATTAGCAGTTCCACCTTTGGACTGGCGGAAATCAAGACCGAAGTTTATGCTATTGAACAGGCAATAAACAGCTCCACTTTTGGTTTAGCGGAGATAAAGACAGAAGTATATGCGATAGAGCAGGCAGTAAGCGGAGCATTCACGGGAATTACAGAAATCATCAATCTGCTCACCAGTTCTACTTTCGGCCTGGCTGAGATGAAGACAGAGGTCTATGCAATAGAACAGGCCATAAGCAGTTCCACCTTTGGTTTGGCGGAGATCAAGACCGAGGTCTACGCGATAGAACAGGCAATATCCAGTTCCACTTTTGGCTTGGCGGAAATCAAAACTGAGATTTACGCGATAGAACAGGCCATCACCAGTTCCACCTTCGGCCTGGCGGAGATCAAGACTGAGGTTTATGCGATAGAGCAGGCCATATCCAGTTCCACTTTCGGTTTGGCGGAGATCAAAACGGAAGTTTATGCCATTGAACAGGCTATAAACAGCTCTACTTTCGGGTTAGCGGAGATTAAAACTGAGGTCTATGCAATAGAACAGGCTATCACTAGTTCAACATTCGGTTTGGCGGAGATCAAGACCGAGGTTTATGCTATCGAGCAAGCTATCAGCAGCTCAACCTTTGGTTTGGCAGAAATAAAGACTGAGGTTTATGCAATAGAGCAAGCGATAAACAGCTCCACTTTCGGGTTAGCGGAGATCAAGACTGAGGTCTATGCTATCGAGCAAGCTGTTAGCAGCGCCACCTTCGGGTTAGCTGAGATAAAAACTGAGGTCTATGCGATAGAACAGGCTATCAACAGTTCCACCTTCGGCCTTGCTGAAATAAAGACCGAAGTTTATGCCATTGAACAGGCTATAAACAGCTCAACTTTTGGTTTAGCGGAGATAAAGACAGAAGTATATGCGATAGGGCAAGTAGTAAGCGGAGCGTTCACAGGAATATCAGAAATCATCAATCTGATTACCAGTTCCACCTTTGGCCTGGCTGAGATTAAGACAGAGGTCTATGCCATAGAACAGGCAATAAACAGCAGCACCTTGGGCTTAGCTGAGATAAAGACGGAAGTCTATGCCATAGAGCAGGCATTGAGCAGCGGGACCTTTGGTTTGGCAGAGATTAAAACTGAGGTATATGCAATAGCGCAGGCTTTGAGCAGCGAAACTTATGGTCTGGTTGAAATAAAGACTGAAATCTACGCTATAGAGCAGGCAATAAATAGTTCGACCTTTGGTTTAGCTGAGATCAAGACTGAAGTTTATGATATTCAGCAAAAAGTAAACAGCTCCACCTTTGGCCTGGCGCAGATAGAAACCGAAGTGTATTTAATAAGGCAGGCGGTAAGCAGCCCGACCTTTGGATTGGCTGAAATTAAGACCGAGGTCTACGATATCGAACAAAATGTAAACAGCCCGACTTACGGTCTGGCGCAGATAGAAACCGAAATATATATAACCAGGCAGGCGGTCAACAGCTCGACCTTTGGGCTTGCCGAAATCAAGACTGAAGTCTATGATGTGCAGCAAAAAGTAAACAGCATCTCTTTCGGATTGGCCAAAATCGAAACCGAAGTTTACGCAATTTTGCAGGCGGTAAGCAGCCCGACCTTTGGATTGGCCGATATCAAGACCGAAGTCTATGACATCCAGCAAAAAGTAAACAGTCCGACCTTTGGTCTGGCGCAGATTGAAACCGAAGTGTATCTAATCAGGCAGGCGGTAAGCAGCCCAACCTTCGGTCTGGCCGATATCAAGACCGAAGTCTATGACATCCAACGAAAAGTTAACAGCCCGACTTTTGGCCTTGCCCAGATAGAAACGGAAGTGTATTTGATAAGGCAGGCGGTCAACAGCCCGACCTTCGGATTGGCCGATATCAAGACCGAAGTCTATGACATCCAGCAAAAAGTAAACAGCAATACCTTTGGCCTGGCGCAGATAGAAACCGAGGTCTATTTAATCAGGCAGGCGATCAACAGCCCGACCTTTGGTTTGGCAAGTATCAAGACCGAGATCTATGATATCCAACAAAAAGTAAACAGCTCCACCTTCGGCCTGGCGCGAATCGAAACCGATGTCTATGCCATCAAGCAGGCGGTGCAGAGTTCCACCTTTGGCCTGGCGGAGATCAAGACGGAAGTCTATAAGCTACAAAATTCATTTGACTCATACACTTCAAGCTACGCAGCACCTTCTATTTTAACTTCCGGACCGTTTATTTCCAATGGCGCCAATAACTCGGGCCTGTTTCTTTCGGTTCTGAATAACAATAGCAGTGCTGTCCCGTACACCGCATATCTTTTTAATCTTACTCCGTCACCCAAAACAGTGGTGGCAAGCGTAAGCTTCACAGTTTTGGCAAAATCAGGCACGATATTTAATCTTTACAACTATGTTCAGAACGCTTCCATTTTGGAAGTTCAGGTTTGGGGCGTAGTACCCAGAACACAAGTATACTCGCAAATATCCTCAAGCATTACCGGCAACGCTTACAACCAACTGTATGCATCAGATTATAATGCATATGCGTAAATAGTCTTGTAAGGTCAGGGAATAAATCGAATATTACCTTGCCTTTCTTTATGGAAAAATTTAAGCTAAATAATCTAATTATTTGCAGCATAAAAATGATTACGCAAACTAGTGGGATTTTTCCTATGGGGATTGAAGCCATGAATATCAGCCTGTGCATGATTGTAAAAGACGAAGAAGATACCCTGGATAGATGCCTGGGTTCAACTCGGAATTTTGTTGATGAGATTATTGTTGTTGATACAGGTTCTAGCGATAATACGAAATCAATTGCCCGAAAGTATACCGATAAGATATATGACTATGAATGGAAAGACAACTTCTCTGAAGCCAGAAATTATTCATTTTCCATGGCCACCATGGACTATATTATGTGGCTGGACGCTGATGACATCATAGGAGATACAGAAATTGAAAAAATAATAGATTTAAAAAGAACCCTGGACCCGAAAATCGATGCGGTCTTGATGAAGTATGTCCTGGGGATTGATGAGTATAATCGTGTTACCCATGCTTTTTACCGGGAGCGAATAGTCAAAAGAAGCAAAAAATTTCGATGGGTCGGAGCGGTCCATGAATTTATAGAAATCGAAGGCAATCTGCTACAGACCGATATCCGCATAGTCCATTCTTCCAGCCAAAATGAATCGGATCGTAACTTGAAAATCCTTGAGAAAATTATCAATAACGGCAGCAGCCCTACTTCACGTGAAATCTATTATTATGCCCTGGAATTGCATAATAACGGCCAGCACGAAAAGGCCTTTGAATATTTCCTCAAGTTTCTCAATTTAGATTATCCCAATCCCGTATATATTCCCGATGCCTGTCTTCATGCCGCCAGGTATTACATGCAAGAAAACAATTCAGATGCTGCTTTGAAGAGCCTGATCCGCTCTATGGAATACGGGGTGATGAAGCCCGAGATTTTGTGTCATATAGGGAATTTATACAAAGAACTGGGAGATTATCAGAAAGCCATTTCGTGGTACGAACTAATATTTCAAATCTTGATACCAAACTTTGATCTGGAAATACACTCCTATGATTTGGGAGGATTCATCCCCTGCATTGACCTTTGCTATTGCTATTTTCAATTGGGGGAGTATCAGGAAGCGGTTAAATACAACAATAGGGCCGCTAAATATAAGCCCAACGACCCTATTATCGAATATAATCGCAACCTTTTCAGAGAGGCGGGTATTATGTGAAGATAAGCCTGTGCATGATCGTTAAGAATGAAGAAAAGACCCTGGGAAGATGTCTGGATTCAATTCACGATATTGTTGATGAAATTATCATCGTCGATACCGGCTCGGAAGATGAGACAAAATCGCTTGCTTCCCAATACACGAAAAAAATCTACGACTTCAAATGGATTGACGACTTTGCGGCTGCCAGGAATTATTCGTTTTCCAAGGCTACTATGGAATATATCATGTGGCTGGACGCGGACGATGTTCTGCTTGATGCTGACAGGCAGAAGCTCATAAACTTAAAGAACTATTTTGATCACTCCTTTGATGTGGTGATGATGAAATACAATCTGGGATCATACACCAATAATGATGATGAGCCTGTATGCACCTTTATGCGGGAGCGGCTTTTAAAAAGAGCCAGAGGATATACCTGGCACGATCCGATTCACGAGTATATTATATTAGACGGCAAAATATTGAACACCGATATTTGCGTTACTCATAAGCGAATGCACGGTAAAACCGACCGGAACCTGAAAATATTTGAGAAAATGATTGCCCAAGGGAAGGAGCTTTCTGACCGCAACAAGTTTTACTATGCGCGGGAATTGTTCTTGAACAGCCGGTTTGAAGAAGCGGTGGTATATTACCATGAATTTCTCAACACAACCGGCGGCCTGACTTCCAATTATATGGACGCCAGTATAGATCTGGCCAGCTGCTACCGATATTTGAAGGATGACAAAAATGTTTTAAAAGCCCTGCTGAGAAGCTTTGAGCATGATGCGCCCCGGGCGGAAATATGCTGCCAGATCGGCTTTTTATTCAAACAGAAAAAAGACTATGAGAAGGCTATATTCTGGTATGATGTCGCCAGCAAGATCAAGAAACCGGCCAATCAATGGGGTTCAGTCCTCCACGATTTTTATGATTTCACACCCAATATGGAACTGTGTTCGTGTTATTTCCATCTGGGAAATCTGGACATGGCCATTAAATACAACGACATAGCGGCCTCGTTTAAACCCGATAATCCTATGACCAGGCAGAATACTGAGTATTTTGACAGCTTGAAAAGAAGAGCGGACAATTCCAGTAAAAAGAGGGTACTGGTAGGCAGCCCGGTTTACCAAAAACCGGCTATATTAAAGGCTTTTTTAGAATCATTAAATCGACTGGTGCAGGAGACTCTAACCCTGGACTATATTTTTGTTGATGATAATATCGGCACCGAATCAAGCAAGCTGCTCCGGCAATTTCAGATTGAAAAAGGCAATGTGACAATCTTGGCAGGCTCGAAACAAAATGTATATATTTGTGATGACGATACGCACCGCTGGGACAATAACCTGGTATTAAAGGTGGCAGATTTCAAAAACAAAATGATAAATCATGCCATCGATGAAAAATATGATTACCTCTTTCTAATTGATTCTGATATTGTTGTCCACCCCTATCTTATTGAGCACCTTAAAAGGCAGAACAAGGATATAATATCTGAGATATTTTGGACCAGATGGCGCAGCGGGGGGGCTTTGGCACCCAATGTTTGGATGTATGATCAATATGATTTGGCTCCCAAACAGTATGGAGAGACGCTTACACCGGATGAAAACAATCTTCGCTTAAATCAATTCTTAAACAAATTAAAACTACCGGGGGTTTATGAAGTCGGCGGATTGGGAGCCTGTACCCTTATCAGCCGAGCAGCTTTGGCAGGCGGGGTTAATTTTAAGCATATAAAAAATCTCAATATCATCGGAGAGGATAGATTTTTCTGCATAAGGGCGGTTGTATTGGGCTTTGACCTCTTCGTCGACACCCATTATCCCGCCTATCATATTTATAGAGAATCAGATTTGGAGGGAGTTGTTGATTATGTAAAAAGCTGCGCATTGCCCGAACGGTTTACGCGGATTTTTAAGGAGAGAGAAAACAAGCTGACGCTTTCGATGATAGTTAAAAACGAGAGCGGCAGGTATCTAAAAGAAGTACTCACTAGGCTTAATGAGATTGTCGATGAAGCAGTCATAATCGATGATGCCAGCACCGATAATACCATTGAAATATGCTATAAATCGCTGCCGGATGTGCCGGTTAGAGTAATTCGCAATAAGGAATCAATGTTTACCAATGAAATAGATTTGAGAAAAAAACAATGGGAGGAAACCATAAAAACCAATCCCGACTGGATTCTGAACATAGATGCGGATGAAATATTTGAGGATGGTTTTTACGAGAATGTGAGCCATTTGATAAATCAGGCCGGTGTTGATGTATATGTATTTAGACTGTACGATATGTGGGATGAGAATCATTACCGCGAAGACGAATACTGGAAAGCGCATCAACTTTTCAGGCCTTTTTTATTGAGATATCAGCCCCAGTTTGCCTATGAATGGTTAGAAACACCTCAACATTGTGGTAGATTTCCTGCCAATGTATTGTTAATGCCAGTGGCTGCATCGGAATTTCGGGTTAAACACTATGGTTGGGCTACGATAGAAGATAGAGAGCTCAAATATGCCAGATATAAAAAGTTAGATCCCGATGAGATTTATGGAGATAGGGCTCAATACAAATCAATACTAGATGAAAATCCCAATTTGATAGAGTGGATTTAAGAGAAACGGATATCATAGTTGAGAGGACATAAGAAAATAAACCGAGGCAAAAGAACCGACCCTATGTCTTTTGACTTATGAAGATTTTATGCTTCCCAAAGTAGCTTGCTTCAATGAGTTATAATTAAGTAAATCAGGTGGCGAGTACTTTAAACGAATTCCTGGATAGGGGGAGCATCTAATGAAGCAAAGGCACGTTTGGGGAGCAATATTAATAGGAGTTACTGTTGTTTCCTTGTTAAACTTGCTAATAAATATTCCATTTTCTGTTGTTTTAGCTTCCCTGGCTATTATAGGTGGAATAACGCTGATATTCGCCTCATTTTCTGATGCTGTCCGAATTACATCTAAAATAATTAAAGAACCGGCAATGAGTTTGATCGGGTGTTGGGCGACGAGCTTCGTCAGCATAACGGTTGGATTTTCCAGCATTTATTGGGACCTGGTTCGCCACAATCCTCATCATTTTTTCGGAATAATTGACGGTATTTCTGCGCTTTATTTCTCAGTAAACACTTTTGCCACGGTGGGATTTGGCGATATATACCCGGTGTCTTCTATAGCAAAATTTCTGGTCACGGGTGAAATTTTTATCGCGATAATTGTATTGCCGCTAACCATAGGCACATCTATTGCCTGGATTATTAATCATAAAATTAAGCAACAAAACAAAGCATCTCTCCATGATTTGGAGCAAGCCAAGCAACGCAGATTATCAAGAATTAAGTAGCGATGCTTAAGAGCAATGAACTAATGAGGCTATTGATGCAAGCTAATGAGAATTCAAAACACCGTTCTTTTAAAATATTGAGGTGTTTTGCCAGTATGTGAAGTGTCCGAAAATGTGGCTCCATAGGTGTTTATGTCGTAAACAAATAACTATGATTTATTTTTGATAAACCCTCGGATTATTTTAGTGAACAAGGTATGGATTTTGTGGCAAAAATTTCATTGTGAGTTCTCCCGTTTAGCAATATCATGTATATTGTATACAAACCATAAGGGGGAAGGCATTTTGAAAAAGGTGGTCTATTCACTGTTGTTATGTTGTTTTCTAACCACTTGCCTTGTAGGATGTTCGGAAAAACAGAGTACCACTTCACCCTCATCATCGCCAAATACCTCAACTACCCAAAAGACCGATGCGGTAACTGCCGCTCCCAAGATCGAACAGGCTACAGCTTTTCGAAAAGCCGATACGACTTTAAAGGAATCGGACATAGTCAATGTTTCGGTCCGAAATGTGGAATATGATGAGAAGACCAAAGTTTTTAAAAAGGATTTAACGGTGTATGTTGATGGGCAAAAAAAAGCCTTTCACGATGTAAAGCCGATCGGCAGCCAGTATTACCAGCTGACGATCGATTTACCCCCCAATACTTCTGGGGGCAGTGCTTCCGTTAAATACGGGGACAGTACCAGCAATGCTGTAAACTTTACTTTTAAATAGAAGGGCGGGTTACCGGTGAAAAAAGGCTTCCGAAGAATTCTGGTTATTCTAACTGTATTTGTTATATTATTTGCCCTAACCGGCTGCGGTGGAAATAATTCTTCTTCAACAAATTCCGGCCAAACATCTTCTGGTTCTTCGCAGCAAACGAAAAGTAACCCGGACAAAGTATTAAAAGCCGGAGAAGCAGCGACTCTGGAAGGTATGGAAATAACGCTTGTGAACGCCACCGTTCCCAAGAATGTAAGCGCGGATGGAGAATACAAATATGTGGTAGTACGATACAAAGTGAAGAATACCGCAACCAGAGACCTCCAGTGGGAAAATAAAACTATCTACTGGTTTGATAATACCCTCGCAGAGAAGAAAATGAGCATTAAAAACACCGGTGTAAAGACAGCCAGCGAAAGCGGCATAGTACCTGCCGGAGCTTCAGGTGAGTTTGAGGCTGTATACAAAGTTGCTCTATCGTTAAACAGCATTGATTTGAGGTATTATTCTTCGCCGGATACCCCTTACAGAGCCAGATGGATGATAGATATAACTAAATAAATTAGCTTATGGCAAAATGAAACTAATATAGCTCTAAGAAGCCACGTAAACCCGCGTGGCTTCCATATTTTTATGTATGAAAACCCCTGGATAGGTATTCTGCTCCCGTAGGGTGAGACACTAAGCCAACAGAAAAGCTGTCAATGGAAGCAGCGTCAACGGTTCTCTTGACACCTTCGCAGATAATTAGATAATCTAGGGAGGGCTTGAGGTATCAAGAGAACCGCCCCCGTGGCACCCACTATATCAGGCGGATTAAGAATATGACAAATAACGAAAAAACTAAAGAAGAGCTTATCCGGGAGGTAGCCGGAATCTATAGGAAGCTGGCTCAATTGGAAGAGCCGAATTTTACCTATGAAAGACCTGCGCTGGAAAACCTGCCGGATATCGTCTTGCCTTTTTTAAAAGGCCCGTCTGCCTTATTCAAGGAAGCTGCTGATACCTTCGTTTTGGTTGGAGATTCCGACGGCCGGATCATTTATTTCAACGACGTCGCTGAACAGATTTCAGGTTATAGCGCGGGGGAAGTCATAGGTAAAATAGGCTGGGAGCTGTTTATGGATCCCAAAGAAGCTGAGCGTGTTAAGAACCTGGTTAAAAAAAATGAAGTTGACCAGCAAAGGAAAGAGAATATATGGATAGCCAAGGATGGCAGCCGGCGAATCATCAAGTGGTTGAGCTACGCTGATATTGGCGGCGGCAAATATCATATCATCAAAGGCATAGATATCAGTGAACATAAAAACACCCTGGATTCCCTAAAAGAGAGCCGGGAACAATACCGGATGCTCTTTGAGTCCATGAGTGAGGGATTTGGCATTTTTGAGTTTGTCTTTGGCAAAAAGGGACAGCTCATTGATGCTAAAGTAATTGAGGTTAATCCGGCTCTGGAAAAGATGTTCAATGCCGATCGCAATCAGGTTATCGGCCGAAGTATCACGGAAACATTTCCAAATGTGGGTGCAGATGATTTTGCTCGGTTTTGCTCTGCTATTGACAACCATGAGCCGCTGCGTTTTATAAATATGACTGCTCCCAAGCATAAATGGTTTGACATAAAGGCTTATTCTTTGGAAAATGAAAATCAGTATGCCCTTGTGGTCAGGGATATAAGCGAACTTAAGCTGATGCTGGAGAGGCTAAGCGCTTCGGAGGAACGCTTTTATAAGGCTTTCCACAACAGCCCGGAAATGAATGTTCTAATTAGAATGAGTGACGATGTTTTTTTGGAAGCCAATCAGCAATTTTTGGACAATCTGGAATATACCAGGGCAGAGATATTGGAGATTAAACCTGTCCTACTGCTTAAACCAGGTCAGGAAAGTTATTACGAAAAAATACTAAAAGATTTGAACGAACAAGGTACCATCAAAAATGTTGAGCTTCAATTTTTGACAAAAACATGGAAAGTGCTTACGTTCCTTTGTTCATTTCAGATTATGTCTCTAGACGATCAAAGCTGCCGCCTGGTTGTTTTGAAAGACATTACCAAAGAAAAACAGTTGGAAAAGGATCTGATGCGTCTGGACCGATTACACCTGGTGGGGGAAATGGCAGCCTCTATCGGGCACGAAATCCGCAATCCAATGACTTCTGTTCGCGGATTTTTACAGTTGTTAAGCATAAATGACGAAAGGACTGAAAATCAGGAATACTATGCCTTGATGATTGAGGAAATTGACCGCGCCAATGCTATTATTACCGAGTTTTTGAGTATGTCTCGGGGCAAGACGGTTGTTCTTGAGCCCAGGAATTTAAACGAGATTGTTGAGGCAATCTATCCGATGATAAAAGCTGAATCCTTGATGAACAATAAGGAAATCAGGCTGGAACTTGAGAAACTGCCATTACTGATGTTGGATGAAAAGGAGATACGCCAGCTGGTCTTAAATCTGGTTCGAAATGGTCTGGAGGCCATGGAGGCGGGCGGTACATTGATAATAGGTTCCAGAGAAGATGAATCCGATTATGTCTTGTATTTTAAGGATGAGGGAGAAGGGTTTGCTCCTGAAATGATATCAAGGGCGGGCACTCCTTTTATAAGCACTAAAGAGAATGGAATAGGTCTGGGTCTGGCAGTTTGCTACAGTATCGCCGAACGCCATAACGCCAGGCTGGAAATTGATACTGGACCTGAAGGGACCATAGTCTCGGTAAAATTCTCCAAAGTAGGGCTTGTGAATATATGACCTGCCTATTTAACAAATCTCCAGATTAGTCTAGAAATACTTTAGCCTGGAGGTTTCAAATCAGTTCCATCTGCAGCTAGTGGATAAGTGACGAAGGTAATGATTTCTCTCGATTAGTAGGTCCCATCAAATAGCTGATATTCTCACGTCAATCCAACCTCTCCGAAGAGAATCAATCCAACGATTCGGTTTCATTTCCCTGGGCAGGTTTTATTAACCATCCATATCTTCAGGAAGCTTCGGTAAAACTAAAAAAAATAGTAAATCGGTGGATTGGATGGGAAAAAAGCAATTAGAATCTGTAAGAAATAAACGCCGTCCCAAGGGCATTTTGTCTCCCTATAATATAAATTTCCTTCATTTGAGATCATCGTGGGTAATGATCTGGTGGGCAGCTTCCTACCTGGGTTTTGCGTACGTAAGTCTGGGCGCATACATCAAAGGCTTCATACTGATATTCCTGGAATTCTTCCTCAATGTGCAGTCAAATTTGAACCTGGGCATATTTTACAGCCTGACCGGGCAATTTGATATGGCTAAACAGGTATTGGATACTAAATGGCTCCTGTTTTATGTTCCTATATATGTCGCCATTATGTGGGGAGCAGCCCGTACTGCGACTGATCTTAACAAATATTCTATACTGGCCGATAGAGAGGAGTCAGTGGTATTTCCTTTTGCGATGAATAGTTTGGATATCGCGTTTTTAGATAAACGCAATCCCTGGTTGGCGGTTGCTCTGTCCCTGTTGGCTCCCGGCCTTGGCCATCTTTACACCCACCGGGTAGTCACCACGAGTTTTCTAATAATGTTCTGGTGGGTAGTGACCGCTGTAAAAAGCAGCTTTTTTCAATGCGTGCACTTAACTGCCACCGGTCATTTTGCCCAGGCTATAGCCGTATCTGACCCGCAATGGCTGCTCTTTCTGCCTTCCATTTACGTATATGCTATACATGACAGTTATATAAACACTATCCACTACAACCAGCTGCATAGTCAGGAACAACAAAAATACCTGAGCGACAATTACCAGAACGCCAATTTCCCAATTCCGACGCGATGAAGGAGGGACGTCCTATGTACGTATATGCTTCTTTTGATTATTCAGCCTATTTGGAACTGGCTATTACCGATCTCGAAAAGAGGGGAATAGCCAGAGAGCATATCCTGGCGGTTCCTCTGGACAAAAGGATGGAAGAGAGAAAGTTGTTTGATACCATCCACCGGGCTGACGGAATGAGTTTATTCGATGGAGCTGCGGTTTCAGGCGCTATATTTATGGAATTGGGTGTTATCTATGGATTTGTCCTAAAATGGGGCCCGATTGTCTGGGCTTTAATTGGCCTGGTAGGGGGGCACTTCTCGGCTTCTTGCTTGACTATTACGGTGGTAAATTGCGCAAACAAAAGCTGGCTAAAGAAACTCGCAATCAGGCTAAAGCAGGAAAAAGCAATACAGAAGTTGTTTTAACCATCCAGTGTGAACCGGAGCAATATGAAATGGTAGAAAAAGTATTATGGGATAATATGGCTCTTGGGGTAGGTAAACTGGACCGGCTGCGCAACTCTATTAGAAACGGGGGTGGCAGAAATGGAAAAGAAGCAGCCCGAATCTATACGAAGTAAGCGCCGTCCCATCGGCCTGGTTTCTCCTCTTACCATCAACCTGCTCCACCTGAAAAACCCCTTGATTACTGCCTTCTGGTCAGTTATGTTTCCCGGCCTCGGTTTTCTCATTATGGGCAGTTATATAAAAGGTTTTTTATTGATTATCTCCGCCGTCACAGTAAGCACTATGGCCCATCTAAACCAGGCTATTGTCTTCGGTCTGACCGGCCAGGCAGAACTGGCCAAACAGGTTCTGGACACCAGATGGCTTTTGGTTTATGTTCCTGTGCTGGTCTTTGCGATTTGGAGCAGCTATCAACTTTCCGTGGATTTAAATAAGTACGCATTGATTGCTGCCCGTGAGGATTCGGCCATAATACCTTTTAAGATAGATACCTGGGAAATAGCTTTTCTGGATAAAAGAAATCCCTGGATTGGTGCAGCTTTTTCGGCCCTTATGCCTGGTCTGGGACATCTTTATACACACAGGGTGCCGACCAGTTTTTATCTGCTGACCTGGTGGATAGGCACAGGTTACCTGGCGAATTTTCTTCCCGCCGTTCATTCTACTCTGATGGGAAACTTTGCTCAGGCGGTTGCGGTGGTTAGACCTGAGTGGCTATTGTACCTGGCTCCGATTTATCCGTATGCAATTTATGACTGCTACGTAAATACAGTTGAATATAACAAATTATTTGATAGGGAACAAAGCCGCTTTTTGATAGACAATTACCAGAATCCCAAGTTTTTAATGCCTTTTGAAGAATAATTGTCGGTTTAATGGGGCTGCGATTATTTAAAGCTGAGTTATATGAAAACGGAGGTAATTTATGAACGAGCAGCAAAACACAATCGGATCCGTTAACTATCAGGAAGTTCCTATTCATCATAACGCCCGTCTTACATCCAGCGAAATAGCCCAACTCTGGGCAACATTCATGGAATATACCATGCTTAATTGTATTTTTAGCTATTTTGAAAGGGTGGTTAAAGACCCGCAAACCAAAGAATTGATGTCAGAAATAATTCCCCGAACTATCAAGCGTTCCAGTTTTGTGGCCGAGGTCTTCAGTAAAGAGAGTATTCCCATTCCTATGGGGTTTACCGAGAATGACGTTAACCTCAGCGCGCCTCCCTTGTTTTCGGAAATTTACCTGCTTCATTATTTGCGAAACATGATAAGGCTGTCCATGACAATGAACGCCCTCAATTTAAATATGGCGTCACGCCCTGATGTAATAGACTTTTATACCAGCATATTGGAATCGACATTGAGGTTAAATAAAAAAGTAACTGACTTTATGATGGCCAAAGGAATCCTGCCCCGGGCGCCTTATGTCACAATATCCCCGAAGGTTGAACATATTCATAAACCTGAGTTTTTAACGGGTTTCTTCGGAGAAAAAAGGCCGTTATTGACCGCCGAGGTAGCCCATCTTTACCACAATGCCCTTACCAACGAAGTGGGAAGAGCCTGCCTTTTAGCTTTCCGGCAGGTATCACCGCATAAGGAAGTTCAGGCTTATCTCACAGAGGGTATTGAACTGGCAGACATAATAATAGATTCAATTACTAGCATGGCCAGGAAAGAGCATATTATGTTTTCATTCATGAGGGATCTGGATGCCACCGATTCGACCACAGCGCCTTTTTCCGACCGGTTAATAATGTTTCACGTATATTTGCTCAACACCATAGGAGCGGGAATGTATGGTGTATCAGGCGCGGTAAGCGCCCGGCATGATATTATGGCCATGTACGGTAAATTTATGGCCCAGGTGGGCATCTATGCAGAACAAGGCGCTAAACTAATGATGAAAAACGACTGGCTGGAGGAGCCGCCCCAGATACTGGACAGGGAAAAAATAGCCGAGTTAAAGCATTAATCTCCAAATGGTTGTGAACAAGGCACGGGGACGGTTCTTTTGCCTTGTCAACAATTACCACATCAAGTACCCCTTAAATAAACATTCACTATACGTATTTAATGATAAGTGAATGATCGCAGCTGTTTATAAAGGGGTAATACGACATGAAAGCAGCATTAGGTTATAGAGTGATTGCGCCGATTCAATCAGCAGAGGCTTATTCTGAATCAAATCATCCTAAGGCAAAAGTGCTTATTCCAAGCTCCAAACAATCTTCAAAACAGTCGTCTTTTATCACAATTCTAAGTGCAATGGTAAATACCGATAATTCAATCTATCAGAGAAAACCGAGAGAAAAGGGATGATAAGGTGTCACAACCCCGTCCCCTTGTCACTGTTGCCCTTGTCACTGTTGTCACTGAAGATAGCACAATAAAATAATTCCAGATGGTGGAATATTATGCTGTTCAGCGGAGCGGTTATAATAATTAAACCTAAAAACAAAGCCTCCGAATCTCGGAGGCTTCTGTATTCTTGTTGGTGGGCCATGTAGGAATCGAACCTACAACCTTGTGATTAAGAGTCACCTGCTCTGCCTAGTTGAGCTAATGGCCCAAGAATGTCGCAATTGATATTATACAATCCCTGCTCGGAGAAATCAACCGCTCTAACGGTAAAAAACTAAAAGATTAAGTTATACTGACGGTTGAATGGCGCGAGGCGGCTTTAATAATGCTAGGTATTGTGATGCTACCAGTTTTCCGGCAGAGTGCCGCTGGCCAGGATTCTTTCCAGCCTTTCTTTATGGCCCTGTTCCATGCGGGCCAGGTTTTCAAGGATTTTCTTTTGTTTGTTGTCTTTCACGCAGGATGCCATAAAGAGATAATCACGCATCGCTTCATCCTCTTTGCTGATAGCCAGGGCGATGCCGTCCTGGGGTTTCATCAGGTTCGAAAGCGGCGGAAGCGGTGCTTCATTATCCCGGGGCAGGTCGGTATTGGTATCAAATTCCGGGTATTGTTTATTGTCCAGGAGCTCCTGGAGATAATCCCGATGCCCGAGCTCTTCTTCAGCCAGGGCCGCAAAGACGGAGCGCAGCTCTTCACTCTTCAATGATTGGCTAAGGCCGGTATAGTATTCATAGGCTTCAAGTTCTTCTTCAATAGCTGATTGCAGCAGGTTGGCGTAGCGATTTGGCATATATCTACCCCCGAAATGCAAGATTTTATTGCCTTTAGTATATATTAATCAGGGAGGCTAAACAAATTCTGGATCATCACCTGGCCAGGGAGTAGGGGAGGACCAGTAGTCAATAAAAGGCGGCATGACCAGCGTTCTTTCCTTGGCAGGTATGATTTGCCGCCTATGGGGACAAGATAGTAAAAGGCCTATTATTATGGTATGCTAACCATAAATCTGGATATACTTTAAGCACAAGGAGGGGAATGAAAGCTATGATGAAGAAGATGGTCTATTTTGGGTTGGGAGCCTTGACCTTGACCCGCGAAAAAGCGGAAAAGGTATTTTCAGAGATGGTAGAAAAGGGTGAAATGAACCGCGATGAAGCCAAGCAATGGGTGGAAGATGTTATAAAGCGGGGCGAGGAGGAAAAAACCGAGTTTCGCACCACGATTAGAAAAGAGCTCGAACAGATCCGCAGTGACTTTCCCCTGGTAACCAAAGCCGACCTGGAAAATATTGAAGCGAGGCTGGCAGCCATTGAGAGCAAACTGCAGCAGCAATAAAGGCTAAATATATAAATGCCGGGTCATCCCGGCATTTATTTTTGGGGGAATACTATGGGCGCCCGGCAGATGAGCAAATTGAAAAACTGGCCGCGCTACCGTGAAGTCGCCAATATCCTTATAAAATACGGTTATGGCTTCTTGTTTGAGCGATTTTCCCTGCCGCGCCGTTGGAACAAGCAGGAAACCACGGGGCCGCCTACCCGGGGCGAGTCCTTTCCGCGCCGCCTGCGGGAGATACTGGAAGAGCTCGGACCCACTTATGTCAAGATCGGGCAGCTGTTAAGCACCCGGCCCGATGTATTGGGAGTGGACTATATCCGCGAGCTGGAAAAGCTGCAGGATGAGGTGCCCCCCTTCAGCCAGTTTGAGCTAATTCAGACCCTGGAGCGCGCCGGTCTTGACCTGGAACGGGATTTTGCCTGGTTTAATATGCAGCCCCTGGCGGCTGCTTCGATTGCCCAGGTGCATGAAGCATTAACCAGGGACGGGCAAAAGATAGTGCTCAAGATTCAGCGCCCGGGCATTGCCGCCGTAATAGAGACGGATTTGCTGGTTATGATGGAGCTGGCCCGCCTGGCCGAAAAGCGCACCAACTGGGGAAGACTGTACCGGGTCAGCGAAGTGGCCGAAGAATTGGGAGAGGCCTTAAAGGCCGAACTGGATTTCTTGCGGGAGGCCCGCAACGCCGAACACTTTTACCAGAATTTCAAGGACCATCCCCATGTCATCATTCCCCGGGTTAGGTGGGAATTCACCTCCCAGCGCATCCTGGCCATGGAATACATCCAGGGGGTCAAGGTGCAGGACATAATACGATTGGAAAACCGGAGCTTCGATCGTGAAGCAATTGCCCGCCATCTGGTTGACGCTCTGTTTCACCAGCTTTTTGAGCATGGCTTCTTTCACGCCGATCCCCACCCTGGCAATCTCGCCATTGCTGACGGAGATGCCGTTATATTTTACGACTTCGGCCAGGTTGGAATCGTTGACGATTATCTAAAAGGCCTTTCCATGAACCTTATAACCAGCATGATGCGCTATGACACGGAAGGTGTGGCTCGCTCCCTGCTGCAGATTGGTACTGGAGCCGAGCATGTGAACCGGGAGGTATTTCGTTATGATGTAGCCCTTTTACAGCAAAAATACTACGGACTTCCCCTGTCTAAAATTAATGTAGGAGAGGCTTTAAGGGAGCTAATCGATCTGTCCATCAAGCATCAAGTTCGCCTTCCAGCCCAGCTTTCGCTGATGGTCAAGATGCTTTTGACGGTTGAGAGTCTGGTTTCCCAGCTCAACCCCGAGCTGAGCATCGTGGATATTGCTGAGCCCTACGGCAGGCGCCTGCTCCTGAAACGATTCTCCCCGGGTCAGGTGCGCCTTAGCCTGCAAAACCTGGCTTTGGACTATCTGGATGTAGCCCGGCAGCTGCCCCGCAGCACCGCCAACGTGGTCAAAATCATGGAGGACGGCGAGCTTAAAATCAAATTGGAGCACGCCTATCTTAAAAACCTTATTACCAAGGTGGACATCATGTCCAACCGCCTGTCTCTTTCCATCATAATTGCCGGCATCGTGGTCGGCACCTCGCTTTTAGCCCGCCAGGATCACACCGCCTTCTGGGGCCGCATACCGCTGGTGGAGATGGGATTCACCACGGGAATCCTGTTGGGTCTGTTCCTGGCCTATTCCATTATTAAAAGCGGCCGATATTAATGTAGGGGGACACACCTTCCCTTGGCTCTTTCCCAATCATGGAGGATTATTGACATCTATTAACTCAGGATGCTTCAGTAAAATCTGAATAACTGGCGGGAAGGAATGTCCCCCGTGGCATGGACACACCTTCCCTT